>JAWXAZ010000018.1:0-9985 GCA_034439755.1 bacterium
ACTTTTAAAAAGACGAAAAGCAAACAACATAACTAATTGATTATCAAGTAAATTTTGAAACGATAAATGCTTTTTGTACTTTTATCGGACACTAATGATAAGAAAAGATAAAACGTATGAAAAACTTTTTAGCTAAAATTGTCTATCAAATTGTGGGTGCAGAGAACAGCGCTGTTGAGCAATTTGATGAGCAACTTTGTTTAATTGAAGCACGCGATACCCACGAAGCTTTCTTTAAAGCACGCATGCTAGGTGTAAAGAATGAAGATGAGGTAGTGACAGACATGGGGCATGGTTTGTTTTGGAAATTTGTGGATGTGCCCTACCTAAAAGAGCTCAAAAGCATGTTAGACGGGGAAGAACTTTATTCATGTGTTTCGGAGAGAGACCAATCAGATCATTATGCATCCTTTATTAAGAAACGCGCTCAAGAAATTCAAGAGCGGGTTGAGCAGTCTGTAATTGCAGCTTAAGCGTGTTTGGGCAAATAACATTTAGGCGTGTCCTATTGTCGTATTTTACCTTCCTGTTTTCGTGGATGGCAATATATACTTATGTGCTATTTGATTTTGCGGTGCCCTTTAAAATTGCCTTAGTAGATAGTTTTATTACCCACCTTAGTTTTACCTTTTCTGCCTTCCTCATTCATATTACGCTTAAGTATTATCAACCTACTAAGGAGAATATTTTTTATATGCGTATTTGGGCCTTGCTTATGGCCATTGGCAATACTGCTGTAATTGTAAAGGGCCTTGAATTTCTATACAGTCAGGATTTAGCTTATCAAGAGTTTATTTCTAAGAGTGTTTTGTTGCGGTTTATCTACCAAGTTTTGATGATGATGATTATAACCGTTATTCAATGGATGGCCAATTTTTTAACCGAACAGAAATCTTTGGCCGAACACCAACATGAGAACGAGCGCATTGTGAAGGAAGCTGAGTTGTATAATTTGAGGCAGCAATTACAGCCACATTTTTTGTTTAATAGCCTCAATTCGATTAGTGCTTTGGCGGGCTCTAAGCCAGATCAGGCAAGGCGCATGATAGAGCAGCTTTCTGAGTTTTTAAGGCATACTTTGCGTAAAGACGATAAGCAATTAATTAGTTTAAAGGAGGAGTTATACCAATTAGATTTGTACTTGCAAATAGAGAAAGTTAGGTTTGGGAATAGGCTTAAGTCGACCGTGGTATTGGATGCTTCTTGTGCCAACAAGGTGATGCCGGCTTTAATCTTGCAGCCTTTGGTAGAGAATGCCATTAAGTTTGGCTTGTATGATACTTTGGGCGAGGTGGAGATTGTGGTGGAGGCAAAATGTGCAGCCAATCAATATTTGCAGATTCAAATTAGCAATCCTTTCGATTCATTAACCCATAGGCAAACTGCCGGTACCGGTTTTGGACTCGATTCTATCAAGCGTCGTTTGTATTTATTATACGCCAACAACGATTTGGTTCAGACCGAAATAAAAGACCAACAATTTATAGTGAGATTAACCATTCCGCAATAAAAGTCAAACAATTAATAATGAGATTAACTATTCCCCAGATATGAAAAATTATTCGTGTGTAATTATTGATGATGAACCTTTGGCGCGCTCTATTGTGATGGAGTATTTGCAAGATTTTAAGAATATTGAGGTTAAGCAGGAGTGTAACGATGGTTTTGAAGGGGTGAAGGCTATTGCTTTGCATCAACCCGATTTTATTTTTCTTGATGTTCAGATGCCCAAAATAAATGGGTTTGAGATGTTGGAGATTTTGGAAAATGCGCCGGCTGTTATTTTTACTACTGCCTTCGACGCTTACGCTATGAAGGCTTTTGAGGCGCATGCCATGGATTATTTGCTAAAGCCGTTTAGCAAGGAGCGTTTTGGAAAGGCCATTGAAAAAATGATGAAGCATTTGCAAAGTGCTGAACCAAATGCGCACCTAGAAAAGTTTTCAGAGGAAACTGCGGCAAGTGAAGAGCAATTAACGCGCTTGGTGGTGAAGCATCATCAAACGGTGCAGGTCTTAAATTTGCAGGATATTTTGTACTTGGAGGCTTATGGCGATTATATAAAAATACATACTGCACAGCAAACTTACCTCAAGAAAAAGACCATGGGTTATTTTGAGGAGCATCTTAATTCTAAAGATTTTATACGGGTGCATCGTTCGTATATTATTCCTACCCAAGGGGTGCAAAAAATTGATCCACCCGATTTTGTTATCTTAAGAAACGGCCAGAAAATTCCGGTAAGCAGAACAGGGTATAACAAACTAAAAGCTACCTTAGGTTTATAAGATAGCTTTTAGCTTATAAGATAAAAGCTAGCTAGTTATATAAGTGCGGTATGCCTTAAGTTATAACTTAATT
Source organism: bacterium (assembly GCA_034439755.1). Classification (GTDB taxonomy): domain Bacteria; phylum Bacteroidota; class Bacteroidia; order UKL13-3; family UKL13-3; genus B1. The sequence goes on from JAWXAZ010000018.1 coordinate 2,362, forward strand.
TAAGCTTGTTAGGCAAAAATTAGCTTAGTTATATAAGTGCGGTTTGCCTTAAGTTATAACTTAATTTAAGCTTGTTAGGCAAAAATTAGCTTAGTTATATAAGTGCGGTTTGCCTTAAGTTACAAGGTAAAAGCCTTGTCAATAATGGCTTTTTGCTCTACTGCATGTACTTTGCTGTAGCCCGTTGCAGGCGAGGCGCTCGATTCTCTCGAAATGCGTTTTAACATCAGGTTGCTATCCCAGCGCAATAGGTTCAGCCATGCGCCCATATTTTTTGGTTCTTCTTGAACCCAACAAAATTGGGCACCTTTATACTTGCTGTAGATGGCACTTAATTGTGTTTCTGGCATTGGGTATAATTGCTCTATGCGCACAATGGCAATGTCTTTGCGTTGCTCGGTTTGTTGTCTTTCTAAAAGTTCAAAATAGATTTTTCCTGAACACAACAATACCCTTTTTACATCTTTAACATTTACTTGCGAATCGTCTATCACTTCCTGAAATTTTTGCTCGGTAAAATCGCTCAACTTGCTTACGCAAACTGGGTGTCTTAACAAGCTTTTTGGCGTCATTACCACCAATGGAATGCGTAAGTCTTTGCGCTTTAATTGGCGGCGCAAGGCATGGAAATAATTGGCCGGTGTGGTGATGTTGCAAACTTGCATGTTATAGTTAGCGGCTAATTGCAAAAATCTTTCTAATCGGGCCGATGAATGCTCTGGCCCCTGACCTTCATAGCCATGTGGCAAGAGTAAAGTTAAACCGCTAAAAGTTTTCCATTTGGTGCTGGCACTGGCAATGTATTGGTCAATGATAATTTGAGCGCCATTGGCGAAATCGCCAAACTGTGCTTCCCAAATAGTAAGGTCGTTTGGCGTTACCATGCTATAGCCATATTCAAATCCCAACACAGCGTATTCGCTTAACAAAGAGTTGTGGAAATACACATTGCCTTTTTTGCTTTTTCCTAGGCTGTCAAAAGTATTATATGCTTTTTCAGAATCTTCTGGTTTTATAATGGCATGGCGGTGACTAAAGGTTCCGCGCTCGCAATCTTGACCCGTCATGCGTATGTTATGACCTTCGTTGCTCAAAGTAGCATAAGCCAATAACTCGCCCATTGCCCAATCGTAATTATCGTTTGCAATCATGGCCTTGCGGTCTTTCATCAACTTTACAATTTTGCTAAAAGCATTAAAATCGCTCGGAATATTGGTAAGTTTTTCGGCTAAGTCCACAAAGTTTTTTGCCTCCACAGCCGTATCTGGCGAGGTTACAAAGTCTTCAATAACGGGGTGTCTAAACCCATCCCAAACATCTTTAACAAAGTTTTTTACCTTAGGCAATTTTTCCGATTTCGATTTTTCTAATTTATCTTGGAGCAAACCCCTAAAGTCTTTTTCCATTTCTTTGGCAAGCGCAGCTTCCACGCTGCCTGCGGCCATTAGCTTTTGGTTATATTGCTCCCTAGGATTAATGTGTGCCGCAATGGCTTTGTATAAAACAGGCTGGGTAAAACGTGGCTCGTCTCCTTCGTTATGGCCATATTTTCTGTAACCCAATAAGTCAATAAACACATCGCTGTTAAATTCTTGGCGGTACTCCATGGCCAATTTAATGGTATACACCACTGCTTCAACATCGTCGGCATTCACATGAAAAACCGGACTTAAAGTTGTTTTGGCCACATCGGTACAATAGGTTGAAGTTCTTGCATCGGTATAGTTTGTGGTAAAACCAATTTGGTTATTGGCCACAATGTGAATGCAACCACCCACATTATACGCTGGCAGGCCCGCCATTTGTAGCACCTCATACACAATACCCTGGCCGGCCACAGAGGCATCACCATGAATTAAGATAGGCGCAATTTTATCAATATCACCCTTGTATTTATATTCCATATTGGCGCGAGTAATGCCCTTCACCACAGGATTCACTGCTTCTAAATGAGAGGGATTTGGACTTAAACGCAACTGAACTTTTTTGCCTGTAAAAGTTTTTACCTGGCTAGAAAATCCCATGTGGTATTTTACATCGCCTTCAAAAATGCCTTCATCTTCGGCAGATTTTCCTTCAAATTCTTTAAAAATTTCGTCGTAAGTCTTGTTTAAAATATTGGCCAAAACATTTAATCGGCCGCGGTGTGCCATGCCTAAAACAAACTCTTCAACACCCAAATCTGCCCCATATTTAATTACAAAATCCAATGCCGGAATAAGGGTTTCTAAGCCTTCTAAACTAAAGCGTTTTTGTCCCACAAATTTAGTATGTAAGAAATTTTCAAACACCGTGGCTTGGTTGAGCTTATCCAGAATATGTCGTTTTTCTTCTATGCTTAAGTTAGGGGTATTTTTGGCTGTTTCCATTTTCTGTTTGAGCCAATTCAATTTCTTAGGTTCGCGCACAAACATATATTCGGCGCCAATGCTTTGGCAATAGGTCTGCTCAAGGTGTGCAACAATGTCTTTTAATTTGGCCGAACCAATGCCCAATTCTGAGCCTGCGGCAAAGGTTTTCTCTAAATCGCTGGCTTGCAAACCAAAGCTCTCGATGGCTAGGGTTGGGGTGTATTGTCTGCGTTCGCGTACTGGATTGGTTTTGGTAAACAAGTGCCCACGCATGCGATAGCCTTGAATTAGGTTGAGTACATTTATTTCTTTAAGCGCATCTTCCGAAATGGCATTGCTTTTTCCATTTCCTGTTCGCTGATTGTATCCAAAATCGAAACCTTCAAAAAACTTTTGCCATCCATAGTCCACAGATTCAGGATTTTGCAAATATTGTTGGTGTATTTGGTCAATTGCCGAAACATCGGCATTAGAAATATAAGAGAATGAATCCATAAATGCGGGAGAAATATTTGCCGCAAATATATGTGAATGCGTTAATTAATGAAGGTAAAATTATCGCTACTTACTTAGGTCTTGCGAGTTATTTAACCAAGTATAAATATCCTTAATTACATATTCTGGAATGTTACCCCTAATAAAATATTCGCTATAAGTAGATTCTATGTCACCCGAGTAAAATAAGTGATTGAGTTTTGGGTAATCTTTAACCGTTCCAAAAGGATTGTTTTTTAAGGCTTTACGCCAAATCCCCAAATCTTCCATATTGGTTTGATAATCGCGGTTGCCATGCAAAATAAGAATAGGTTTTTTAAGCTTTTGGGCAATCTCCACCTGTTTGTATTGGTTGAGCCAGATCCAATAGGTTGCTTGAACCCCATAGGGCATAAATTTATGTTCTGTTAAGGGTTTTAAATTTTTGTCCATACTGCGTTTGGCATTGATGGTTTGCTCGTCGTATTCTGCCTTTTTATAGGGGGTAACTTTAGTAAGATATTTGTACTGATCTATCATGTTTTCTTGCTGTCTTTTGGCCGTGGCGCCCATCAACACAATGCCTTTTACCTCTCTTCTTTCCTTGGCCACTAATGGCAGCAACATACCTCCTTGCCCATGGCCCAAAACATAGATGCGGCTTGGGTCAATATCGGGAAGGGTTTTAAGCGTGTCTATGGCCTTGTATAAATCGTTGAGCAAGTCTTCTCTTGGGGTAAATGTTTCATAAGCCCCCTTGTCTCTAAGCATGTAAATGCCATAATTGTTTGAGCGTTTTTCGTAACGATAAACTGCGTAACCCATGCTGGCCAAGCCCCAGGCAATATCTTTATACGGCCTGTTTTCTTCAAATGAACCGTCTTTATCTGTAGGACCAGCCTCTGCCAAAATAATCACCAAGGGCGATTTTGATTGGTTGTTGGGAACCGTTAACAAGCCTGGCATTTCATAAAAGCCATTGTTTACCGTAAGTTTTCTTTCTAAGAACTTGCTTACATCGCAATAATCTGGCGCCACATAAATATTGTGGGCTTGCATAAAGGAGACATATATTATTTCTCCTTTGTTGTTAAAGCTAATATTGAAAATATAGGGCAGGTAGGCAAATTCAATTTTAAACCCAATGAAATTATAGAATTCGTTGGCTTCAAAGTTTACGGGTTTGGCGCTTAAAAATTCGCCGTAGGTGCCTGTTAGTTCTGCCCAATCTCTTTCAAAGGTGGTGGCCGAGTAATAACTTTGATAAAGTGTGTCGACTTGCTTTTCAATATCGGCAAATTTTTTGGCAACAAATAGGTCTAAAACACTTTTGGCTTTAGCCTCTGTTTGCGCGTATGTAAAATAGGCCTGCGATTTATTTTGAAAGGCAAAAATTAGTACGATTAAAAGACGGATGTATTTTCTCATGTTGGTGCAAAGTTACCCCTCCATTTATAAATAATTATTTAATAATTCGGTCTCGCACACTTTTCTAAAAAGTTTATTTTGGATGGCTTCGGGCAAAATACCCATGTGCCTCATGTGGTGTGTGTCTGAACCAACCAAATCTATGAGGTTTTGATTGATAAGGTAAGCAGCGGCGTCTGCCACAGGCTTTGAATAGTAGCCAAGGGGAGAAAGCATGTTCAATTGAAACAAAACGCCCCGGTCTCTCAACTCATGGTATTTTTCTCTTTCATTGGCATAATATAAATACCTTTCTGGGTGAGCCAAGATGGGTTTATAACCACCAATTTGCAATTCAAATAAGCAGGCTCCCAAATTACGCGGCTCTGTCATAAAGGGCAATTCCAACAAAATGTGCTTGCCTTCTGGACCAAAAGTCAACAAATTTCCATCGGCAATTTTCTTTTCAAAGCCATCGTCGACCATGTATTCTGCCGCCGCTTCAAATTCAATCTGAATGTTTTCTTCTTTTAATCGCGCCCTAATTTGATCCCTTAAAGGATAAACATTGTCTACGCTATTTTTATAAAAATCTGACATCACATGCGGGGTGGTAATTACCTTGCGCATGCCTAAGGCTTCAAAGCCTCTCAAAAGATCTATGCTTTGTTCTATGGTCTCACAACCATCGTCTACCCCAAAAATTAAGTGCGAGTGAAACTCTACCTGAATGGGATTAACAAAAGGTCCTTCAGTTTTTTCTGAGGGACCTTTTGATTTAAATATTTTGCTAAAGAATGACAAATTAAGCGTTCTCCAAAAACTCTTTTAGTGAAGCAATATTGGGCACATTAAGCGAGTCTACTTTTCTTGCATCTGCCACCAATAAGCTAATCCAATCTAAGCGGTGAATGGTTTGATAAACGCTTGCAAGGGTAAATTCTTCTACCCCCATTTCTACAATTTTATGGTTTTCTACTTCCAATAAACTGCCTAAAAATTCGAATCGAGAAGCCACACGAGAATTGGTATTTGAGTTCAAGAAAAAGAAAACAGTATCTAAAGTGCCATAATAACTTTCTATTACATTGTGGTTGTGCTCTGGCAATACATGCGTAAAACATTCGTGCTTGGCATTCTCTTGAATTTGCTGGGCAAAACGCGTAGCTACTGCTTCAAATTGCGCATCACTTAAGACCACAAATTTCGATTTTAGTTTCGATTGAATGGTGTTAAATACTTGTTCAGCATCTTCGTAATACGGCGTATTGTCGTCGAACAATTTTACTACATCTTTTAATTCTCCTTGAACTTCTTTGCCCATTAATTCACCAAAGATCTGAACCAAATAAGTTAAAGAAAAGCCAAGGGCCATTCTAGGTTGAAAGCCTTGTTCTATTAAGTATGTTTTAAGCGAATGTTCTTGTGCCAAAGCACCTAATTTACCACCACCTGTTAAGATAATTATGGTGCTTCCTTTGGCTTTCACTTCTTGGAACATGGCTAAAGTTTCTTCGGTGTTGCCACTGTATGAACCAAGGATGACCAAGGTTTTTTCATTTACATAAGCAGGCAAAGAATAGTCTGCAATAACCTCTACTGGAATTGGAAAGGCATCCATGAAAATGGTTTTAACAATTCTACCGCCAATGCCGCTGCCGCCTAATCCACCAATTAAAATATTGGAAAATTGGTTTGCGTTAAAACCATGGTTGGTATATTTTTCTAATGCGTAATTTATTTGGTAGCCAAATTTTTTGAGAGCTTCGTGTTGTGGATTCATATTGTATGCGATGTTATAATTTTTATTGAAAGTTTGGGATGCAAAATAAGACTATCTGCTTTTATATTACTTTAAAAGATTCATTAGGTATTTTCCATAGCCGCTTTTAAGGTACTTTTTAGCTTCACGTTCTAGGCCTGCATTGTTAAGCCAGCCCATGCGGTATGCCACTTCTTCAATGCAACCAATTTTCCAGCCCTGACGTTCTTCAATCACTTGAACAAATTGGCCAGCTTGCATCAAAGATTCAAAAGTGCCCGTATCAAGCCAAGCGGTGCCTCTTTGAAGTACGCCTACTTTTAACTTACCTGCATCTAAATAAACTTTATTTACGTCGGTAATTTCTAATTCGCCTCGTGGCGAAGGTTTAATATTGGCGGCAATCTCTACAATGGAATTGTCGTAAAAATACAATCCTGGAACGGCATAATTCGACTTAGGTGTTTCTGGTTTTTCTTCAATGCTCAAAGCCTTCATGTTTTCATCAAACTCTACTACACCATAGCGCTCTGGGTCGTTAACATGGTATGCAAAAACTACACCGCCCTCTGGGTCGTTGTTGCTTTGAAGAAGCTGACTTAATCCAGCAGCATAAAAAATATTATCGCCTAATACCAAGGCTACTTTGTGGTTGCCAATAAAGTTAGCACCAATTACAAATGCCTGAGCCAAACCATCTGGAGAGGGTTGTTCTGCATACTCAAACCGGCAACCAATTTGAGTGCCATCGCCCAATAACTTTTTAAAGCCAGGCAAGTCGTGCGGCGTAGAAATAATCAAAATTTCTCTAATACCAGCAAGCATCAAAGTGCTCAATGGATAATAGATCATGGGTTTATCGTAAACAGGCATCAATTGCTTGCTTACCGCAATGGTCAATGGATGTAAGCGGGTGCCGCTTCCTCCGGCTAATATTATTCCTTTCATATATTTGGTTTTTGGTCTTTGGGCTTTGGGCTTTGGTTTTTGGTCTTTGGTTTTTGGGCTTTGGGCTTTGGGCTTTTGTTTTTTGTTTTTAGTCTTTGGGTTTTTAGGCTTTGGTCTTTGGGCTTTGGTTTTTGGTCTTAGTTGTTTGATTTTTTGATAGGGTAATATATGGTTTTATTTTTTTGTTTCAATGATTTTGATGTAATGAGTTCTTAGGGCGTTCATCTTTTTTTGAAGTATTTCCAACTTATTTAAAATCTCTGTTGGGTCAAAATTTTGTATAAAGTTTAATTCTTGGGATAAAATTAGTAAACTTTCAACTTCAAATGAAGAGCCAATTGCTATTTCGATAAATCGAACAAATTCTTTTTCGGAATTTCTAGAACAACCTTCAGCTAAATTGGAAGATATTGAAATTGCAGCTCTTCCTAATTGACTTGACATTCCAAATTTTTCGGCATCTGGAAGTTTGTTTTTGATAGAATAAACATCTTTTGCGATTATTATCGCATCTTTCCAAACTTCCAAATTTCTAAAATTCCTCATTTTTAATTTTATTCTAATCCCAACTCCAAACCCAAAGACTAACCCCCCCAACGCCCAAAGACTAACGCCCAACCCCTAAAAGCCCAACGCCTAAAAACCAAAAGACAACCGACCAAAGACTAAAACCCACAAACCC
>JAWXAZ010000019.1:0-15817 GCA_034439755.1 bacterium
AAATATTTGGACTAAACATTTTTTCTGCCGGCATTTACTGCGCTAAAATCAAATTACCATCTTAACTAATTCAATTTAAGTAAGGGCATTATGTAATTGCTCCAAAACATTTGGACTAAACATTTTTTCTACTGGCATTTACTGCGCTAAAATCAAATTACCATCTTAACTAATTCAATTTAAGTAAGGGTATTAAATAGGAGAATAAAATGCCAAAGATTCTTGTAAAATAAGTCCCTATTTCTTCAATCTATTGCTTAAATCGCTCATGGAATTCATGAAAAACATATACGCATCGTAAGGAGAATCGTAAGGACTAAAATACTTGTGTACATCGCCATCTGCCCAATACTTGGTACACATATAATAGAAATGATCTGAGGTTAACATCTTCTTCCATGTATCAATTATTTGCGCATCCCCACTGCCATAAACTTGCTTCTCCAATTGATATATTTTGGCAATTGCTTCATCTTGCATGGGGTTACCCAACCAAGCCGACAAATCGCGTTCGGTATCGGCCCACGACGTTAAATCATGTGCATCGTAAGTATCCCTCACAGGGTAAGAAGCCACGGTCTCAGACACGGTTCTAAAATCAAAATCACCATGCTGTAAAACATACTCAGGCAAGTACCTCATAAAATTAAAAATACCACTTTGCTCCCATTGATGCTCGCCAAAAGTTTCGTAATCCATAAACAAATTAATGGTCTCCCCATTTCCTGCCACAGCATGCGTCCACTGAGCAAATTTCTCGGCCGTTAAAGGTTGCTCACCCCAATTTGGATCAGAAAAACGAAAAGCAATATCATCACTTAAACGATAATTTTTAAGCAAAGATTTTATCTTATCTGCATTGGGTGCACGGTACAAAAAGTTTGGAGACCGCCCATTCAACAACCTATCAACACCCTCACAAATGATGGCATCATAACCCAAGTCCTCTATAAATTTAGCCAACTCATTGTTGTATTGCAACTCGGTATTTCTAAACACCCTTGGCTCCTGGTTAAACAACCTTTTTATCAATGCCCTGTGCTGTTCAATTTGCCTAACAAATTCCTCCTTAGAGAAAATAAATGCCAAAGAATGGTAATAGGTTTCGGCAATAAATTCTACACAACCCGTATTGGCCAAATCAACGAAACTCTGCAGCACATCTGGCCTCCAAGTTTCAAATTGCTCCAAAGCAACCCCACTAATTGAATAGCTTATCTTAAACTTTCCATTGTGCTTGGCAATCAATTCCAACATCAATTTGTTGGTAGGTAAATAACATTTTTCAGATACCTTATCTAAAACCTCCCTATTCTTTTTATCATCAAAATAATGGTGGTTGGCACCAATATCAAAAAAAGAATAATCCCTTAAACGATAAGGCTGATGAACTTGAAAGTAAAAACAAATAGATGGCATAATTTTAAATTTACAAGATAAAGTTTAACAAAAAACAAATTCAAGGTCCAATATAATAGCAAAGGTCTAAAAACAAAAATTATTTAGTTTCGGTCTGAACCAATTAAGCATGTATTTTTTCATATACCTCCATAACTTTATTGGCACAATTCTCCCAAGTGATGTGCTTCAGGCTAGCATTGTTCGACAATTTTACACTCTCTCGCAAGCCCTCATATTCTATGGAAGCAATAATATATTGAGAAAACTTATCTACATCCCACACCTCAAAAGCGAGTGAGCCTTTAAGCACTTCAAAAACACCACTCGTTTTAGAAATTACAGTGGGAATTCCATACTGGGCGGCCTCCACAGCGCTTAATCCAAAAGGCTCGCTTATGCTTGGCATGCAATACACATCGGCAATGGCTAAGAGCTCATTCAGCATTTTCTTGTTTAAAAATCCGGTAAAAAAGAATTTATCTCCTAAGCCATACGAAGCAGTTTTCACAATCATTGCATTGAGTAAATCGCCATTACCGGCCATCACAAATTTAGTATTGGGCAAATATTGCAAAACCTTTTTTGCTGCTTCCACAAAATATTCAGGCCCTTTTTGCATGGTAATCCTGCCAAAAAATATCACATATTTTCCATCCATCGACCTCCGTTTAATGGTGGGTTCAACCCCTTCAATGCCATTATGAACCGGAAAAACTTTGGCGGGATTGGCTCCATAATGGTGTATACAAATCTGACCCGTATAATAACTTACTGGAATAATGGCATCTGCTAATTCCATGGCCCTTCTCTCTAAATCGTAAACCCAATTTTTGCTATGAGCCCCTGCCCTATCGTACTCAGTGCTGTGCACATGCAAAACCAAAGGCTTGCCTGTTTTTAGCTTTAATTCCATAGCAGGCAAAAAGGTCATCCAATCGTGCGCATGAATAACATCGAACTCCCTAGTTAAACCCAACTTTACGGCTATACGAGAAAATTGAATCACCTTTTTTACCACATTGCCCTTATATAATTCATCAATTTCGAAGGGCTCTACTTCTTCTTGATACACCTCATAAAACAATTCATTGATATACTCATCGCTCGGAATTTGTGTGTACGAACTAAAACCAGAATAATCTGTTTCTACCTTGTGCGACTGGTTTTTAGCAATTTTAACTTGGAAGATTTCTTCTAATTGCTCCCTGCTTAAATTGTTTAGTCCAATTAAATTTATACCTGGAATACTAAAGCCAGGCACACTTTTGGGTAACACCATGGTCATATCTGCCAAGCCTGCCATTGCTTTGCATAAACCAAGTGTGGCAACGCCTAAACCGCCCGAAATAACAGGGGGAAACTCCCATCCAAGCATCAATATGCGTTTTCTTTTGAGATTCATTATTTTTGCAAACTAATCATTTGATGATTTTTTTATTTAATTTAAAAAAAAACAATCTTTAGATTGCGAAACAATTTACAAGGTTATTCTTAATTTACAAATTAGTTTTTCATGCAAATCACAGAATCATTATCAAAATATTCTATTAAGTATTATCCAGGCAAAGTAAAATCCTATAAAAAAGAGGGAAATTTCTTTTATTTCTATACCGACGATACCATTTTAGAAGTAAAATTAAATACCGATAGCATCTTTAGATTCAGGTATGCTGCAGATGGCTTTTTTCAAAAAGATTTTTCCTATGCCCTTAACAATGCTTTTAAAATTCAGTTAATTTCGGTCGATTTTAAAGAGCTTCCATTCACATACGAGATTGAAACCACCAAGATTATTTGCAGCATCAGCAAAAAAAACTTGGGCATTACTTTAATGGATAAGAACCGAGAAATTATCTGCGAAGACGAGCTCGGTTTTCATTGGCAACATTACTTGTTAAAAGGAGGCAAAATAAATTATTGTAGCAAGAAAATACAACCCGACGAATCGTTTTATGGCATGGGCGATAAGCCTACTGAATTAAACGTAAGGGGCAAGTATTTTGAGAACTATGGTTCCGATGTTTATGGATATGGAAAAGATGCAGACCCTCTTTATAAAAACATTCCTTTCTATACAGGCTTGCACAGCGGGGGTAAACATGGCTATGGTATTTTCTTCGACAATACCTTTAGAACCATATTCGACTTTGGAAAAGAACAACATGACGTCTTAAGTTTTTGGTCGCGCGGGGGCGAAATGAACTATTACTTTATATATGGTCCGCAGCTGGTAAATGTGGTAGAGCAATATGCTATGCTAACCGGCACACACGAGCTGCCACCTTTATGGGCATTGGGCTACCACCAGTGTAAATGGAGCTATTACCCTGCAAGTAAAGTGAGAGAGATAACAGAAGAATTTAGACGTCGAAAAATCCCATGTGATGTAATCTATCTAGACATCGATTACATGGAAGGATTTAAGTGTTTTACTTGGAGCAAAGAACATTTTCCTGAACCAAAAAAGTTGCTGACAGAATTAAGCGAGAATGGATTTAAAACGGTAGTTATTATAGACCCAGGTATTAAGATTGAAAAGGATTATGAAATCTGGAAACAGGGTATATTAAACGATTATTTTTGTAAAAGAGCCGATGGTACTTTAATGGAAGGCGATGTGTGGCCAGGCAAATGTCATTTCCCCGATTTTACGCATCCAGATGTGCGTGAGTGGTGGAGCACCCTATTTAAGGAGCTCATCGATATGGGCGTAAAAGGTGTTTGGAACGATATGAATGAGCCTGCGGTATTCGAGATTGGTACCTTCCCCGAAGATGTGCGCCACAATTACGATGGCAATCCATGCAGCCACCGCAAAGGTCACAATGTTTACGGCATGCAAATGGCTCGGGCAACCTACCATGGATTGCGTAAATTTATGATGCCAAACAGGCCTTTTGTGATTACCCGTTCTGGCTACAGTGGCTTACAACGATATTCGAGCGTTTGGACAGGCGATAACACTGCCAATTGGGAACATTTGTGGTTGGCCAATATTCAATGTCAGCGCCTAGCCGTATCGGGCGTGTCCTTTGCCGGCAGCGATGTTGGCGGATTTATTGGCGAGCCCGATGGAGAGTTATATACCCGTTGGGTGCAATTGGCTACCTTTCATACTTTCTTTAGAACCCACAGTGCTGGCAACGAAACGCAATTTAACCAAGAGCCTTGGAGCTTTGGTTCAAAATATGAGTACATCGTAAAAAAATTCTTACACCTAAGGTATCAATTGTTGCCTTATCTCTATACTGCATTTTGGCAACATACTGTGTATGGAACACCTGTTATTAGACCGCTTTCAATCATAGATCAAACCGATCCTGAAACAAGGGATAGAATGGACGAATTTGGCTTTGGCGACCACATGCTTATTTGTCCTGTTTTGGTTGCAGGACAGGTAGAGCGCAATGTATATTTACCACGAGGCACTTGGTTTCACATGTGGAACGACCATGAATACAAGGGAGGTTGGGAATATAAAGTTACTTGCCCTATAGATAGAATTCCGGTTTTTATTAGGGCGGGTGCTGTAATTGCGCATAACCCAAAAATGCAGTATGTGGGCGAAATTGAGGTTACCGAATTAACGCTTAATGTCTATTATACCAAAGATAAAAACGTGTTGAGTATTTTGTATGAAGATGCTGGAGATAATTATGGATACAGGGCTGGGCAGTTTAATCATCATCGTTTTTATGTGAGTGGCAATGCTAAGAACTTAATCTTTTCCCAAATTTTAGAAGAAGGAAATTTTGAAACAACCTATAAAAATTACAAAGTTGTTTTTCATGGTGTTCCTTTCAATTGTACGGAGATTGTAATTGATGGTAAAATCTTCAAATTAACTGAACGCAATTTTGCGGTAGGAATGGTTAAAATTAAAGTAGATAAAACCTTTCAGCGCATGATTTTACGCTAATTACGGCGTTTGAGCAAGACAGAGAAAAGAGTATTTAATTTTTTAATAATTTAATGGCCATATTGGCTTAATAGCGGCGCTTGGAGTAAGACCAGTTTAAAAAAGAAATTTAGAAAGTGCTTTATTTGAACAGATATTTGTACATAATTAAGTACAATTAAAATTCAAAAATATGCTTACCACCACATTATCCGATTTCAGAAAAGACATTAAACGGTACTTCAATAATGTTACCCAAAACTTTGAAACCTTGATCATAAATAGAGGCAAGGATAATGGGGTAGTAATTATGTCTTTTGCAGAATATAATTCACTATTTGCCACGCAACGTGAGTTATCGTCGAAGGAAAATGAAAGAAGGTTAGATTCGGCAATTGAAAAATTAAAATCAGGAAAATCTTCAAGTAAAAATCTGATTGAAGAATAATGAAATACGTTTTTGTGGATGAGTCGTGGGAGGATTATTTGTACTAGCAAAAAACGGATAAGAAGAAACTCAAACGAATTAACGATTTACTAAAAGACATTTCAAGAAATCCATTTGAGGGCATAGGCAAACCAGAGCCACTCAAATACAAATATACCGGCTTTTGGTCGAGAAGAATTGACAACGAGCACCGATTGATTTACCAAGTAAAAGGAGATGAAATTCTAATTGCTAAATGTCGATTTCATTGCGATTAAAAATCAAGCAACGGCGCTTGGATCAGACCGAATTAGGACTGCCTGTATTGGATGCGAGTGATGGCTTTTTCTTGGAGACGTTCATAGATTAATTTGGCCATTTCTGGGGCAATATCTGAGGGTGTATTTTTAGAAAAAAGCGCTTTTACTTTTTGTTCATTTACATCGATGCGATAAAGGATGTTCCAAAGCTTTTCTAAATCGTGGATAAGCAGGTAAACAATGGCCTCTTGAAGCGCTGCAATTAGCTTATCCTTGTTTAATTGCGGCAAATCTGAGAACTCTTTTAACAGCAATTCATGTGTTACTTTTTCTATTTCATTTAGCATTATTTTAGATTCATTGAGTTTAATTGCGTTGCATTAAGATGCAACGCAATTAAACTTTATTTTTATACGCTAATTGCAAATTTATGTTAAAGAATTGAGGAAATCATGTATGCTAGAATTGAACTCTTCTGGTTGTTCAAGATTAGATACATGTCCAGCATTTTCAATGATTTTCAATATAGAGCCGTCAATATGCTCATGCATAAATTGGGATTGCGCAAGCGGCGTTACTTCATCGGCTCTTCCACAAATAATGAGTGTTGGAATGCCAATAGCATTTAAACTAGTGCATGTTTCCGAACGCTCTGCCAAGGCTGTTAAACCAGCATTTATTATTCCTTTGGAATTGGCAAATACAATGCTTCGCAAACTTTCTACTAATTCTGGTGTATTTTTCAATGAATCTGGGTGAAAAACACTTTTTACAAATTTCTCATTAAACAAGTCTGCGCCTTCTAGGTTAATTTGTTCAATCGTAGTATAACGATTTTCTTTTACTTCGGCTGTATCTGCAATGCATTGGGTATCGCACAAGATAAGCGACTTAAAGCGATCTGGAAATCTCATCATTGCATTTAAAGAAATAAACCCTCCCATTGAAAGTCCGCAAAGAATAACCTTCTCAATTTTTAGCTTATCCATAAATAACACGAGGTCTTCAGCAAACAAATCAATGCTTAACGGTGACTTTTCATCTGTTGATTTGCCAAAGCCCCGAATATCGCAAGCAATTACCCGATATGAAGATTTCAAACTATCCATCTGGCCCCTCCACATAGATTTATCAAAAGGATAGCCATGCAGAAAAAGTATGGGCATACTGCCCTCTCCAGCATCATTATACGAAATGGTAAAGTTGTTGACTTCTGTCATTAAATCTTGATACGAATTATCCAATTCCATAGTAGTAATTTGAGTTATTGGTAGCTTTTCTATGTTTTGGGCCAGTGCCTTTTCATCATGACTAATCTCGTAATCTTTAAGTAAAACTACCAGCGAATCGTAATAAGAAGAAAGCGTTTTGCTTGTTATTTCTGGATTTTCTTCATAAGGAACCGTTATGGGCATTTCATCTATATATTTCAACAATTCAGGATGTTTTTCTCTAATAACATTGGTAATGCCTAATATCATTTCGTTCAATTCTAATTCTGTTTTCATAATTTCTATTTAATAAGTTTCTTTGGTAATCAAATCTGTATTTACTCCTAAATTCTTCAACGTCTCTTCCATTTCCTTCATCATTGGAGGTGGTCCACATAGGTAAAATTGCTGATTAAAATTTTCGATATTTTCCTTTAAAAATTCTTCTGTAATTCTTCCAAAAGAATAGCCATCAACTTGTTCATCCGATAAAATGTTTACGAAGGCAGTGCCCAACAAGTTTTCAAATTCTTTTTCAAGGAGTATATCTGCTTTGGTCTTATTGGCAAATAGGAGCATATTTTTGCCAATTTTGTCCTTCACTTTCAAATCTCTTAAGATGGATATAAATGGCGTAACGCCAGCACCGCCAGCAATAAAAACACCTTCTCCCTTATAGGCAATTGCGCCAAAAACATCATGCAGTATCAATTCATCGTCTTTCTTTAAATGAAGTAACTCATTGGTAACTCCTTTTCTTTCTGGGTAAGTTTTTATCATAAACTCTAGGAAATTATTTTCAGGCAAACTGGTCATGGTAAAAGGCCTTTTTTCTTTTAACCAAGCATCCTTATTAATGGATATTTCGGTTGCTCTCCCTGGTTCAAAGTCAAACCACAGTGGTTTATTGACAACTATTCTTAAAACATCTGGCGTTACATGATAAATTGATTCTATTTTTACAGTATAACTTTTCATTTTTAAATTGCTTAGGTATATTTTTTTTGATGCACAACATAAGAGTTGGCACTAAAAAAAAACTTAAACAATATTATTCCAATAAATGCCCAATAGTCTTATAGAATAAAATTAAATTCTTATAAAAATCATTGAATTTGAGCAAATTTAATACCGGTTTAAGAGCTAATTGGGCTAAACCTGAGCCGAAATAGATTCCCGAAAATAAAAAAGAAAAGTCATTGTTAAACTTAAAGTAGAATGGATGCAACTCCTTTATTTAATTATGTAAATACATCCTCACAAAATGATTGCACTTTTGACTGAAGTTCTGTTGTAAAAATTTAGTGGCAGAAATAAACAAACTAAAATGAAAAAGAATCCAATATATTTATACGGTGCCATAATAATTTTAGAAGGGGTATTTCTTCTATTTTCAAAGTATTACTCATTTGATACTTTAAGGTACTCTTTAGGAACAATGATGATAATTGGCGCCATCCTTGGACTTCTAAGAGCCCTAACTCCCAAAACGAAGCATGTTGAATTTACCTATCACGAAATGCATGTCTTGGCCATGGTGGTTTATGGTTTATCGGTTTTGCTATTTGCAAATAAGCTAGAAAAGGTTGTTAACTTTTCTGCTTACCTGTTTTTTTTCTATGCGTTCTCAGAAATCATCTTTTGCAGTTTACTGTTCAACCTAGGAAAAGGCGTTGTTTACAAAATCGTTTTTATTCGCGCTTTTCTTGGTATCAGTGTGGGTTTGGGAATGGTAATTATAATGAACTATTACAGCATTCATAAAGCTTTTGCAGTTGAAGGATTTGGCATCCTCTTTATTCTTATTGGTATTAACATCCTACTTTATGTGCCCGTTATGAAGGCAAAAGAATTTATACAAGCCTCAAATAATACTCAAATTTCTTCCTAATATAATTTTCGGAAAATTTACCCTTGCATATATTAATAAAAATACAACATTTTAGGTTACTGTACTTTTCAATCCATTAAAGTGGCTTTGCTACTGCAAAACAAAAACAGCACTTTTTATGTAATATATATAAGGTTAATGAAAGAAAAATAGCTACCTTTCTGCCTACAAAGTCATTGGATTAGAAACAAGTTCAACTACTTTTAATAACAAGAAATATTAACATGAATAAGGAAAGCAAAAAAACAGTAATTGTAATAGGGGGCGGCTTTGCAGGCATTGAATTTGTTAAGAAATTAGATGAAACACTGTTTAATGTTATCTTGATCGACAAAGTAAATCACCACCAATTTCAACCTTTGTTCTATCAAGTGGCTACCTCACAACTTGAGCCATCGAGTATTTCATTTCCGCTGCGGTATATTTTTAAAAATAAAACACATGTTCAAATTCGATTGGCCGAGGTTTTAAGCATCAACAAAACAAACAAAAACATCACCACCAGCATTGGGAATTTCGACTACGATTATTTGGTAATTGCCATAGGTTGTACCACCAATTTTTTTGGAAACGACACCATTAAGCAAAATGCACTCACCTTAAAATCAACCTATGATGCCATTTCCATTCGCAACCACATTCTTCAAACATTTGAAAACATATTGTCTGCCAATGAAGAGGAAAAACAAAGTCTATTCAACTTTGTTATTGTAGGCGCTGGTCCCACAGGCGTTGAGTTATCTGGCGCATTTGCCGAGATAAAAAAAGACACTTTACCAAATGATTATAGGGGAATAGCATTTTCGAGGCTCAATATTTTACTCATCGAAGGCACTCCCAATACCTTAAATGTAATGAGCAATACAGCTCAAATTGCGTCCAGAAATTACCTAGAAAAAATGGGTGTAAAAATTTATACCAATACCTTTGTAAATAATTACGACGGACATATTCTCACTCTCAATACAGGCGAAACCATAAAAACCAAAACAGTTATTTGGGCAGCAGGCGTTACCGGAAATCAACTTGAAGGCATTCCTTCAGAAGTAATTACGCCTGCTAGGCGACTAAAAGTAAATCGCATCAATAAAGTGCTTGAAATGGACACCATTTTTGCGCTTGGCGATATCGCCTATATGGAAACACCTCTCTATCCAAAAGCACATCCACAGGTTGCCAATGTTGCCATTAACCAAGCAAAATTATTGGCCAAGAATTTAAAAAACTTAACGCTAAATAAACCCACAAAAGATTTCGAATACCAAGACCTTGGATCTATGGCAACCATTGGAAGAAACAAGGCAGTGGTAGATTTGCCTTTCATAAAGTTTAAAGGCTATTTTGCTTGGCTGGTTTGGATTTTTGTCCACCTCATGCTAATCTTGAGTGTAAAAAATAAACTCATTATTTTCATCCATTGGGCCTGGACTTACATCACCAACGATACCTCATTGGGACTCATTCTTGTGAATCAAAAAAAACAAGATACAGGTAAGTCAAAATAAGTTAGCGCTTTGGTTCAGACCGAAATAGCTTTACGATATAGTAAATAGCTTGTATTTTTAGAAATAGGCAGCCAAAACCACAAAACTTTTTCTTTTGCACATTTAATTTCGGTTTGAACCAAATAATTGAGCAAAAAATGGTAAATTTGCGCAGTTTTTAATTAATAATAACATAGCAATGGTTTTTGATTTAGAAATGATTAAAGCGGTGTATTCCCGCATGGGAGAACGCATTGAGGCGGCCCGCAAAGTGGTTAACAAACCCCTAACCCTTTCAGAAAAGATTTTATACAGTCACCTTACCGAAGGAAATGCCGCAAAAGCATACGAAAGAGGTAACAGTTACGTAGATTTTGGTCCAGACCGTGTAGCCATGCAAGATGCAACTGCCCAAATGGCTTTGCTGCAGTTTATGCAGGCAGGTAGGCCAAAAGTAGCAGTGCCTTCTACCGTGCATTGCGACCATTTAATTACGGCAAAAGTTGGGGCCGAAACCGACCTTGCATTTGCCAACAAAGAATCGAAAGAAGTGTTCGATTTCTTGGGTTCTGTTTCAAACAAATATGGCATTGGGTTTTGGAAACCAGGTGCTGGAATTATTCACCAAGTGGTTTTAGAAAACTATGCTTTTCCTGGTGGCATGATGATTGGTACCGATTCGCATACAGTAAATGCTGGCGGATTGGGCATGTTAGCAATTGGTGTGGGTGGTGCAGATGCCTGTGATGTTATGGCTGGCCTACCTTGGGAGCTAAAGTTTCCTAAGCTAATTGGTATTAAGTTAACAGGAAAATTAAACGGTTGGACAGCCCCCAAAGACGTAATTTTGAAAGTGGCAGGTATTTTAACCGTTAAAGGTGGAACCGGTGCTATTGTTGAATATTTTGGTGAAGGTGCGGTTAGCATGAGCTGTTCTGGCAAAGGAACCATTTGTAATATGGGAGCAGAAATTGGTGCTACCACTTCTACCTTTGGTTACGATGAGAGCATGGAACGTTATTTACGTGCTACAGGCAGAAACGAAGTGGCCAATTTAGCCAATGGCATTAAAGCACACTTAACCGGCGACCCAGAAGTGTATGCTAACCCAGAAGCTTATTTCGACCAAGTAATTGAGATTAACTTAGATACTTTAACACCACATTTAAATGGTCCGTTTACCCCAGATTTGGCCACGCCAGTTTCCGAAATGAAAGAGGCAGCAGCTAAACACAATTGGCCTTTAAAAGTGGAGTGGGGATTAATAGGTTCTTGTACCAACTCTTCGTACGAAGATTTATCGCGTGCGGCTTCTATAGCCAAACAAGCCATAGAAAAAGGCTTGGTAACCAAAGCAGAATTTGGCATTAATCCGGGTTCCGAGCAAGTGCGTTATACTGCCGAAAGAGATGGTTTGTTAAAAACTTTTACCGATTTAAATGCCAGTATTTTTACCAATGCTTGCGGTCCATGTATTGGTATGTGGGACAGGGTTGGCGCAGAGAAAGCAGAGAAAAACACCATTGTACATTCGTTCAATAGAAATTTTGCCAAACGTGCAGATGGCAATCCCAATACGTATGCATTTGTTGCCTCTCCAGAAATGGTAGCAGCCATTGCCATTGCAGGCGATTTATCTTTTAACCCAATTACCGATACCCTCATTAACAACAAAGGCGAAGCAGTAAAATTAGATCCACCCGTAGGTGATGAGTTGCCTACCAAAGGATTTGCTGTGGAAGATGCAGGTTATGTGGCTCCGGCAGCAGATGGCTCTGGCGTGCAGGTGGCTGTGTCTCCTACTTCCGATCGTTTGCAATTGCTTAATCCATTTGCAGCATGGGAAGGTACAGATTTAACTGGGTTAAAATTATTGATTAAGGCCAAAGGTAAATGTACCACCGACCATATTTCTATGGCTGGACCATGGTTAAAATACCGCGGACATTTAGACAATATTTCAAATAACATGTTGATTGGTGCGGTTAATTTTTTTAACGAGAAAACCGACTGTGTAAAAAACCAATTAATAGGCGAATACCAATCGGTTCCAAAAGTACAAAGAGCATACAAAGCACAAGGCATTGGGTCTATTGTGGTAGGCGATGAAAACTACGGCGAAGGTTCTTCTAGGGAGCACGCAGCCATGGAACCACGTCATTTAGGTGTACGGGCGGTATTGGTAAAATCTTTTGCCCGTATTCACGAAACCAATTTGAAAAAACAAGGCATGCTTGGCTTAACCTTTGCAGATAAAAATGATTATGAAAAGTTCCAAGAAGATGATGTTATAGATATTATCGGTTTGAACCAATTTGCGCCAGATAAGCCCTTAACAATGGTATTGCACCATGCCGATGGAAGCTTAGAAAACATTAGCGTAAACCACACCTATAACCAACAACAAATTGAGTGGTTTAAAGCAGGTGGTGCATTAAACATTATTCGCAAACAAGTTGGAGCATAATTCTTTGCTTGCGCTTATTAAAAAAAAGAGTTTGTACCAATTGTAAAAACGACAACACCTAGTTTCGTATTAAACACGTTTGTAATGCTTCAAAAAAAGGCTGTTTCGCATCATGAAACAGCCTTTTTTTCTCCCTCAAGTCAATTTTCATCTTTTACCAATCAATGTCGTTTGGTTAAGAATTCCTACTCAAAATGGCTCGTATATTTAAAACACTTATATGCCAATTGTAATGATTAATTAGCCCAAAGCTATTTGATTATTTTATCATTATACATGCCAATTTAACAAAATCATCGTACAATGAGATATTTATCCAAATTGGTCATAATATATTGTATTTTCGGTTTTAATATTGTGACTATGAAAAATTGGATATTTATTTTATTTGCCTTAAGTCTGGTTTCGGCTTGTACAAGATGCGATGTAAAACAACAAAAATTACCCTTTGTTACCTTTTATATGCCAAAGGCAGATACCTTAAAATATCCCTTGGCAGATTATGCCCAATTGAGAGTTTATACCTATTACAAATACGGAAAATGGTTAAGCATAAATGCACTAGATTCTAACAGATTGGTTCAGATCAATTGGAGAACCCTTGATGTATTAACAGATTCTGGATTTACCCAAGTTTATGGTTTTTTAGTCGACCAAAACATAACCGCAACAGGCTTTGCCAATGATTTAGGAAAATACGATTTTTGGTTAAAAAGCATCAACGGAAAGCTTCAAATAAAACTAAGCGAGCTAAACATTAACTATTCGGCTCCAAAAGGAAAATGTGGCGATGAAAGTTGGGAGATATCGAGCAGCATCATTAACGATAGCCTACTCAACAAACACAATGAGCCAATTTTATTGAGGTAATTGCACCCAAACTTTAGCGAACTATTCGCTTTTACATCATAGTATTAATTAAGGCAATTTAACCTCGCCTTTTACCACTTTATCGGCCAAGACCAAAGCCGCATAAGCATTTACAATTCCGCCTGTTACACAAAGCTCACTCAGTTTGGTTTTTTCCTTGGTACCCGGCCTTATCACTTTTTCCTTGCAAGGCGCAGCACTCATTAACAGTATTTGTTTGGTCTGAACCGAACTTAAGCTAGGGTAATTTTGACGTACCAAAGCCGCCACACCTGCCACCACAGGAGAAGCCATGCTGGTACCATCCTGACTTTTATACTTGTTACCTGGCATGGTTGAATTGATGTCGACACCCGGTGCAAAAATCTCCACCGATTCTTTGTTATAGTTGGTAAAAGAAGCTACCCTATTCTTTCCTTTTTGCCAGCCAGAAGCACCTACCTCAATCCAGTTTGGAGCCGTTTCGCCACTCAACATTTTAGGCATTGGATAAAACTTAGAAATGGATAAATCTTCGCCATCATTACCCGCAGCATGTACCATTAAAACATCCTTGCTCATGGCATATTTCACCGCCTCATCCACAATGTTTTTGTTAGGAGAAAGTTTCTTTCCAAAGCTCATATTAATTACCTTGGCACCATTATCTGCCGCATAACGAATGGCATTGGCAATATCTTTATCGCGCTCATCGCCATTAGGCACCACACGCAAAGTCATGATTAACGCCTCCCCACAAATGCCCTTTATGCCCAAATCATTGTAGCGGTTGGCCGCTATTATTCCCGCCACATGCGTGCCATGATCTGTGGTAGGCGCATCAATTTGGTTGTTGCCGTAATATCTTTCGTTTACATCCTCATAATTATCGCCCACCAAATTTCTTGGGTTGAACTTTAAATTGAGGTTATAGTTCACCATGGTAGCAAGTTGCTCCTCGGCCTCCTTAAACTGAATCATGATGGGCGATTTTTCTGTACCCCCAGTTTTGGCAATATATTTTACAATCGATTTAATTCCCTTATCCTGTTTTGTTTCAACCTTAAGCGCATCCACCTGAGCCACACTAGGGTCTTTTGAACCCGTTCTTGCGGTCATGTCTGATATCATTTTAAGAATCGTCTTAAATTGCTCGTATTGGCCATTTATCTCCTCCGATTCCTTCTTTTGCATCTTGCGCGACTCAATAAACAAATCCTCCTCACCCGCAACTTTAAAAGGCGGAATATCATTCTCATCATAACCCTTTTGAATATACGCACCTAAAATTCGCGTAAATTCATAGGTATCCTCCTTTACATTGCCTTCTTTTCCCCCAATAAAATTCCATCCATTGATATCGTCTATATACCCATTCTTATCATCATCAATTCCGTTGCCCGGTATTTCTTTGGTATTCACCCACAGGTTCATTTTTAAATCCTCATGATAGATATCGGTACCAGCATCTATCACCGCCACAATTATTTTTACTGGATTTTTTCCAATTGGCAATTCCTTATACGCTTTATCTGAACTTACCCCCCAAACTTTATCATTTTTAGCATCTAAATTAAACCAATTATCTGGCGCTTTTTTTTGTGCAAACGACTGAAAAGAAAGCACACTGGCAATTGCCAGCACTGAAAAAAATTTCATTTTTTAGGATAGTTATTTACCCGCAAGTATATTTGACTTTTGGCTTATACACTAATTAATATTTTGAATGGTGCAAAAACAGGATAATCAGACGGATAATGCCTCTAACCAAAAGTTAGGCAAACTATATTGGGCAGTATTGCTAGGCTTGCTCCTGCAAATTATAGTGTATTACTTCTTAACCCAATACCTTAAATGAGCAAGCTAGTTTGGATGGCAGCGCTGGGCTTACCCATGCTTAATATTTTATGTTACTTCTTAACCCAATAC
>JAWXAZ010000020.1:0-36827 GCA_034439755.1 bacterium
ACTAACACAAACATAGGAACTTATATGCAACTTTGCTACTTTACTTATCAACATAATGTGTTGATTGTCAAATATTTACCAACCCCGAAACTTTAGTTAAATAAATAGAATTGCTTTCGGGCTCTGGCTTCCAATAAAATCCTTCGGAGGGTAATTGCTGCATTGCCTTGAGGCCAAGATTTTTGTATTGCTCAAAAATTCCAATGGCAGATGTAAGGTGATTATGATCTGTTTTGCTCATGTGCATTTATTTTAACTATCAATTTTACGATTTTTTTAATCCTACAAAACCTTTAAAAAAAAGAATCCTTCCCAGCAAAATTACTATTTTTGCGCCTCATACTTACCCTATGTTAAATTACAACAGAAAACAATATAGCAACGAAACGCTGCTATCACTATACAAAGCACTCATTAAACCACGCATGATTGAGGAGAAAATGCTCATTTTGCTTCGTCAAGGTAAGGTAAGCAAATGGTTCAGTGGAATTGGTCAGGAAGCCATTAGCATTGGTGTGGTAAAGGCCCTCGATCAAGATGAATATATTTTACCCTTACACAGAAATTTAGGTATTTTCACCGGAAGAGATATTCCCTTTTCGAAACTGTTTGCACAATGGCAAGGTAAGTTTAGCGGCTTCTCTAAAGGCAGAGAGCGCTCCTTCCATTTTGGCACCAACCAATACCACATTGTAGGCATGATCTCTCACCTAGGCGCCATGTTGGGCGTAGCAGATGGCATTGCACTTGCCAATTTAATAAAAGAAGAAAAGAAAGTTACGGTAGTTTTTAGTGGCGATGGCGGCGCAAGTGAGGGCGATTTCCATGAGGCTTTAAACACGGCCGCAGTATGGAATTTGCCAGTAGTTTTTCTGATAGAAAACAATGGATATGGATTAAGCACTCCCTCGAACCAACAATTTAAGTTTAAAAACTTTACCGATAAAGGTGTGGGTTATGGTATGGAAGCTTATAAGATTGATGGCAACAACATCTTAGAAGTGTATGATACCATGAAAAACTTGAGCGAATCTATGCGCAGCAATCCAAGACCAGTTATCTTAGAATGCATCACTTTTAGGATGCGCGGACACGAGGAGGCATCGGGCACAAAATATGTACCGCAAGAATTGTTTGAGACCTGGGGTAAGAAAGATCCTGTTAGCAATTACGAACTTTATTTAATGCAAGAAGGAGTCTTAACAGATTCGGTTCGAACCGAAATAAAAAATAAAATAAAAGCTGAAATAGATTCGGGTATTGAAGAGGTTGAAAACGAAGTCGACATTGTTGCAGACACGCAATTTGAATTAAACGATGTTTACATGGCCAATGCAATTCCAGATGCAGTGCCAACGCATAACCAATTGCAACATGTGGTAATTAAACCCGCCACAGAGAACAAATCGCGCAAGCGCTACGTAGACGCCATAAGCGACGGGTTAAGACAATCAATGGAGAAGCATCACAACTTGGTTTTGATGGGACAAGATATTGCAGATTATGGCGGTGTGTTTAAAATTACGCAAGGCTTTTTGGAACAATTTGGCAAAGCGAGGGTGCGCAATACACCCTTGTGTGAAAGTGCTATTTTAGGTGCTGGTTATGGCTTGGCAATTAAAGGAATGAAAGCCATGGTTGAAATGCAATTTGCCGATTTTGTGAGTGTGGGATTCAATCAAATTGTAAATAATCTGGCAAAGAGTTATTACCGCTGGGGACAAAATGCCGATGTGGTGGTACGCATGCCAACGGGCGCAGGCGTAGGAGCCGGGCCATTTCACTCGCAAAGCAATGAGGCATGGTTTTTTCATGTACCCGGCTTAAAAATTGTGTATCCTTGCTCACCCAGTGACGCAAAAGGATTGTTAACTGCGGCCATCAATGACCCCAATCCGGTTTTGTTTTTTGAGCATAAAGTGCTTTATAGAATGGTTGAATTGGAAGAAGAGGTGTACGACGATTATTACATGTTGGATCTCAATAAAGCGTGTTTGGTTCAGACCGGAAATGACATAAGCATTATCACTTATGGCGCGGGCGTTCATTGGGCAAAAGCGTATGTAAAAGCACAAAATATAGATGCAGATATCATAGACTTACGTTGTTTATTGCCGTGGGATAAAGAGGCTGTAGAAAGCAGCGTTAAAAAGACTGGCAAGGCAATTGTGTTGCACGAAGATACGCTCACAGGTGGCATTGGTGCCGAAATTGCGGCCCATATTTCTGAGCATTGTTTTAAGCACCTCGACGCACCTGTAAAACGTGTAGGAAGTTTAGATACACCCGTTCCATTTAACATGGATTTAGAGCAAAACTTTTTACCCAAAGAAAGATTTAAGCAAGCTTTGGATGAGTTGTTGAATTATTAAAACTATATTTTACTTAAACTATTTCTGATCTCATAAATATTGCTCACTTTTACTTCTGGCACAATGGTTTGATTGCCCGTAATGGTGAATGATTTCAATTGAAATAAGGGCTCACGCTTCTCATTAAAGCCAAGTACTATCATGCGAACTTGCTTGCCAATTGGTAATTTAAGGTGATATTTCTCTTGACCATCTTGATAGGCGTAAATAAAGCTATTAATGTCTGGCACGTAAAAGGAGACCCTTGCTATACCAATAAAAGGTATTTCAATTTCGGCCATTTGGTTCTCTGGAGTGGTGTTAAAACGATCACAATTATAAACCCCAAAACCACTCAATGTGGCAGAATAAATTTTATCTGCGGCAGTGTTTGGATCAAGCAAATCCAGTTTTTCCCTTTGCTGCACCACATCTATTTGGGCAGCATCAAAAATTTGCGAAAAGGATGCATCGTTTTTAAACCGCTCAATGGCATAATCATTGGTAATGTATGTAGTAAAAATTCTTTTTCGCTCCTGCTCTTTGAGGCCAATAAATATTTGCGATTGCTTATTACCATGGAGACCAATAGCCATTAACAAGCTCATCTCCTTTAAGTCCTCAATTTTACCCAAAGTGGCAACAATATTTCCATATAAAAACCGATAGTCTATGTTAGGCTTACTCATAGAAATAAACACACCTTTGGGATTTAAACTGGTTAATTTTTCTTGGTCGCTATAATTACAAAACCTTTCCAAACCCTTATTAAAACTGGTCTGCTCTAGGATGTCTTTTGCCTTTAAAAAGTTAACTTCTGTTATTCTGAGCCAATCCCTAAAGCTTGCCAATTCGGATGTTTCAAAACTGGCCGAATCTGCTATATATTTTGCCAATGCTTGCTGGTAAACGGCACTTTTAGATTGATATTTAGCCAAGTTTTTTTCATTCAACTTCACCCGCCTGACATTCTCATCCTTTACGTTTTTTTCCATATATAATCGCGAATAAAAAACACGTTCATACCAAAAGTATAAATCATATTTTGTAACCATTGGAACAATTTTTTGCTTTCTAGAAGGCATTGGACGTTTTGGGATAAGCAAAGGTTTATACAGATACTCCAAGCCCTTTATTTCATGCACATCCACATCTGTTTTAAAGGCAAGTAATTTCTTTGAATCCACCTTGGTAAAAGGCAGCTTAACCACCTTCTTTGGCTTCACTTCAAAAGGCTGCGCTGTTGCCTTCCATTCTGTAATTCCTTGGGATGTTATTACCGGCACAAAAACCTGCATATTATTTTGCAAATTCTTAGAGGGCATATCAACCTGTAAAGGCATTCCATCTTTTAACCGCAATTCATTTGCCCCTTGTAATACCTTAACACTGAACATCCCTCCTGATTCCAAAATTTTACCCTCAGAAATGGTACTCAATTGCTGCGTAGCTGCTTCACTTGCGGTATAAAATTCCTCAATTTCCATGCTAATATTGATACCATCAACCGGTTTGCCGTCTATTGTTTCCAGCGCCCCCTTTGGCAAAACAACCTTTAAACCATTTTTAGCAATTATTGTATTATCTTCATTTGGCTTCAGAGAAAATTGCTGTTTTGTTTCGCCCCCAATCAACTTTAAAAATGCACCCAAATTTTCGAAACTATAATAATTAAGTGCAATTTCAACTCGCCTATTTTGGGCCTTACCCATAGCTGTTGAATTGGTTAAAGCTGGCTTACTTTCTCCAAAAAAATGCTGCGAAATACGTTCATTTCCCACGCCATTTGCCTTCAAAAAATCGCTCACATGCAATGCCCGCTTTCGAGACAATTCTGTGTTGTAGGTTGAAGATGCATCATTGTCGGTATGGGCATAAAGCACCACTTCACAATAGGTATTTACCTGCATCAATTTCGTTAAGTCTAATAAAATTTCTTTGTCGGTTTGATCCAAAGCGTATTCATCAGATTTAAAATGCACCTGAAATTTTTTAACCTCAGTTTGCGCCACAATTATGCCAACAAATCCCATTAGCATAATTAAAAGTAAAATGATTTTTCTCATGATATAATTTATTTATGGATATTAAACGCCTATGTTTTATCCATTGTTATATTATTATCACTTTATTTTATAGACCAAAATAATTGCCAAATTTTATCGTTAGTATTTGAATTTAAGCAACTTTAGCTTACCAATAGCACCTTTAAATTTCTGAAAAAGCATTCCTCAATATTACCCCATTTTACAATCAGGCATTTTAAAATATCATCAAATTAAATGCTAAGCTATGAACGTAAATCTGGCTAATAAAATTAATTGGTAAAAGCCAATTTTAAAAATATATTTGGACAAAAACCAAATGAAACAATGACGAACAAATTAACCCAAGAATCAGCTTTAATTTTTCAATTAACTTTTGCAGGTGCATTCTCCTCCTTTGCCCAAAATAAGAATAAGATTTATTTTAGTGAGTTTGGCTATTCATTGTTAACCGATTTCTTTTCTTCAGACCTAATTCGGTTTACCCATGATTATGACTTTGACTCAGATGTTAATGGCAATCCCAAATATACCCCAGAAACAGGCCATATAAGTTTTAACCTTTATGAATTCACTAGCAACAAATCAATTTCCATCGAATCTCATATAACTTTTGGCTTTGGTTTAGGAACAAAAGATGGTTATATAACAAGCGATGATTCGGTAAACCATTCCAACGCGCCAAGTTATAGGGCATGCTACAACAATTCTAGTAATTCCATTTTGACTTTTTCTGCACCCGTTTTTATCAACTATAATTACAGATTAGGGTCTATTTATTCTGGTGATGCAAAACGCAGATTTAATGTAGGGATTGGAATAGACAATATTCATCCCTTATTTTGGGCAGAAGGAGCCCATGTTTTTGATGATTTGAGCAAGGTAAAAAAAAAATCCACTCCTTGCCAGCAATTAGTCTGGGTAATAGGAGATGAAAAAAAGAAAATGCAACAGAGGTGAATTTAAAAGTAGGCTATTGGCCATCAAATGAAACCAACGCCAATAAAATTATCAATAACACAGGAATGAAAAATGGATTTTCTGTGCGACTATCCTTTAATAAAATCTTAAATTTCTAACATTATTTACTTCTAATTAAACTATGAAAAAAAATCTACTTTACTTATTGCTGTTATTTAGTTTACCAGTATTTTCGCAAGGAATCAAAGACCGTTTTTTTACTAACTTTTCATTTACAATGGGTGCCGACTTAAGTTTTGGGCCCTTTAATGAAGTTGAGTATACCAGTACTTCTGGGAGTGGATATAAAGGTTATTCCAAAGATTTTTCTGTTGTAATTTTATCATACCAATATAGAATGAGGTTAAATATTTTAGAAAAAGACAAAGACTTTTCCTTGGGTATTTGGTTGCCAATAACGGCCTCACTCTCAACTGGCAGATTAAGCTATTTGGTAGAAGATAAAGAATACGATAATTACACGATGAATTACGTAAACAATTCCATTTCAGGCGGCAGTGGTACCTTTGGAAGAGTTTCTTTACCCTTGTTCCTTCAATGTAGCTTCGGGGGAGAATCAACCTACAATAGCGACAAAGAAAAAGGAACTACTTTAGGTATTGGATTAGACATGAGCATATTGCCCATTTATATGGACAAAAAGGGAATAGTAGGAAGAAGGAAATTTCAGAAAGACCAATTTATCGAATACAACTTAAAATTTGGCTAGGTATTTGGCAAAAAGGAATACCTAACTCAAAACAAAAAATCGAACACACAAGGAATGGTTATTATGTTAACCATAGAACAAATATTAAACTATTAAAAATGAAAAAAACAATATACATTATTTTGCTAAGCGCATTTACTAGTGCAGGACAAGCTCAAGGTTTAAAGGACAGATTTTTTCAACAAACGGGCTTTTCAATTTATACGGATATTTATTATAGTCCGATTCAAGAAAAAACTTTTACAACAACTGTAGATGATAAAAATTATAACCCAACAGAAATATCATTAACAGGTGAATACCGTAGTGGCGATTATGCACTGGTCTCATTTTATTATACACCTATCTTTAATTTGATTGAAAAAGGTAGTGAAAAAAGCTTCTCTATTAACATGCCCATTGGTCTGCATTTGACGAAGGGACTTCAATCCTTCGGTGCAAACTATAATGTTCCAGGCACAAATCCTGCAATTGTTGCAAATTTTAATTACAACAGATCCTATCTTGGGTCGCTTTCTTTTCCAATTTATTTCACTTACAATGCTGGAATGGGCTCGACTCTTTTAAGTGAGAAAGAATTAGGATTTAGCATAGGTCTAGGTTTAGATAATAGACTTGTTGGACTATCAGAAACGACGGGAAATAATTCATTAAGCCCTTCCCTTCCAAAAATAAGTACAATGCCAAGTCTAATGCTTGGATTTAGACATTGGAGAAACGACAAAGCAAAAGAATTAAAAATCAAATTAAGCTATATGCCTTCAACTTATTCTGGCAGTAATGCAAGTACAGTTTTCTTATTAGGAGATGGATTTGCTTTTGCATTAACTTTTAACAGATTTTTAAACTTCTAATTCATGCGCATCTTCGTAATTATACTGTTTATTGTGTTTAGCTCGATTACTCATGTAACACCTATTCATGCCCAATCTTTCGTAACTAAATTGGATGGTGACTTGGCCGCTGAAATGAAAAAAAAATATCCTAAAAGTGATGTTATAGGAACCACCCACGAAACTATATTTACCTTTGCATTAAACAGACATGCCGAGGGAACCGCCATGGTTTCTGTTTTTGAGGATGATAAATACGAAGTGCTTTCACTAAAATCTGCGGTAGAATTTAGCAACAGCATCACGTATGATTTCGAGTCGAGCATTCGCTCAATAAGTGGCTTCTATAAAAACGGTGGTAAGGCCATTGTAAACCCAATAGATATGTCGTTCAGTGAATTTTATACCACAGACACACGTTATAAAATTTACAAAAATTATTTCACTTATGCGGGCGAAAGATTTGGATACAAAACATCTAGAACATTTCATGACGTAAAATATTTTACCAGTGTTTACTTTCCAGACTATTTTCCACAACAGGAAAAAAGGATAGTATTTGATGTTCCCAATTGGTTGGAGCTAGAATTAAAAGAAATGAATTTTGATGGTTTTGATATTCAAAAAACGATTGAAGAAGGTAAAAAATCAACACGCATAATATACACTATAAAGAATATTTTTGGGGCCTATAAACAGGCCAATTCACCAGGGCCTTCTCATATATTACCGCATGTTTTGGTAATTGCTAAATCTGTTACAAGCGAAAAACAAACCATCACTTTATTAAAAACAACAGACGATTTATACAAATGGTATCGCAGTCTTGTTCTACAAGTAAAAAACAATCCCGAACCAATAAAAGCCAAGGTTAACGAAATAATTTTAGGTAAAACGAAAGATGAAGATAAAATAAAAGCCATTTACTATTGGGTTCAAGACAACATAATATATCTAGCCTATGAGGCAGGAATTGCCGGATTTAAGCCAGCGGCAGCACAAGATGTTTTTAAAAGAAGGTATGGCGATTGTAAAGGTATGGCCAATTTATGCAAAGAAATGCTCAAAATTGCAGGTTTTGATGCACGCCTTACTTGGGTAGGTACCCGATTAATTGCCTACGATTATTCTATACCATCCTTGTCTGTAGACAACCATATGATTTGTACGGTTATATTAAACGGGAAAAGGTTTTTTATTGATGGCACAGAAAAATACGGTTCGTACCACATGAATGCATATAGAATACAAGGTAGACCGGTTATGATAGAGGATGGAGAAAATTATTTTATTGACAAAGTGCCGGCCTACTGTGCCGATTCAAATTTGCATGAAATCAAAAGAAATGCACGCATTGAAGGAGAGAATCTTGTTGGACATAATCTATTAACCTTTAAAAACGATTACAAAACAGGCATTCTGGTAGAATACAATAACCTCAAATCGGAACACAAGGATGATGCAGTGGGCCATTTTCTTTCTAAAGGCAAAAATGAAATGATAAACAATGTAAAAGTGCAAGGATTAGAAAATAGAGATGAACCCCTTATTTTCGAAAATGATTATACCCTAAAGCACAGCGTTATAAGTAGTGGAAAGGAGATCTATTTAACACTTGATTATGCGCGCGATTTCTTTAGCTTTACCTTCGACTCCACCCGTCTTTTTGATTATGAATTTCAAAATAGTGAATTAAAAACGCAGGAAGTAAAACTCACCATTCCACAAGGGTATACGGTAAAATATACTCCTGCTAATTTTGCTAGAAATGGAGAAGACTATTCATTCAAATTAACCTATTCATTGCAGGGGAACGAACTGGTGTATAAAACCGAGTTGAAGATCCCCAATGGCACCATACACAAAAAGAATTTTGCAGATTGGAACAAAACCATAAAAGATCTAAATAAATTTTATAAAGAGCAAATTATCCTAATTCAACAATAATATCATGCGAAAACTCCTTGCATTAACGACAGTACTACTGTTCATTTGTTCAAATCTACGGGCACAAAAGCCATCAGAAAGAAGAAAAATACAGCAGCAAAAAGAAGCTACAGATTTAATTCAGGAAGAATCTGATGGGAAAGTTTCCGATAAAAATTTAACGCCAAGTGAACTTAGAAAAAAGAGGTTAGACCAAAATGAGTTTGAACCAATTTTGAAAGAATACGAATCAGATTTTGATATAAATGAAGCTCCCCAAAGTTATAAAAAACACTCCGCCGTTATTTTGGCTCAAACCGTATTTTATGAATTTGTTACTACCAAGGAAGGAGGCATAACCGAAAAAAGGACCGTAAGAAGAAGGTTAGCTATCCAGGATAAATCTGCCGTTGAGGCATTTTCAATTTTTTATACGAGAAGCGATGCCCATTATAAAATTACCATCATTAAACCTGATAATACTAAAAAAGAAGCCTCTAAAAAAGCAGCCTTATCAGAGACTTCGGGAAATACTGAAATTCCCGATTTCTTTTTCGAATTCATTGGAAATAGCAATTCAATTACTAAACTACCTATACAAGGTTTAGAAATTGGCGATGTTTTAGACATTCATCAAATTGTTATTATTAATGGAGCACTATACGAAAACCCCTTTACAAGAGCACCAATTGTTGAACTATTGTCGAATAACTACCCACTCATAAAACAACGCTTTGGCATTTTAGTTCCTGCCAATGCAAACATCCAACTCTTTAGCCTAAACGGTGCACCTAAACCCGAAATTGAAAGTAGAACTGATGGTAGCAGATTATACCTCATTTCTGATAGTTCTAGAAGCACATCCAACAAAGAATATTACAATTATCTATTAAGGAGTTCCCCTGTTTTTAAATTTCAATTGAGCCAAAAGTCAAGAGTAAAGGTGAAAAACATTGTAGACAATTTTGATTCCCCTTTAAGTGAAAGCGACATAATAAAATTAGCCAAAGAAAGAACAAGCCCCAGCATAGAATACCAAGCAACTTTAGCCAAATCAACCATTAGGTATATCAAAACGCAAAAAATTCCACCAAACTCTAAAGAGGAAATTATTAGAAAAGCATACTATTTTTTAAGGACTGTAACACTCATTAAATTAGACAACAGAGAGTCTACTTTGCTCCTAATGTATGGAAGTAATCTCATTAAAAATGGCGCCCTAGAAAGCATAAACGAAGATTTATTTTTAGCCGTTATGAAGGACGTTTTGGAAGCGTTTGAAATTGATTACCTAAATTTAGCAGGCGTGTCTAGAAAGTATGGTGGCATCAACGATGTAATCCATCAGAATGAACTTATAAAAGGCATTATGGTAAAAGCCAAGAACCCTATCTATATCTTAAATCCTAATCAACATAGCCATTTTAATTCTGTTTATCCATTGCTTCAAGGCACCGATGTTTTGGCCTATACCAAATCGAAAAACAAAAACTCAATTATCCAAGATATTACCAAAGAAAGAATGCCAGAATCAAGTGCATTAGAAAACTATGTTAAAGAAACGAGCACCATCAAAATAAGCGAAAATTTTGAGAATTTATTGCTTCAAAAGCAATTTGAAGTGAAAGGAAGCCCAAGATACGATTATTACGATAATGTGCTTTATGAAAGAAATTTTATTTCAACAGATTTAGACAAAATTGGCAGAAAAGAAGAAGAAATTAAAGAGATTTCCAAGAATAAAGTTAAGCAAGCAGCTTATCTTAAATCTAAACAAGAAGAAAAAGATAAGATTCAAAAGCAAGGATTGGAAGAATTCAAAAAAATGTTTGAAAATCAAAAATTTGATGTTGAAAATGTAAGTGATTTTGAATTGATTTCTGAAGGTAGATTCGACAATTCCCCTGTTTTAGCTTTCAAAATAAATACCGAATTCAAAAATCTTATATCGCAAGCTGGACAAAATTATTTAATATCCATTGGCGCCCTAATTGGGTCGCAGTTAGCACTCAAATCTGGTGACATGAATCGAAATTTTGATATCTACCAAAACTATAGAAGAGCTTTTATGGATGAACTTAACTTTGAAATTCCAGAGGGTTATGCGGTAGAAGATATCAATGCATTAAACTTTAATGTAGACAATGAATCTGCATCATTTGTTTCAAAGGCAGCAATTGTTGGAAATGTATTGCAAATTAAAACTGCCAAAACCTATAAGAAGGTATACGACCCAAAAGAAAAATGGGAAAATTATATAAAGGCACTTGACGCGGCTTATGAGTTCCAACAAAAGAAAATTGTTCTTAAGAAAAAGGCTTAGTTAATCCTATTATTAATGCATAATAAACTTTTCCAACGTCTCTAGGTAATTTTGAAAGCCATAGGTAACAGGTATGGTGCCATGATCTGCACCTTCAATTCTATGCGCTTCTTTATATGCTCCTCCGTGGTTTTTATAAACCACTTCTCCATGCGTTTTGATGTTTAAGAAATTGTCTTGGATACCATGTATCCAACATAAATCTTGGGTCACCTTTTTAATTTCTTCGGCATTGTCAATCTTAAAATTGGTTACATAAGAGGCTGGCAAATCTAAGCCAGAACCATCTGCGGCCATAATTGCTGAACTGCCAAAAGGCGCTTCTAAGATCACCTTATTTGGACGCATGCTGCGTGTATTTGCGCTCAACTCACATGTTGGGGCAGAACCCATGCTAAAACCGTAAATAACAAGCCTTGCATTGCTTAGTCCTTTTAACTTAAGCCATTTCATGGCTGCATCCACATCGTTGTATAAGGCGTCCTCGCTAGCCAGTCCATCAGACAATCCATATCCGCGATAATCCAACATCATTACCCCATAACGGTGTTTGTATCCGGTATGAGCCAATAATTTTGCACGCTGCCAGTAAAAATCCATGTGCCACTTATTGCCATGGCAATATAAAATTACCGTATCTGTTGCAATCCTGTTTTGATCGCCAATATAAGTGGCATAAATCTGAAAATCCTTCTTATCATCTATCCCGCGCGAAACCAAAGTAAATACCTGGTGCATGCTATCTTTAATATCGTAACTCGCGTTCAATTTAAAGTCTTGCTCACCCCTATAATTATCCCACTTATACTCCGTAATTTTATCGCTCAAATTAAACAAATTGCTATCCAACCTAAGGCAGGAAGAAAATAAAATCGTTATACCCAAAAGGGTCATTAGATTAAAGGACTCACTTCTTTTAAAAATGAACATAGGTTTTATAAACATCCTTAAATTAGATATTGCACCTTTTTTAAGTAGGGTAAAAGGCTTTATTGTATGTTGGATCAAAACGTATCCTATATATTTTCTTGTTAAATTTTTCATTAGAATTTTCTTGTCAAATTATGCATTAGAATTTCCGTACAAATTGAAAATAAACTCCAATTGCACCCTTGTGATTTGGGCCCATATAATCTACTATATTAGGTTGATTAGGTACATTAGGCGCCACCCATTTGCATTCAATTCCGTATGTCCACTTTTTGGGTGAATATTGAAATCCAAATTGCGGATTCATATACCAATGTTTTGGCTGAATTTCATTGTGGGCGCGCAGCTTGCTCAACTCAAACCAATTGCACAAACCCACATAAAACATTTTGTTTGACCCAATTTCCTTATACACATTTACATCCAATTGCGGCCATACTTTTGCCTTCCATTCCCAACGATCTATTGCAAAATTAAGGGCAGGGTTGGCCGTTAACCCAAGCTTATACTTTTCGTTTTTATACAACGCTCTGCACATGCCAATATCTGTTTGAAATACCCCAAAGGCAAGGGCAGTTAAATGAACTGAACCAAATGCCGTTGTTTTATTATTTAACCCTTTGGCATAAAATGCACTTGTATAAGGTATGGTAATAGGAATTCCAACAAAATTTATGAGTGGTCCGCCAAAGTTTGCACCCACCGCCTGCTCCCCTTTGGCCAAAGGTTTAATAATTCTAGATGGAGCACAAGATGCAACTAATAGCAAAGCACAGGCACCCAGAAAACCAAATTTAAAGAGACTCAATTTTTGTTTAAAAAATAATATCATAATCTTAAAAGGGATAAAAATCATAGATTTAAAAACCGCCGCTAGATTAAATCATTAATTGCAAGTAATCAAGCGAGTTGTATATTTTACAAGCTTTTTGCAAAAGGGTAGCAAAATATGCAAAAAAAACATGAGCAAATGGCTCATATATATTTTATACTAGCAAAATAAATCACAAGATTATTAGCCACAATAGTTCGATAATTATTTACTCGCTCTATTTCCAAACATTTCTGGGATAGCCTTATATTTTTTTGCAACTCATGTTTACAGCCAAGTTTTTGGAGACCCTATTTAAAATTATATTGTTTACATTTGATCAAATATTAATAATGGAAAATTCTCTAAATAAATATTCGAATCGAATAACTATTTCTGAATTTAGAGGAACAAGAAAATGAAATGAGAAAATATTGGGCGAGCATTTCTCTCTTTCAAAGAATCATTCATTTAAACGAAATGACTATTCAAACTTATGATTTAAAAGATAAACAGCCTGTATTATCTAATAGAATTAATTATTAATTTCTATGAATATTTTTATAAAAAAGTACCTACTTCTTATTCAAAACTTACTAAAAGGAGATGTTTCATTTATGTTGATTGGTGGATATGCCGTAAATTATTATGGGCATAATAGAACAATGCGATAATTAGCGAAATTGGACTATATATTTTGCGTTTTCGGAATTTACCATAAAAAGAAGAAATAGTTCCTTTAATAATTTTGAGCTAAATTTGGACTTTAGTTCAACATGAATAACAACGACATTTTGCGCAGATTGCGCTATACTTTTAACCTAAACGACACCAAAATGATGGAGTTGTTTGCAGAAGGTGCCATGCCAGCAAACAGAGAACAAATAAGCGATTGGCTAAAAAAAGAAGACGACCCAGCATATAAACCCATTTATGACATTGATTTGGCTGCCTTTTTAAATGGTTTCATTATTTTGAAACGAGGCAAAAAGGATAGTGAAACTCCCAAGCCAGAGAAAAGCCTCAATAACAACACCATTTTAAGGAAAATAAAAATTGCCCTGAACCTAAAAGATGAAGACATATTAGCCATCCTCGAATTAGCCGATTTTAGGTTTAGCAGGCACGAATTAAGCGCCCTATTTCGCAAATCAGATCATGAGCAATATCGAGATTGCAAAGACCAAATGCTGCGCAATTTTTTGATGGGGTTGCAGCTTAAGTTTCAACCAAAATAAAACAAACAAACCCCGCCTCATACACCAAGTAAAACAGGCACTCCAGAGAAAATGTAATTAAATGATTTAACCTGCTTTAAAACAATATTTAATACGGTTGGTTACTAAGGCATGGTTCATTCAACTTCTATTTTTTGGTTTCGCAGGGATTTGCGCTTAGCAGACAATGCTGGCTTATATCATGCACTTCGTTCGGGACAAAAAATCATTCCGCTTTTTATTTTTGATAGCACCATTTTAAACAAACTCGAAAACAAAAAAGACCTCCGGGTTCAGTTTATTCACCAAGAAATAAGCAAACTTTCGCAGGAGTTAAAGGCGCTTGGTTCGGGACTAATGGTTAAATACGGTGAACCCAAAAAGATTATCCAAGAAATTCTTGCGCAAGTTAACATACAAGACATTTTTTGCAACAAGGATTACGAGCCAAATGCCATAAAAAGAGACCAAGCCATACAAGAAATAATTGCGTTAACAGGCGGTAAATTTCACAGTTTTAAAGACCAAAGTATTTTTGAGCAAGATGAAATTACGAAAGACGATGGCAAGCCTTATACCATTTTTACGCCCTATTCTAAAAAATGGAAAGCCAAACTTCAAAGCAATATAAAAGAAGGGACTTCCTATTTTTTAACAGCCTATTCAAGCACAAAATATCAGCAAAATTTTATCAAAGAATTTCGGTTCGAACCAATACCAAGTTTACAAGAAATGGGATTTGGACCAAGCGACTTTAACTACCCGAAAAAAGAAGTTGAAAGCAGCGTCATTAAAAATTATACCCAAAACAGAAACTTCCCAGCCATTAAGGGAACCTCGCAATTGGGCATGCACTTTAGGTTTGGCACCATTAGCATTCGCGATAAAGCCAGAAAGGCGGCGGCCCTCAATGAAACGTTTTTAAATGAATTGATTTGGAGAGATTTCTACATGCAAATTTTATGGCATTTTCCGCAAGTAGAACAACATGCTTTTAAGGCAAAATACGAGCGCATCAACTGGCGCAACAACGAAGAGGAATTTAAGAAATGGTGCGAGGGCAAGACGGGCTATCCCATTGTAGATGCCGGCATGAGGGAACTAAATATAACCGGTTTTATGCACAACAGGGTGCGCATGATAGTAGCCAGCTTTTTAACCAAACACTTGCTTGTAGATTGGCGTTGGGGTGAGGCTTATTTTGCAGAAAAACTGTTAGACTTCGATTTAAGTGCTAACAACGGTGGTTGGCAGTGGGCCGCAGGTTGTGGTACCGACGCCGCACCTTATTTTAGGGTTTTTAATCCCATGCTTCAAACAGAAAAATTTGACAAACAATTTCAATATATCAAAAAATGGGTGCCAGAGATTGGTTCAGACCTTTATCCAAAGCCCATGGTAGACCATACATTCGCTAGAAACCGCTGTTTAGAAACCTATAAAAAAGGACTCGATTAAGGGCATTTTTCTTATTCGTAAAAAAAAATTGTAATTCAGGGTTTATTCCTTACTATTGCATTCTCAATCAACTCCCCCACTGATTTATCGGTTCAAACTATAAGCTGCTACAGGTTGATTGATTCATATAACTCATCTACATGCACGATCTTAATTCGTTAACAAACAAGCTCGTTCCTGAGCTAAAAGAAATTGCTAAAAATAAGGGCATTTCTGCAACGGGACATGATAAACAAGGTTTAATAAACGCGATATTGAAAAATCAAAACGAACAGGCAAATTTACATGCCGAGGAAGGAGATAATGCTCCTAAAAAAAGAGGTAGGCCGCGTGTTATCAAAGCTACCGCAAAAGACACAACTACAGACACTAAGGAAATTTCAACAGATTCTGTGGCACCAGATCCCAAAAAAGTAATGGAACCTAAGCCCGAGGTGCGTGCCAAGAAAGTAACGGTAAAGCAACAGCCATTGCTGGCTGAACCAATTAGCGCTGATCCAATTGTTGTTGCACAAAATGTTGTTGCACCTGTTGTTTCTGCACCTATTGTTTCTGAAACAGGAGTTGTTTCAACCGATGCCCCAGTGAAGGATGCTGATAGGCAAAACCCAAATAGAAACAACGATAAAAAAGACAGGTGGCGCAACGATCGCAACGATAAAAACGACCGCAATGAACGTGCCGAGCGAAACGATAGAATGGACCGCCCAGAGCGCATGGATAGGAACGATAACCGCAACCAAAACCGTCCTCCGCGTGTTGAAAACGGGAATAATAATCCCAATTGGAACAACAATAACAGCGCAAACAATAACCCTAATGGGAATAACAACCCTAACGCAAACAATAACCCTAATGGGAATAACAACCCTAACGTAAACAATAATCCTAATGGAAACAATAATCCTAACTACAACAACCCAGTAGAGCGTCAAAATAATCCTAATGAGCGCCAAAACAATCCAATTGAGCGCCAAGAAAAACCTAGCTACCAGGAATTAGAAGCCTTAGTTACCTC
This sequence comes from bacterium, assembly GCA_034439755.1. Taxonomy (GTDB): domain Bacteria; phylum Bacteroidota; class Bacteroidia; order UKL13-3; family UKL13-3; genus B1. The sequence goes on from JAWXAZ010000020.1 coordinate 16,603, forward strand.
TGAGGGTGTTTTAGAAATGATGTCGGATGGATATGGTTTCCTACGTTCGTCTGATTATAATTATATGCCATCTCCAGATGACGTATATGTTTCTCCAAGTCAGATAAAATTATTCGGACTAAAAACTGGTGATACTTGTTTTGGAACGGTTCGTCCGCCTAAGGAAGGGGAAAAATATTTTGCTTTGGTAAAAGTAGAATCCATCAATGGAAGAATTCCTTCTGAGGTGCGCGATAGGGTGGCATTTGAACATTTAACCCCGCTTTTTCCAGATGAAAAATTAAGGTTGGCAGATAATTCAACAACGTATTCTACACGTATCATTGACTTATTAGCACCTATCGGTAAAGGTCAGCGCGGACTTATAGTTGCGCAACCTAAAACAGGTAAAACAATTTTGCTAAAAGACATTGCCAATGCCATTGCCAAAAATCATCCAGAAGTTTATCTAATCATTTTATTAATTGATGAACGTCCCGAAGAGGTTACCGATATGCAACGCAGTGTACGCGCAGAGGTAGTAGCATCTACTTTTGATGAGCCTGCAGAGAAGCATGTGAAGTTGGCTAACATTGTTTTAGAAAAAGCAAAAAGATTGGTAGAATGCGGCCACGATGTGGTGATATTATTAGATTCTATCACGCGAATGGCAAGGGCATTTAATACCGCCCAACCTGCCTCAGGTAAAATTTTATCGGGTGGTGTTGATGCAAATGCATTACACAAACCAAAACGTTTCTTTGGTGCCGCACGTAAAATTGAAGATGGTGGTTCTTTAACCATTATTGCCACTGCCTTAACAGAAACAGGTTCTAAAATGGATGAGGTTATCTTTGAAGAATTTAAAGGTACCGGTAACATGGAATTACAATTGGATCGCAAGCTTGCAAACAAGCGTGTTTATCCGGCAATTGATATCGTATCTTCTAGTACCAGAAGAGATGATTTATTGCTTGAGAAAACAGCCTTGCAACGCATTTGGGTATTGAGAAATCACCTAGCAGATATGAACCCAGAGGAAGCCATGGATGTGATGCTTAAAAACATGCGTTCAACAAAAAGCAATGAAGAATTTCTTGCTTCTATGAACGGATAAAACAATTTTTAATAAAACAAAAAAGTCCCGATTGTTTAAAACAATCGGGACTTTTTTTATGCGTTTTTTATGCATTTTTACAAGAACAATTTTTAGTGTCCGCCACTTATTTTTTTGTCAAAATTAATTCCTTGCGATTTTAAAATGCCGCTTACTTTCCAAGCATAAAATGCTAAATAAGCAAAGCAGAAAACGCCCACTACATAACTGTATTGTATGTTATTAATTTCGTCGGCCACAAAACCTTGTAACCAACTAATAATACCTCCACCCATAATCATCATAATAAGGAAGCTACTGCCTTGACTGGTGTGTTTTCCCAATCCGCTAATGGCCAAGGTAAAAATACAAGGCCAAAGCGTGCTACAAAATAAACCCACGCTGGTAAAGGCATATACGCTGGTCATGCCAGATGTTGTCATGCCCACAATCAAGGCAGAAATCCCTAACCCCGAAAAGATTAGGAGCATCCTAGCCGGATTGCCTTTGCTGGCAATATCAGCCGCAATAAGTACCAAGATAATAAGAGCATAAATATAAAACGGACTTAAATCGTGTTTAGCAACAGCGTTTACAAATAAGAACACGCCAAAAGCAATATACGGCGCAATAAATCGCAATATTTTTTGGGTGTTCATGTTTTCGGTAAAAGCTTCAACGGCACCTGTCCAGCGACCAATCATTAAACTAGCCCAATACAGCGAAATATAAGGAGCAACATCTTTGGTTAAGAAGCCTAAGTTTTTTTCCATGTAAGCAGGCAGGTTGCTGGCGGTAGAAACCTCCACACCCACATAAACAAAAATGGCAATCATACCCAAGATTAACTGTGGGTATTTAAGTGCAGAGCTTCTGCCAGAAATAGCATCGCTTGCCTCTTCCACAATGGCTTTAGGGCGATCTGGCAGGGAAGAAAACTTCAATAAAACGGCAACTAATAAAAATGCTAATCCCAAAACTAAGTATGGTATTTTAACAGATTCAATGCTCATAGAAGAGCTGGCAGAACTGGCTGAACCAAAAATAGCGAAGCTTACGATAAGCGGACCAATGGTGGTTCCAAGGTTGTTAATTCCACCGGCTAATGTGAGCCTTTGTGAGCCCGTTTCAATAGGCCCTAATGCAATGGCCAAAGGGTTGGCCACCGTTTGCTGTAATGAAAACCCAAGTGCCACCGTAAATAGCCCGGATAGCATTAAAGGGAAAGAACCTAAATTGGCAGCAGGGTAAAACAAAAGCGTACCCAAAGCCGAAATAAGTAGGCCCAAGGCTAAGCCATTTTTATAGCCAATTTTATTGACCAAATCTTGCTTAATTAACAATGAAATTCCCATGTAAATAAGGGAACCAACTGTATAGGCAATATAGAAGGCCAATGATACCAATTGACTCTCACCTTGAGAGAGCGCAAAGGTTTGTTTAAATACTGGAATTAAAATGTCGTTGCTTGCTGCAACAAAACCCCAGAAAAAAAATACGATAACAAGGGGGATAAACTGGCCCCAATTGGTTTTTTCGGAATCTGAACTCATATAAAAAATTAGTTATGGTTAAATATATTAACCGCATTATAGCCTTTTATTGAAAGTTTTTAAAATATAATGCCAATATTTAAAAAATCTGACGATTTACCAAAACCATTGGATGAAAATGCATGTCACAACTAAAGAATTGGAAATGAAATAAAACAAAATGAAATGAAGCGCTAACGAAGACTCTTTTTCCCGAAAAACACATAAAAGTTGCAATTTAGCATTTATCATTTTTTTAGTTGGATTTGTATGCTATTTTTGAGTAGAAGTTAATGTTGGCATTAATAATTTGCTAACATGCACATTTTATATTGGCCTTTTAAATACAAAGATTATGATTTCAAAGATTGTTGTACCAACCGATTTTTCTGCTCCAGCCATGCAAGCTTTGCATTACGCAATATTTTTGGCAAAAAAACTTGAGGCAGAATTATTCGTAATTCATGTGAATCAAGTGGCTATGGTAGATGCAACTATGCCCGCCGAAACATACCAAATGTTTGTAAAAGAAATTGAAGACCAGACTACCCTTCAATTTAAAAACCTAGAATCTGATATATTAAAAGAATCTGGCTTAACCTTTTCCACACGTAGCAGTTATGGTTTTGTGGCAGAAGAAATATGCGAATATGCGCAAAGTGTAGAAGCAGATATTATTATCCTTGGAACCACAGGCGCAAGTGGTGCTGCAGAAGTATTGTTTGGCAGCAATGCGGCCAGCGTAGTGGCTAAATCTGTTATACCCGTTTTGGTGATTCCTAAAGAGTACCATTCTAAGAATTTCATGCGCATGGTATATGCCACAGATTACAATGAACCAGAATTCCCTGCCGTATTAAGGCTCATCTACTTTGCCGAGCAATTCGATTGCCGATTAGACATCTTGCATGTTAAATCCGATTCGGACAAATATTTTAATGCCGAGAATAATTTTTTCAAGAAAAATAAAGATCAAATTACCTATCAAAACATCCATTTTATTGAGCTAGAGAAAGGCGATATATTACAAAGCATCAATAATTATGTAGAAGAAAATCACGTAGATTTATTGGTAATGGCCAAGCATAACCGAAACTTTTTTGATCGGTTATTCCACAGAAGCCTCAGCAAAAAGATGGCCTTCCATACCCAAATACCTTTGATGGTTTTGGTTAAAAATTAAAGTAAAAGCGCGGCAAACACCGCGCTTTTTTTTATCATAACTTCCACCTAAATCCACCGTAAAACATCCTGCCAAAAACAGGCCCCCAAATCATGCTTCCATCAAAGCGATTTCCAAAAGGATTCTTTGGATCAAGAATGGCATTTGGTTGCTGAAAATTAAGCAAATTCTCACAACCTACATACAGGTCGACCCGCTTCTTTAAGGTTTTACTCACTTGGGCATTCAATAACCAAAAGGCATCAGAGTTTTTAGCCAGTTGAAAATCTGCCGGGTTAAGCACGGTTTCTGGCAACCTTTTTGGCCCTACCCAATTGGCTGTTAAATCAAAATTCCATTTGCTTTTTGTGGTATAAGAAGTATTCACAAACCAACGATTTTGGGCAATTAAAGGCAAGGTATTCAACTTGTTTTGGTATTGCGATTTTACCTCAAACCAACGGTAAGCAAATCGCACATCAAACCTGCGCAAAGGTTGGTAATCGAATTGCACCTGCAAACTCCTGCTATACGATGCCCCATTCAATTGATAAAACTGAACTTGCTGTGGATCCATGTCCCTATCAACCACCACTTGCTTATTAAACAAAGTATAATAATAGTCTACACCCACACTCCCACTGCGGTAATTTAATTTAAACTCTTGGTTTAGGTTCAAACCGAAATTCCATGCTTCTTCTGCTTCAAATCCATAAACTTTATTGGGCGCAAATGGGTTGTTTAAAACCCAAGTTCTATTGCTAATTAAGGTTCCCAAATTTTCGCTTATCACATTAGACGTGCGCCATCCTTTGCCTGCCACAGCCCTAAAAACCGTATTAGAATTGGGCGCATACCTTAGGTGCAAACGTGGCACCAATTTCCACCCATAATAATTGTGAAAATCCAAGCGCGAGCCAGCCACCAAAGTAAATAACGCTAAGTAAGAATACGTGTATTCAAAGAAGGCGCCGGTAACAATTTCTTTCCTATCAAAATGATAATCAGTTTTGTTAAACAAATGCTCCAAAACCCAATCAGATTGGTTACTTATACCCGTTCTATATTTGTGGTTGGTGTTGCCAATAATATCTTGGTAAATTAGGTTTCCATACAAACTTTTCTGCTCGGCCTTGTATAAATTATTGCCAAAGAAATTGTCATATTTCTGATCCGAACCATTTACCTGCAAACCTATGCTTCTGTATCTTGCTTTTGGAAAAACATAACCCAATTTCATCCATCCACTCAAGCGTTCTGCATCCATGCGCGTTCCATAAATTTTGTTGTTTGCTGTATCCTGAAACTTCTCTTCAAAATTTACTTCTCCCCCAATTTTTTTATCCTTTACATATTGCATGCCCGCGTGAAAAATAATGCCCGTTTTATTCTCTACAAAAATGCGGTATAAAAAATTGGCTTGGTTGCCCAACGGATTGTCTAAATAGCCATCCTTATTTTGATCCATTCTTACAGCATACGTGCTGCCATGCAAGAACAAAGCATGCGAAACTTTTGGCGATAATTTCTGTGCTAAAACCAGGTTGGTTTCATAGCGCCCACCCTGACTAGCATAGCCATTTAAGTATATTTTTTCTGCCACAGTGGGCTTATGAAGTTCAACATTTATTTGCCCCGAAATACTTTCAAAACCATTCACCACCGAGCCCATTCCCTTGCTTACTTGAATAGAATTAACCCAAGTTCCCGGAATATAATTTAACCCAAAATTGGTGGCTATCCCTCTTATGCCCGGCATTTGTTCCTGACTCATTTGGGTGTATTGACCACCCAATCCCAACATTTGAATCTGCTTAGAACCAGTTAAGGCATCGGTATAGGCAACATCCACACTTGGATTGGTTTCAAAACTCTCACTTAAATTGCAGCAAGCAGCTTTAAACAACTCCTTCTCATTCATAATGGTGGTCTTCCATGGGTCAATAAAAGACACCTCGGTGGACTTGCGCTCATAAGAAATAACCACATCCTCAAAATTACTCTTACTTATCATAAGCACTTTTAAATAGTTATTTCCATTTACCACAATGGTATCGGTTTTAAAACCCAAAGCCTGCACAATTAACACATTATTTTTTGGATCAACCCTAATTTGAAACACCCCGTTAGCATCTGTATTTGCTGCCTGCGTACCACCTTTCCAATGCACCACAGCGCCCACAATTGGCTCAATAGCCCCCTTGTTATTTGTCTCCACCACCACACCTTTGAGCATAGCAGGTTCTTGTGCTTTCAACTCAAAAAAGAATAAAAAGCACAGCAATAAGCTAAATAAATAACGCATTAGTCGTGGTGTGTATTAGGCTTTTCTCTATACAAACAACAATCTGGAAGCTGGCTGTAAACCTCTAGCGGTGCCTTTTTAAGTTCGGTATCGTGCCCACTTGCCGCAACCAATTCATGTATGCGCTCAACCGTAATTTTTGTGGGATTATAAACCACGCTCAATTCCTTTGAATCAACGTTCCATTCGGCCATCTTTATGCCTTTTGCATCACAAGCATTCTCTATCCTCGCTTTACATTGCGTGCAATTTCCATATACTTTAAAAGTGATTTTTTCTGATTTGCTAGTCTTTTGAGCCATTGCAGTTTGTGAAACCAATAAGGTACAAACTAATATAAATATCCATTGAAATTTTTTCATTGTAATCTTTGTTAATATTAAAAAAAAATAATCTTTACCCATGTAAATTTTGGGTTCGGTCTGAACCAAAGCAGCGTTGCTGTTTACAATAAAAAGTCTAAATGCGGTAGATACTTAGCTTACACAATTGAGGCGAAAGGCAAGGCGGAGAATCACCGTCATACTTATTCCAAACCAGCGTAGACGCTGTTGGCTTAAAAAAGTGATTTTCAAATGCAAAAAATAATTTCTGGTTAAATACCCAAGGATTAGGAGATTTAGTTAAATTGGTGAGTACTTGAGCAGATGGGTTCGAAGATTTTACTAAAACATCTTTGCAACAATCGGTAGAACCAAATTCAATACATTCGCAAGGATCTTCCTTCACATTATCCGCAAATAAGTGAATAGAATCGAGCACTTCGCCGCAAAAATGTGTGCGCATAGAAAACCCAACTGCACCAAGCAGGTATACAAATACCATCGTTATGCGAAGAATTCTAAAAAGCATTACACAAAGATAATCCATTTATCTGCCAAATAATCAAGTAAATATTTTTTAAGCCCATCTTTTTAACATACATTTGCAGTCCTTTTTTAATCAAACATGCAGAATATCAGAAACATAGCTATTATCGCTCACGTAGATCATGGAAAAACAACCTTGGTAGACAAGATTATCCATCAAACACAAATCTTCCGTGAAAACCAAGAAAAAGGAGATTTAATCCTGGATAACAACGATTTAGAGCGCGAAAGAGGAATTACCATTTTGGCAAAAAACATTTCAGTAAACTATAAAGGCACTAAAATAAATATTATCGACACTCCTGGTCACAGTGATTTTGGTGGTGAAGTAGAACGTGTTTTAAACATGGCCGATGGGGTATTATTATTGGTGGATGCTTTTGAAGGACCTATGCCACAAACTCGTTTTGTGTTGCAAAAAGCCTTAGCCTTAGGTAAAAAGCCAATTGTTGTAATCAATAAAGTAGACAAACCAAACTGTCGCCCAGACGAGGTGCACGATGCGGTATTCGATTTATTCTTTAACTTAGAAGCTACCGAAGAGCAATTAGATTTCCATACCATGTACGGTAGCTCTAAAATGGGATGGATGGGCAGAGATTGGAAAAACCCAACAACAGATTTTACAGAATTATTAGAAGATATTATTACGCAAATACCTGCACCTGTAGTTCCAGAAGGAAGCCTACAAATGCAGATTACCTCATTAGATTACTCTTCTTTCACTGGTCGTATTGCCATTGGTAGAATTTTAAGAGGCAATATTAAGGTGAACCAACCAGTAAGTATTGTAAAACGCGATGGTTCTATCCAAAAATCAAGAATCAAAGAACTTTATACCTTCGAAGGTCTTGGTAAAATGAAGGTAGAAGAAGCCGAAGGTGGCGATATTTGTGCGGTAATGGGTATCGACGGATTTGAAATTGGTGATACCATTGCCGATTTTGAAAATCCTGAAGGCTTAGTTCCAATCAAAATTGACGAGCCAACCATGAACATGTTGTTCTGCATTAACAATTCTCCTTTCTTTGGTAAAGAAGGAAAATTTGTTACTTCTCGTCACTTACGTGATCGTTTGTTTAAGGAACTTGAAAAGAATTTGGCCTTGCGTGTAGAAGAAACGGATGCGGCAGATTCGTATTTAGTTTTTGGCAGGGGTATTCTTCACTTATCTATCTTAATTGAAACGATGAGACGCGAAGGATATGAAATGCAAGTTGGGCAACCGCAAGTAATTGTTAAAGAAATTGACGGCGTTAAATGCGAGCCAATTGAAATATTAACGGTTAACGTTCCAGAAGAATATTCTGGTAAAGTAATCGAATATGTTAGTCAGCGCAAAGGAGATATGTTGGTGATGGAACCAAAAGGCGATTTAATTCACCTAGAATTTGAAATCCCTTCTCGTGGTATCATTGGCTTACGTAATAACTTGCTTACCGCTACTGCAGGTGAAGCTATTATGGCCCACCGTTTCAAAGCATTTGAACCTTGGAAAGGTACTATTCCTAACCGTGGTTCTGGAGTAATGATTTCTGGTGAACAAGGAAAAGCAATAGCTTATTCAATCGATAAATTACAAGATCGTGGTAGCTTTTTCGTAGAATCTGGTGACCATATTTATATGGGCCAGGTTATAGGTGAAACTAACCGCCAAGATGATTTAGTTGTAAATATTACCAAAGAGAAAAAACTAACCAACATGCGCGCTTCTGGCTCGGATGATAAAACCCGTATCGCTCCAAAAATCACCTTCTCTTTAGAAGAGTGTATGGAATATATTCAAGGGGATGAACTGGTAGAAATAACACCACAATCTTTGCGCTTACGTAAAATTCATTTAGATGAAACCGAACGTAAACGTTTTAAGAATTCAATGGCAGGCGCATAATTTAAGCGAGCATGACTACTGAACAATTAAAGGATTTAAAGTTAAGGGTAGATGCTCTGAGGAGGTATCTTTGACGTTGATGAGAAATTACTAGACATTAAAGAGGAGGAAGCGCGCACCTTGCAGCCAAGTTTTTGGGACAACCCAAAATTGGCAGAGCAACTTGTGAAGGCTATCCGACTAAAAAAAATCTGGACAGATGCCTATTCGTCCACCAATTCTGAGGTGGATGATTTATCTATTTTATTTGAATTCTATCAAGCGGGCGAAGGCTCAGAAGAAGAGGTAGAAGCTGCCTATAAATTGGCACTTAAAACCGTGGAGGAACTCGAGTTCAAAAACATGTTGAGCAACGAGGAAGACCAAATGAATTGCATGATCAACATCAATTCTGGTGCTGGGGGAACCGAGAGCCAAGATTGGGCAGAAATGCTCATGCGCATGTACATTATGTATGCCGATAAACAAGGTTTAAAAGCCGCTGTGGTAGACGAACAAGCAGGCGATGGAGCAGGAATAAAATCGTGCTCCATTGAAGTAAGTGGCGATTTTGCTTATGGCTTCCTAAAAGGCGAAAATGGTGTTCACCGTTTGGTGCGCATCTCCCCTTTCGATAGCCAAGCAAGAAGGCACACCTCATTTGCCTCAGTATATGTTTATCCTTTGGTAGACGATACCATTGAAATTGAAATTAAGGATGCAGATATTGAGTTTCACACCTCGCGTTCGGGCGGGGCTGGCGGACAAAATGTAAACAAGGTTGAAACCAAAGTTCAACTTACCCATAAACCTTCGGGCATCGTTATCGTTTGTCAGATAGACCGCAGTCAGAGCGGAAATAAAGACCGCGCCATGCAAATGTTACGCTCTCAATTATATGAAATTGAACTGAGAAAACGCAACGAAGCCAAAGCAAGTATTGAAGCCGGTAAGAAGAAAATTGAGTGGGGAAGTCAGATTAGAAATTATGTCTTCCATCCCTATAAATTGGTAAAAGATTTGCGCACAGATTTTGAAACTTCCGATGTGCAAAAAGTGATGGATGGCGGCATCCAAGATTTCATCAAAGCCTACCTCATGGAGAACTCAAAAAACTAAAAGCTACAACTTACGCCAATTGTACCGTTAATTTGGGCCAAAATAAAATGGAATAGTACAAATGCTATTTGCCATTTCATTATTATTTTCTATGAATTATGCCGGGCACAGGTTGTGCAGTTGGCATCACAATCATTTCATTAATATTTACATGAGGCGGCCTGCTCACCGCATAAAATATGGCATCGGCAATGTCTTGAGCCAATAAACTATCAAAGCCATCATAGATCGCTTTGGCCTTTTGCTCATCGCCATGAAAGCGCACCAAAGAGAACTCCGTTTCTACCGCCCCAGGATAAATACCTGTAACCCTAATTGGGTATGCAGACAACTCAATGCGCATGGCTTTATTCAATGCATCCACCGCAAACTTAGTGGCACAATAAACATTTCCATTGGCATAAACTTCCTTGCCAGCAATGCTGCTTATGTTAATTACATGTCCGCTTTTACGTGCTATCATACCAGGAAGTATTTGCCTACTTACATACAATAATCCCTTAATATTGGTATCAATCATGGTTTCCCAATCATCCAAATTGCCCTTATCAATAGTAGACAAGCCACTTGCAAGTCCAGCATTGTTCACTAAAACATCAATATGTTGAAAATTTTCTGGCAAAGCTTCTATGGCGGTCTGAACCGATTCTTTGTTGCGGATATCGAAAACAGCCAGATGACAAACAGCTCCAAACTGCTCATGAAGCGCTGTTTGTAAGACCTTTAAACGAGCTTCCCTCCTTCCGCACAACACAAGGTCATAATCATTTTGGGCCAACAAATACGCGGTGGCCTCGCCTATTCCAGCGCTTGCGCCAGTAATAAAAGCAATTTTCTTGTTCATTTTTTATATTTTCGAAAACCTATCTTACAAAGATGAAAATTTCTATCGACAAAAACGAACATTACCTTTGGGTAAATACTGAGGCAACTACTATTGCCGAAAGCCTTGCATTGGAGTTGGTTCAGACCGCCAAAAAAGAAATGGAAACAGGCGAATGGGCCTATGTAATATTTGAATTTTCAATGGCCAACCAAATAGACCTTGAAGCAAAAACTGTTTTACAAACATACAACCTTACCTTGCAAGAAAATTTGGGTATGGCACTTTGTGTGGCAGATCAAGCCCAATGGCACGAGGAGTTTGAGGAGATTGGTTTGGTATTAACACCCACACTTGGAGAGGCGGTAGAGTATATTTATATGGACCAACTTGAAAAAGATTTTTTAACAGATAGCGAATCATAAACCACAATAGGGTATATTTATATGGACCAACTTGAAAAAGATTTTTTAACAGATAGCGAATCATAAACCATGGCATTTGAGGTTACCATATTAGGCAATAGCTCTGCATCTCCAACACTTAACAGGCATCCGAGCGGACAGTATCTCAATATTTGCGACCACCATATTCTGATGGATTGTGGCGAAGGAACGCAAATGCAATTGCAGCGTTATAAAATTAAGAAGTCGAAATTGAGCCATATTTTTGTGAGTCACGTGCATGGCGATCACATTCTTGGCTTGCCCGGTTTGTTACTTTCTATGAACCTCATGAAGCACGAATTACCTGTTCATGTGTATGGTCCCAAAGAACTTTTTGAAATTCTCAATGTATTTTTTAAATATTCTGAAACCAATTTTAGCTTTGAATTAATCTACCACGAAATAGACCCAAACGCGAGCAGCGTGGCATTAGAAAACCTATATTTTAGGGTGAAATCTTTTCCGCTATTTCACCGCGTTCCTACTATTGGTTACCTCTTTGAGGAGCGTTTTATGTTGCGTAAATTAAACGTGGAAGCTTGTCAGAAAAACAAAATTCCATTTACCTTTTTTAACAACATTAAAATGGGCAAGGATTATACCTCGCCCGATGGAAAAAGGATTAGAAATGAAGAGCTCACTTTTCCTGCTACGCAACCTATTTCTTATGCCTATTGCTCCGATACATTATTCGATGAAAGGGTCATAAAATCGATTGAAGATTGCGATTATTTGTACCATGAGGCTACTTTTATGCACGATAAGTTAGAACGAGCACTTTCAACCATGCATACAACGGCTAAACAAGCTGGTATGGCGGCTAAATTGGCAAATGCTAACCATTTGCTCATCGGACATTTTTCGTCGCGCTACGACGACTTAATACCTCTTTTACAAGAAGCGCAAAGTGAATTTCCGAACACCCAATTGGCACTTGAGGGACATACCTTCATTTTAGAATAATTAGGCTGAACCAAACCATTAATTAAACAAAATTATGCAAACTTTTACACCCACTCATTGGCAAGATTATGAATTACTTGATTGTGGTAATTTTGAAAAACTAGAACGCTTTGGTTCAGTAATTCTGAGGAGGCCAGAGCCGCAAGCCTTATGGGATAAGGTATGGGATGAGATTGAATGGAAGAAATTAACAGACATTACCTTTAAACAAAAGGGCAGTCACAATGGCGAATGGGTAAACCCAAAAAAGAAGCCTACTAAATGGCATTTAAGTTACCAGACTACCGCATACCGAATAAAATTTAATTTGTCGTTAACCTCGTTTAAGCATGTGGGGATTTTTCCGGAGCAGGCAGCAAACTGGGATTATATTTACGATAATTTAAAGGGCATGCACGAACCTAGGTTCTTAAATCTATTTGCCTATACGGGTGGAGCAAGTATTGCAGCCAAAGCGGCTGGTGCAGATGTTACGCATGTTGATTCGGTAAAACAGGTAATAGGTTGGAGCAGAGAAAACATGGAAGCCTCTGGCTTGGATAACATACGTTGGGTAGTAGAAGATGCCATGAAGTTTGTGAAAAGAGAAGTGAAGAGAGGAAAGACCTATCACGGCATTATTTTAGATCCACCTGCATACGGCATAGGTGCCAATGGCGAAAGATGGCAATTAGAAGAAAGCATCAATGAATTATTAAAAGACATTGCTACACTTTTAGATCCCAAGGAGCATTTCCTTATATTGAATGTGTATTCTTTGGGATTAAGTGCTTTGTTGGTTCAAAACTTAGTTAAAAGAAACTTTCCTGAGGCCAAGGAAATGCAAAATGGCGAATTGTATTTACAAGCAAAATCGGGCGTTCAATTGCCGTTGGGAATTCTCTGCAGGTATAAAAAATAGTGGTGCAATAACTTGTACAACTATGTAAACAACTCTTGTTTTCTAAACGAGTTGGTTCGAACCGAAAAGGATTGAGGCTTGCCTTGCTAATGTACATTAGCTCCAAGAATGGCAAGTCAATCTTTCAAATAAATACCGTACTTAAATTAAATTAGTCGATAAGACAATTTGATTTAAGTATGGTAAAGGTGGAAAGTCAAGATTAGCCAATTTATTTTTGGACAATTACATATTGTGTATTGGTAAAATTAGGCGTTAATAAAGCTGTTTGATAAGCTTAATTAAACCTTGTATTTTTTCTTAATTTGGAAGAAATAACTTCTGCTGATTTCGAAAGGTTTTTCAATGCCTTTTAAGAATAAACGACCGGTATCGTTTGTCCACTTTTCAATTTTACTTACGTTTAATAAGTTAACGATAGTAGAACGGTGAATCTGGATAAATACATCACTAGGCAAACGACCATCCCAGTTCTTAATAGAATTGTAGGTAATACTCAACTTGCCATCGTTCATGTATATTTTGGTATAATTGCCAAATGCCTCAATGTAGTTGATATCTTGAATTTTGATAAAAGTTAATTTACCATCAAAGTTTAACAGAATAATTTGATCTGCCTTAAATCGCTCCTCTTCTTCATTTCCAATTCGAACAGGAGAACCACCACCCTCTTCATTCATCTCAGTAACTCTATCGATGGCCTTTTTTAACCTATCTCCACTTATTGGTTTTAAGATATAATCCACTGCATTTAATTCAAATGCTTTAATGGCAAAATCTGGATGCGAGGTTATAAAAATAATTTTAGGACTGCAGGTAATTTCATTAAGCAAATCAATGGAGGTTAATCCATTCAAATCAATGTCCAAAAAAACCAAATCGGGTTTAGTTTCATTGATTACTTCTCGGGCTGATTCGTAATCAGAAGCTTCTCCAATTATTTCGATATTAGGGAAACCATCCAACACTTTTTTGAGTGTTGCACGCATCATATCTACATCGTCTACTACTACTGATTTAATTGTATCTTTGGCCATATTTGCTCCTGATCCTTTACTAGGCACTGATTTTACACCACCCATATCCTTACTTTCGTATTTAATGCAAAAAAATACATAATAATCAATTTAACTAATTTCCAACAATTGAAAAAACCATTAAATTGACAATCAATGTATTAATAATTATTAGTTTATTTAATATCACGAAAAATCAATCCCAATTGATTAGGCAATTTCTTCCTTCTCAGCCTGATTATTAGACTCAGGTCTCATTTGAGGGAAGAATAAAACATCTTGAATAGAAACTTGGTTCGTCATTAACATACACAACCTGTCAATACCTATTCCAATTCCCGCAGTTGGGGGCATTCCATATTCTAAAGCCCTTAAGAAATCATGGTCAATAAACATGGCTTCATCATCGCCTCTTGCCATCAGTTCTACCTGCTCTTCAAAACGGGCTCTTTGGTCTATCGGATCATTTAATTCGGTGTAGGCATTTGCAATTTCTTTCCCATTTACCATCAATTCAAAGCGCTCAACTAAACCCGGTTTTGTGCGGTGCTTTTTGGTAAGCGGACTCATTTCAATAGGGTAATCTATGATGTAGGTTGGTTGAATGAAATTACCTTCACATTTCTCGCTAAATATTTCGTCTATTAGTTTTCCTTTTCCTACAGTTGGAGAAACCTCGATATGCAGTTTTGCGCAAACCGCTCTTAAGCCCGCCTCATCCATATTACTTACATCAAATCCTGTGTATTCAAGAATGGCATCAAAAATGGTAATACGTTTAAACGGTGCTTTAAAATTCAACACGCTTTCTCCCATAGGAACCTCGGTTGTTCCATGTAAATCTAAGGCAACTTTTTCAAGCATTTTCTCAGTAAAATCCATCATCCAGAAATAATCTTTATAGGCCACATAAAACTCCAAAATGGTAAATTCTGGGTTATGTGTTCTGTCCATTCCTTCATTTCTAAAGTTGCGACTAAATTCATAAACCCAATCGAAGCCACCTACGATTAATCTTTTTAAATAAAGTTCGTTTGCAATCCTCAAATAAAAAGGCACATCCAACGCATTGTGGTGCGTAATAAATGGCTTAGCGGCGGCTCCTCCAGGGATGTTTTGCAATACAGGTGTGTCTACTTCTAAAGCCCCATGGTTATTTAAGAAATCGCGAATGGAACGAATCATTTGCGTGCGTTTCAAAAAGGTATCCTTCACATGCGGATTCACAATTAAATCTGCATAACGTTGTCGGTATCTAAACTCTGGATCTGTTACCGCGTCAAAAGTTTCGCCTTCTTTCTCCTTTACTATTGGTAAAGGATGTAAAGCCTTTGAAAGCAAAGTAAAGGATTTTGCATGAATCGAAATTTCACCCGTTTTGGTGGTGAATACATATCCTTTTATCCCAATAATATCTCCAATGTCTAGGAGCTTTTTAAAGACCACATCATAGGCCGATTTATCCTCATCCAGACAAATATCATCTCTTCTTACATAAATTTGAACCTTGCCGGCATCATCTTGAATAACCGCAAAGTTTGCCTTACCCATATCGCGAACGCTCATTATTCGGCCCGCTATACTTATGTCTTTCCATTTTGGGTTGTCTGCATTTGCAGCATAACCTTCTTTTATAGAAACAGAGTTAGTGTTTACGTCAAATAATTCGGGTGGATAGGCATTGATGCCCATTTCTGTTAAATCAGCTAATTTTTGGCGACGGATTCTTTCCGGTTCACTTAAATGGTTTACATTTTCCATATGGGGGGCAAAAATAGGCAATAAGCATTAGCTATAAAATTAAACTTTGCATTTTATGAAGCAAAAATAAAGGCATACAAAAAGCTGCTTCAAAACTGAAGCAGCTTTTTGTGTATTATGGTTTAACATAGATTTTGGTGGCATCTCTGTATCCACTCAAGTTCTTATACCAATCTGGAAATTGTGTTCCTCCGCTTTGAACCCATGCAGCAAATTTTTTGTGTGCCGTAAGGATTTGAACCTTTTCATACGGATAGCTAAATTTCTCTGGTGTAGCGATAGCATATGGTAGTCCTGTTTTTGTTTTATAAAATACTCCTGTTGATGCATTGGATCCATCAGAATTTGTACCTAAAACATTTATATTAACCAAACTAGTTGGCAATTGGCCTGGCAAATGAACCTCATATCCTCTTCCTTTATCTGCCTCATCAATATAAATAAAGGGATTAAAAACACTTAAACTAGCCGTTACCGCAGTGCCCATTGTCATTCTGGCAAAAATGGTATCTGTTTCCACAAAAGCTTTTCCTTCCAAAGTATTGTACGTTGAAATAAGTGCTTTTGAATTGCTAAATACATTTAAGATGGCAGCATTTGCTTGCGTTTCTAATCCAACTACTGTGCTACCAGAATTCATGGTTACATTACTTCTATTAAAAGGGAAAGCAACAGAAAAGGCATTTTTAAAAACACCACCAGCAGCCCTCAATTTATATTTTGCATTTAAATCTTTAATTTGATTACTTCCATTCAATACCGCGTGATATTGATAATCTACAACCACATCATTTAAATCATAATCACCTTTGCTTGGCCATAAATCTTCAAAGGCAACACTGGCCATGCTAGTTGAGTTTGGATAATAAAAATTGAATGCCCTTGTTGGATCATTTGGAAACTCATCATAAACATCATTTACACCATCATCATCGGCATCTACACTAGGTGTTATAGGAAGTATATTAACTTTATCAATTGCCTTTACGGGATTTGCGGAGGCATAAATAATTACATCATTAAAATCATTGTCACTACTACCATCTCTATTCAAATCCTCAAAACCAATTAAGAAACGTTGAGTTGGATTATCATATAATAAAACAACATGTTCCTTATTTGCAGGATTTATTTCTGGATTCATCGACTTTATAGTAGTATAAAATCCAAGTCCAGCTCCAGGTTTTACACCATTCCAACCATTTGCAGCAATGGCAAATCCAATGGCAGTGTCTGCACCATATCTTCCAATATAAACTTTGTTTCCAGTTGCCATTCCACCACCGCTTCCAGAGTAAGACGCGTTAGGAAATATAGAAATAAAAGAATCAACCTGACTCACAGTTGTTGGTTTGTTATTTTTGTTATATACAAAAAAGAAAAGAGAATTCTGAAAACCCGCACCTTCATGTACAAAAGTTAACCATACATCACATTGCTCATTTAAGATTAAATTACGTTCTACATTAGCCGATAAATAATTTGGATTAAAAGTAGGTACAGGCCTTCTTTCTGGCAAAGAAGCATTAATATCAGCGAGAAATGTTGAACTAACAACATCATTCGGACTTAATAAATAGTCAGGAATTCCAGCATTGTTATAGGAGCCTAACCTAAACGAATATTGCAAAGGGCTTTTGCCTAAAGCAGAATTAGGATATACTTTATTTTCATTCCAAGTACGAATCTTTTGAGGTACTTTTCCGCCAATGGTAATTATTCCATTTGCAGAATTTATGTCCATGATAACATTATTTGGCAAACCAATATAATCGGTGTTTACAACTAGCCGCTTCAAATCCAAAGGCAATTCTGCTTTAGCTATCAAAACTCCGGAAGCATTAGTGAAACCAGTATAATAAATTAGACCTCCATCTTCTGGCGAAGCACTCATTAAATCAACTCTTATACCAGACAATGCTTTGTCATCATTGTTAAGTAAAGTAATTGAAAGATTTACATCGGCGCTGGTTTGATAATTAAACCCATTGGGCACCACCAACGCATTCATATCGGTGACATCTGGCAGAGTTCCTGGGGTTCCAGGATCTGTACTGCTATTTTTCTTACATGCACCTAATGACAATAACAAAAGGGCGGTAATCACTAACTTATTCATTTTATTCATTTTATTCATTTTTACTATCTATAACAAGAAAAATACCTAAACACAAATAACTAATTATCAATATATTATAAAAATTCAAAGGATTCATTTTGAACCAATCTAAAACGATTTTTCCAATTTTAGGAATCCAATATTTATTTATACAACAACAAAGTTACTTGGATTTATTGATGCGCCAAATATTTGTTTTAGCCTTTTGCGCCATGCTCGATTCATAATCTACATGGTGGTAATTGGAAACCCTTTCATAATAGGATTTCGCAATCAATGGGTAATTTAATTGCTCATAAATTAAGCCAATTTGCAAACAAGAATTTGGAATTAAGTATGTATTTACAGCCATGCCACCCTCCAAACATTTCTTAAAATAATTCAGGGATTCTGTTAAGTGTTTTTGTTCTTGTAAAACCCTAGCCATCCTATAATCCCATTCAATTTTCTGATATTTACATGGTAATTTATCCTTATTTAATTTACTCAAAACAGCCAAAGATTCATCATAATAGCCGCCGTCAAATAAAATCCTAGCCTTCAATAATTCTTTCGAAGGATAAATTCCGTTTTTTAAATCTTCATTTAATAATTTTAATTCAGACCCAGCATCCTTGGTGTTTTTAGCCATTAAGTCGTGGTAAATAATGAATTTTGTCGTATCATTTTCTAGCCAAGATATCCAAGATAATTTTTGATATGCATCCTTAGTAGCGCCCTTGGTGGTGCTAAAAGCAATATACTTTTTATACCAAATTGCCGCCTCACCATCTAACTGATGCAACAAATAATCGCCCATTAATAAATTAAAATAAGTAATATTCTCATAGTCCAAACCCAAAGGCCTGCCCTTTAAGGTAGCCAATGCAATTTCATTTTCACCACATTTTCCCGCCACATAAGCCCTTACATAACATTGCATCAAATTATTCTTATAATCCTTTGAAATAGGTGCATAAAAATTCCATGCTTTATTTTTATCCGCTCCAAAATTAAGTTGAATTAAAGTATAAATTACACTCGCTTGTTGTTGCTCTAAAATAGGCTCTAAGGAACCCAAGCTTATATATTCCTCTAAAACTTTTAGCCCATTTTTAAAATCACCATTCAATCCTGCTACATTCACCACCCATTGATATTGCGGAGGAAAGCTCCCTATAAGTGCCATCAGGGCGCCCAACTCCTTCTTGTGCCCATTAAAATTGGGGAACTTTTTCTCGTTCGCATTCACCTCTTGATACGCACTCCTAAAATCCCATGCTGCAGACAAATACTCATTAAAAGCGCCCTTTACCAGCGCACTTTGCAAATGAACACTGCCTTTCAAAAATAATTTATAAGGCGATTCATTGGGTAACTTTTGAAGGCTTAGCAACATCTCACTATTTACTTTCTCAAACTCTGGCAAAAGCAATTTATCCTGCTGCACCATTATGTGAAAAAACCGAGAATAATGCTTTAAATAAACCACCGCAACATTATCAGGCTGTTTTAAAAATTCAACAGCCAATATTTGATTCGCCTTCTTTAACCTTAAACAAGCTATGTGCACCTGTGCCTCTTTTAGCTTAGGTGTATACTCAAAAAAAGCAGCAAAGGTCTGAACCGAAATCAAACAGGCTAGGATGCCTAAAATAAAACTTTTTCTATATAAAGGAAAATCGCGATTAGCGATTAATTCATTAAACATATTTGTTGGAATGATGCCGCCAAATTACTCAATTTAACTCGAAATTTTGAAAAGAATTTATAAAACAAGATAAGGGCATTTAATGCCATTACTTAAATTAAAATAGTTCAAAAGACAATTTGATTTAAGTATGGAAAATGCCGAACAACAAGATGTTTAGATCCAATGTTTGGCGACTATTTCATTTTGCTTATAGGTAAAACGCCAAATTATACCGGTTATACATCATATATGGTCCAATTTCTACAATTATCTTATTGTAGTATTATTTTTATATCGGCATTTACCATTGTAAAATTAACCCGAAAACTAGAAAAGAAATGATAAAACAGTATGAAATTTTAAGCAGCGCATTTTTAAGTAAAAAAATCAAGCCCAATGTGATTCGTAGTGAGTAAAATTTAAAGTTGGTACACGACTAATGGAAAAAGGAATAATTTGAATTTTAATTTATTAGAGAAACTTAGTGTCTGTAAAAAAATAAACAATACATTTCAAGGGATAATTTTATAATTCCAGTCACCTCTAAATTCTTTGTTAGTTAAGTTTATTTTTTTCAATTCAATGTCTGCTA
>JAWXAZ010000021.1:0-50216 GCA_034439755.1 bacterium
ATATTCGCCATCCTTTGTTAAATCAATGGTTTCATTCATTTTTCCACTAAACGTACTCGAAGGAAATTTTTCGCTTTCGATATACTTCTCGTTAAAATGTTCTTGCATCAATTTATTGGGAAACTGAAAAGAGGTATTGGTAATACTAAAAGCCATACCCCTAGTTTGAGAATTAAAAACAACCAAAACGGTTTTAGAATCTGCAACAATATCCTCTAAAGGTGTTTTTGAGAAAAAACTAACCTCGCCAGATGCAGTTGAAAACAATTGTGCGAATGTAAAAGTGGAACTTAACAAAGTACCAACCAATAAAAGAATGCGATGTTTCATATATTTATGTTGTTATTTAGTAATGTAGTTAGTTAGTAATGTAGTTAGTTATGTAGTTAGTTATGTAGTTATGTGGTTATGTAATTGTGTAGTTATGTGGTTATGTGGTTATGTGGTTATGTGGTTATGTGGTTATGTAGTTATGTAATGTTAAACCTTAACTCAAAAACCTTACCACTTCTTCTTTTCAGCTTTGTGGTCAAAAGAAAAAGTTCTGCTAATATTAAATCCTAAACGTATTCCAACATCAGCCCATTTAGTGCTAGTGCCTCTTACCATGTGTTGCTCTAACATGCCAATTCCATTACAAAGCATTATTTGAAACACATGTCCGCCCGTTTCTATATCCACTCCCACAGCTAAGTAATCGTATAATTGTTGTCCAGATGCATCTGGCACATCCTTTCCAGTTAAACGAGGATAATACTCCACATTTAAGCGAAAACTCCTATTCAACTTTAAACTTGAACCCACTCCTATGGCATAAATGGTATTTGGGTCACTGGTTAATTGAACCAAGTTATGATGAACCATCGTAGGTGCAATTTGTAAACTAAATTTATCGCCAAACTTTTTGGCGAAAATTAACTGATTAAAAAACGTCATACGCGAAGTGAAAAAATTCTGTCTATTTGGATCAGACCACTCCAAAGTGCTTACTGCGGTATTGCCATAATATCCCATACTAAAAGGCATTCCACCTTTTCCCTTGCTCTGTCTCAACAATTTAATCTTTAAATTTCCATCATAGGTTTTGCCATAAGAACTGCGAGCAACCCCAACCTGAATGCGGTCTGTAATGCCATAATCGAATACCAATCTCATATTGGCCTGATCCAATCCCCAAAGCTCATAAGCTCCTTTATTAACCTCGCCAAAACGATGTAAAATCACAAAGTTCAAATGCTTTGCTGCCACATGCTCTATGCTCTGACCCGTAATGACGCGAGTAGATTTAAAAGTAGCAAAAACTGGTACTGGCTTTTTGGGATTCTCACTCTCCAACATATTCAAAAGGTCGTCTTGCGCACGCAAATTAAATACAGAGAAAATGCTCAAAACTATCAATAAAATTCTTTTCATATTCTTTCTAATTATTCAATCCGCCAGCATTTAACCACAAGGAAATTTTTGAAATTTGAGCAGCAGTAAGAGAACTCCCTTGAGGCATGGTCTTCGCAGTAACTACCCTGTCCTTAAATTTACCATTCGAAACAACTCCATTTAACCCAGCATAATCACCATAATTAGGGTGACAGTTCACACAACGCGTTGCAATCAAAGGCTTAATATAGGCATTATACGTTGCCGCAGTTGTGTCGTTAACGCCAACCGAACCAGGGTACAACAATTCTTCTTTATCTTTATAACAACTACTCAAAAACCCGAGTAATACCATTACACCAAAAACTTTTTTACGCATATTTATATTAATTAATTTCTAAAGTACTACGAGAAACTCCGTGACAACTGTTGCAACTTCCGCCTGTAAAAGCAACATTCATTTGTTTACTGTTCAATCCAACTATGATAACTGGATAAGCCCCATTGGATAAATTAATAAATTGGTTGGTATAAAAATTCCCTTTATCATCGGACACCAATCTCTTAATTAGCTTGCCTTGTTTGTTTGGCTTTTCCCAAATCTCTATGGTTGCTTTAGTTTGCAGACTACTTCCATTAGAAAAAACAGTCCCAGAGATTGTCCACCATCCCGCTTCTCTTACAGCTTCAGATCCATTTACATTGTGACAAGAACCACAATTTCTACCAGCATTGTGACTTTCGTCATCACCACTTTTGCTTTCCTTCAAATTTGCTTGAACCTCATCATAATGTGAACAAGAAAAAACAAACAAGGATAATCCTAACAGCACAAATGTCTTTAAATAATTTATTTTCATACATTAATTATTTGGGTAACCTGCATCCACCCATTTCTGAATTTGCTTTATTTTACAATCGTCTAACTTACTTCCAACAGGCATTGCTTTGTAGGCAGCCAAACCTTTAATACTTCCTACCAACCTGCCACTGGCCGCTATACCCGCAACGCCCGAATAAGAATTAAGCAAAATTCCTGCTCCTGGCGTTGCTCCACTATGACAACCCACACAATAAGTATTCACAATTCTCGAAATGGTTCCAGCATAGGTTATATTAGTTGTATCGCAATTACCTGCCGAGTTACAAGTAATATCTTTTGCGCCTTGGTTAATCCATTTAGCAACCAGTGCTATTTGCGCTGGGGTTAACTTAGATTTTGGCGCAGGAGGCATAATATCTTTGGGATTAGTTTCGGAAATAGCCTTATAAATCTTACTCGAATTAGGATAATAAGGAGCCACCTTACCAGTTGCCATCACATTAGCATAAGAGTTCAAAACAACACCTTCTTTGGCAGTGATACCATCATGACAACCACTCATGGCACAATTTGAATTCAAAATAGGCAAAATGTCCTTTTGAAAATACACGATGTTCGAATCGCATGGATTCGGATTTGGGTTGCCATTGCCATTGTCAATTATATCGGTAATATCCAATATTTCATGTTGGCAAGCTCCAAACAAAAAAAGTGCTCCAATTAGGATGAACACAATTGAAAACCTTCTTACCATATTAAGCTATTTATTAGTACAAATATGGTTCATTTTAAAGCAAGAGCAAAAAAAATGTCTGAAAGGGGAGAATTCAAGTCCGAAATGGGCAAATTGCTCTTTTTACTTCCCCATTAACCACAATTTAAAGTCTGCAGCCCGCTCACCAGAAACCAAAGTCTCAATTTCAATGGGTGGATCCAACAAAACCTTTACCCTCGATTTGAAATGCGTAAACATCTTCGCAATGGATTTAATATTCAATATAAATTGTCGATTAATTCTAAAAAAAAAGCTTGGGTCAACCAGTGTTTGCAACTCTTCCAAAGGAATATCTACAAGCAATTTTTGACCCATAAAAGTCATCAAGAAAGTACAACGCTCTTCTGTATAGAAATAAGCGATATCATCTACCTCAACAACCTTTATACTTTGACCAATTTTAATGATAAAGCGTTTTTGAAAAACCATTTTCTGGGCTTCAATAGCGGCAATTAATTCCTTTACCTCAAACTTTTGATGTACCCCAGAAAAGCGCTCAAATTTATCAATGGCTTGTTGAAACACTGCTTTTTTCAGAGGCTTTAACAGGTAATCTATGCTATCCACTTTAAATGCTTGAATGGCATAAAAAAGTGCCCTTTAAAGACATCTAAATTTTACTTTTTCAATTTTGCTTCTTCCATAATTACTTCATATATATAACCAGCACCGAAGTCTTTATTTAACACAATTTTTCCTGTAAAAGTTACTTCATCGCCAACGGCTACATTATCCAAAGTAGTAAGCGTAATATCAAACTTTCCATTCACCTCTGTACCATCTTGTAAATGCACCCAATTTCTGTCCATTACCTCGGGGTTAAATTTGGTTACTTTCCCTTTAATCGTAACTGTTTTTCCAGCATACTTTTTCATGTTGCCATTCAGTTCGGCGATGGTAATTCCGCCCTTAGCAGGTTTCACTTCTACCGCTAATTTTTCTGAAACCACTCCGGCCGAACCAACATGAGCTGCAGCAGGCTCAGGTGCAGAAGATGGTGCAGGATTTTGGCCCATAGGCTGTGGATTCATATTTTGACCATTGCCTTGACCTTCCTTTAATACCGGCGGCTCAGTTGAAATACCTTCCACAAAATAAACCATTGGAAATACCTTATTCAATTCCTTGCTTTCAAAATTAGCCATAGGCATTTCATTGCCATAATAATATTCCTTTCCTATAACAACACTTGCTAAAGGACAAGCAATCCATTTTTCTGCACCATTTTCACTTACTTTAATGTAGGTATATTTTGTTGTGTTAATAGCTTCTAAAGCCACAACTTTATGTACATTAGTATCTAATGTAGCCGTATTAGCAGATGATTTATTATCACTGCAACTAGCAAGTATTGCCAAAAATCCAAAGACAAATAATAGTTTTTTCATTATAATTTTAGTTTAAAGTTTTATTCTTCTAATTTATTTCTAAGCAACTTATTCCTCATTCCCGCTGCCACAATTAGGGCAATAATAGATAAAATTGTAATCCATCCCCATATTGGAAAAATGGGGGTCTCTCCGGCTCCGTAACTATGCATGCCTTTCGACAAATAATAATTCACCCCTATAAAGGTCATTAATACCGAAGCAAAACCAAGCACCGAACCTACCGTAAAGATATAATCTCCACGCATAGAATCAACCAACCTTAAATGCACAACAATAGAATAAGTAATGGTAATAATTAATGCCCATGTCTCTTTGGCATCCCATCCCCAATATCTACCCCATGATTCATTGGCCCAAACCCCTCCAAGAAAACAACCAATGGTGGCAAGCGCCAAACCAATAGTAATATTCATTTCATTAATATGCGACAATTCTTTAATTTTCAATTCAAACCTTGCAGCATTCTTTTTTGTTTTAAACAAGAACAAGGTTAATATGAAAATACCCAGTAAAAATGCCAATCCCAAGAATCCATAGCTAATGGTTAAGGTAGCCACATGTATAATTAACCAATACGATTTTAGAACCGGTTGTAAATTGGTGATTTGAGGATCGTAGCTACTATGACTTGCCGTCATCAAGGTAAAAAACGCCAACAACGCAGTAGCAGCCAAGGGTATTTTTGAGTACCTAATAAAACTAAATCCAGCTAAGATTCCAGCCCAACCAACCAACAACAAAGCTTCATATCCATTGCTCCATGGCGCATGTCCAGATAAATACCACCTTAGCCCCATACCAAAAGTGTGGTAGGCAAAAGCCAATCCCAAAAGTACCAAGAAAAAATTCAACATACCTGATACCACCTTGTTTCTTTTTTCTATGAAATTTTCCACATAGGCAAGTATCAAAAGTACAATAGCCAAAGCACCATAAATATTTTTCAAAAAAATAAAAATGCCAGCCTTGTTATAGTAAATTTCATATTGCACTTGCTGGGCCGAGGGGATTAATTTGGCAACAGCACTGCTTCTTTGCACGCCCTCAATTAAGGTCACAATTTTATCGGCTCTAGTAAAATCGCCAGAAGAACATCCGGTATAAGCAGCATTTAAATAAGAACCCATAAAATTATTATAATTCAAAACTGGAATCTGTAATTCACTCATTAAATTATGATAATCTTGTAAGGGTATTTGGGCTTTTGGGTCATTCCAACTTATCCAAATGGTACTATTGGCAACTGGCTCAGGAAAAAGCCTCAACATAGACCCCTGAGTCATCATAAAATAGATTTCAAAACGCTCACTCAATTTAATTAATTCCTTATCAAATGGATTTTGCTCTGCAGGCCTTTTGCGAAATGCCTCATCTGTTTGCTCACCCAATTTAAAGCCACCATTTTGATTGAGTAACTCAGAAAAACTTGCATACTTTCCTTGGATACCTAAAGCGGCAGACACAGACTTCTCTTTAACATAAATAATCTTTTGTGTTTTCCAGAAATTTGGATCCAACTGTACATCAATAAACAATTGCATGGCATCCAAATCACCTTTGCCTAAAATGTTAAATTGATCTTTCTTAGCTATTTTATGTATCACATCAAAGGCCAATGTATGCAAGGGTTCCGACCTTCCATCATTGGTTTGAACAATAAGACTACCAAGCTTCTCTGCGTGACTAGCCGAAATAGGTTTAAGCACAATTTCTTGCGCATTAGCCATTAAGCCAGACACACTAAGCACAAAAAGTACCATGGCATTTTTTAGCCTAATTTTCCTTAATTCTCTAATGCTTCTACCTAAAATCTGAAACCGAGAATACTTACTAAATAAATTGAAAATAAATCCTATTCCCAACAGTAAATACCCAATATAAGTAATGGTAGTTCCCCAGAAATCATGGTTTACAGATAAAATCGTTCCTCCTTCATCTTTATCATAAGAAGATTGAAAAAACCGGTATCCATCATAATCCAAAATATTGTTCATAAAAATTCTATAATCTAAAGTTGTATTGTCCCTTGGGTCTATTACACTAACCTCACTCGCATAAGATGAAGGATTTGCCGAACCTGGATATCTGTCTAAAATGAAATCCCTTAACTTAACCGAAAAAGGCAATTTGGTTTCCAATTCGCCATATCCCAATAACAATGAAATCCCTTCAATTTCGGCTTGCTGCATTTCAGCAAACCCTTCTGCATTCAAAATTACAGGTACTTCATAAGATTTCTCCTTAAACTGAATATCTAATACAATTGCCGAAATACCCGGCCTTCCAGGCATATTATAGGTAAGCTGTTTTTGCGCTTTTCTAATTAAACCATGGTATATAAACTTAAACCCATCATCTGAGGTACTGTATTGTGTATTTGGCCTCAATTCAACTATCTCCCCTGAACCTATTAAACCAGCCTCCATCATTGGAAGAGTGATGGTTTTTAAAGCCATGGGCGTTCTTAAAAAGAATTTACCCTGCTCCTCATAAAACTGAAAAGCACCTGAATCCATATTATTGTTGTAGGTAAGTCTAATATTGGCATTGCCTGCTATTCCCTTGTCGGCAATATAAATATCTGTTTCATTGCCTCCAATAAAAACATTTAATTTGAGGTAATCCATACCGCCATCCATATTCTCTTTAAAAGTATAAATGGCGTTAGCAAATGATGTTTTATATTTGATGTTTAAATTATCACCACTGCTAGTTTCAAGGCTTTTATCAAACTTAACATTTGGCGTATCTTTTAAATCCATCGGGATATCCATTTTAAGGCTCCCTTGTTTATCTACTGCCATAACTTTAAGCACGTGTTTTGGCGATACAATTATATCAGACGACTCCCCTTCTCTAATATGAATTAATCCTTCAAAACCAAAATACCTTGTAATACCAGCACCAATTATCATGATAATAAATGCTAGGTGAAAGATAAAGCCCGAAAGCTTCTTTTTAGACATGAGGTTATACCTTTTAATATTGCCTATAAAATTAATTCCTAGCAATAAAATTACCAATTCGAACCATTTAGCTCCATAAATATATTTATAGGCTGTAGGTGTATCATATCTATCTTCTACAAAAGTTGCAACAGCCATGGATATTGCAAAAACGAGGAGCAACCACAAAGTGGCTTTATTCGAATAAACTAAATTTAGCAGTCGTTTCATAGTATAATAGTTAAAGGTTTGTCTAGGTAATTGATGATGCAAATTTACAAAATCACCCCTTTGTCAAATATAAAATAAGTAATCAATTATTATAATTTATGTCATAAAATAGGCCCTTTCAGACCATTCAATTCCATATTATTTTTCTAATTCAAGAAGGTCCTTGGCTATACCAACAATCAAAAATATTCAATTGGTTTGAACCAAAAAATCAAATGAATATTTCAAAATACTTTAAAAACCAAAAAAGCCCAGAAGCAAATATTCAGGGCTTTTTTGGTGCAGCATTGCTGCAAATATGTGTTTAATATTAGTTAACCAATACCTTTTGAACAGCTGTCATTCCATTGTTTGTAACACGTAAAAAATAGATTCCAATTTTAACGCCCGAAACATCAAAACTTAAATTTTGATCACCAGAATTCAAATTATCGTTCATTAAAACTACAACTTGTTTTCCATCCAAAGAAACTAAACTAATTGTAGCGTTGCCTCTCATAGCTGTAAAGTTTATATTAATTCTATCACTAGTTGGATTAGGATAAACACTCATTGAAGCTTTCATTGTAGCGTTATTTAAACCCTCAATTAAAACTATTTTTTCTGTAATTACATAAGAATTATTATAGGTAGTATCGTCAGAAGTACCATCATCCAAATTAGATGAAATTGAGCTAAAATAAAAGGTAACCGCACCTGCACCTTTTGCTGGAGCTGTCCATTGAAAGGTATATTCCTTCATCCCATTGGCAGTTGCACCTACTTTATGGTTAAGGTAGGTTCTTCCAGAAGCAGCATGTGTAAACACTTTAGCTTCATTGGTATCTATGGGTGCTATAATTCCTGCTTTAATATTAGAATCGTTTTTAAGTACGGTAGAAGAGAACCCTACGGTGCCGCTGGCCAACAATTTAAATTTAATTACGTGGGTTGCACTTGGCGTGTATACAGATCCAGAATCAAAGGTAAACACTCTTTGTACATTATCATTTGCAATAGGTGTAGGGCCAGAGTGACAACTAGCACAATCTTTGCGCGTGGTAACGCCCGGCCCGGCAACGTCTCCAGCACGATTTACTGAGGTAAAGTTATCCAATTTAGAAATCGCTAAATTTGAAATTAACAAGGTGCCTGCCATAATTGGCAATGCGTAAAGTAAAGTGCGTTTTTTCATAATGTGTTTATTATTTTTATTGGTTTATTAGGCTGCAAGATAATCCTAGACATATTTAAGAAAAATGACCTAAAAGATACAATCACATGATTTTTCTCAATATTTAGCTTTTTGTACATCAAAAAAGAGGCTGTCCAACAAGTGAAACGGCCCCTTTTTTGATGAGCAAATGCCCAAGAAATCTATTTAAGTGATCTTTTTAAGAATCAATTCTCTTTTACACTACTATTGAATTGGATTTGTTCTTAAATAAGCAATAGCGTTGGTAAGTAAGGCTTTGGTATATTTTGTATTATGAATACCACCGCTCGACTCTCTTAATGCTACAGTCATTGCTTGCAATGCGCCAAACTGTCCATTTGTTAAAGTAGGCCATTTTACTAAACCTGCATTTGGTGTACCATTGGTAATTTGGAACTGGCCTGCAGCGTTACCTATATTTAAATATCCATCAAAATGTAAACTCGACCATTTATACCATAGGTTGTTAAATGCTCCTTCTAAATTAAGTGTAGTATCTTTTGATATAAGATAACTACCCTGAGAAATCAACAATCCACCTAATGTATCAACCAAAGCTTTTTGAGTATTCCAAGCGGTTGTTACTTTTGTATTTGTAGCCGTTAAACCACTATGACAATCTACCGTATTACATCCCCTAAAATTACCCATTGCTGAGAACGTATGTCCACCTACCGGCGCACCACTAGCAATTGTTGGAGGTGCCATATGGCATTCAATACAACCTACATTTCCTTTATGGAATGAATTTGTATAAGTGGCTGGACCAGGGATTTCAATTCCACCAAAACCAACACCAGCTATAACATTACCTACCCAACCGTAATGACCTACAAGAAAGCGAGAGAAACTATATTTGTTACCAGTACTAGAAGTTTTAGTATTTGAATACATGGTATCGCCTAAGCTTAAAGCCATAGCAGTATAATCCATTGATGAACCATCGCCAGAAGTGGTATTTTGGTTATAAGGACGCGCTTGATGACAGCTTACGCAAAGATTGGTTTTGCCATTATCGCCTGCAAAGTAGAAGTATTTTTCTTTACCAGGGAATGAACGCAATGCTAATTTAACGGTATCTGTGTAAATCATAGCCATAGTATCTGTTGCATTGCTCTTATGGCAAGTATAACAGCTAATTCTACCAGGCAATCCAGTCATTGCAGAAGATGCACTTGCTGGTACGTTGTATGAAAATGAATATTTACTTGTAGTAGAGCTATAAGTATAAGTTGGTTGCAAACCAGATTTTACTTTGTAAATATAACCTTGATCCGAATGGCAAACAGCACAACCAGGGTTTGTTCCTGTGCTTAAATATGCTTCGCCTGCACCATGCACAGAATAAGGATATTCATTGGTTGCATTGGCTTTCTTTTCTGCTCTTGAACCTGCATAAGTAGCTGCTCCTTTATCATGGTTATGGCAATCTAGGCAATTAACAGAAAGTAATCCAGCAGGACCTTGAGGACCAGCAGGGCCAGCAGGACCAGCAGGACCTTGAGGACCAGGAGTTGAACTACCAGAATTTAAGGCATACATTGCATAAGGTACACTCATAAACTGAGAAACACTCGAAATTGAATAATTGGTTCCACCGTTTGGATCGGTTTCTGTTTTTACGAAATAAGGACCAGTTGCCCAATTAATAGTAGAGAAATCACCTGTAACTACTGTACCTCCGCCAATTTCAACAGTAGCTAAACCATTTGCATTGGTAGATGGTGTATGGGTTTCAGAATAAACAGATGTTCCTGTTGCAGAACCTTGAAGAATGCTTACTTTCATTCCTATTGGTGAACTAACAACTAAATTAAAACTACTGTTGCGAACTACTGCCTGATAGCTCATTTTATGCGGCGATTGCGCCAACATAAGATTCGAACTTAATAGCATAAAGACAAATATGCCTAAGACTTGTTTGAGATTTTTCATAACTAATATGATTTAAGAATTTGAAATGTTTTTACTAATTGACTTCCTTCTGAAACTTTTAAAAAATACTGGCCTATTGCCAATGGAGAAACATCTAATTTGGTCTCTTCATTTTCAACTTTGCCCTTTGTAATTTCCCTACCTGTTATATCATATAACACATAAGAAAGATTAAACCATTTACCGTTTTCAACCCTTAAGGTTAAAGTTTCGGATGCTGGATTTGGATAAACAGAAGCAAGAAGGTCTATTCCTTTTATGCTCTGATCCAAACCAGTTACAGTAGAAATTTCAAAAGGTTGTTGAACCCCTTGAACAAGATTAAAGGCTGAACTTGACGGAGCAACGTAAAAAACTTGGCCAATACTAAAGCTGACCGTTCCGCCCGTTCCACTGGCATTTCCGCCTGCAGCAACATAGCCGCTTTGAGCGAAAAGCATTGTTGAACCTAAACCTAGGAAACAACAACTGAGAGCAAGAATCATTTTTTTCATAATATACTTTACAATTGAGTTGATAATACCTAACATTTATTTGAAATGGTAATACAATAGTAAAATTTGTGTCATAAAGAATGCATGACAATTGTCATAGATAACAATGACTTTAATCAAAAGAAAAAGTGATGTAGCTTATGTATAAACAACAATTCCAACCCTCTAAAAGAACCATTAACTCACTATAAAACTGATAATTACAGCATTTTTGTCTTAATATAAAAATACAATAAAAAACCAAAAATTGAGCAAAAAAACGACCTTAGGCAATTGCAACAAAATGCAGCCTTTGTATGTTTTATCACAAAAATGGCAGGAATCCCCTAAAAAATGTTTGGAATTTAAATAAAACCTATTTAAACTCGCTCGCAGCAATAAACTGCTCTAATTCTGGCACATTAGACCGCTTTAAATCAGACTTATGGCCTTCCCATAAACAACGTCCCTTAAAGATAAAAACAATGTGATCGCCCATATCAAATACACTCTTAATATCATGCGAATTAATGATGGTGGTAATATTATACTCCTCCGTAATTTCGGTAATTAATTCATCAATTACCCTAGAAGTTAGCGGATCCAAACCACTGTTGGGCTCATCGCAAAACAAATATTTCGGGTTCATCGCTATGGCCCTAGCTATACCAACCCTTTTCTTCATACCCCCGCTAATATTTGAGGGAAAAAGCTTATTTACATTGTCTAATTTTACTCGGTTCAAACAGAAATTTACGCGATCCAACATTTCACTTTTGTTCATATTGGTAAACATGCGCAATGGAAAAGCAACATTGTCTTCCACACTTAAAGAGTCGAACAAAGCGCCTCCTTGAAACAACATCCCAATCTCCTGTCTGAGCTCCTTTTTCTGAGAATATTCAAGCCTCAAAAAATCCCTGTTATCAAAATCAATGATGCCACTATCGGGTTCAATTAAACCAACCATGCATTTCATTAACACACTTTTTCCACCGCCACTTGCCCCAATAACAAAGCTACATTTGCCTTTCACAAACTTGGCACTAATCTGATTCAATACAGATCTACCGTTAAACGATTTAGAAATATCTGTTAAAACTATCATTAGTAAAGCATAATTTGAGTAAGAATATAATCAAAGAAAATGACTGCCAAACAGCTCTGCACAACAGCCATGGTACTTGCCGCTCCTACCTCCAATGCCCCGCCCTCTGTGCAATAGCCATTATAAGAAGAAATGGTAGAAATTAAAAAAGAAGAAAAGAATGCCTTTGTAAGGGCATGCGTAACAAAAAATCCATTAAAATCCATGCGAAGCCCTTGTATATAAGTATCCACAGTAACCATTTCAGAAAAATAACAAGAAATTGCCCCACCAATATTAGATAGAAACATACTGCAAACAACCAAGGCTGGAATAGCAAACAAGGAAGCCAATATCTTTGGCAAAGCCACATAACTAGCCGCATTTACACCCATTATCTCCAAGGCATCTATTTGCTCACTCACCTTCATAGTGCCAATTTCTGAAGCTATGTTTGAACCTATTTTACCAGCCATTACCAAGGCCACAATCGTAGGCGAAAACTCCAGAATATTGGCATCGCGCACAATTCGTCCCAAAATTGTCATGGGAACCAAACTGCCCTGCAACTGACTGCCAAACTGAATAACCGTTACAGCACCAATAAACAAAGAGATAATGGCCACAATCCCAAAAGAATCATTGCCCATTTTATAAACCTCATTAAAAAACGACTTCCAAAACATACGCCACTTATCAGGCTTCTTAAAGCAAGTCGCCAAAAACAAGAGGTATGAACCAAACCGAGTTACAAATGTAAATTTTTCCATATACCAAAGATTCCTTCAAAATCGAGGTAAATATACAGCATTCGCAATTCTCTGCAAGAGTCTAAAACCTCAAGTCAAAATAATCAATTAAATAAAATCGAACTTTCCCAGCAAAAACAATAATTTCGTGGCTATATAAAACAATTATGAATCCAACAATTTTAGTGAGTGGATGCACCAAAGGCATAGGCCTAGCAGTAGTTTGGCAATTTGCCCATCAAGGTTTCAACGTGGCCGGTTGTGCCAGAAACGAACAAGACCTTAAGCAACTTTTTACGCAACTTTCTATGGAATTTCCAACACAACAATTTTTTATGGAAGCCTGCGATGTAAGCAACAAAGAACTGCTCAAAGTCTTTGCCAACGACGTTCTTAAGGAATTTAAACAAATTGATGTCCTATTTAATAATGCAGGCACCTTCTTGCCAGGAACCATCCTAGAAGAAGAAGACGGCGCCTTCGAAAAACAATTTCTTACCAATGTAAGCAGCGCCTATTACCTCTGCAGAACCCTCGCCCCAGAAATGGTAAAACAAGGCCGTGGCCATATTTTTAACGTATGTAGCACCGCCAGTATCACCGCTTATACCAATGGCGGCTCCTATTGTATTAGCAAATATGCCATGCTCGGTCTGAACCAAGTATTGCGCGAAGAATTAAAATTGAAAAAGGTGAAAGTAACGGCTATCATACCCGGAGCAACCCTTACCGAAAGCTGGAAAAACAGCGATTTCCCGCCAGAAAGATTTATCCCCGCAACAGACATTGCCAAACTCGTTTGGGGTGCCTACGAACTTTCGCCGCAAACCAATGTGGAAGAAATTTTGATTAGACCCATTGAAGGCGATATCAAATAATCAAAATTGAAGCCCAAATTTCATTTTTTAAAGCACTTATACCAACTTATATTTGACCCACTTTTGCCACAAGTGCAGAACTTTTTAAACCTTTATTCGTTTAAATACCATGACCCAAAATCAGCTTTTTGTTAAAAGCCTTACAAAATACACCAGAAGAAAAACCAATACCGTAAAAATTGGCGACCTTCTCCTAGGCAGCGATTATCCCATTCGCATTCAAAGTATGACCACCACAGATACCATGGATACCCTCGGTTCTGTTGAGCAAATTATTAGAATGGTAAATGCCGGTTGTGAGCTCGTAAGGCTTACTGCTCCTAGCATAAACGAAGCAGAAAATTTGGCTAATATTAAAAATGAACTTAAAAAACGTGGCCTTCAGGTTCCACTGGTTGCCGACATTCATTTTACGCCAAATGCCGCCGAAATGGCTGCAAGAATCGTCGAAAAAGTGCGCATCAATCCGGGTAATTATGCAGACAAAAAGAAGTTTGAAGTACTTGAATATACCGACCTAGATTACCAATCGGAACTCGATAGAATTAGAGAAAAATTTATTCCTCTTATTAGAATTTGCAAAGAATATGGAACCGCTTTAAGAATTGGCACCAACCATGGTAGCCTTAGCGACCGTATTTTAAGTAGGTATGGCGATACGCCGCTGGGCATGGTAGAAAGTGCCATGGAATTTCTGCGCATCGCAGAATACGAAGGCTTCCAAAATATTGTGCTATCTATGAAAGCCAGCAATCCGCAAGTGATGGTTCAGGCATACCGGTTATTGGTAGATACCATGAACCAAAGCCACATGCATTACCCACTGCACTTGGGCGTAACAGAAGCCGGTGATGGCGATGATGGCAGAATAAAATCGGCCTTAGGTATTGGCGCATTATTAGAAGATGGATTGGGAGATACCATTCGGGTTTCTTTAACAGAAGACCCAGAATTTGAAGTACCTGTTGCCCAAAGATTAGCCAATAGATACAAGAACCGCGCAAACAATTCGGCCATTGAAAACCCAAGCCAATCTCTCCTTCAAAATCCAAATAGGTTTTACAAATACGATAAAAGAGTAAGCAATTTAGTGCATAATTTTGGCGGAAATCAAGTGCCAAGAGTCATTGCTAATTACTCCAATACACACTTAAAAATAGAAAATTTAGCCGCAGTTGGCTATTCCTTTAATGCCCAAACAGACAAGTGGAGCATGAGCGAATTAGGTGCAGACTACCTCTTTTTAGGAAACCAAATTGCACCCTTTATGTTGCCCGTTGGACTAAAAGCCATTTACGATCCTGCCACCTGGCAAAAGGCAAGCGACAAAAGCAATGCTTTTCCCCTATTTTCTGTAAGCGAATGGCTAGAATCCAGCGTTTTCTCCAGCACACTCAATTTTTTAAAAATAAATTCTCAAGACTGTCTGAACCAAAACCTTGTTGCTAACATAAAACTTCATTCGAACATAGTGCTCATTATGCGTGCCAATCATCCACACGCCATGTGCGACTTGCGCAATTCCATTGGATTACTTAATGAACAAGGCATACAAAATCCCATCGTATTTGGCCTTTCTTACGAAAAGGAGTTGGTTCAGACCGAACCTTTGGATTTAACCATGCTCTATGCCAGTACCGACGCCGGCAGCCTTTTAATTGATGGCTTCGGCGATGGCGTCTTTTTTATAGACAGCGAGGTGGATAAAAAGCGCTTAAACGACATCTCATTTGGCATTTTACAAGCGGCCAGAACCCGCATTAGCAAAACAGAATACATTAGCTGCCCTAGTTGTGGTAGAACCCTTTTCGATTTGCAAGAAACTACGGCCATGATTAGAAAACGCACAGATCACCTCAAAGGCGTAAAAATTGCCATCATGGGCTGCATTGTAAATGGTCCGGGCGAAATGGCCGATGCCGATTACGGCTATGTGGGCTCTGGACCCGGAAAAATAACCCTCTACAAAGGGAAAGAGGTGGTAAAAAAATCCATTCAATCAGAATTTGCAGTAGACAAATTAATTGAACTCATCAAAGAAAACGGCGATTGGGTTGAATTATAAGAGTTGCATGCAACCTTATTTAGCTTTATATTTGTCTCCTTGTATATATAAATAGAAAAATATAAATTTGAAACTTTAAAATAAACTTGATAAAAATGAAAAAAGTGTTACTTACCGCACTTGCTGCTTTAACCTTTGGTTTGGCTGCAATGGCACAAAAAATCGACAACAGCCAAGATCCACGTTTCCGTTCAATGGATCAAACTATTAAGCCTTTCAACCAAAAATCGTTAAACAAAACAAAAGGATTTGTGTCTGATTGGTATTCAATTATGGACATGATTGACAAAAGTAATGTTGGTACTAGTTTAACAGGTTTTGTTAATTTCCTTACGCATGACTCTCTTAACAAATTTATTGAAGATGATGGTACCATAAGATATGGTGGATGGCAATCTGTTGGTCAAATTATTGACCCTAAAGATGATTTGATTTTAAATACAGACAAATTATTAAATCAATTATCTAGATTCAATAGCTACAAATGTGATAGCATTGCCTTCCAATATTTATATGGTCGCAATGTTGATTCTATTTCCGACGGTATGGGTGGCATGGCTCCTGTAACAGATACTGTTTTTATTGCCTATTTTGCAGCTGGACAAATCAACAAATTGGAATTCAATGTTTCTAAAGATAAATTGGCTACAGTTAGCTGGGATTATGCTAAGCGTTTACCTGCTAATTTAGTTAAAATGGACACTATCCTTTTAAGTACTGGTGCTAACGGCATGCTTGATACTACTAGAGTTTCTAACAACGATGGTGGGTTCGAAAATGGTTGGTTCAGCAAAATTGCTTCTTTCCCAGCTCCTGCAGGAATGAAGGTAGTTGCTAATCCAAATGGTTCTACTACTGCAAACTTAGTAGGATTTTCATATACTTTTAAATCGGGTATCCCTGCAGTAATTGGCACTGATACTGCCGTTATGGTTTACCAAAAAGATCCTACTACGGCTCCTGCTGGAATGCGTAGAACAAACTATTTTGGTTGCAGATTCACCCAAAATTCTGGTGCTATTGGTTGGGAAAACAAAACCTTCTGGAACACCTCTTTGTTTGCCTTGAAAAGCACTTCCTATAAAGATGATGGTCAACCAAATTCTTGGAAAG
Source organism: bacterium (assembly GCA_034439755.1). Classification (GTDB taxonomy): domain Bacteria; phylum Bacteroidota; class Bacteroidia; order UKL13-3; family UKL13-3; genus B1. The sequence goes on from JAWXAZ010000021.1 coordinate 17,035, forward strand.
GTTATATTGCTGGTAATGCCTTTACGCAAGATTTATTCTTAGAGTCTTGGTTCCATTTAACTACTGATACTTCGGGTACTAAGCCTGGTGTTGGTTTCAACGAAGTGGGTAATGTTAAAATCTCTTCTATCTTCCCTAACCCTGCTAGCACAAGTGTAAAAGTTGGAATGGAATTATTTACTACTTCAGACGTAACAGTTAGCATCGTTAACTTAATGGGTCAAGAGGTTAGTTCATTGTCTTTCCCTAATACTGCTAAAGGTGTTATTGAAATTCCAGTTAGCTTAAACAACCTTACTGCTGGTGTTTATGTAATTAATGTAACTGCTGGTAACAGCACTAGCTCACAAAAACTAGTTGTAGCCGAATAAACTTTAACAAATTTATAAAAAAAAGGAGGCTGTTTCTTAATTGAAACAGCCTCCTTTTTTTTAACCAATTTAATTTAGGGAGAAATTTTATACCAATACACAAGATGTTTAAACTAATATATTTGGACTAAACACCTTGTCGTTCGGTAATATATATATAGTCCAACTTCAACAAATATCTCATTGCACTATTTTTTGCTATATTAGCATTTTACCCTAGTAAAATTATCTAATTGCTTTGTGCTATTTAATAATTACAATGGGTATTATTTAACAATAAATCGGTTCGATCTTTCGAATCCTTCGCCAATTAAAGTGTAAAAATACACGCCAGGTTTCAGTTGATTTACCTGCAACGATATTTGGTTCAGACCGTTTAAAACCTCATAATCTTTAGCGCTCATAACCTCATTTCCTAAGATATCATACACTTGCAAATTGGCCTTGCCATTTTTAGTGCCAGTCCATTCAATGGTTACTTCATCGCTTGCAGGAACAGGGAAAACTTTTGAAAGTGCTTTTGAAAGTCTAAATTCTTTTGCTTTGCTAGTTAACCCACGGCTACTGGCTAAAACGTAATCAATTTGCGCCACATTTCCAGCGGTGTCTTCTAACATTTCCATAAGTGGATGACCGCCATTGGCACTTACCCAAGTATATGATTTGGTTGATTCATTAAAACCACCAAGGCCAGCACCACCAGGCAAATCTGTCCAGGTGCCTGTTAAGGTATTTCTAATTTTAAAGCTAACCCTAATTTGTGTTTGTATAACTTGTCTGAGGCTACTAAAAGTACCCGCATCCAAAATTAGGTTTCCATACGCATCAATTTCTGAAACATTTTTAACCACGTAAATAATCCTAACCGAATCAACAAATGGTATTTCAATGCCAATATCGGCAGCTAGCATGTCAATATAATTGTTAATTGAATCTACAAACTTAGTCCCCATTGTAGAAGGAAATTGAAACATCTTGAGCGCTCCGCCACTGCCTGTTAAGGTGCCTGCATCAATTAAAACCCGCAAAGCAGAATTGCTAACCATTAAGTAATTTGGACTTTCTTCCTTGGTTAATGGATCGCGTTGAAAGCTAACTAAGTTGCAACCAGCAGGTGCTCCCGGGTAAGTAAACCCATCGGCATAAAATGTGGTATCAATAGAATGCCTTTTGGCCCATCCTGTTAGGTTCCATGTTTTATTGGCTCCTTTTACGCGCATGGCAGTTGCTGTATTGGCATCAATTAGGGTGTCGGTAGCTAATACATACCAATCGCCACCTACTGCAAAATCGGAGCGGTTTACAGTAATTTGTGAAAACACGGGTAAACTCATCAAAGCTGTTGCCGCTATTAGTAATTGTTTTTTCATATATGTTTTGTTGTGCAAAGATGTTGCCAATTTTTTTTCTTTCTTAAAAAACAAAAGCCTTTTTAAAGGCTTTTGTAAATTTTACGAAAAAACAAATATTTAAAAAGGAATCACTGTCAATCCTGCAGAGAAAACACGAATATCTGGGTTGTTGTTCTGGGTATTGAAATAAGGCGTTAAGCTATAATTTGCAAAAGCCCTAAACCAGCCATATCCAATGCGTGCAGTTGCGGTAAGTCTAAACGGATTGATATTAAAATCGTCCTTAATTTTCGACTCTTGCTCGTATCCATTAGCACCAGTTTCGATGCGCAAATGAGAGTATGCCTTAAACGATCCAATTACTCCTACTGCAAAATGGAAATTATCGCGGTCTTTCTTACCTCTTGGCGCAAATTTAATTAACAATGGAACATTCAAATTATAATTATATAGCTTGTTTTTAGTTAAGGTCACTAAGCCAGAATCTGCAGAAATAACGTTAACATTAGGCGTTAATATTTGATTGCTGTTAAAACTAAAATTTTGAAACTCCATTCCCAATCCTGTTGTAATGGCCAACTTATTTTTAACAATCTGCAAATCGCCCTCAAGTAAATTTAATCCGTAAAACCACGACTGCTCCATTTTGCAATCCAAAAAAGAATACGCATTTGGCATATTAAAATTCAAGTTGGGCGTAACAAATTGGTTCATCCCTATCTCAAACCCAGCATATACATTTTTTAACTCATAAGATTTGGCTTTATTTCCCTTTTTTTCGTCCTTTTTATCTGTATCCTCCTCATCCTTATTTTCAATGATAATGAACTTCTTTTTACCCACTGTAATTCTAGTTGTATCATCATTCGAAACACGCTCATCTGTCATGCTTTCACCGGTGTTTGAATCTACAATTTTAGCCACACCACTTACATTAATTTTCTTGTTAACAGGTTTGCCATTATACACCCCTTTGCTTGCTCCTTGCGCATTTATTTGCAAATCATTGTTGCAAAAAACTTCAAAGCTCGAAGCCCCAGTTGCAAACACCTTCAAATCCTTGCATTTTAAATTAGCACCCAACAATTTACTGGCACCATTTAAGTCAATCTTGGCTTGATCTACTTTTCCAACTAAGGTGCTTTTTGAAGCACCATTCCCCGCCAATTCAAATTCTTTTAAATCCAATTTTAGGCTCACGTTTGCTGCACCGTTACTTAAAACAACTAACTTATCGCCACTAATTAATTCACCTTCCTCCATTTCAATTTTACCAGCACCATTCACCTCAATTTCCTCCAGTTGCGTATAATATAAATTTATATTTACATCCTCTGGCGCCTTCATTCCAGGTGCCAAATTAACTTCTAACACCCCTCCTTTTACGGTAAAGTTAAACCCACTCAGATCTGCACTATGTGTAGCCTTTGAATCATTTCCACTCACCAACTTTACATGCACGGGCGCCTCCAATTTTATTTTGGTAAACTTTTCTAACCGCACTTCTTTTTGTGCCCAAACACTCCCGCTTAAGCCCAACAACAATAATAATTTTAAGTATTTCATATTTTTATTTAGTAATTCGTTCGTAAGCAAAATATCTCGAAACTATAGCAAAACCAGTATGCCCATTTAAAGAATCCTTTCTATTGTGGTAAGTAATTCCTGTAGTTTTCTCCACCAATTGTAAAGCCATATTGCCAGCCAATTTTGCGCCTCCTTTATTCAATGAATCTAGGCTATTCATGGTCTCTGGCAAGCGTTGCTTCATTTTAATTTTAAGCCAATCAACCGGCGTTAAAAAATGGGCACCCGCATTTTCAATAATCCCATTTTCTTTCTCTTGGTCTGAACCAACTCCATTTGAAGCCATTAAATTCTCTATTTTTTCCATTGTGCCCAATTCCCGAATTTTTGCTGGTAATTGCAAAGTTGCCTGCTTATTTTCTAACTCATTTGGCATGGGCAAAATACTTTTTATGGCTTCATCTTCTTTGCGCAAACGGGCATGTTCTAAAGTTCCTTTATCATATAATCTTTTACCAACTTGCTTATTCGAAAAGGCATTTTCAGATTCATGTTTATCCTCCAACCCCAAATTAACCAAGCCCTCATTTTTACCCTTCGGCAATTCAACTTTGTTAACTTCATTCGATTGTTTTTCCTTATCCTTATTATTAGGTGTTTGCTTTACTTGATTTTCATTTGAAGCTAAAACTTCCTTGCTCTTTTGCGAATCAGAATTATATATAACAGCAATAAAAAACAAAGCCAATAAAATTGCCGCAATAGACAATACCCGCGGATTCAAATAAAGCAAAATACCCGCTTTTCTATTGAACGATTGCTTGTTTCCTAACACCACATTTTCTGGTTGCAAAGGCAAAAATCCCGCTTTCTTTTTAAGCAATTGCTTGTTATTAAACACCACATTTTCTGGTTGCAATTTTGTTTTCTTAAACAAGTCAAATGCAGGCTGGTTTTGCGGATATAACAACAATTTTCTATTAAATTCAAGCGCCTCATTTTCTCCCAAATCACCTTCCAAAGCCGCTATCATTTCTTCATCCGTAATCACCATACCTTCTTCTTTTTTCAAGAAAGAAAAATCCTGCTTTGCTAAATTATCCATTGGCGATAACACCAAATTCATGGAGCCTTTCAACAACTTAAATTCTTGGTTCAAATCTACATGCTTACCCAAAAAAACCATAAGCTCTAAAGACGCCTCCTCATCTAAATTACCATCCAGATAATCTATCAAAAACAATTCATAATTTTCGCGTGTTATCATCATAAAATCTGCTCCATATTACCTAAGTAATTCTTTAAACTCAACCTTGCTCTATAGATGTAAACCTTCACCTGACTTTCATTTAAACCTGTAATTTCCCCAATTTCATCATAGCTATATCCTTCATAATCGCGCAGCATAATTACTGATCGTTGAACCTCGTTTAACGTATTCAAAGCCTTTTCTAGCAAGGCTCCCAAGTCAGAAAAAGAGTTTTCGGTTCTAACCAAATCCACATGGTGATCTTCCAACAAACCTGAGCGCTGCTCCTTCCTTATTTTATCAATCATGGTATGATAACCTGTGGTAAAAAGGTAACTTTTCGATTTTTTAAACGCTACTTGTTCAACCTTTAACCACATCTTTTCAAAAGTATCTTGCACCACATCTCTTGCCGCGTCTCTGTCTTTTAGGTTCTTCACCACAAAGCGAAACAAAGCATCAGAATGTTGGTCTACACAGGTATTGAATTCAGAGGCGGTCATCCTTAATTATTAATTCATTTGGTTGTAAAGCGAATAGGCAGCAATTTAGTTACAAGCTCTTTCAAAAAAATTTCTTTTTTATCTTTTAATTGCTATTTTTATATCGCTATGCAGGTGATAATACCAATTGTAATTATTAAATAGTCCAAAGCTATTTGATAATTTTACTAGTGTAAATGCCAATATAACAAAATAATAGTTCAATGAAATATTTGTCGAAATTGGACTATATATTTTGTATAATCGGTATTAAATAAATAAGTGTATTATTTAACCAAAATATGGAAGAAAATTATTTAATCATTTGTAATCCTGATGCCGGAAAAGGCAATGCTGCCAAGGTTCTTAGTGAGTACGAACATTTTCTAAGCAAGAAAAACATTCCCTATAACACGTATAAAAAAAGCTATCCATCTTCCTTAAATCCATTTTCAACCCTCGTTATAATTGGTGGAGATGGAACCATAAACCATGTCATTAATCATTTTAAGGACATCCAAATTCCCATTGCATTCATTAAAGGCGGAACAGGAAACGATTATGCAAGCCTGCACTTAGGCAAGGCTAATTTGGAAGAACAATATATAAACTCCATCCAAAAAAATTGGCAATTTGTAGATGCTGGTACTTGTAATAACCGCATTTTCATCAATGGAATCGGAATTGGATTCGATGGGTGGGTAGTAAAAAGAAACATTGGCAAGCAATTTTTCACAGGCATCATGGCTTATTATTCTACCATCATAAGTTTACTCCTATTCTATAAAGAAAGTGAAACAACCATAACCTGTAACAACCTTTCTTGGTCCCAAGATTTATTCATGCTCTCAGTGGCAAAAGGCAAAACTTATGGTGGCGGATTTAAGGTTGCTCCCAATGCACACCCAAGTAACAGTCAATTTGAGCTAATTGCAATTGGAGAAATAAGTTTATTAAACCGATTTAGATATTTACCGGTGATAGAAAAAGGGAAGCACCTCAACCTCAATTTTGTAAAGCATCAACAAGGCCAAAACATTCAAGTAAGCGCCTCCCATACATTACAAGCTCATTTAGATGGAGAATGGATGGAAGCAAGTCAATTTAACATCAACCTGCTTCCCTCAAAATACCGCATCAAATCAATGCTATACCACTAAAATTAGTTCACTATCACAAATGATTTGCGAACCTTTTCGCCATCTGGGTTACCTATCTCTATAAAATAATTTCCAGGTGTTTGTGACACATTTACCTCAAATTTCTTTTGGGTACCTATCAAATCATCTTTATAAACTTCTCTTCCCAAAACATCTATGATGCGCAAGTGTAAAACATCGCTATTTATTTGATTTAAATCCAGTGTAAACTGTCCACTATTAGGATTCGGATAAATCTTAATTTTGGCCTCCATATTAACATCATAAAGGCCGTTTACAATAGGCGCGCAAATAGAGTCTGCTACTACTTTTACCTTTCTGTTAACGGTATTGGTACAACCCAAATTTGTTGTGGCAGTAAGGCTTATATTAAATACACCCAAACTAGGAAACTTCTTGCCATAGATTGAATTGCTAATGGTATCCAAACTGCCATTTAATACCCAAGTAAATTTAGAAATCCAACCTGCTCCTTTTAAGCTAGAGGTATTGATAAAATTGAAATTTTGATAACTTAAGCATTGTACCGAATCATTCGAGTTAAAAGAGGCAATTGGACTAGGTTTGGCTGCTGTGCTAACATAAACAGGAACCGTGTCTGATACCGTGCTACAACCTAATCCATTAATGGCTACCATTACCGCGCTATAAAATCCTGTATCCAAATAAGCGTGAAAGGTTGTACCTAAAACCCCTTGATCTGATACTTGTCCATCTCCAAACGACCAATAAAACTGGGTTCCATTTGGAGATGTACTTGCAAAGTTAAAACCAGATTGACAAGGTGTTGTTTTAATTTCGGTTACAATAAACGTAGAGATTGGGCCTACAGATGAATTTGCCATTACACTATCAGCGTATGTTAATACACATCCACTTCCATTGGAAGCAACCATATTCACATATTTCTTTCCCGAGCTGGCAAAAACAAATAAAGGCATTGCTTCAGTTGAGGTACCCTCTCCGGCAAAATTCCACAGATAAGTAATAGGAGAAGCATCTGCCGATATCACATTTGAAAAGCATTCTACCGACTGATCACAATTGCTCGATCTATAGGTAAAATTACCTATTAAAGGACTCACCTTAAAAAACTGTATAGCCGTATCGGCACAAAATCCATCGCTGGCCACAAAGCGCAGTTGATGGTTGCTTGAACCCAAATTAGTATAATTTACTGGTGTAGTATAAGGCGCGAAACTAGTACCATCCAAACTTATTTGAAACACATTTCCTCCCGTGCTATTGTTGGTAATTAGCCTGCTATTGCCACAATAATCGGTACTACTTATAAGGGCAGCAGCCTTCACCCCCAAAAAGCCATCAAAGGAATCTTTTGGAGCATAAGAAAAACACTTTTCGGCCGCTACTACCAATAATTCCACAAAAACCTTGGCATTGGAATTAAACTCAACCACAGGGTTAGAAGCAAAAGTGTCATTTATACTACCAGAACTGAAACTCCAATAATAACGATAAAGATCACCCGTATCTTTGGCCATAAATTGAAATTTATTCTTGCAATTATTGCTCGTATAAGTATAGCCAGCAGTAGGATAAGTGGCAACCAAAATGGTCTTGCTCGCGCGCAAATTTCCGTTTATGGTTAAACTTACCTCATAGTTTCCATCTGCCTTATAAAGATGGGTAGGCGAATTTAAACTAGAGGTATCGCCATCACCAAATTCCCAAAAATAAGTATTGGCCAATGTAGATGAATCTATAAAACTAACTTGTCTATTAGAACAGGTATTTTCAATAACGCCAAACTTTGAATTTGGAACAGGAACAACATACACCATTTGACTAATAGAATCGACACAGCCTGTAGACGAGTATACCACCAATTTCACCTCAAATGTATCTGCTGTGGCATAGCTTTTTGTGAAAATAGAATTGTTAATAGAATCAATGCTGCCATCTCCCAATTTCCAATAATGTTTTACAATCCAGCCCGACCCCAAATATTTGGTATCGTTAATATAGTTAAAACTATTGCCAACCAAGTTCTGAACCGAATTGCTCACTTTAAAAGAAGCAGATGGACCATAAACCAAAGGTGAGATGAAAATTTGTTTGGTAGCGGTACTAAAACATCCACCTAGGCTGCTGGTAAGTGTTACCGTAAAAGTCCCTTGCGATCCAAAACTCTTTGTAGGGTTTCTTAAATTAGAACTTGAGCCATCGCCAAAATCCCAAGTATAATTAAGATTGGTGCCACCCTTAGTGGTGTCGGTAAATTGAAACTTATTCTCACATGCACCTGTTATCAAATCCAAATAAAATCCAGATTGCAGCGTGGTTGTACCCGTACCCACCGCAAAAGCTTTCTTAATTATAGAAACACAACCACTGCTGGCGGTAACAACAAGTGTTGCTGAATCATTACCCGGTGTTACATAATTATAACTCGGACTATAATCATAAGAAGTATCCTTTGCAGGTGAACCAAAAATCCACATCGAATTATAACCGCCATTATCGCTCGAACTAGAAAAATTCTGAAACGAAACTACTTGGTTGCAATTGCTAGGTAGGACAGAAAAATTAGCAATAGCCGTTGAAATAAAGAACTCCTTAACAACTGTTGAGACACATGTTCCTTTGGTTGCCCTTAACCGCACCAAATGATAGCCGGTGCTTAAATTTGAAAAAACAATACTTGGCGTACCCATAGGTAAATATAACCCTGTATCTAAACTATAAGAATAAACAGACCCCGAATTACTTAGGTTATTCAATACACGCGAATTTGAACAAAAATCGCCTGTTGGCGAGCTAAGACTAAGCCTAGCAAAATTGGCATTATTTATGGAAGATGCCGAAAAAGTTAATGGCATAAATGCCAGACATTTGCCATAAGAAGTTAGCACCAATGAAACATTCTTAGTGCCAGAACTTGCATAGGTGCAATTTGGCGCAAATGCGTTTATGTTTCCTCCTACTCCGCCATCAAAATTCCACAAATAGGTATAACCATTGTTGCTTGGTGCTCCAAAAAAGGTATATACATTATCACAATTTGAACTTGCAATTAAGGTGCCTCCGCTTGGTGTGGTTGAAACGGTTACCATGCTAAAAAATTGCAATAACCCGTTTACCGTTAATCGAACAGTATACACACTGTCTCGCAAATAAAGATGTGTTGGGTTCATCAAATTAGAGGTATCACCATCACCAAATTCCCAACGATAAGTGGTGGCCAATACAGAAGAATCGTGGAAGGCAACTAATCGGTTAGCGCAACTATTTTGGGTATAACCAAAGTTCGCTTTTAGCACCTGGTAAACTTCTATTTTTTGAGAAGATTGAGCTATACATCCGTTATTTCCAACGGCAAAAAGTGTTAAATTATATATGCCCGGCGAACTATATTTCTTGTTATAAAAACTGCTATTGGTCGAATCAACAGACCCATCTCCAAAATCCCAATAGTATTTTGAATTGAAACCTGCTCCTAAATAAGTGGATTGGTTCAGACCGTTAAAACTATGGGTTGATACAGGTTGACTTGAGTTATTAATGGCAAATTTTGCCGATGGACCAAAGGAGCCAGTGGCTATATGCACCAATTTGGAAACACTTAAAGAGCAATTAACGGTGTTTACAAATAAACGTACAACAAATACTCCGGTATCTGCGTAACCCCTAGAGGAATTGGGGCTTGAGGCAAAAGTGCCATCGCCAAAATCCCAAATATAAGAGGCGCCTGATCCATTGATTGTGGTGTTTGTAAATGAAATTCTATTGGTACAAATTCCGCTTGCCATGGCAAAGGTAAAATTGGGATTGGGCCCAAGATTTGTGCCTACATTTGTCAATTGCTTAATGCTTTGTGAACATCCACTTTCTGAAGTAACTGTTAGGCGTGTTGAATCATTTCCTAGGCTTCCAAAATCAAAACTAGGGTTAGTTAAGGTGGAGGTGCCCTTTATGGGTGAACCAAATTCCCAAAAATAACTGGCCGAACCAAAACCAACCGTGGAACTATTTGCGAAAGCAACTATTTGGTTACAGGTATTTGAGCTAGAACTAAAAACGCTTGCAACATTGGATATCACAAAGTTTTGAGTAAGGGTATCAAAGCATGATGAATCGTGTGCTGCCAACCTTAAACTATGCAATCCTGTAGAAAGTGAATTCAAATTTACGGCGGTCAATATGGGCAAAAATGCTGCGCCATTTAAGCTATAAGAAAATACACTGCCCGAACCAACACTTGTGTTAGTAATTACCCTGGCGTTATTGCAAGCATCTCCTCCAATAGGTGCAATGCTAAATCCTGCTGTTACGCCAATTTTTTTAATACTGGCATTAAACACGTATGGCGAAGCAACTGAAATACATTTTCCTTGGGCAATTACCGTTAAATTAACCGCGGTTGAGCCATTAAAACTATAAGACCGATTAGGTGTTCTAATGCTATCGCCATTTCCAGTACTACCAGGGTCAAAACCCCATAAATATTGGTAACCATAGCCACTTGGTGCTCCTAGAAATGTATACACAAAATTGCAAGTCGTTGTAGCGCTAATGCTTGGTACAGGTGGAGTAGAAGCAATTTGTACAAATCGTGTTGAAAATGGTCCGCTGCCATTAATGGTTAGGCTTACCTCATACAAACTGTCTTTTGCATAAACATGAAATGGGTTTTCTAGGGTACTAAAAGTGCCATCACCAAAACTCCAAAACCAAGAGGTATCAAGTATAGACGAATCCCTAAATTGAATATCTCTATTTAAGCAAGAATTGGGCGTATAATTAAACCTAGAAACTGGCGTGCCTGTTACATTAACAGAGTATACCAATGATTGAAAACAGACGCCTTCATTCACTTTTATGGTAAAGGTGAAAAATCCAATCTGCAAAGGTGAACCACTTAATAAACCCGAAATAGAATCTATGGTTACACCAGATGGAATTGAGCCAGATGAAATGCTCCACCTTAGGTTTACATAACCTGTTTGCGAAAATTGTTGTGAAAAATATTGGCCATAATTGGCTTGAGAAGTGCCCGAAGGACTTATTCCAGAATTAGAAGCGCAGGTAATGATACCATTTAAGGTAAAAGTTTTTGTGGTGGCGCCTGCCGATTTCAACTCTGCCAATCCATTATAGCTTCCACCATTGCTGTTGTATAACCTAAAATATACCTCTTTAAATACTTCGCCGGCGGCGGGAATTAAAATTAAAGAATCCGCAAATCCATTACCAGATATAAGTGAAACTTGAAATCCCAAAGGTGCTTTTACCACCAAATTGCTTGTTAGTCCCCTGCCGCTTACAGATATTATTTGAGAAACCGATGGCGTTCTAGTATCAGTAGTAAAAGAATTTATACTGGCTGAACCTAATTTACGGATGCGGTTATTGCTTGCATCGGCAATATATAGACTGCCATTCCTTGCCCTAACAATTGCATACGGATTTGCATATTGTCCTGCCATTCCATTTCCATCCAATATTCCCCAGCCACTGCCAGAATAAGTGCTTACATTTCCATTAACCGAAATCCTTCTGATTTTTTGACTTCCTTTATCACAAACAAACAAATCGCCGTTTTGATCCACAAACAATCCTGTTGGATTAATAAACATGGAGTTTTGTGCAATGGTATCTAAATAACCAGAGGTACCAGTTCCCGCATAGGTAGTTGCCACACCCGCAGGAGTAACTTTTCTAATTACATTGTTAATATAATCGGCTACATAAACATTACCCGATACATCGCAAGCCACACCAGTTGGCAAGCTAAATCTAGCTACTGTATCAACACCATTTATAAAACCTGCTATCCCAAGGCCACATAAGGTACTAACAATTCCGGAAGGCGTAATTTTTCTAATTTTATGGTTGTATTGATCGGCTACATAAACATTACCGGCAAGGTCGCAAGCAACACCTGTTGGAAAATTAAACCGCGCATCAGCTGCCAAACCATTGTCTGAACCAATTAAGCCGCTGCCAGCATAAGTACTAACAAGTCCGGCAGGCGTAATTTTCCTAATTCTGTTGTTGAATTGATCTGCTACATAAACATTACCCGCAAGATCGCAAGCAACAGAGGTAGGACTTTTAAAATATGCATTAGTGTCTAACCCATTTGCGAAATTATAAGAACCATTTCCTGCCAAGGTTGATACAATGCCAGAGGAGTTGATTTTTCTTATGCGGTTATTGGTATAGTCTGCCACATAAATATTTCCGAATGTATCGGCTGCTATTCCAGTTGGCAAATTAAACAAGGAACTTAAATTGCTACCATTGGCAAATCCTGCAGAACTACCAGCATAAGTACTTACTTGGTTTGGTTCAAACTGAAGTGTTTGCGAAAATAAATTGGCAGCAAATAATAAGAAAGTCAACAAAAAAGCTGATCTCATAATTTTTTGTAAATAAGGTTTCATTTTTTTAGTGAAATTGGAGTAAAGGTTAGCTTACCCTATATAGCGAAAATATCAAAAAACATGTATTTATACACCAATTTATGACCAATGGAATTATATATAAACCAGTGACCTTATTTGCCTTACAAATGAACGAGAATTAATTACATGATTTCGAGGTGGTATATTAAACCACTATAAAGAAGCGCTACAAAGAAGCGCCGCTTATTGGTGTTTAAAAGGAAGAATAATGAGTGCAAAACGCCACCTTCAAAGTTGAAATGTAATAATTACATAAACTTTCCTCCACCTGTTTTTGAGACCAGTTCATACTTTCTCACTTACCCCAAATTGATTGCATGTTAACAAAACTTGCAATTACCACCTATGTGCTTACCCCAAATTGATTGCATGTTAACAAAACTCGCAATTACCACCTATGTGCTTACCCCAAATTGGTTGCGTGTTAACAAAACTTGCAATTACCACCTATGTGCTTACACAAAATTGGTTGCGTGTTAACAAGACTTGCAATTACCACCTATGTGCTTACCCCGAATTGGTTGCGTGTTAACAAGACGTGCAATTACCACCTATGTGCTTACCCCAAATTGGTTGCGTGTTAACAAAACTTGCAATTACCACCTATGTGCTTACCCCAAATTGTTTGCGTGTTAACAAGATTTGCAATTACCACCTATGTGCTTACCCAAAATTGGTTGCGTGTTAACAAGACTTGCAATTACCACCTATGTGCTTACCCAAAATTGGTTGCGTGTTAACAAAAATAATCCTTTAAACAGCATATTGAAGCCATAAAAAAACCCCTTCAGTGATGAAGAGGTTTTTAAATTTTATTAGATAAATATTATCCTTCGGTAGTTTCTGCAACTGGAGCATCTGGTGCTTCAGTATTAGGAGTAGCCTTAGTACGACCACGACGAGTTTTCTTAGCAGCACCAACTTTGGTTGAAGCATCTTTTAATAAATTCTCATTAAAATCTACTAACTCAATAATGGCCATCTCAGCGTTGTCACCTTTACGGTTCATTAGCTTAAGAACGCGTGTATATCCTCCTGGTCTTTCACCAACTTTGCCAGCAACAGCACCAAATAATTCCTTAATTGATTCTTTGTTTTTTAAGTAACTAAAAACAATCCTACGAGAGTGAGTACTATCATCTTTTGCTTTAGTTATCAAAGGCTCAACATATTTGCGCAATTCTTTAGCTTTAGCAGCAGTAGTTGTAATGCGCTTATGCAAAATAAGTGAAGTAGCCATATTGGCTAACAATGCCTTTCTGTGAGAGGCAGTTCTACTTAAATGATTAAATGTTTTTCCGTGTCTCATTTTTCTATTTCGTAATTAATGCCACTCAGGCAGCATTATGCTCTATCTTATTAATCTTGATCCAATTTGTATTTGCTAATATCTATACCAAAAGTTAACCCTTTGTCGCGCACCAGCTCTTCTAATTCACTTAATGATTTCTTTCCAAAATTGCGGAACTTCAACAAATCAGCAATATCGAAAGAAACTAATTCTGCCAATGATTTTATATCTGCAGCTTTCAAACAATTGTATGCACGAACCGAAAGATCTAAATCAGAAAGAGGTGTTTTTAAGATTTTACGTACATGTAAGTAGTTCTCATCAACTTCTTGAGTAGGCTCTTTTACTTGCGTATCTAAAGTAATTAACTCATCAGAGAATAACATAAAATGCTGAATCAAAATCTTAGCAGCTTCTTTCAGAGCTTCTTCTGGATGAATTGAACCATCTGTTTGAATTTCGATTAACAATTTCTCGTAATCCGTCTTTTGCTCCACACGATAATCTTCAACACTGTACTTTACATTCTTAATAGGTGTAAATACAGAATCAATTGCTATCACACCAATGTTGGCATCCTTCACCTTGTTTTCATCAGATGGAACATAACCACGACCTTTGTCAACAGTTAATTCCACTTCTAAATGAACAAAAGGTTCCATATTACAAATAACTAGTTCAGGATTTAAAACCCTAAATGAATTAGTATGTTTGCCAATTTCGCCAGCAAGAAATTGCTCTTGACCTTTGATGTTAATATAAATCTTTTCGTTATCAATACCGTCTACGATTCTTTTGAAGCGAATTTGTTTCAAATTCATCACCATCTCGGTAACATCTTCAATTACACCTTTAACAGTTGAGAACTCATGTTCTACACCAGTTATCTTAACGGAGGTAATTGCGTAACCTTCCAGAGATGACAATAGGATTCTCCTTAAAGAATTGCCTATCGTAACTCCATATCCTTTTTCAAGAGGACGGAATTCGAATTGCCCAAAGAACTCAGTGTCTTTGTGCATAATAACTTTGTCTGGTTTTTGGAATGCAAGTATACCCATTTATGGTTCTTTTTTAAATGATTATTTAGAATACAATTCAACGATTAACTGCTCTTTGATGTTCTCAGGAATCTGATCACGTTCTGGATAAGCCATGAATGTGCCCGATAAATCCTTCGTTTCAAAATTTAACCAGTTAAATTTCTTTGGATTGCTTGCTGCAACTGAACCAGTGATTACCTCTAATGACTTAGACTTTTCACGTACAGATACAACATCTCCTGGTTTTAATTGTGCAGAGGGAATGTTCATCAATTTACCGTTCACATTGATATGACCATGTGATACCAATTGACGAGCTTGACTGCGAGTTTGAGCTAATCCAAAACGGAATACGGCGTTATCCAAACGAGCTTCTAAGAAGCGCAATAAGTTTTCGCCAGTAATACCTTTTTTACGAACTGCCAATTCAAATGTTTTGAAAAACTGACGCTCTAATACACCATAGGTATATTTTGCTTTTTGCTTTTCAGATAACTGAATAGCATACTCAGTTTGTTTAGTTCTTTTACGAGAACTACCATGCTGACCTGGAGGGGTCGGCCTTTTCTCAAAAGATTTATCTGGTCCGAAAATCGGATCTTTAAATCTTCTGGCGATTTTGGTTTTTGGTCCTATATATCTTGCCATTTCTCTTCTTTTTATTAATTATACCCTACGTGCTTTTGGAGGACGACAGCCATTATGAGGCAAAGGCGTAATATCTGTAATAGACAATACTTCTAATCCACTAGCTTGTAATGTACGGATTGCAGAATCTCTTCCTGATCCAGGTCCTTTAATAAACACATCAACCTTCTTCATACCTGCATCAACAGCAACTTTAGCACAATCTGCCGAAGCCATTTGAGCTGCATAAGGCGTATTCTTCTTTGAGCCTCTAAAGCCCATTTTACCAGAAGATGCCCATGATACAACCTGACCAGTTTGGTTGGTGATGGAGATAATCACGTTATTGAAAGAAGCTTTAATATGCACTTGACCATGAGCCTCGATGCTTACTACTCTCTTCTTTGAAACTTTTTTATTATTCGCAGCCATTATTCCTTAATTACTGATTATTTGGTTACTTTTTTCTTACCTGCAACAGTCTTACGTTTACCTTTACGTGAACGTGAGTTGGTACGTGTACGTTGACCACGAACAGGTAACCCTTTACGGTGACGAAGCCCACGATAACATCCAATATCCATCAATCGCTTGATGTTTAATTGACGCTCCGAACGCAATTCGCCCTCAACGGTAATTTTTTCGGTTACATACTTACGAATGGCATTCAACTCTTCGTCGTTCCATTCGCTTACTTTCTTGTCGTAATCAACTCCACATTCGGTTAATATCCGCTGTGAAATTGCACGTCCAATTCCGAAGATATAGGTCAATCCTATCTCTCCTCTTTTGTTTTTGGGTAAATCTATACCTGCTATACGAGCCATAATACTATATTATCCTTGACGTTGTTTAAACTTAGGGTTCTTTTTGTTAATCACGTATACCCTTCCTTTACGCTTCACAATAATGCAGTCTTCACTGCGCTTTTTTACCGATGCTCTGATTTTCATTTTACCAGTTTAATTATTTGTATCTGTAAATAATTCGTCCTTTTGATAGGTCATATGGCGACATTTCTATCGACACTTTATCACCTGGCAGAATTTTGATGTAGTGCATCCGCATCTTTCCAGAGATATGGGCAATCACCTCGTGCCCATTTTCTAATTGTACCCTAAACATCGCATTACTAAGCGATTCTGTTATTGTACCATCTTGTTTTATTAACGACTGTTTTGGCATATTATCCGCAAAAGGGGAGCAAAAATAAGTTAATTTTTGTAAAAGTCAACGTTTTAATTAAATTAAAGTGCTGCTCCAACTGCGTTCCTTCCTTTAATTCTGCCAGATTTCATTAATCCGTCATAATGCCTCATCATCAGATGGCTCTCAATTTGCTGAAGGGTATCTAACACTACACCCACTAGAATCAACAATGAGGTTCCACCATAAAACTGTGCAAACTGACTATTAATATTTAAAACATTGGCTAACGAAGGTAAAATCGCCACAAAAGCTAAAAAGAAAGCTCCGGGTAAAGTTATCCTCGACATAACAGTATCAATGAAATCTGCTGTTGATTTACCGGGTTTAACACCTGGAATAAAACCACCATTCCTTTTCATGTCATCAGAAATTTGATTCGCATTTACCGATATCGCTGTATAGAAATAGGTAAATAAAATAATCAATAATCCAAAAGTAATATTGTACGTCCAACTCATTGGATTAATAAAGGCACCCATTATTCCTTGCATAGTTTCATAATTTGGAAAAAACTGTGCGATAGTAGAAGGGATAAACATTAATGCTTGTGCAAAAATGATGGGCATAACACCTGCAGCATTTACTTTCAATGGTATATACTGCCTCACTCCACCATATTGGCGATTCCCAACAACCCTTTTTGCATATTGAACAGGAATCTTTCTTGTACCTTGAACCAATAAAATGGTAATCATAATAACAGCAAATAAGGCCGCTAATTCAATTAAGAATATAACCAATCCACCACCGCTTTCTGTTAATTTGAAATCGAATTCCTCTTTCAGGGCAAAAGGTAAGCGGGCAATAATACCAATCATGATAATAAGGGAGATACCGTTTCCAATACCTTTCTCAGTAATTCGCTCTCCTAACCACATCACAAACATCGTACTAGATGTTAAGATAATAACAGAACTAATCATGAATACAATATCTGCCATAGCAGCTGGATTAGTGATGGATATAATGGCTTGTGGATTTTCAGATTTCAGATTGATTAAGAAGCCAATCGACTGAACTGCAGTGATAACAATAGTTAAGTATCGGGTTATTTGGTTAATCTTTCTTCTTCCATCTTCACCCTCTTTTTGCATTTTTTGAAATGCTGGAACAGCCAAACTTAAAAGCTGAACTACAATGGAAGCTGAAATGTAAGGCATAATACCTAGGGCAAAAATTGATCCCCTTGCAAATGCTCCACCAGCAAACATGTTAATTAAACCAAAAATGCCACTATCAGCTTGTTGAGCAGAACCCTCTAGCATATTTGCATCAACCCCTGGAAGGGTTACATAGGTACCTAATCTATAGGCAAATAACATCCAGAATGTAATAGTTAATTTGTATCTTAACTCCTCTATTCTGTATATGTTTTTAAATGTTTCTATTAATTTCTTCACCGTGGTTTGGAAGTATTAAGGTTAATAATTAGTTGCTAGATATTGATCCACCAACAGCTTCAATTGCCTTTTGTGCGGCTGTTGAGAATTTATCGGCTTTTATTTCCATGGCTACTTTAATTTCGCCACGTGCAAGAATCTTAACTAAATCCCTTTTACCAATTAAGCCATTTAGCTTCAATACTTCAGCATCAATTTTGGTAATACCTCTATCAGCTAATTCTTGTAATTTATCTAAATTGATTGGCGAATAGGCAACTCGGTTCATGTTTTTGAAACCAAATTTAGGGATGCGACGGTATAAAGGCATTTGACCACCCTCAAAACCTCTTTTAGTGCTGTAACCACTTCTAGAACCGGCACCTTTGTGTCCACGAGCAGCAGTTCCGCCTTTTCCACTTCCTTCTCCCCTACCTACTCTTTTACCTTCTTTGTGGGTTGAACCACTTGCAGGTTTTAATGTATGTAATTTCATCTATAATCTCTTTTAGATTTTTTCTATTTTTAACAAATGAGCAACCTTGTTAATCATTCCCATGATTTGTGGTGTACCTTCCACTTCTTTGCTCTGATTTAATTTGGTAAAACCTAAAGCACGAACAGTGCGCTTTTGATCTTCTTTCCTATCGATGGTACTTTTAACCTGAGTGATTTTATATTTTTCCATCGTTGTTATTCTCCGTTAAATACTCTTTTTAAACTGATACCTCTTTGTTGAGCTACAGTAAAAGCATCGCGCATTTCTAACAATGCATTGATGGTAGCTTTTACCACATTATGCGGATTTGATGAACCTTTTGATTTAGCCAAAACGTCTGTAACTCCAGCACTTTCTAATACTGCACGCATTGCACCACCTGCAATTACACCTGTACCATGAGCTGCTGGCTTTAAAAACACACGACCGCCACCATATTTACCAAGTTGCTCATGTGGTACAGTACCTTTTAAAACTGGTACTTTTACAAGATTTTTCTTAGCGTCATCTACACCTTTAGATATAGCATCGGTAACCTCTAAAGATTTTCCTAAACCGTATCCAACGATTCCGTTACCATCACCTACTACCACTAGGGCAGAGAAACTAAAGGTTCTACCACCCTTAGTTACCTTGGCTACGCGGTTAATTGAAACAACTTTCTCTTTTAATTCAATATCAGTTGTTTTAACCTTTTTTATGTTTGCTGTTGACATACTTCTCTTATTCTGATTGATTAAAATTTAAGTCCACCATCTCTTGCACCATCAGCCAATGCTTTCACACGACCATGGTATAAGTATCCACCTCTATCAAAAACTATTTCAGTAATTCCAGAGGCAATCGCTTTTTCTGCAAGTGATTTGCCTACCAAAACAGATGAATCTACCTTTGCTACTTTTTCTGTTAATGCTCTTGACGATGTAGCAACTAAAGTCTTGCCTGAAACATCATCAATTAATTGGGCATAAATATATTTGTTGCTCCTAAATACCGATAAACGTGGCTTTTGAGCTGTACCTGTTACGCGGCTGCGAATACGGGCACGGATTTTATTTCTTCTTGATTCTTTACTAAACATGGCTCAATTTTATTTAGAAGCAGTTTTACCTGCTTTTCTTCTTAATGATTCACCCTCAAATTTGATACCTTTTCCTTTGTAAGGCTCAGGTGCACGCAATGAACGAATCTTTGCAGCAACTTGTCCGATTAATTGCTTATCGGTTCCTTCTAAAGTAATAATTGGATTCTTACCTTTATCTTGTTCAGTTTTTACACTTAACTCTTTGGGAATTTCAAAATAAATATGGTGAGAATATCCTAAAGTTAAATCCAATACATTGCCATCATTTGTGGCCTTATATCCTACACCAACCAATTCTTGACGTTTCTTATATCCAATAGTAACACCAGTAACCATGTTATTTACTAAAGAACGATATAATCCATGTAATGCTTTGTGGCGCTTTTGATCAGTAGGGCGACTTAGATGAATATTACCATCAGTTACTTCTAATGAAATATCAACATCTAATTGCTGAGTTAATTCGCCTTTTGGACCTTTTACAGTTACTAAATTAGATGAGGAAACCTTCACATCTACTCCTGCTGGTACCTTTATTAATGCTTTTCCTATACGTGACATAATTTTTTTCTCCTATCTATTAATACACGTAACACAATACTTCACCACCAACATTTAAATTACGCGCTTCTTTATCGGTCATTACACCTTTAGAAGTGGTAACAATGGCTACACCCATTCCGTTAATAACACGCGGCATAGATTCTACACCAGTATATTTACGTAAACCTGGACGGCTAATTCTTTCTAAACTTTTGATTGCGGAAGTTTTTGTTACCGGATGGTACTTCAACGCTATTTTGATAACTCCTTGGTGGTTCACTACATCCTCAAATTTGTAATTAAGAATATAGCCCTTTTCAAAAAGAACCTTAGTAATCTCCTTCTTTAATTTGGAGCTTGGTACCTCTACAATTCGATGATTTGCCTTGATCGCATTGCGAAGCCTAGTTAAAAAATCTGATATCGGATCTGTCATATGTTGTTAATTTTACTTGTAGGTAGTTAGCCAAGGCTTGTACTCTTACCCACTAAGTTGTTCTTGTTATAAAAATTAAAGGGCTGCGAATATACAACAACTCGCATCCCTTACCAAATTTTTCTTAAAACTACCAGCTAGCTTTGGTAACTCCAGGTATTTTACCCATTAGGGCCAAATCTCTAAATTGATTACGGCAAATACCGAAATCTCTCATATATCCTTTTGGACGCCCAGTTAGTTTACAACGATTCTTTAAACGTACAGGTGAAGCATTACGCGGTAATTTCTGCAATCCTGCCGAATCGTTTGCCTTTTTTAAAGCTTCGCGCTTAGTAGCATATTGTGCTACCATTCTTTCTCTTTTGCGCTGACGTGCTTTTATTGACTCTTTTGCCATATTTAGTTAATTACGATTTTTTGAATGGGAAACCAAATTCTTTCAATAACTCCAAACATTGTTCATCATTTTCAGAAGAAGTAACAAAAGCTATATCCATACCATTTATACGGGTAACTTTCTCCATTACAATTTCAGGGAAAATAATTTGCTCAGTTACACCCATGTTATAATTTCCTCTGCCATCGAAACCTTTCAATTTTAACCCTTGGAAATCGCGAACACGCGGCAACGATACAGAAATTAAACGATCCAAAAATTCATACATCCTTTCACCACGTAAGGTTACACGAGTACCAATAGGAACATTTTTCCTTAATTTAAAGTTGGAAATATCCTTTTTAGAACGAGTTCCAACAGCCCTTTGTCCAGCAATCATCGACAATTCTTCAATTGCTTGGTCAACTAATTTCTTATCAGCAACAGCTTGACCAATTCCTTGGTTGATACAAATTTTTAACAATTTAGGTACCATCATGCTGTTCTTGTATCCAAATTTTTCTTGCAAAGCAGGTTTTATCTGCTTATCATATTTTTCTTTTAATCTTGGCGTATGCATACTATTCTCCTTAATCTATAATTTCACCAGACTTCTTAGAAACTCTTACCAATTTCCCATTCTCACCTACTTTGCGACCAACACGGGTAGCAGTACCTGTTTTGTCTACAACTTTTAGGTTAGAAATATGAACAGGTGCTTCCTTTTTAATAATTCCACCATTCTGGTTCTGAGCATTTGGTTTAGTATGGCGACTAACGATATTAATGCCTTCTACAAAAGCTCTTTCACTATCTACTACGATTTCGATAACACGACCTTTTTTGCCTTTGTCGTCACCAGCAATTACCTGTACCATATCACCCTTTTTCAAGTGACGTTTAGTCTGGCTGTTAAATTTTCTTTCCATTTTATAATACCTCCGGGGCTAATGAAACAATTTTCATAAACTGCTTTTCCCTTAATTCACGGGCAACTGGCCCAAAAATACGGGTAGCACGTGGCTCATCTTGCGCATTTAACAACACACACGAATTATCGTCGAAACGAATATACGAACCATCTGATCTACGAACTTCTTTCCTTGTTCTTACTACGACTGCTTTTGACACAGTACCCTTTTTTACAGTACCAGATGGCATTGCCGACTTTACAGTCACCACAATTTTATCTCCTACTGAAGCGTAACGCCTGGCTGTTCCACCTAACACACGGATGCATAGAACTTCTTTAGCTCCGCTGTTATCAGCAACTTTTAGTCTACTTTCTTGTTGTATCATCGTTATTTTGCTTTTTCAATGATTTCTACTAATCTCCAACGCTTGTCTTTACTTAGCGGACGAGTTTCCATAACTTTCACGATATCATTCATACCGCATTCACCCTTTTCGTCATGAGCCTTAAATTTAGAAGTCATCTTAATGAACTTACCATATTTAGGGTGCATAACCTTACGTTCAACAGATACAACAATAGTTTTTTGCATTTTATCGCTAACTACCTTGCCAATGATGACCTTTCTTGAGTTTCTTTCTTCAATTGTATTTTCCATATTCAATGTTTATTGAACGCTTGTTAATTGACGACTTCTTTGTTCTGTTAACAAACGAGCAATCAACCTCTTGTTTTCTTTAATAATATTTGGATTTTCTACAGGAGAAACAGCATGATTTAAAACCATTTTGGTAAAACCGGCTCTCTCTTCCCTAATCCTAGCTGCCAACTCTTTATTTGACAGCTCCTTGATTTCGGCGTTTTTCATAATTATTCGCTATATTCAGGTTTAACAACAAATTTGGTAATAACTGGCAACTTTTGTGAAGCCAACCGCATAGCTTCTTGAGCTACCGCCATGGGTACACCATCAGCTTCGAATATGATGGTACCTGGGCGACATCTAGCAACCCAGAATTCTGGAGCTCCCTTTCCTTTACCCATACGTACTTCAGCTGGTTTACGTGTCATTGGTTTGTCTGGGAACACACGGATCCAAACTTGACCTTCACGTTTCATGAAGCGGTTTAAGGCTACACGAGCTGCTTCCAATTGTTTTGATGTTAGGAAACAGGTATCAAGTGCCTTCAATCCAAAAGATCCGAAAGATACAGTAAAACCACGTGTGGCATTACCTCTTACTCTTCCTTTCTGTTGTTTCCTATATTTAGTCTTTTTCGGCTGTAACATTTCTACAGTTATTTAGCTTTCGAATAATTAATTACTTTCTTCTTCTATCGGCACCACCACCGCGGTTGCCACCATCTCTTCTATCTCCACCACGATTTCCACCTTCTCTTCTATCTCCGCCTCTTCTATCTGGTCTGCCACCAGCACCTGGTTTGCCATCAGCTTGGTTATTGCTAAATCCTAAGTTAGGAGAAAGATCACGCTTTCCAAAAACTTCACCCTTACAAATCCAAACTTTCACGCCAATTTTACCATATACTGTTAATGCTTCTGCAATTGAATAATCGATATCAGCACGCAATGTATGCAAAGGAGTACGTCCTTCTTTGAAAGACTCTGAACGAGCCATCTCTGCACCACCTAAACGACCTGATACCATTACTTTAATTCCTTCTGCACCCATTCTCATGGTTGAGGCAATTGCCATTTTTACTGCACGCTTATAAGATACACGAGCAACAATTTGATTGGCTATTGACTCACCTACAAGCGTGGCATCTAATTCTGGACGTTTAATCTCAAAAATATTAATGGCCACATCCTTTTTGGTAAGCTTCTTAACTTCTTCTTTGATTTTATCAACCTCCGAACCTGCTTTTCCTATTACGATTCCCGGACGAGAAGTGTGAATAGTAATGATTACACGCTTTATAGTACGTTCGATGATTATCTTAGCGATACCACCTTTGGTAATCCTTGCATTCAAATATTTTCTGATATTCTCATCTTCGATAAGTTTCTCAGCAAAATTCTTTCCTCCGTACCAGTTAGACTCCCAGCCTCTGATAATTCCTAAACGAAAACCTATTGGGTTAACCTTTTGTCCCATTCTGATTATATTATGCGTTAACTTTTGAATCTTTTTTACCTTCTTTGGTTGGTACAGCTGCTTTGCTGTCTACAATCAAAGTTACATGATTTGAGCGCTTGCGAATGCGATGTGCTCTGCCTTGAGGAGCAGGTCTAATCCTCTTCACCATGGCACCGCCATCTACAAATATGGTCTTAATAACCAATTCGCTATCTTCAACCTTACTACCTTCATTTTTTTGCTCCCAGTTTGCAATTGCCGAGCGAAGTAACTTCTCTAAACGAAGAGAATTTTCTTTCTTAGCATTGAAAACCAAAATATTGAAGGCTTCCTCCACACGTTTTCCGCGGATCAAATCGGCCAATAACCTCATTTTTCTTGGAGAGGTAGGACAATTATTTAATTTAGCTACTGCTTCCATTCTTATTAATCTTTCTTAGTAGGATGCGACTTAAATGTACGAGTTGGAGCGAACTCGCCCAACTTATGGCCTACCATATTTTCTGTTACATACACAGGGATGAACTTACTTCCATTGTGTACGGCAAATGTATGACCAACAAAATCTGGGGTAATCATTGACCTGCGACTCCAGGTTTTGATAACAGATTTCTTTTTGCTATCGTTCATAGTGAAAACTTTCTTTTCAAGTTTTACTTCTACAAACGGACCTTTTTTTAATGAACGCGCCATATCTCGTTATTTCTTCTTACGACTTTCGATGATAAATGAATTCGAATATTTCTTTGGAGTACGGGTCTTGAATCCTTTTGATTTCAAGCCTTTACGTGATCGTGGATGTCCACCTGAAGCTCTACCTTCACCTCCACCCATTGGATGATCCACTGGATTCATGGCTACAGGACGAGTACGTGGTCTTCTACCAATCCAACGATTTGCACCTGCCTTACCTTTACGCTCATTCATGTGGTCTTGGTTTGAAACTTGACCAACCGTAGCTAAACATGTAACTAAGATCTGACGCGTTTCTCCTGAAACCATTTTAACGGTTGCATATTTTCCATCACGGTTCAACAATTGAGCCGAAGCTCCTGCCGAACGTGCTATCTGACCACCCTTTCCAGGATGAATTTCGATGTTATGGATGGCAGTTCCCAAAGGAATTTCACTAAGTGGCAATGCATTTCCAATTTCTGGAGCAATACCAGTACCACTCATTAATTTTTGTCCAGCATCTATTCCTTTAGGAGCAATAATGTAGCGCTTTTCACCATCAGTATAGGCTAATAAGGCAATAAAGCAAGAACGGTTTGGATCGTATTGAATTGAATCAACTGTAGCCTCAACTCCAAATTTATTACGTTTGAAATCAATTACACGGTATAATTTGCGGCTTCCACCACCAATATAACGCATAGTCATCTTTCCTGAATTATTACGTCCTCCAGAATTCTTCAAACTCACGATAAGTGATTTCTCAACCTTATAATCCGGCGTTAGTTCCTCATAGGTATTCTGAGCCCTGAAACGAGTTCCTGGTGTAACTGGTTTAAATTTCCTGATTCCCATCGTCTTACTTAGATATTTTGGAAGAAGTCAATTTTTTGACCCTCCTGTAATGTAATTACAGCCTTTTTAAAAGATGGTTTACGTCCGGAGAAGTGACCTCTTTTGGTAAATCTGGCTTTTGATTTACCTGCATATATCATAGTGTTTACATTAGTAACATTTACACTATACATATCTTCAACAGCTTTTTTAATTTCTGTTTTGGTAGCCGTTTTGGCTACGATGAAACTTACCTTATTTAGCTTCTCGCTAATTGCTGTAAATTTCTCTGTTACTAAAGGCTTCTTTAAAATAGTCATTCTATGCCTTATTTAAAATGTTCTCAATAACTTCCACTGAATTCTCAACAAAAATAACTTTGTCGGCATGAAGAATATCGTATGTATTCAAATCTTTCGCTGCCATAACCTTAGTCTTAGACAAATTTCTTCCAGATTTGTAGATATTCTCGTTGTAATCTGCCAAAACTAACAATGTTTTGTTGTTGGCAAAATTCAAACCATTCAAAATATTTAAGTAATTTTTGGTTTTAGGATTTTCCATTGCAAATACTTCAAGTACTGTAATGCAATCTTCCTTGGCCTTATAAGCTAAGGCACTTTTACGCGCCAATTGCTTTAATTTCTTATTTAACTTGAAACTGTAATCACGGGGTCTAGGTCCGTGAATACGAGCACCTCCTACGAAAGTACCAGATTTGATTGATCCTTTACGAGATCCACCAGTACCTTTTTGTCTGTGCAATTTCTTTGTTGAACCACTTACAGTGCTCTTTTCTTTAGACGAGTGAGTACCTTGGCGTTGGTTAGCCAAGTATTGCTTTACATCTAAATATATAGCGTGGTCATTAGGATCGATTCCAAAAATGTCATCATTTAAGGTAACATTTCTTCCTGTGGCTGATCCGCTGGTATTTAATACTGCTAATTCCATGTTACTTCTCTATCAATACGATTGAACCTTTGTGGCCAGGAATTGATCCTTTAACAACCAAAAGATTTTGATCTTTGTGAACTTTTAATATTTCAAGATTGGTTTTTTTGATACGAGTACCGCCCATTCTACCGGCCATACGCATACCTTTAAATACCCTAGAAGGATCAGAAGATGCACCTATTGAACCTGGAGCACGTAAACGATTGTGCTGACCATGTGTTTGCATTCCAACTCCTTGGAAGTTGTGACGTTTCACAACACCTTGGAATCCTTTTCCTTTGCTGGTACCAACCACATCTACAAACTCTCCTGCTTCAAATAGATCTACAGTTAAGGTTTGACCAACACTAAGTGTTTGTTCAAAGCCTTTAAACTCAGCCATTTTAGTTTTTGAGTTGGTATTTGCTTTTTTGAAAATACCTTTTAACGCAGCGGGAGTGTTTTTCTCTTTGGCATCTCCGTACGCTATTTGAACAGCATTGTAGCCATCAGTTTCTGATGTCTTAACTTGTGTTACTACACAAGGCCCAACCTCGATTACGGTGCATGGTATTTGCTTTCCGTTAGCATCGAAGACGCTGGTCATTCCTAATTTTTTTCCTATTAAACCTGACATAGTGTTTCCTATCAAACTTTAATTTCAACATCAACCCCGCTAGGCAATTCAAGCTTCATCAAAGCATCGACAGTTTTTGCGGTTGAACTGTAAATATCTAACAATCTTTTGTATGAGCACAATTGGAATTGTTCTCTCGCTTTTTTGTTTACGTGCGGTGAACGTAGAACTGTGTAAATCTTCTTGTGAGTAGGCAAGGGAATTGGTCCACTTACCACGGCACCTGTTGCCTTTACAGTTCTTACAATCTTCTCAGCTGACTTATCAACTAAGTTGTGATCGAACGATTTTAATTTAATCCTTATTCTTTGGCTAACCATAATATATTAAGCTTTTGCGCCCTTTCCGTTAACTTTTGCTAAAACTTCTTCTTGTACATTTCTCGGTGCTTCTGCATAGTGGTTGAATTCCATTGAGCTAGTAGCTCTACCCGAAGACAATGTTCTCAATTGAGTAACGTATCCAAACATTTCTGCCAATGGAACTTTACCTTTTACAACTGAGGCACCGGCTCTGGTATCCATACCATCCAACTGACCTCTACGCTTATTCAAGTCACCTATTACATCACCCATGTTAATCTCAGGTGTAATAACCTCTATTTTCATAATTGGTTCAAGTAATACCGGACTCGCTTTACGAGAGGCTTCTTTAAATCCAATCTTTGCAGCTAGTTCAAAAGATAGGGCATCTGAATCCACTGCGTGGAACGAACCATCAAATAAACGAACTTTTAGACTTTCTACTGCGAAACCAGCAAGAACACCGTTTTGCATGGCAAGTCTGAAACCTTTTTCAACTGAAGGGATAAATTCTTTTGGAATTGATCCACCCACAATCTCGTTGATGAACTCTAGTCCTGGCTTATCATCGGATCCTGGAGTTAATTCAAACTGGATATCTGCAAATTTACCTCTACCACCAGATTGTTTCTTATAAACCTCACGGTGCGTAACCGCTTGCGTAATTGTTTCTTTATAGGATACTTGCGGCGCTCCTTGGTTGATCTCAACTTTAAACTCACGTTTTAAGCGATCTACAATAATTTCCAAGTGAAGTTCACCCATACCAGAGATTACGGTTTGACCAGAATCTTCATCAGTATGAACTTTAAACGTAGGATCCTCTTCGGCCAATTTAGCTAAAGCCATGCCTAATTTATCAGAGTCGGCCTGTGTTTTTGGTTCAACCGCTAATCCAATAACTGGATCTGGGAAATCCATAGCTTCCAAAACAATTGGAAACTTTTCGGCACACAAAGTATCTCCTGTTTTTATATCTTTAAATCCAACAGCGGCTCCAATATCACCAGCCTCTAAAGCTTCGATAGGGTTTTGCTTGTTAGCATGCATTTGAAAAATACGAGAAATACGCTCTTTGTTTCCACTACGGGTATTTAAAACGTAAGAACCAGCATCTAATTTACCTGAATAAGCACGCATAAAAGCTAGGCGACCAACGAAAGGATCTGTAGCAATTTTAAAAGCTAAGGCAGTAAACGGCTCGGTAACGCTAGGCATACGGGTAATTTCGGCGCCGGTATCAGGATTGGTTCCAGTAACACCTTGCTTATCAATTGGGCTAGGAAGTAATTCCATTACCAAATCAAGCATGGTTTGTACACCTTTGTTTTTGAAAGAAGAACCACACAACATTGGCACAATCTTCATATCAATAACGGCTTTCCGCAAGGCATCTAGAATTTCTCTTTCGGTAATTGATTTAGGATCTTCGAAGAATTTCTCCATCAATTTATCATCATACTCAGAAACAGCTTCCAACAAATTCTCTCTCCACTCAGTTGCTTCTTCCAACATATCTTCAGGAATATCTATGGTTTCATAGGTCATTCCTTTATCATGCTCATTCCAAACCATTCCACGGAAGTTGATTAAATCAACCACACCCTTGAAATTATCTTCTGAACCGATAGGTAGTTGTAAAGGTACAGCGTGGCTACCTAACATTTCTTTCACTTGTTTTACCACGTTTAAGAAATCGGCACCAGAGCGGTCCATTTTATTTACGAAACCCAAACGAGCTACGTTATAATTATTTGCAAGTCTCCAGTTAGTCTCAGACTGAGGCTCAACACCATCAACCGCTGAGAATAAAAACACTAAACCATCTAATACACGCAAAGAACGATTTACTTCAACCGTGAAATCTACGTGACCTGGTGTATCAATAATATTAATATGGTAATTATTATCGCGATATTTCCAACTAACGGTGGTTGCAGCAGAAGTGATTGTTATACCACGTTCAGCCTCTTGTACCATCCAGTCCATTGTAGAGGCACCATCGTGAACTTCACCTATTTTGTGGTTTACACCAGAATAATATAGGATACGCTCAGTTGTGGTGGTTTTTCCCGCATCAATGTGAGCAGCAATACCGATGTTTCTTGTATATTTTAAATCACGAGCCATTTAAGGGTTCCTCTAATTTCTTATTTTGTAATTTAGCTAATTTTGAAATGTGAGAAGGCTTTATTAGCATCTGCCATCTTGTGCGTGTCTTCACGTTTCTTAACAGAAGAACCTTCATTTTTAGCTGCTGCTAAAATTTCGTTGGCCAATTTATCTGCCATTGTCTTCTCGCCACGGTTACGTGAATATTTGATTAACCATTTCATTCCAACTGCAATCTTACGATCTGCTGGAACTTCCATCGGTATTTGAAAAGTTGCACCACCAACGCGACGTGATTTAACTTCTACAGAAGGCATCACATTGTTTAATGCTTTTTTCCAAACATCTAAGCCACGCTCTTGCGCTTTGGCCTCAACTTTATCTAGGGCTGCATAGAAAACACCATAAGCGGTAGCTTTCTTTCCTTGCAACATCATGTTATTTACAAAGCGGGTTACCAACACATCACTGAACTTTGGGTCAGGTAACAAAATATGCTTTTTAGCTCTTGCTTTTCTCATCTGATTATTTACTTACGCTTGGTAATTATTTCTTTTTAGCTTTAGGATCAACCGCTGGTTGACCAGCCTTAGGCTTTTTGGTACCGTACTTAGAACGTCTTTGGTTACGACCAGCAACACCGGCAGTATCTAAAGCGCCACGTACAATGTGGTAACGAACTCCAGGTAAATCTTTTACCCTTCCACCTCTTACTAACACAATTGAGTGTTCTTGTAAATTGTGTCCTTCTCCTGGTATGTAGGCGTTAATCTCATTTCCGTTAGTTAAACGAACACGAGCAACCTTACGCATAGCCGAGTTAGGCTTCTTAGGAGTTGTTGTGTACACACGGGTACAAACACCTCTACGTTGAGGACAAGAATCAAGAGCTGGTGATTTACTCTTGAATGAAACATCTGTGCGGCCCTTACGAACCAGTTGTTGAATAGTAGGCATATCTAGCTGTTAATACGCAATAATTATCTAAAAATTGGGACGGCAAAGGTAGGTGATTGAAGTTAGCTGTGCAAGCGCGTACAAAAAATATTTAAAAATATCATTTGCTGAGCGGGTTACTTGCTAACATAGAACCATCAGTCTTTTCCGTTAAAATTCCCTTTTAAGGGGCTGCAAACGTATGCTTTATTTAATTAATAACCAAACTATTCTCCCAAATATTTATTAAAAACAAGATATTTAACAAACTTATTTTGACACAATGTGCTGTTTTATAGGTTTTTAAAAAACAAAAGGGCCTGCAAATAAAATTCGCAGGCCCTTTTTAATTTAAGTTTAAAAGCACTAATCTCTTACTACCTTTACAGTTTTAGTTCGGTTTGAACCAAATGTTAATAGGTATATTCCTTTATCTAAACTACTCGGAATATTCAATTGATGAACCATTTCCTCAGCGTTTAAATTCTGGCTCATAATTAATCTTCCGCTTAGGTCTCTTAACGCTACTACTTCATTGGTCAATGATTTGTACGCAATAAATAAAGTGTTGTTAAATGGATTAGGGAATACATTGATTGGTTCGGCCGAAACTTCTTCCTTGCCATTTTCAATTGAAATGGTATTTGAATATTCAAAGCTACCATCTCTGTCTACTAATTTTAAACGGTAGTAAGCGATAGGCTCATTGTTTACGAATGCATCTCCATCTACAAAACTATAGTTCTTTAGGCTGTTGCTGTTACCATTCGATTTTACATTTCCTAAACGGCTAAAATCAACTCCAGTATAAGAACGTTCTACTTCAAAGTGGCTGCTGTTTCTTTCTGTAGCAGTTGACCAATTTAAGTTAGCTGTATATTCTGATTTGACACCTGTAAATCTAATCATCTCAACAGGAAGCGGATTCATGTCATCGGCAGCAGTGAATAGAGCTGGCAAATCAGTTAAAGTAGCTAATCCAGATATGGTATAAGCAACTGAATCTACCATACTATTGGTACTACCTAATACCGACCATGCATTTGCTGGTGCTTTTGTTGCCAATTTAAAATTTGCTGTAGTTGGCAAAGTACCCATCCAAATTGGTTTGTATTTGATAGTCATGTTATAAGTGTAAGTCCCAGATGGAGCTTCAGCGCTATAATAGAAATAAGGATAAGCGGTTGCAGGCGCAATAAGTGTTGGTGTTACACCACTGTATACACGCATTCCCATTGAACTTGGCGCTGTAGCAAATTGATCGTACATGATTCTAGCGATGGTATCGCCACCGAATAGGAACGACTGAGTACCGCCAGCAACTGGCGTTGTTGGAACAGCAGTAGCCAAAGGAGGTGTAGAAGTTGGTGTAAATTCGTATGCACCCACATCAGAAACACCATTTGCCATATTTGAAACACGTGGATTACCATTTATATCTGTTGGTACACTTGGTTGGTACTCTGCCCTACCATTTAAACTCCATGAATTAGGACTAGTAGGATCTGGCATTAAGTTGGTGGTTGAGGTAAATCCAGGATTGTAACTCCAAGATAACTTATCTACACCAGAGTATGCTTTCCAACCTTGGAGGGTAGCTTGAGAACTGATACCATTAATTAGGATAGAACCTGCGGTGAAATAATTATTATAATTGGCCTCAACGTTAGCAATAGGCGCTGCTGCAAAATAAGCTGCTGTACCTGTTCCTCTGTTATGGAAAACATTATTCTTTAACCTTCTTCCAATAGCACCTGTATTATAAACATAAGCACAATAATTTGATGAAGGCACGCTAAAGGAGTTATGCATAATATCTAGGTATTGATCGAAGTAACCTAAATAAATGGTAGCAGATGTCATGCTTCCACTACCTGTAATTACATTATTGGCAACTAATCCTCTTCTTCCTACACTGTTATATGAATAATAACCCAAATACATGGTGCAATTATTTGTAAAGTTCCAGGTATTGTTGGTAATGTTAATTGAATCGCAATACATGAAATAGTTGATATTTCCTGAGTAAATAGAACTTGGTGCAATTACATTTTTGTTGAAAATAAAGTTACTAGAATAGTAGGTATAAATACTATAAACATAGGTATTGGTTATGCTATTTCCATCAATAACTAAGTTTCTAAATCTACCAAAATAAGAATTACTTTGACCGAAAAAGTAAATTCCATAATAAGAACCAGTCATCGTATTATTTTTCAACACAAATCCATCGAACGTATTACCTAAACCTGTACCATAAACCATGTAGTTACCATAAGAAGTTTGGATGGCCATGTCTATTTTACAGTCTACAATGGTATCGTTGTTAATAGCACCTGCAAGCACTATACCATTTTGAACACTGGTGGCAGAAAGGCTTCTAAAAGTAATTTTACTAAACTTGGTATTGTTTGCACCCTCCAAACGAACAATATAAGCATCACTTGTAGAAGGAACAATAACAACAGAGTCGACATGGTTTGCCATTGATTTAAAGGTAATGGTATTAGTTAAACTAGCACCCGTAGTAGCAGGCAAATTAAAGCTTTCTGCATACGATCCTGTTCTTACGTTAAACACTACTGGACCACCTACACCACGAAGTTGCAAAGCAGCAACGGCAGCCGTAAATGAAGGATAATCTGAAGGAGCAGTTGCACCAATGATATAAGCACCA
>JAWXAZ010000022.1:0-11950 GCA_034439755.1 bacterium
ATTCAAAAATGGGTTAATAAAGAATGGAAAAAAATATTGAATAAATCGGAAATGCCAGTAGAAAAGTAATAAATTAAATCATATGATACAGTCAATAAATCCATTAGTTGGAGCCGAATTGTTTGAGGTAATGGGCCATGCCCGTGGCGGACAAGGCATGGTAACTGCATTTGAAATTTTGTCTAAAATATTTAGCCATACGGGCGAATATGAAGTGCAGGCATTTCCTTCCTTTGGCGTGGAGCGAACCGGCGCGCCTATTCAAGGTTTTTTGCGCATTTCTAAAACAGAGATTCTCAACAGAAGCAATATCTATAACCCACATTTGATTGTGGTTTTCGACGAATCCTTGTTGGGGCAGGTTCCGGTTTTTGCTGGTTTGCATGAAGGCGGAACCATTTTGCTAAACACCAGCAATAAGCCTGAAATGTACCAAGATAAAGCGGCAGTGGTATATACCGTTCCGGCCACGCGCATTTCAATAGAAAAGCAATTAGGTAGCAAATCTTTGCCTATCGTAAATTCTGCCATGATTGGTGCCTTGTTGCGCATCCTAGGAGGCGATATAGAGGTAGGCAAAATGATTATTAAAGAAGAAGTGCCATCTAAGCCAGATGCCAATGCAGAAGCAGCAGAAATCGCTTATAACAGCTTAAGCGAATTTGTAAACCCAAATCCAATTGTTAAGCAGTTAGCAACGGCGCCAGGTCCAAAATCAATCATTCCACAAGCACCTTTTTGGAACGATCCAATGTCGCTCAACAAAACAGGCAGCTGGCGCATGTCTATTCCCATTTATGTAACACGCAACGCACCCTGCTCGCACCATTGTCCTGCTGGCACACAAGTGCGCGAGTTTATTCAATTGGCTGCCGAGGAGCGTTTTGAGGAAGCCTATGAATTGATTTTTAAAACCAATCCTTTTCCATCTTTATGCGGCAGGGTTTGTGCAGGCTATTGCGAGCAAAATTGTAACCGTGCCGATTACGATGGTACGGTAAATATTCGCACCATAGAAAGCTATATTGGCGACCATGGTTCAAAAAAAGAAATTGTGCCGAACCAATTAATTTTCGACGAGAAAATAGCCGTATTTGGTTCTGGTCCCGATGGCTTAACAACGGCGCTTAGGCTTAGACAGGCCGGCTATTTTGTAAATGTATTTGAACCTGCTTCTAAGGCAGGAGGAATACTGAGAAATGGTTATTTAGACGATGATTTGCCCGATGAATTATTGAATCATGAAATAGAGAAAATTGTGCAAGAAGGCCTGGAGATTAGTTTAAATAGCAACATGCAGGTAACAGATTTGCCTGCCGATTTTGGGGCCATTGTTTGCTCGGAGAATTTTTTGCTAGAAAACACTTCGCTTATTAGAAAAAAGGGAGAAATTAGTTTCCTTAATGGCATTCCTGTTTTTGTTTCAAGTGAAATGAATAAGGTCATTTCTTTTATAGAGACGGTTGAAATTGGCAATAAAACGGCCAAGGCTGTAAATGCTTTTTTACGCAATGAAAAATTAGTAGCGCCGGCAGTTATAGAAGAAATAGATGTAGTAAAGAGTGAGGAAATGCGTTTCCATTATTATGAATCGGCGCCTCAAAACAAAAAGCGAAGTTATACTTTTTCTGAGGTAATGGATAGCTTAAATGGTACAGAAATAGCGGCCGAAGCTGCTCGTTGCTTGCATT
The DNA here is from genome assembly GCA_034439755.1 of bacterium. GTDB lineage: Bacteria > Bacteroidota > Bacteroidia > UKL13-3 > UKL13-3 > B1. The sequence goes on from JAWXAZ010000022.1 coordinate 1,692, forward strand.
GTGGCACATGTTTTAATTGCGGCAATTGTTATAATTATTGTCCAGATGCCGTGGTGCATTTCGACAAGAAAAATCGCTTACGCGTAGATTATGAATATTGCAAAGGTTGCGGAATTTGTTATCATGAATGTCCAAGTGCTGCCATGAAGTTTGATATCATTAAAAAGATAAAGCAATAAAAAACCTACTCAAAAACGCAATAAAACCCGTAAATAACCATGCTTGCGCCAACTGTAGTTGGCCCATATAAAGCCAGTTCGTACATAAACGTATCTGTTGGCAAAAATATGTTTATTAAACAGCCTGTAAGCAATATAATGGCTCCATAACTTGTTATGGTAAATCCCTTTTTTGTTCTGCGCGCCGAAACACTTGATACCGCAGTATTTTCTGTAAGTGCGTCTTCTAAAACTTGTGATTCCCTGTTTTCCATATTTTTAATTTTAAATAATACCAATTGCAATTTTTAAATAGCTCAAAGCTAATTGATAATTTTACAATGGTTAATGCCTATTTAACAAAACAATAGTACAAGGATATATTTGTCGAAATTGCACTATATATTTTGTGTATAACGATATAAAAATAGCAAACCACTTCGTAAAACAAAACTTATTGCTTCAATATTTTGAGAATTTTATATTTATCATGTCTAACAACTGTTAGGAAATACAAGCCCTTTGGCAGATTTTCCGATTGGTTCAGACCGAAATGTTGGATACCTGCTTGCGAAAAATATTTTTGACTAGAAACCAATTTTCCATACAAATCGTACAAGCAAATTTCTATTTCTTGAGCTTGCGCCAATTTAATTTCCACATGCAATTCAGCCCCAAAAGGATTTGGGTAAACCTTCGTGTGCTCGTTCTCCAAATCAACATTTAAGTCTACATAAACCACCGGCGAATAAAGCTCCTTATCATCCAAATCAAGCATCCTTAGTTTGTAATAAATTCGGTCTGAACCAATTTGCTGCGGAATAATTCTTTGGTCGTTGAACGCATATTGCTTTACAACATTGCTGTTTCCAGCCGCTGCCACACTGCCAATAACAGAATAATTCTCGCCATCCATTGAGCGCTCTATCCAAAATTCTTTGCTGTTTATTTCATTAGAAGTTTGCCAGTTAAGCAACACATCTTGTTCCTGAATTGCTGCCTTAAAATGAAGCAATTGAACAGGTAAAACGCCTCCGCTTCCCACACCAAATATATTAAATGAACTTACATTGTTTATACTGCGCGAATAAGGATTAATTCCAACTGCAGCCCCGCCAGTAGCCGCACTCCATGCGCTACCATTATTTGCAGATACATAACAATTGGTTCTTCCAAATCCAAAAACTTCATCTACCACATTCCATTGAAAACTTAATGCTGCATTGCTGCCGCCATTTACATTTTCTTTTACCACCCATGTCTTATTAACCACATTGGCACTTAATGCAGTTCCATTTGGCGTTGCATTGCCCACATAACCTGGGTAAACTTGGTTCAAAACGCGACCGCTAAAATGATCGGCTGTTCCAGCATTATTAATGGTAAAAGGGGTATAAGAATTTCGGTTCGATCCAATAGGGAATTCAACTATTCCCGTGCGGGCACTATTGCCAATATTTTGTATAATTAAATTGCCTGTATCATTGCTTACAAAAAATTTTCCGTCGGAGGCTGCCCCGCTTATATTAGCAGAATTGCCTAAAAGCGTAAAGTTGTATTTGTCTAAAAACAAATTTCCTTTTACGAAATTTAAATTGCCATTTAAGTTTACAGAACCAATTAAGCTCACCCCAGAATCATTGTTTATGCTAATGTTGTTATAACTCATTGCTGGAATTGTTTGGGCTTGCGATCCCGCAAAAATTATTCGGCCATTGCTATTGTTAAGCAGTCCTACCAAGTTCATGTTTCCATATAAACTCAATTCCGAATTAGAATTATTTAAGCTCAAATTTGCCCCTGTACCAATATTTAAATTGTGACAACTTCTGTTGTTATCACTTATGATAGGCAGATTGCTCACATTGTTTATAATTACATCTGTGCTTGGACTAGGAATGCTGGCGCAACTCCAATTTGCTGCATTGGCCCATGCGGTGCTTACCGCGCCCAACCACGAACTGCTGTTTGCAATAGTTAAAGTAACCGCATTAGACGAATCTGCTGGCAAGCAAGAACCACTAACTTTACATCTATATTGAAAGCCGTTTAAATTAGAACTGGGTAGGGTAAGTGTTAAAGTATCAGAATCGGTTCCTCCATAAAGGCTGGTATTGCTTAAATTGTTCCAGGTACTTCCTTGCTTTTCTTGCCATTGATATTTTATGCCAAAACCGCTTGCTTTGAGGCCAATCTTTATGCTTGCCGGACTACAACTTACGTTGATATTACCCGATTGAGAAAGTATTTGTGGCTTTCCAGTTGCCGTGGAAAATTCAACAGAACCAAGGTCGGCCGGATTAGATCTGATAGCTTGATTAAAATCTGATAGGATAGGGGTATATCCTCCAGCATTCGAAATAACACAAGCGCTACTGGCTAAATCGCCCAAGCTTTTATTAGGAAAAAATTGATCTGCTCCTAACTCAATATTTGTATTGCCTATGTTATTTGATGGATTGCCTGTTTGCGCATTCCAAGTGGACAAATTTTTACTCGTGCCAATTGGATTTTCTATGGCCGTATTGAGGTTGGTATTAACATATAAATTATAATCGTGGCTAATTGCACTGTTAGTGTTTGTTGAAAACGAATAATGCTTTCCAGCCCCAGCACGTTCATTGTAAAAAATATTGTTCTTAACTTCTATTGCGGCATTGCTAGAAACAGCATTTCGATAAAATGCAGAAGAGTTATTGCTGCCGTAGGTAGTTCCTCCAATATAGATTGAATTGTGGAAGAAATTGCTTGATGCACCAGAGTTTGCCGCTTCAATTCCCCTAATTCGGGCTTGGGTTCCTACAATGTTAGGCGCTATCGTTATTTGGTTATTTGCAAACGTAGCATTAACCCTTCCAGAGCTGTAAATTCCTCTAATTATTGGACTCAACGCGCCACTACCAGTACCGTTGGCTATAAGATTAAAAATGCGATTCCTAGTAATATTGCTATTGGATATGGAATTTACGATGGCCATTCCTGTAACGCAAACATTGCTTGTGGTGCTTAAGTTTTGTAGGTTGTTTATATAATTATTTTCTATGTTGTTTCCCGAGGTTGCAGAAGAAAATCGAAGTCCCACGCAACTATAATCTAAACTAACATTGCTTGTAGAGAATGTTTTTAAGTGACTAATTTTATTGTTCTTTATATCCGAAACTCCAGCCTCAATGCTCATTCCTACCATGTAGCCAAGTCCATTATTATTAATATTGCTTATAACATTATTCGTGATAGAAGCAGGCGAAGTAGAGGTAACCCTTATGCCAAAAAAGTTATTCGAAATAGAAATAGTGTCTTGTAAATTAGTGCCATAAAAACTTCCTCCAATGGTGTTGTTGCTAATTATTACTTTGCCTGCCGTAACCAAGATTCCATTGAACAAATTGCTTCCCATGCCAGCAAAATTGGCAAAAATATTTCCATCAATGATAGAATTAGTGAGATTGCCACCAGCGAAAAGTATCCCATAATAATTTGAATTAAATTGATAGGCTTGGCCACCTCTTGAGGCATTACTACCCCCAAAGGAATTATGTAAAATGCGTATGTTATTAATATTGTTATAGGCATAAATTCCATATGTTGTATTGGTGTGAATCACCCCCGCTAAATTATATATCGCATTATGAGCAATAATATGTCCACTGCCTGAACCAACAAGGATGGAATAATTTGAAGCTTGCCTTGCCCGCTGATATATTTTGTTCCCTTGCGTGCTGTCGTTTAAATCGCCAATTTTTAGGTTATTGCCCACATTGACCAAATAAATTCCGTAGGCTTTAAAGTCGGAAATTTCATTGCTATAAATGTATGTATTGGAGATATTCCCTGTGGATGAGTTTATTAAGATTGCGGCCTGCGGTGTTTGATTGGTATCGTTAAAGGCTGGCCTTATGATGTTGTTTTTAATGAATAAATCACTTGCTTTAACTAATCCATTGCTTGTGCTTAAGCTAAGGGTGGCAAAGCTGGCGTTTCCAGAGTTTGATTCAATGATGCAATTTTTTATGGTATCGTTTTTTCCATTGTTTATCCTAATGGCAGAAGTAGTAGCCATATTAGTGCTAGTTCCAATAACATTTCTAATGGTTAGCATACCAGGCGAAACGCCGTCTATGGTTACACCAATTGCGCCATTTAAAAAGATAAGCGCAGAGTAACTTGTAGTTTGGGCTCCACTTAAAACCCTAGGTGTGGCATCTGGCTTAACCCGCAAATTATACCCACCCATGCCTGCATTGGTTAAAGAAACAGTGCCCGGTTCTATAATATTAGATACAATAGTTGCAAGGGTATTGCCTGCCAATGCCCCATTGTTAATGGCATCAAATAATCCAAACGGACCCGTTAAGGTGGTATATGCCTGACCAGCTCCAACTGTGATATTGGTTGAAAGATTAATTACAATAGAAAATTGTTCAGGGGTAGTGGGTGCACTTATTTGCATGCCTACAGAACTGTGGTTTGCGCCATTTAACGGATTGTAAAATAAATTGGGAGTAGGCGCCGAATCTTGCGCTACAACATAATATTGATACCGATGGCCAAAAGCTGCTGGTAGGCCAATAATGGAATAATCTATCATAAAATCCCAAGTGCCATTTTTTTGGTTTCCTGCCACCAAAATTCCTGGCGTGCTTACCCATGGACTGATTGTAGGAAACGACCTTCTATACCAAATACGGGGTTCTATGGAGACCGATTTAGTTACCCGTGTGCCAGAGTCAATTAAGTTAACAGATAGCGTGCGGTTACTAGTGGAAGCTGTATTCGATAAGGGGTTAAATAAAATACTTGGTGGAAAAAGATCAACTGCCACGAAGGTTCCTGCGTCGGCACCAATATCACTTGGAGAATTAACCGCTCTTATTTCTTGTTCAAAATCTACCTCTAAATCTTCAATATATTCGCCTGCACCTTCAACCGGGGTGGGACTTTGAACTTTTAATTGTGCGGTTGGACTATTTGGAGTAATAAAATTAGGGCTACCCCAACCAGAATTATAATCGCTATAAGTTATCGAACGCCATTGGTTCAGACCGAGATAGTCAACAGAATTAAACCTGCCAAGAATTCCACCAATAGCAGGAGCAAAATAAATATTGTGGTCTAAACTGAGTCCGCTTAAAGTGGTTGATGTTAAAAAGATTGCATAATGATTGCCTAAACCAGATACATTGGCTCTTTGGTTGTAAAAAATATTATTGATGATTTTTCGTGTGGCAGTTGCGCCGGTCGAATTATAAAATGCAGCGGTGTTGCTCGATCCAGTTACGTTCACAGAACCCGTAATATATACGCTGTTATAGTAATATGCATTGGCACTGTTTGCATCGTTTATTCCATAAATTTGGTGGTTTTCTGGCGTAGGATTTCCATTCATATCTAAGCCCAAACGAACCCGGTTATTAAAGCAGCTTACCCCATAGCAACCGTTGTAAATGCCATTAATAATGGATGTTCCGGTACTTAAACTTCGTATGCCTTGCACATAATTATGCGAAAGAATATTAGTGCCAGAAACAGAGCCCGAATAAAAGATGCCATATAGTTGAATTGGATTGCTGGTTAAGGCATTGTTTAAATACAAACCAGAAACATTGTTTCCACTGCAAACCTGGTCTAGTCCAGTGGAGTTTTGAAGGATGCCAATTAATGGGGCATTTGCATTTGTTCCTATTCCCGTGCTTGTGGTAATTAAGTTATTGATGGTGTTTTCTAATACATTGAAGGTTCCGCTAGAGTTTATATAAATGCCGCATAATCGGGTAGTGGTAGCAGTATTTATGGCAGATAAATTTGTTAAAGTATTGCCATTAATGGTGTTGAAAGAGGCCGTTGTTGGGCCAAAAATTCCATACAATTGGCCAGCAGTAGAATCAACAATGCTATTGGCTATACTCAAACTTCCAAGGTTATTGTTTGTGATGTTTAAGGCCGAAACAGCAGTGACAATATTGATTGCTCTATAATTAACGAGGCCTGTTCCCACAATACTCATACTGCCAAAGGCGTTCGATTCAACCACAATTTCGCCATACGATGTTCCTCCATTTAGGTTAATAGGCGCAAACAAAATATTGGATGCAGTGCTCGAGAATCTAATGTTGTTGTTAGAAACATCATTGCCAAATGTGTTTCCAGAAACATTAAAGGCCCCATTTGCCATATTAATAAAATAATGATTGGCTCCGGTTAAATTGATATTGAAATTTCGAAAAGTATTCGATTGAATTACACAAGCACTTGTAGCTAGCAGGTTTAAATTAATCATAGACATGCTCCCAGTTCCATTTATGGCATAAGCACTTCCCCCACAATTTGGTCCAGACCCACCAAAAAAGTTTCCATAGATGGCATAATCAGAGCCACTGTTAATAAAAATTGAACCAACAGTATTGAGTGCGGTGGTTCTGGTATTTTTTTGAAAAAAATGGTTGCTTCCTATAAACCATGAATTGGTTCCAGTTGATAAAAATAGGGCATAAGTTGGATTTGAAGTGTTAAAATAATTTGAAAAATTGTTTCCATATAAAGTGTTAAACAGGTTTGGATAGGTTGAATTGCCCAAAGAATAAATGGCATAAATGGGGGTTCCAATACTGTCTTTTATGCTACAATTGAATATGGAATTATTGCTGTTGCCGATAGTTGAATTGGTGCCAAGAAAATTTATAACTCCCGAACTAATGGAGGTGGATATTCCTGTTACCCTGCAGTGAGTAAGGGTATTGTTTTCGGAGCCGTTTATAAAATTTATGGCCGATCCAACACTGTTTTGATTGCAAATTTGAATAAATTCTGGCGTTCCCACTCCACCTTTTTTTCCATCTATGGTTAAATAGTTGGTATTATTAAATTCGAACGTTCTTGATGCCGAGGTGGAAAAAATAATGGGCGTACTTACATTATTACTTGGCCTTAGAGTGATTGAATTAGCTGTGCTGGTTAATAGATTGCCAAATGAAAACGGGTACGATTCAATAATTGGATTATAAGTATTGGTAAGTTCAAAAATTAAACTCCCACTTACACCTTTTAAACGCACATCATTGCATGCCGCACCTATGCTGGTATAATCGCAACCGCTTGGACAAATGGTTTTAATGCCGCTTAATAAACCAGCAACTGTTGTGCAAGTGGCCGAAGAAAAGTTCAAAGGAGCACTTCCTTCATTGCAAGCGAATACCCTAAAATAATAAGTTGTACCAGGCAATAAGCCCGAAACGGACTGCAAATAATTCGAGCCTTGAGAAGGGGTACTTGTAGAGGCAACATTGCCTGCCAAATTAAAGTTTATATTATCGTTTGATATGTAAATTAAAAAATAGGTTTCTGAATTAGAACTGTCTTTCCAAGTTATATTTAAAGTAGTGGAAGTAACGCTGTTAAAGCTAAGATTGTTGGGTGCAATTGGAGGTAAAAATTTAGGGATAAAAGAATAGGTTTGACCATCAGCTGGCTTTGAGTTAAGGACAGTATATTCAAAGATTGTGCTTGTATCGGATGGGAAATTACCTGTAGCGCTTAAGCACAAAAAGTTCTTTACCCCAGTGCCCATATTGCTAATCCCAATTGAGGCACTTGGCGACACTAATGATCCTACTTCGGATTTATACACAAAATCTATTTTTCCATCTGCTTCTGCTAATTTTAATTGAAACGAGATGCCGCCAACACCCGCCGTTGAGTTCCATCTTGCGTTTAGCCACTCTACTGTAAACACCCTGTTTGGTGCACTTCCAGTGCTAAGGTATTTCAAATCAGCCAGATTCGAAAAGTTTAAATTGTCCCACAAGGGTGCTATAATTGGTCGGGGCGACCCGGGTGAATTGCCCGAATTGAGGTTGTTCACAAAATTATTAGTGCTGCTAATGTCTGAACCTAAACACACAAAACCATTTGCAGAAATAGCCAATGATGTATATTCAGCTCCATTATAATAAAAGGAAAATCCTATTGGTATTCCATTAGCGTAACCATTATCCAAACCGCCTGTGAGATTAACAGGCGTGCCTCCAATTATTTGCGTGTATGTCCCTAGACTTGGACTAAATTGATAATTGGTCACAGTTTGTCCAATGGAGCTAAAATGAACAATAAACAGTAATATAAGACACAAAAATATGCGACCTAAGTGATTCATAATTATAAAAATTAAAGTTTAAAAGTACATTAAAAATCTAAAATTCCTATAAAATTGAAATACCTAAATTTTTATTGTTAATCCTTACAGATTAGTCTAATAAAAATAAGGATATGCATTATACCGTCAAATTGTCGATATTGCATGAGTTAGTTTAAATAACTCATTTAATAATATAAACACCATGATCGTTATAATTTTCGGAATCCTATTATTGGGATTTGCTGTTTTTGCCTCAACATCTGAGCTCACAAAAAAATTCTCCTCCTACATGAAATTTGGTGGTATTGTGCTAATTTTATTAGGCTTGTCAACTTCTTGCTTTAAACAAATTAATCCAGGTTATGTTGGGGTTAAAGTACTATTTGGTAAGGTTCAAACAGATGTATTAGAAAGTGGTTTGCATTTTATCAATCCTTTGTTAGATGTGAAAGAAATGGATGTTAAAACCCAAAATTACACCATGAGTGCCATTCACGAAGAAGGTGAGCGCGTAGGCGACGATGCTATTAAGATTTTAACGGCTGATGGACTAGAGGTATCAATAGACTTAACTGTTTTATACAAAGTTTTGCCATCCGATGCACCTAAAATTTTAAATGAAACAGGTCTCGATTACAATAATAAAATTATTAGGCCTGTTACGCGCACGGCCATAAGAGACAATGCAGTTTACTACGAAGCAGTTGCTTTGTATTCAACAAAGCGCGATGAATTTCAAAATAGAATCTTTGCAACCATCGATAAAAACTTTAAAAGTCGCGGAATAATTTTGGAGCAAATGCTAATCAGAAATGTGACGCTGCCAGGTTCTGTTAAAGCAAGCATTGAATCGAAAATTAATGCAGAACAAGATGCCCAAAAAATGCAATTTGTTTTGCAAAAAGAACGTCAAGAAGCAGAGCGCAAAAGGGTAGAAGCTCAAGGTATTGCAGACTACCAAAAAATTATCAGCAGCGGACTTACAGACAAGCAGTTACAATACGAAACCATTAAGGCCAATTTAGAATTAGCCAAATCTACCAATAGCAAAATAATTGTATTGGGAAAAGGAAACACGCCTCTAATAATTGATGGAAAATAACTATGCGATTGTTGTTTAAGTGTTTTGCTTTTATGACTTAAAGCATTGGGTTATTTTGTTTGAAAAATTTGGGAGCATTAGTTTAAATTATTGCATTTGTTATACCAATTATTGTAATTATTAAATACCCCAAAACTATTTGATAATTTTACTCAAGATAAAAGCCGATATTACAAAATAATAGTACTAAGAGATATTTGTCGAAATTGGGCTAAATATTTTGTGCAATCGGTATTAATCCAAAGCCTACAAGTATATGGCCGAGGCTATTGCTGTTCATGTCGATTTTTTTTAATGGTTAATATTGATTGCTTTTGGTATAAATAATGGAAAAAGTATAGCAGATAGTCAATGCGTTTTACCATGCGATTATATTACAAAGGTTTTTATTTAAACTCTTAAATGACCTCTTTTAAAAACAGTCCTCAAACTTGGTTTCAATAAACGCCTCGTCTTCAGGCCTTTTCAACTGATTGAGGATTTGTATCAACATGAACAAAAAAGGGTAAAAGGCTTGTGATAATTGGTTGCTTAACTTAAATCCAGAGCCTGAAGGCACGCAGGCATATTAGTCCTAATTCTACCCACTATATTCCACATAGAGCCCCAATACCCTTGTAAAAATACCCTTGTAAAGATACCCTTGTAAAAATAATCCCTTGTAAAAATACCCTTATAAAATTGCCCCTAGAAAAATACCCTCGTAAAATAATCCCTTGTAAAGATACCCTTGTAAAAATAATCCCTTGTAAAAATACCCTAGAAAAATACCCTAGAAAAATACCCTTATAAAATTGCCCTTAGAAAAATTTCCTTATAAAATTGCCCCTCAAAAAGTAACCCTAGAAAAATACCCTTATAAAATTGC
>JAWXAZ010000023.1:0-3653 GCA_034439755.1 bacterium
TACAAAATAGCTTTGTGTAGGCCTTGAAAAAATGGGGCAATCAATAGAACAAAAAAATATCTTGCTACAAAATAGCTTTGTGTAGGCCCTGAAAAAATGGGACAATCAATAGAACAAAAAAAATAATTTTCTTGCAAAGTTGCTATTAAAGTAATAGTTTGAGCCCTATGGCAATGTTAAATTACTTATCAAAATTTGAAGATGTTTTTCAATCTTTAAATGAGCAACAAAGGTCGGCCGTTCAACATATAGAAGGTCCGGTTTTGGTTATTGCGGGCCCGGGTACAGGCAAGACACAAATATTAGCCGCACGGATTGCACGCATTTTATTAGAAACAGATTCGCTGCCAGAAAACATCCTTTGCCTTACCTACACAGATGCGGGTGCGGTAGCCATGCGCAAGCGTTTACAAGATTTCATTGGCCCAGATTCATATCGCGTTCAAATCTCTACTTTTCACGGATTTTGCAATAAAGTTATACAAGAAAACCTCGATGTGTTTGGGTTCAGAAACCTAGATCCGGTGAGCGATTTAGAAACCATGCAATTGATGCGCGAATTGGTTGATGAGCTTCCTAAAAACCATCCCTTAAAAAGATATACTGGCGATGTATATTATGAAATTTACAGACTCATAGGACTTTTTGGCCTCATGAAAAAGGAAGATTGGAGTGTTTCATATTTGCATGAAAGAGTTGAATTATACGTAACTGATTTGCCCACTAGAGAGGAATTTATGTATAAAAGAGCGGGTAAAAATAAGGATGGTAGCACCTATGCAAAAGGGGATATAAAAAAAGATGCCCTCAACCAGGAGCTCAATAAAATGGCTTTACTTAAGGCTGCAATCGATTTGTTTGAACCCTATCAAGAGCGCCTATTAAAAAACAATCGATACGATTTTTCTGACATGATAATTTGGGTCATAAAAGCATTTCAAGAAAAAAGCACCCTCCTATCCGATTACCAAGAAAAGTACCAGTATATTTTGGTGGATGAGTTTCAAGATACAAGTGGTTCACAAAATGATTTATTGAGTTTAATGCTCAGCTATTGGGAGGTGCCAAATGTATTTGCAGTGGGCGATGATGATCAATCTATTTATCGTTTTCAAGGTGCCAATATAGAGAACATACAGAACTTTATTGAGCGCTATGCAGGCCACATGAAAATGGTGAAGCTAGAAGATAATTACAGGTCTACACAAAGTATTTTAGATGCCTCTAGGAAATTAATTCAAAGGAACTTGCAACGCATTTCTGGCGAAAAAATATTGTATGCAAAAAATCCCCAACGCGCTCATATATCGGTTCAGCCAAAGGTGATTGCTTATTACAATATATTACACGAAAGCACCGCCATTTCTAAGGAAATTGAAACACTTAAGCAAGCAAATATACCTTTAAATGAGATTGCCATTCTATACAGAAACCACAGTCAGGCCGATGAAATGATTGCTTATCTTAAATCGAAAAACATAGAGGTAAACGCACGCAAAAGAATCAATGTTCTGTTTGAACCCATCATTAAAAAAGTGGTGAAAGTGATGCAATTTTTGAGTGCCGAAACAGACCGAGCTTTTAGTGGGGAGAACCATTTATTTGAGGTATTACATTTTGAAGAATTCAACATTCCTACTTTAGAAATTGCGCGCTTATCGGTGGAGATTGCGAGCAAAAATTTTAACGAAAGGCAAACAAGTTGGCGTGAAGAATTAAGTAAATTGGGCAAGAAAAAACAAGGCGATTTGTTTCAGCAACAAACGCATGGCTTAGCTTTACAAAACTTTAGCAATACCATAGAACGCTTGGTAAAGGGCTGTTTGAACCAAACGCCGCAAGAAACCATTCATCAAATATTGCGCGATTGTGGTATTTTAGCAACGGCCCTTACACATGAAGAAAAAACTTGGTACATGGAAATGCTTCGAACCTTTTTTGATTTTGTGAAAGTAGAATGTACCAAAAAACCGCAGCACAGTCTCAAAACTTTAACCGAGACCATTTTGTTGATGCAAGATAACAAGCTTTCATTACCTGCCGAGAAGGTAATTTATAGCGAATCGGGCGTGAATTTTATAACAGCACATTCGTCGAAAGGACTGGAGTTTGAGTATGTTTTTATGATTGGTTGCAACAGCAAGGCATGGGACGATGGCAACCGCAATAGAAACTATAAATTACCCGATAATTTATTTGCCATTGTGGGCGATGAAACGGAAGAAACGAGGCGCTTGTTTTATGTGGCCATGACACGTGCCAAAACGCATCTTCAAATGAGCTATGCGCTATGCGATTTGGGTGGCAAAGAGTTGGAGCCAAGCAGGTTTATTGCAGAGGTAACAGAAGACAAAGAAATTCTGGTTGAACATGTATCGGTAACGCCTGATGAATTATCGAGTTTCAATTTTTCTTTTATTCAACAAGCACAAGAAGCCATTATTCCGAGCTCTATAATCGACAATGCTTTTACCGATAGTTTATTAGAAAAATACTCTTTGAGTGTAACGCATTTAAACAATTATTTGAAGTGCCCTGTCTCCTTTTATTTCAATAATTTTATTAAAGTGCCAGCACCTAAAAGTGCGAGCATGACATTTGGTTCTGCGGTGCATTTTGCATTGGAACAATTGTTTAAAAAAATGAATGCCGATGAAGAAAAAACCTTTCTGGGCATCGATACCTTTGTAAAGGATTTTAAGTGGTTTATGCGCCGCAACCAAGACAGTTTTACGGAAGCCGAATTTAAGCGGAAATTGGAGTATGGAGAACAGATTTTGGAACGTTATTATAACGAGTATATTCATCAATGGAATAAAATAACCAGTGTAGAACGTTCGTACAAAAATGTATTGGTTCAGGGCATACCTTTAAATGGCAAAATAGACAAAATGGAGTTTGATGGAAACTTTGTGAATGTAGTAGATTATAAAACTGGGTCGTACAAAAACGCCAAAACAAAATTTAACAGGCCCAACGTAGAATTGGTGGCAAAGGCTGTAGAACAAGGGAAAGAGCCAAAATTTGAGGATGAGTTTGGGGGAGATTATTGGCGACAAGCGGTTTTTTATAAACTCTTAATGGACTATGATGCTACCAGAAAATGGGAAATGAAGAGCAGTGAGTTCGACTTTATTGAGCCTATTATTCAGGTGGGAGATAAGGGTCAAAATACCTATGAATTTCATAAAGAGCGTATCAATATTGTTCCCGAAGATTTGAAAATTGTGGAAGAACAAATTAAGCTAGTTTATGGAAAAATAAACCGCAAAGAATTTACGCAAGGTTGCGGAAAGGAAGACTGCAATTGGTGCAATTTTACCCGCGATTATTATGCCAATAAAGCAACGGAAATTGGAACCTCGCAGGACGAAGAAATAATTGAAGATTAGGTATAATTTTACCTGGGACTATTATGCAATAAAAAAGCACGCAAATTGGAACCCAGCAGAAAGAAGAAATAATTGAAGATTTGGTATAATTTTTGGGAAGCTTTTGTCAATTAATATTAGCAATTACTTTTTGCCAAGCAATTTTTGTTAAATACTTTTTGCTAAATACTTTTTGCCAATCGCTTTTGCTAAATACTTTTTGCCAATTGCTTTTTGCTAAATACTTTTTGCCAATCGCTTTTGCTAAATAATATTTGCCAA
>JAWXAZ010000024.1:0-6648 GCA_034439755.1 bacterium
CAATAAAATTAATCCTCGTGATTTTTCTATTAATTTCTGTTATAGAAAAATCAATGGCGCAAGATGCCATGATTCTAAGATTTAAAACTGATACCCTTTTTGTAAAAGTACTGGAAATTGGAACAGATGAAATAAAATATAAACTTTGGCCTGTCGACGAATCTATGCCAAATATGGCTATTGAAAAGTCTAAGGTTAAAAAACTCATCTTGCAAAATGGTACCATCCTAAAATTTGCAGAAAGCGATTTTACGGATCCTAGTAATTATGTTAATCAAAGAAAAATAGCCATTAAAGCAGATATGTTTTCTATATTAATGGGAACAATTTCGTTTGGATTTGAAAAGTCAATTTCCCCAGGTAATAGCTGGGAGGCTGGGTTAGGAATAATAGGAGTGACTGATGCCACCAGCAACAAGGGCTTTTTTTTAAGGGGAGGGTATAAGTTTATTAATACACCAGATTACATGTTAAAAGGCATGCGATATACGCACATTTTAAAGGGTGCCTATATTAAGCCAGAATTGGCTTTAAGCGTGTATGATTGGGCTCAAACAGGATTTATTTATTCATACACCACTAATACTTTTGATATAAATGAAAGTAAATACAGAAATACGGCATTTGCTCTAATACTTAATTTTGGAAAACAATGGGTATTTGCCGATAGATTTCTTGTTGATGCCTATGTTGGAGGCGGACTTGGCGTACTCAATGAAAACCTCCTTAGTAAAATAACTTATCCAAATCAAAATGGCACTAATTATTATGGTTATTATAATATAAATGAAAGCAGTTTAAATAGGGGCACAGGTTTTTTAATTGGCAATAATACAGGCGGCTTAGGTTTTGCCTTTCAGGCAGGATTAAAACTAGGTTTTTTAATTGGTCCAGGGGCAAATAACAAAGATAATTAATTAGAGAAATGATAAAAAAAATCTACCTTCTTTTTGCCATGTTCATTATGGTAACATCTGCTTCTTATGCGCAAGACGACCTATTCTTAAGGGGCAAGCAAGAATCTATAAAAGTTAAAGTTATTGAAATTGGTACAAGCGAAGTAAAATACAAGCTTTGGCCTGTGGAGGAGTCAATGCCTATCTTGGTTGAACGAAAGGATAGAATTAAGAAAATAATTCTGCAAAATGGATTGGTAATGAATTTCAGCGAATCAGAATTTGTAGATCCTAAAAATTATGTAAACCAAAAAAAGAGAGCAATTAAATTGGACTTTATTTCTTTGTTAAACAACACTACTTCAATAGCCTATGAACAAAGCATGGAGCCCGGCAGAAGTTGGGAAGTTGGAATAGGTTTGTTGGGTATCGGAATTTCTCCCTATCCCACAGATATTCAGTCAGGTGCCTTTTTTAGAGCTGGGTTTAAGTTTTTTAATCAGCCCGATTTTAATTTAAAAGGTATGCGATATACCCATATTTTAATGGGTGGATATATCCGACCCGAATTAGTTGCACATTTTTACAAAGCAAGAGGAGAAAATGTAGATTATGCGGCGCCAGTTTATAACCCTGCAACTCAATTGTATACTCAAACAATTACCAATACAAATGTGGCTAATCATAATTCCGGATTTGGCCTTTTGTTGAATTTTGGAAAGCAATGGGTATTTTCTGATTTGTTTGTTGTTGATTTTTTTGTGGGTGGTGGAATTGGGTATGGGCAAAGTAGAAATGAAAATGACAATTCTTCAACCATTACAAATACTACTTCTTATTATCCTTCCTATAATTCTAGTGTAAATAGTTCCGTTGGCGCCGCAGGTATGCTTATAAGTCATAACAATAGAATTAGCTATTGTGGGCAAGCCGGACTAAAACTTGGGATTTTACTTGGTCAATCGATAGAAAAAAAACAATAATTTTTAGAATAAAATAAACCCTATTTTTATAACTTTTGTATTTTACTTTCACGCCTTAACTTTAATTTTTTTATATATTCACATGAAACAAAAATTACTAATCCTATTTATTTCCATTTGCTACTTTGGTATTCAAAAAAGCTTGGCACAAGATCATATCCTTTTGCGTGGTAAGGAAGATACTTTGCATGTTAAGATATTGGAAATAGGGGTAGATGAAATTCGTTATAGACTCTGGCCAGAAGACATAACCATGCCTGTGATGGTAGAAAAAAAGGAGCGCATTCGCAAAATTATTCTTGTCAATGGTACCATCATAAAGTTTTCTGAAGACGAATTTAGCAACGCCCAAAATTATGTTACTCAAAAGAAAATGGTGGTTAAAATCGATTTGTTTAGCCCAATAAGAAAAGTGCTTTCAGGCTCATTTGAATATTCTATAAAGCCTGGAATGAGCATGGAAGCAGGTATTGGCATAATTGGTATTGGTTCGTATTCCAGCGATGTATTTATGTTTACAGAATCAAATGGGGGCTTTGTTCGTCTCGGGTTTAAATTTATAAATCAACCAGATTTCCATTTAAAAGGTATGCGGTATACCCATATTTTAAAGGGTTCCTACATCAGACCCGAACTCATGTATATTTACCACGAAAACTTTGGTTTTAACTCAACTAATTCTGGTATCCCTATTAGTGGCTTAAATTACAATAGAACCAAAATTAATGGTGCGGCCTTTTTAATAAACTTTGGTAAACAATGGGTTTTTTCTGATATTTTTTGTGTTGATTTATTTGTAGGCCCTGGAATTGGCATGAAGGAGTTATCTTATTATAATAATGGAAATAAAATCCCTAAATCAAGTGTCAATTACGGCTTTTTAGATGGAACCTTTAGAAAAAGCGGGGGCTTTGGATTTGGCAATTTTAGTTCTACTTCGGGTGATGTAGGTTTCTGTTTGCAAGCAGGTTTAAAACTCGGCGTATTGATTGGTGCAAAAGAAAAAGGCTAAGTGAAATAATTCTAGAACTAAAAGTTAATTTGTCCTTTGCCTTCGCGAACAACAATTGGGTCTTCACCCGTGCAATCTACAATGGTAGAAGGCACATTATCACCTGTCTCCCCATCTACAACCAAATCTACCAAGTGCTCAAACTTATAATGAATCTCCTCTGGATCGGTCATGTATTCAATAATTTCATCGTCGTGATGAATGGTACTTACCACCAATGGAACGCCCAACTCTCTAATGATTGATTGCGCTATCACATTATCTGGAACACGAATTCCAATGCTTTTCCTATTACCCGCGAAATACTTGCTTATTTGATTGTTTGCCTTTAAAATGAAGGTAAATGGTCCGGGCAAATTGTTTTTTAACAGCCTAAACACATTCTTATCAATGGTGGCTGTTACATCCGAAATATTAGACAAATCGGAACATAAAATAGAATAAAAAACTTTCTCGGCTTTCTTTCCCATGATCTTACTCATGCGCTCAATTCCTTTTTTAGAATCTAAACGACATGCCATGGCATAAATGGTATCGGTAGGAATAATAATAACTCCATCTTTATCCAAAATCTCCAAAACCCGCTTCAGGTCTCGCATATTCGGATTTTTAGTATGCAGCGATATAATCATATACCTAAATATTCTACCTGTTTTTTCTAAATGAAAAATCGTTGCAGCCATGTTAATTTTAACACGGCCCGCAACGATTTTCTGTGATTATAATTTCCCTTCAACAGCTTGTTGAACCAAATCTGCCGCTTCTTTTAAGACAATGGCAGAATATACTTTCAAACCCGATTCATCAATTAATTTTTTAGCAGCTTCAGCATTTGTTCCTTGTAACCTCACTATAATTGGAACGGGTATATTGCCAATACTTTGGTAAGCATCAACCACACCTTGTGCTACACGGTCGCAACGAACAATACCGCCAAATATATTTATCAAAATGGCCTTCACATTTGGATCTTTTAAGATAATGCGGAAACCAGCTTCAACCGTTTTGGCATTTGCCGAACCACCAACATCTAAAAAGTTTGCTGGATCTCCACCCGAAAGTTTGATAATATCCATGGTAGCCATTGCCAAACCCGCACCATTCACCATACATCCAACATTACCATCTAACTTCACAAAGTTTAAATTGAATGCTGCTGCCTCTACTTCTGTAGGATCTTCCTCAGAGGTATCGCGCATGGCTTCGTAATCTGGGTGACGATACAAAGCATTGTCGTCGATGTTTACTTTTCCATCTACAGCAATAATTTTATTGTCTGAAGTACGCAATACAGGATTGATTTCGAACATAGCCGAATCAGATTTATCGTAAGCAGTATATAAAGCAGTCACAAACTTTACCATTTGCTTAAATGCCTCACCTTCGCAACCTAAATTGAATGCAATTTTACGTGCCTGAAACCCCTGTAAACCCACATTAGGATCTATGGTTTCTTTGTGAATTAAATGTGGTGTATGCTCTGCAACATGCTCAATGTCCATTCCACCTTCTGTAGAATAAACTAAGATGTTTTTTCCTTGCGAACGATCCAACATCACACTCATATAGTATTCTTTTGGTTCGCCAGCACCAGGATAGTAAACATCTTGCGCAACTAAAACCTTACTAACCAACTTTCCTTTCGCACCAGTTTGAATGGTAACCAAAGTTCCACCTAAGATGTTACCAGCAATTTCTTTGGCTTTATCGGCATTCTTAGCTACCGCTACGCCACGTTGCTCTTTTCCAATGATACTACCTTTACCTCGCCCACCAGCGTGTATTTGGGCTTTAATCACCACAAAATCGCTTCCGTATTGGTCTTTTAATTTTAATGCAGCCGCGTGGGCTTCATCAGCAGTTTCGGCAACTATGCCTTCCTGAACGGCAACCCCAAATGATTTTAAAATCTGCTTGGCTTGGTATTCATGAATATTCATTATTTATAAAAATTTTGTTGCGAAATTACGTTTTCAAACCACATTTGAAAGTATTTTATTCTATTGTGTAAAACACTTTTCACTTTGTTACCTTTGGACAAACCAAAATGAACCAAATCATAATTCTAACTCGCACTAAATCAATAGTTTTTCTAATTGCGCTAGGCGTTTGTACCTTTTTATATAATCTCCACATTCCTGTTGTTAGGGAGTGGGACGAAGCAACTTATGGCATCAATGCCTATGAAATGGCACAAACAAACAACCCTTTTGTGGTAACTTTTGGCCAACAAAGTGATGTTTATAATTCTAAGCCGCCTCTTGGAGTTTGGCTTATGGCCATCTCAACCAAAATTTTTGGCGTTAATACCTTTTCTCTCCGTTTTGCCTCTGCATTGTTAAGCCTGTTGTTTTCAATATGCTTATTCGAATTTATTTTTAGGCAATTCAAAGACCTCCATTGGGCCTTTTTATCTGCCCTCATTCTCATGAGTAGCATCGGATTTACCGGATGGCATGAAGCAAGGAGTGGCGATTTTGACGCCATGGTGGCTATATTTATTTCACTCTTCGCCTTTTCTAGTTACCTCGTTTTAAAAAATAAAAACCCACAATATTGGTTTTTAGCAGCGTTATTTCTTTCGGCAGCTTGTCTCACAAAAGGCGTTTACGGCTTGGTTGTCATTCCCGGAATTGGACTCTTTTTCCTGCTCCAAAAACAAGTAAAATTAGCCTTGTCGCATTGGCAATTTTATACTGCTTGCATAGGGTTTTTATTCCTTTTTCTTGGGTATTATTTTTTAAGAGAAAAACTTAGTCCAGGCTACCTACAGGCTGTTTTACAAAATGAAGTAGGGGAGCGTGTTTTTTTAGAAACAAACATTCACAAGAACGAAATCCCGTTTTATTACCACAGCTTTAAATTACTCTTTTATCGCTTTCAACCTTTCATCCTGCTAATCCCATTTGCTGTTTACGGCGTTTGGTTTGAACCGAATAAAGCGAAACAAAATTTTCTATGGTTAATTTGCCTAAGTGCCCTCAGCATTTGGACAATCATCTCATTTTCTAAAACCAAATTAGTTTGGTACGATGGCAGTCTATACCCATTTTTCGCCATTCTTGTTGCACATTTTTTGGCCAAACAAACTTGGCTCAGTCCTCCATATTTGTATGCTTTAGTTTTCGCAATTTGGCTCGCAGTTTTCGGCCTGAACCAAAACGAAAAGGACAGTTTTAGCTTCCCAAAATCACTTGAATATGCGCGACACGAACACAGCATTGCAGAGCCTATTAACGTTTATTCAAGTAACTTTGAACACCCCATTCGGTATTATTTGTTACAAGATAGTTTGAATGGTTATCAATCGAGATTTATTACAAATTTACATTACCTGCAACCAAATGATTTACTGATGTTGCGCAATAAAGTATACCTAGATTCTCTCCATCAAAAGTTTGAATTGGTTGCGTCGAATGGCGAGGATATTTTAGTTAGAATTGTTAATCAGTAGTGGCATTGTGCTAATTTATAACATTCATTTTTTGAGTAGGCTATGCACGCAAACGCACGTTTAGCTTCATCTTTACAATCACTGCTAATTAATAAAATTAATATTGGGGAGTATGCTTTACGCAATAACTAGCATTAAGCTTCGTGAGAAGCATCTTTACTAATTAATGAAATTAATATTTGTACTTAAGATGGGTGCAATAACTATAAGCAAACTTCATGAGAAGCATTTATGCTAATTAATGAAATTAATTTTTGTACTTAAGATGGGTGCAATAACTATAAGCAAACTTCATGAGAAGCA
>JAWXAZ010000025.1:0-19916 GCA_034439755.1 bacterium
CCTGGAAAGCCGTTTTTTGAACGGCAGTGATAGTCTTCATCTTTTATTAATTGGTTTATGTTTTCAATTGTGTGTTCACGAAATTTTGGATTTTTTAAGTCTCTCTCAACTAAGTCCCTATTATACCCCCTCAGATTTAATTCATCAAATAGTAAATTCCTTTGAAAAAAATTTGTTTTTAACCACAACATATTGTTTATAGAGTTATTCACCTATTATGCTTAACTAAACGACATTGAATTACAATTGGTAAATCCATGATATTTAAATACATTCGTGACGAAACTAGAAGAGCCCCCGAAATAAATTCGGGGCAGGTAGTGTGAAGGGAGACTTTTAAGCACGGTTCCCCCGCTGAGGCGGAGCAAGCTGTGGAAACGTATGGGTGAAACTCCCCTGCGTGACCCGATTATAGGCAAGTTTTTAAAAAAAAACACTAAGGAAACAGACAGGAAAGAAAAACTGCAAAAGACAATTTTGATAGTTCTTGAATTATCTGTAAAATTACAATTACAAGTGGGTGGAGTCCAGAACCCACTTTAAAAAACGGGGCATATTCTGAAAAGCCTAATGAGTAAGAGAAAAAATTAAATTTAAAAAATGTTTAAAAAATTCAATTTAACTGACAAGCTACTATTTGTAGCTGCATTACTTTCGCTTATTTTTTCTGAAGTCTTGTTTTTTTACGGCAACTCAGACCAAGCAATTTTTATTGGACTTTGGGTTCCTTCAATACTATGTTTTGGAATTTACTTAAACCTTATAAATAAGAATAAAAATGACTGATTTTATACCATATTTCGCAGGATTAATAACCTTACTATTTGGAGTTGCTTTTAGTTATGCCATAACTGAGGGTTGGAAATTTACAGATAAAAAGAAGTAACTATTTTTTGATTGTCTTTGTAACCCAAACCAGCCGGTAAAACATTTAGCAGAGTAGTCGAAAAAGGGCCGTGAAAAAGCCCCGTGCGGCGGCCTCACGGGGCTTTTTTGTGCTACTCTGTGTTGCCTAAAACCGAGTAGTTGGTAAGGACACTTCCTTTTTGTGGGCTTTATCATTATTAGTTTCATTTTTTAGCTCATTTTACTTGCGCAGTTCATCCGAAATAAGCCCGCAATGCCAACTGCGCAGGAGGGGGTGTAGGGGTTATTTTTTGTTAATGATTTGGAGCGCTTTTTCTAATACTTCGTCTTTGTGTAATTTTATGCCTTCTAGGGTTGGCTTAACTTCTATGTCTGGTATAATACCAATTCTTTGAGTCTCTCTACCGCCTGGATAATATACACCTATACCGGTCATTTTGGTTTTATAATTTCCTGGAAAAACCACGCTTGATACATTTCCATCTGCACCTGCGGTTTCGCTGCCAATACTGATTACATTGGGTGCGGTTTGTAGGCCCATTAAGGCAAATTCGGCATGACTTTGAGTGGTTTCGTTGAAGAGTAATACAACTTTGCCTGCATAAGGATGTTTCTTCTTTTTACCGCAATAGTATGGTTTGGTAAAATAGTAAACGCCAGGGAAAAAAAGGTTGGGATAGGTGAATTTGGCAATTCTGTACATTGTTCCATTGGGATAGTTTCTTACATCAAAAATGATGGCCCTGGTATCTTTTAGTTCGCGGAGGCATTTACGGGTTTGTTTAGGCTTTAGAAGCCCTAAATTTACATACCCAATATTTCCATTCAAAATTTTGTAAGTACTATCTTTTTTGTACCTCCACGATTCATATTTGAAGTTTCTGGCCTAATATCTATAAAGGGTTTTCTCTAAAATTACGCCATCCCTTTCAAAGGTTGCCTTAACCGAATCGGTTTCGCCATTAAAAATGGCAAAGTAGAAATTACGTAGTTGGGGGTACTGTTTTTCGTTTTTGTAGGTTGTATTGCCAGAGAGAAAGAATTGGTTTACATAAAAGTTCTTTCCGCGGTTTCTATTTTGGAGGATAAATTGTAGTTGATTCATTAAATGATTTGTAAACAAATTTGAGTCGCTTAACCAAGCTAAATCCAAATTAAATAGGAGCATGTTAGCCGTATCTTCTTTGTGCTTTTTGCCATTCTTTACCCTGCCTAAACCATTGATCCATTCTGAGTAATAGCAATTAATTTCTTGCTTTGATTTTAATAAAGAGACTACTTTAATTCGGCTGGTAAATTCTTTATCCCAATCTGTTTTTCCGCTTGCAACCGAGGGATGATAGTATTTAAGAAAGCCCCAAAACTTACAAAATGTCGCAATTTTTTGTGCTTCTTGCACGGTTGTTTGCGAAAAGGATGAAGCCGAGCAAACAAGAAAAATAAAGGTTGTGGCAAATATTTTTTTAAGGGTTGCCAACTTAAAATAACTTATGGTTGGTTTAATGGAACTAATAGGTGGAATTGGTAGTGCAGGCATATTTGCAAATGCGCTTGCAATGGGGAGGGGCTGTAATCGCATTTCTTATTCTTTTGACCAAAGATATATTTCTCTTTTTTATAATTACGCATGTTTGCGCCACAAAAAGCAATTTCTGTTTGAACCGATTTCATTTATGCCTTGGTGCAATTGGGTGCAATTGGATGAATTATTTTTTCTTTCTTAAAGACTGGAGGCCTAAGCCTATTGCTGATGTCAATAGCAGGCTTAGACCTCCATCTATGGGTGTATCTATTGGGTCGTCGTTCCATTCTGGTTGGGCTCCACTGCGCGTGTTTAGAGTGAGAAGCATGGCTAACAACACAATGATTTTGAATGGTTTTTTCATGGTATATCCAGAATTTATTTCACAAAATGGGCATGCATCGTTTTTCCTGTTTCTATATTTTGAACTTGAATGTGGTAGACCCCATTTTCTAGATTTTGCACGTCTATAGTGTTTAATAAGTTGCTTGTTTCTGTTTCAGATACCAAGGCTCCGGCATTGGTAAATACCCTTATTTTGGCCAATTTAAGGTTTTGGTTTAGCAAGTTGATGTGCAGTATTTCGTTTGCTGGATTTGGATAAACGCTTAACTGCGCAATTGGTTCAGCCCAAGTTTTTTCTATGCCATTGGCCTTATTGCTAAACATAATTTGGAACCTGCCATCTGCTTTTGAGGCGGCATTGTTGCTTATTTGAAACGGGTAAATGCTGTTGACTTTTAAGTCTGTGGTGGTGCTGGTAAAATTGTCTTTTAGGTAAATGTTTATGCCGGGGTTAAAGTCTGCAATTTGGGCAAAGGAAAGGAAATATGCGCCTTCTACATTTGAGCTTGCTTGCAGCGGAACTTCCTTGTCTGAGAGGCTGTTGATATTGAGGTAATTTACCATGCCATACACATTGTTAGCGATGTATGAACCAATATTTAACCCGGGATTATTATATTTAAGTACGTCTTCACTTTTTAAGAAGTTGTCGCTTTTATTTTCCATAAATCGGATAACGGTTTCATCTTTTTCGGTAGAATCTTTGTACAGCGAAATTCTTAGGCAGTTTAATTCTGGGCCTTTAAACATGTTGGAGGGGGTATTGGCCACTTTAATACTTTCTGTGGCGCTAAGCACTGGCGAAGCCGCATTGGCTTGTATAAAAAATGCTTGTGAGCTTGCTATGTATCTTGTAACAGAATTTACGCTGGTGATGCCATCGTAGGAGCCAAAAGTATTGGTGTTTGGGTTCCATATATAAATGCTGTTGCCCAAATTTGTTTTTGTCCAGCCAGGGGAAGCGTCCCAATCAATGGCGCTAGGGAAAGGGTTTCCAACAAGGTTCCAGCCATCGCCGAGGCCAGGGTTGTAGGTTACAGGAAAGCTTACGGGGCTTGCCGGATAGGTTCCATTAACCCAAATGGTGGTATTATTTGCTATGGTATCTAGGTTTGTTAAGAGCGATTTGGTTCTGTCGCCACGCACATAAACTCTATATCCTTGGGCATTGTTGAGGGGGCTATTGCCATCAATTGACTCCCATTTTGCATTGAGGTTATTGCCCCCATCGGTTAAGGATTCGTTGTATAGAAAAGCAGAGGCAGCGTTAGATACGGATTGGTCGCCAATGCCACCTGGATGGGTAATTTGTATGCCAACACCAGCGTTGGTTTGGCCGTTGTCTCTCCATTGTAGGGTGGTTGCGCTATTTACAGGTGATGCCAAAAAACGGTATCTTCTATAGCTTGCTGGGATAAATCTTTGCACGGTATAGCTTCCAGATATGGCGCCAGGGCTGTTTAGCTCAGCTATTCGGGCCGAACCAATTGCTGTTGACAGGAGGGTTAATTTGTTGCCAATAGAAAGCACCGCTGTACCTGTTTGGGTAACTGTTCCCGAGACAGAAACATTGGCCGAAAGTAATTTTGTGCCACTGTTAGCGCTGGCCCCAAAGCCAAGATTTTCCACTGTGATGGAATTTCCAGAGATGCTTTGGTTGGCGGTTTGGGCAATTTGTGTGCCTACTAAATTAATGGTTCCGGCGCTTGCAGATAAGGTTCCGCTGTTGTTAAGGTTGTAAGAAACTTCTAAGAGTGCGCTGCCCAAGTTATGGGTTGAACTAGAAGATAAATCGTAGTTTCTACAGCTAAGGGCACCGTTAAATGTGCCTGTGTAAATGATGGCATCTTTAGTGGTTGTAGGCGCAGTTGTGGCGGCAGCTCCTGCGCTTGTTGATCCAGAATTCCATTGTGTGCTGGTCCAATAGGCGGGCGTATAGCAGTTGGTTTGTGTTGCCACCACAGTGGTAGCGTTTACGGCAATGACCGATGCCGTTGTTGTGGTGTCTGTATAGGTAAAACCACAAGCGTTGGTACCCGAGAATTTCCAGGCAAAATTGGGTGTTGCCGCTGCAGAGAAACTGGCAGAGTTTGTAAACAAGATGGTAAAAAGTTTTGTTTTTGAACCCGCTGCCAAACTGGTGCCACTGCCAGCAGAAACGGCCGCAATGGTTCTTCTAAAGAAATCGGTTGAGCCATTTGTATAAGCAGAGGTGCCACTTTGTTGGGCTGTAACCAAGTTGCTAGTAGAGATGCTTGGCGTAATGGTTCCGCTATTTCTCCAGCTTGGGTTAATCCAAAAGGAAACAGTACCAGCACGCAATTCAAAAGCACTTACGCTTGTATTGTATAAATACACATCAAATTGGTAGGCAGTTACACTATTAAAGCGACCATTTTCCATCCTTAGCTCAAAATTACTTAAGAAAGATTGGCCAAATAATGCAGCGCTGCATAAAAACATTAAGATGCTGCTTATATAATATTTTATGATATAAATTCTTTTCATGATTTTAATTGTTTAAAGGTTAAAAAGGTTGAGCAATGCTAATACCGCTTACACTGTTTAAATCTAGGATTGGGTAATCGCTAAAATCGATGGTGCCATCGCCGTTTATGTCGGCAGTTAAGTAGCCAATAGATCCATTTAAGTTACCCAAATCTAACGAAGGATAATCGCTAAAGTCTACGGTTCCATCTTGGTTAATATCTCCTCCGTAAATTACATAAACACCCGCCCCTATATGTTTAAGGTTGTTGCCATACGCCTTGTTTGCGGCAGTGCTAAAGTCGTAGGCCAAGGTGCTTCCAACGGTAATGGTTGAACTGCTCCATGTTTCAATAGAGTTTCTATGTTTAACAACTAGGTAATACGAATGGCCAGATGTAGCTGCATCAAAAGTTAAATTAACCCTCCCGTTTGTACCCAACAAGGCAATTACGGTATCTACCGCAGCAAAGGGTGTTGTAGCAGCATGCAGCTCCACTGTAATGGTATCTGCAACGGTGCTAGATAAGGCAGGGTTGCTATTGTTGCCAGCCGAAGTCATGGTTTGATAGGAGGCATACATGCCTTCAAAAAACACCGTTAAAGAAAGCGAATTAGGCTGAGCTTCAAAAGAAGGGTGACCATAAAGGCCAGATTCAGTTCCAACCAACAGTTCGTCGTAATATAAAAAGTTTATTTCGGTGCCTTCGGGGTAACTATAACCTAAGCTCCAAGACGAACTAAAGGAGGGCAAGTAATACACTTCATTTTCAACCGCCACATATAAGGTATCAACACCTTGCGTAATGGCATAACCTTGGTGGCCAGTAGTCATGGGAAAACCAGAAGTTGGCAGGGGCGTCCATTTGCCAGTAGAAGCAATGGGTTTATAATAAGCAATTGGGTGGTTAACTCCTGCGTCTGTACCGCAAGCATAAATGGTATCGCCGGCAGCATTTTTATATAAATCTCTAATGGTTGCTACAATAAGCGAACCCGTGCTTGTTGTGCCAGCATTCATGTCTTGGCTCACCGTCCAACTGCTACCAGATTTTATTAGCTTATATACACTTCTTCCGGTAGGGTAAGCTAAATCGTATTCAACGCCCACATAGGCAACAGTATCTGAGCCCTCAATGTTAAAGATTATATCCCAAACATCTACATCATAGTACCCAGAAGAGGCATACAAGTATTGTTGTTGCCAGGTTACACCCGCATCCAAAGAATAGAACAATCCTCCTTTGGTAGAATCCTGCACATAGTAACCTGCCATTACAATATTTGAGTTCCAAGGACAAACTTCAATGGCTTCTACTCTAATAGCCACTTGCGGCCAACTATAAGGTGCGTTTTCGGGACTAAACAATTGCGACCAATTGCTGCCACCATTGGTGGTTTTATAAACACGCAAATTTCCAACATACACGGTATTGGTATCGCCAGGTTTCATTTCTGCGCTATAATATGGAGAGCCATCGCCATTGGGAAATTTGGCACGCGTCCATTCTTTGCTCGTTAAATAATTGCTCACCTTTCTAACGCCTGCTTTAGAAGCAATCCATGCGGTATTTTTATCGCTTGTCATGCTAATATCGTTTACTTGCATGGCCTCCACGCCTCTATCCATTTCGTGCATTACCGAGCCTCCATTTAAAGAGTATCCTATGCCTTGGTCGGTGGTCATATAAACGGTCATGCTATCGTTTGGATCAGCCAGAACAGAACCATCGTTTGGATGTGTTTGATAGCTTGAGTTGCCAAATTCTAGCCAATTGCTACCTTGGTCTGTAGAGTAGCATTTGGCAAAATAGGTGCGGTAGCTAAACTCTGAGCCAGAAAAGGAGATACCGGTGCCTGCAACGCCCGAAACTGAGGTTGAAACATGCGTCCAACTGCTGCCATTATCTGAGTATCTAAAGGCTTTATAGGTATTGTACCCTACAGATAATTGTCCGCCTAGGAAAAGTCTGCCAGAAGGGCTAATACCAAAACCAGAGTAGGTGGTGCTTGCAGGGATTGTTCCCATGCTTAGGCTGGCGAAAGTGGTTCCAGAGCCTATATTATAAAAATAGTTGCTCGAAAGGATAAGGTTTGGAGTTGCGCCTCCAGCAGCAATATATACATAGTATGTTTTTGGGTTTATATCAATTGTAACAGGCCAAGAGGGAGATGAGCCAATGGAGATGGGTGAGGCGGCGTTGGCAGTATAGGTACCAGCGCTGTTAATTTTGCCCCAATGAAACTGGTTGCCCTCCACATACATTAGTATGGAATCTTTAATTTTTAGGGCAGAAAAGTTGCCAAGATCAATGGTGGTTAAGGCTGTTTCGCTGGGCGAGGAGCTATAAAGACCATTGTTTACAAAGAACAATTTTCCAGATTCGGCATGCACGGCCATTAAGCTAATGCCAGAGCCTAAGTTGGCTGTTGAATTTGCCGTAGGCAGCACCCTAAACCTACCAAAGGTAAAGCCAGTTCCAACGGGGTTGTAAACGCTGGTATAAAAAATAGAATTGGCACTTTCGGTAGCAATGTAAATGCCACTTGAATCGCTGGTATTTGAGTAGCCAACCATGGCGTTGATGCGCCCTCCCCAAACCTCTTCCACATCTGGAATGTTTACCACGGTTTGAGCCAAGGATAATTTTAGTGCCAAGCTTAGCCACAGCAGTAAAAAGTTTTTTGCAAGTAATTTTGGTTCCATAAATTTAAGTTTATGGTCAAATTTACCTCATGCAACGGTGCTAGCTTGTCATTAAAAAGGGTGATTTTTTTAAAATTTATAAAACAAAAACTACTGATAAACAAAATGTTAACATGTTTTTTGACCTTGTCATCTAAAAGAACGACAAAGGTTTTAGGATTAAGATGGCTCTGCAAGCAATTGGTACCTGTTTAACATGAGGGTTGCTTCAACGCGGCTGCCCACCATGAGTTTATCATAAATTCTGCGCACATGTGTCTTCACCGTATTTACACTCACAAATATTTTTTCGGCAATTTCTTTGTCGCTTAAACCCTCTGCAATAAAGAGCAAAACTTCGTATTCTCTTTTGGATAGGCCAACTAAATTGTTGGGTAATTTTTCCTTCGCTTCGGTATATTTTAAGACCAAAGAATGCAATTCAGTTTCGGTCTGAACCAATTTAGATTTAAGCGCTACATTTTCGAATTTGAGTGATGAAATTTGTTTATCGATAGAGGAGATATTTTCCTCGAGCGACTGTTGGTGTTTGAGTCGTTTTCTAAAAAAGAAGGCTATCATTACAATAAAAATAAACAGGGCTAATAGCAGATAATTATAGCCTGTTCTGTTTTTTTTCATTTGCGTAATCTGCACACTTTGTTGTTCAATTTTCTTTTCCTTTTTGCTCGTTTCATAGGCATGATTAAGTTCGGCATATTTCACGTTTTCTGCTACGTTAATCATTTGCTCGCTAAAAGTTTCATATATTTTACGATAATAAAGTGCTTTTTCTGGCTGCCCTAATGTTTCATAAATGCTACTTAAATTTTTTACAATAAGTCTATTAAAATTTAGGTCTTTATAGCTTTGGGATAATTTATAAGCCTTTTCTAAATAAATGGCCGCTTCTTTGGGTTTGTTTTGGTTCAGGAGGCATTCAGACAAGTTGTTATACACTGCAGATAAAGCATAGTTATCTTTTTTTTCAATAAGAACCTGCTCTGCTAAGTAATAATTTTGCTCTGCTACCTTATAATTCTTTTGTTCACTTTGAATATCGGCAATGGAGATAATTTGTTTTGCGTATTCGCTCATGTGGCCTAGCTTTTTAAAAATAACAGCAGACTCATTAAAGTACTTAAGGGCATTCTTTTTTGTTCCTAGGTGGTTTGTAGTAAACCCTAAACCACTGAGAATTTGGGCCAGATTTTCTTGGCTCTTGTGTTTTTTTACAATTTCATAAGCCTCGAGGTAGCAATTTTGTGCTTTAAGATAATCCTTCTTTTGAATATAAAGCGAACCCAAGTTGCTTAACAGACCCATTTTACCAGCAGGTTCATTTATTTTTTCGTGTTCTTTAAGGGCGTTTAGGTAGTAATACACAGCTTTTGCATAATCGCCATTCTTTTTGCTATACATACCTAAATTATTGTAGGCTATTGATTTTACTTTTGGTGTATTGGCCCACTTTAAAGTTAAATCAAGAAACTCTTTTGCCTTATCTTGTTGCGATAAAAAAAGATAATTAGAACCAAGTCTGTTATAATTTTTAGAAATTTCGAGGCTGTCTTTGGTAGGCAGCAATAGTTCAATGGCAGAATGATTCCAGTATAGTGCACTGTCTAATAAATCGGTATAGGAGTATAATAGGCCTAACACACTTTGCGAAACGCCCAAATCTCTTGTGTAGTTGTTTTGGGCAGATATTTCTTGTGCTTTACGCGCATACAAAAAGGCATTGTTTAGGTCGGCAGACCGCTGTTCAAAGGCTAATTCATTAAAGATTTTGACACGTTGTTGTAAGTTTGTTTCGGTTTCAAGAAGTAGTCTTAAGCTGTCGGTTTTCGATTGGGCAAAAATTGGTTCAGACCAAAAAAAACCGCATAAAAATAATAGGAGCCATATTGCTTTTATTAGATATTTTAAATGCAGTTTAATCGTTTTCATGAATCTTAACAAGATAAATTGACGGGCTAATATAATAAAAATTTAAGCTAAAATTAATTTTGTAATTACCTTGATGCGAATTTTAGCTGGCACATTTAAACGGCAAATGTGGTGAAATTGTAAGTATTTAGGTTTTGTGTGTAAGTGAAGGTGATTTGAATTAGCAGACCTTTACAATTAAATAAAACAATTTAATTTCCATCAAATGAAAAAACAGATTATACTATTATCGGCCTTATTGGCTGTGGGATTTAGCAACATGAATTGCAGTTCTGGACCAGAGAAAGTGCAAGACGCACAATCAAAAGTAGGCGAGGCAAATCAAAATTTAGATGAGGCCAATGCGGCTTATGAAAAGGAAGTAGCAGATTACAAAATGGAGGCAGACCAAAGGATTGAGGCTAATAACAAGAGTATTGCAGAGTTTAAAGCCAGGGTTGAGTTACAGAAGGCAGATGCAAGGCAAGATTACAAAAACAAAATAGCTGCATTAGAGGCAAAAAACAGTGACATGAAAAAGTCGCTTGACGATTATAAAATGGAAGGCAAAGACAAATGGGATGCTTTTAAGGAACAATTTAGCCATGGCATGGACGAAATTGGAAAATCGTTTCAAGAGCTAGGAGATAAATAAGCTATTTAGCTTTTTATAGGGTACAATTATAGGGTAGAATTAATAGGCTCTTGGTAAATATATTTTGCCAAGAGTTTATTGAATTTTGGAATACGCACTATGTGCAAAAAATATTAAATTAAAAATGGGGTTAATCCCCACAATTCACCGAACTTCGAACATTGCATTATTAAAAACCCTTTGAAATTATTTATCAAATACATGGTTAGTACCCGCTGCATTATGGCGGTTAAAGAGGAGCTAAGGAAGCTGGGCCTCCATTTTATCTTGGTTGATTTGGGCGAAATTGAAATAATGGAGGAGCTCAGTCCCGAGCAACTTGAAATGTTGGGTGTAGGTTTGCATGCAACTGGCTTGGAGTTAATGGACGACAAGCGTGCTATTTTAATTGAGAAAATAAAGAATGTGATTATAGATATGATTCACCATTCTGATGAGATGCCTAAGGCAAATTACTCTGAATACATCAGTGAAAAATTACACCACGATTATACCTATCTTTCAAATATTTTCTCTGAAGTAAAAGGAATAACCATTCAACAGTTCATTATTTTTCATAAAATAGAGCGGATAAAAGAGTTGATAATTTATGGCGAGCTCAATATTTCAGAGATTTCTTATCAGATGAATTATAGCAGTGTGGCACATTTATCCAATCAATTTAAAAAAATTACTGGACTATCCCCTTCGCATTTTAAAGAGTTAAAAAGCAAAAGAAGGATACCTATTGAGGAAATTGGTGATATAAATCAAAATCACCATGGATAGAATTGCATTTGCGCAGGAGAACGGGTACGCTAGAAGCTTAATTGAAGCAAGTTTGGATCCTTTGGTTACCATTAATATTGAAGGAAAAATTACCGATATGAATGAGGCGCTCACTAGCATCACAGGCATATCGAGAAATGCATTACGCGATACCGATTTCTTTACTTATTTCACTGAGCCAAAAAAGGCCAGTGAAGTGTATCAAGATGTATTTGCCAATGGTTCGGTAAAAGATTCTCCGCTTACCATTAAGCATAAAAATGGAAAGCTTACCAATGTGCTTTTTAATGGATCTGTTTACAAAGACATACTAGGCAATGTTCTTGGGGTGGTAATTGTGGCAAGAGATGTTACCAATCAAACAAGGATTGCTAAGGAATTAAATGAGGCGAAAATATTTGCCGAATTGGCCACGTCGATTGCCGAAGAAACAAGCGTTAAAGCAGAGGCAGCTACTCATATTGCCGAAAATGCCGTAAAGGCAAAACAGCAGTTCCTGTCTAATATGAGTCATGAGATTAGAACACCCATGAATGCCATCATTGGCTTTACAAAAGTTTTATTAAAAACGGAACTCTCAAACAAGCAAAAAGAGTTTTTGGATGCCATTAAATTAAGTGGCGATTCTTTAATTGTGCTTATAAATGATATTCTTGATTTGGCTAAAGTAGATGCAGGTAAAATGGAGTTTGAAAAGATTCCGTTTAATATGGCATCTTCAATTGGGGTGATGCTTCATTTGTTTGACTCTAAAATTAGGGAGAAAAACTTAAGCCTAATTAGGGAGTATGATAAGCGTATTCCAGAGGTTTTGGTGGGTGATCCAGTTAGGCTGCATCAGGTGATTCTTAATTTGGTAAGCAATGCCGTAAAATTCACCTCTCATGGCAGAATTACGGTAGGAGTAGAATTGCAAAAAGAGGATGATGAAAAAGTAACTGTTAAGTTTTTTGTTTCGGATACCGGCATTGGTATTCCTGAAAACAAATTGGGACAAATATTCGATAATTTTCAACAAGCCACAAGTGGAACCTCTCGCTTATATGGCGGTACTGGACTTGGCTTGGCAATTGTAAAACAATTGATAGAGCCACAAGGAGGAAAGATTGAAGTTGAGAGTGAGGTAAATGTAGGTTCTACTTTTAGTTTTACTTTGGATTTTGAAAAAACAAGGGAAGTTGCAGAAGTAATCACCACAGAACTTGATAAACAAACAGAAATTAAAAATATCAAATTGCTGGTGGTTGAGGATATTGCCTTGAACCAACTTTTGATGAAAACACTTTTGGATGATTTTGGGTTCGAATCTGATATAGCAGCTAATGGAAAAATAGCGCTTCAAAAACTGGAAGAAAAGTCGTACGACCTTATTTTGATGGATTTACAGATGCCAGAAATGAATGGTTTTGAAGCCACTGAATACATCAGAAAAAAGATGTATTCACTGATTCCAATTATTGCGCTAACAGCAGATGTAACTACGGCCGACCTTGAGAAATGCAGGGGGGTTGGCATGAATGATTATATTTCTAAGCCGGTTGACGAGAATTTGTTATACAACAAAATTGTAGCCTTGGTAAAGAAAGAAAGGATTTTGGCTGAACCGATTAACTTACTTGCAAAAAATAAATATAAAAGCATTGATTTAAACTACCTCTCTAAGAGAACGAAGTCGAATCAATTGCTAATGATCGAATTAATTTCTCTTTATTTAGCTCAAACCCCAGTGCTTATTTTTGAGATAAAACAAAGTCTTGAACAACAGAATTGGAAGGCGTTGCACGCATCTGTTCATAAGATTATTCCATCTTTTGCCATAGTGGGAATAAATCCTGATTACGAAAAAATGGCTATTATGGTGAAGGACCATGCTTTGGAGCAACTTAAATCGGATGCCATCGCAGAAATGGTGCTAGAAATAGAAAAGGTTTGTTTGCATGCATGTGAGGAATTAGAATTGGAAATACTGGAGATAAAAAAAACGGACTCATGGAAAAACCTAAAAAAATAAAAATATTTCTGGTAGACGACGATGCCTTGTATTTGAGGTTGCTTGAAGTAGAATTTCTGCAACAGGATAATTTTGTAGTAGAAACTTTTGCAACAGGAGAATTGTGTATAGAGCACCTCTCTCACAACCCAGATATCATCATTCTAGATTATCATTTAGATGGCATTGAAACCACGGCCATGAATGGTATTGAGGTCTTAGTTAAAATTAAATCTCTTCATCCAAAGGTGCCAGTTGTTATGTTGTCTGCGCAAGACAAGATTGAGGTTGCCATTAACTGTATGCACAATAAAGCTTATGATTATGTGGTAAAAAGCGAAACAGCATTTATGCGACTGCATAAAATTATTCAGCGAATTTTGGAATTTAAAAAGATAGAGAACGAATTAAATTGGTATATGAATAGGATGTAGGCTTTGTGCCTTGTTGTTTATTATCCTCATCAGTAAACTATGTAATTTAAATAGGTGTTTTTACAACACAGAAGAAACTTCATAAGAGCAAATTTGTTCGTTCAGTTTGCTGGCACTATTGGAAGCCAATTATGAAGAAAATATTGATTTTTTTGCTTGCTTTTTTATTGGTTCAGACTAAAACTATGTCCTGTGCCTTTAACGCAAATAAACAATATGTGGGGGGCATTGGCTCTTTATACTATAAGCCTATAAAGGCTTTTGATTACGTAGCTTTGCGCCATTTGGAATTAGGTTTTAGGTATAAACCAAGCTTTTCTTCCATCGATATTAGGTTGGCAACAGGTGGTGTAATTAAAGGTAACTTAGAAAACCAACTTGGCTTTGGAACCATGTTGGCCTACCATTTTACGGCACATATAGGCTTGCAAACGGAGGTAGATTATTTTGAATTATCGCAAACATTTTTGGATGGTGATATGAGGCTACGGGTGGATTTGGGGTATATGAATATTCCTATTTTAGTACCTATTAGCACAAACAAATTGAACTGGTTGAATTGGAATTTTGTGGTTGGGCCTCAATTGGGTTTAAATGTGGGCACGAAGCTAAACAATACCAGCAGCTCAGATAGCAGCAAAGCTGTGATAGATGTAAAATCTGGCGACATTGGTTTTGCTTATGGCACTGGGCTTGAGGTGGCTTTGAATGCGCAACCTAATTTTGGTTCAACATAGGATATAGGGCTTATTATGGGCTTATAAATATAAATGGGAAACAATATAAGGGCTAGTGAATACAATGTGATTGTGGAAGCCTCTCGCAAAACACAAGGGGGCTATTTGGGCCTTGGTTTCCTTTTTTGACTTGGACATTAATTATTAAATATTATGAAAAAAATCGGTACACTTTTATTTCTTTTTGCGATGCTAATTTCGCAAGGTGCTTGGGCACAAAAGGCGAGCAGAAAAACATCATCTGGATCGCATGGTGGCAATTTAAACCTAGGAGTTGGACTTGGGTACAATGGGTATGCTGGCAATCCCGCTTCGTTCTTTAGTTTGAATTACGAATTTGATGTGGCCAAAAACTTTACACTTGCTCCATTTATTGGATTTTCGTCTTATAAAAATCAATACAAATGGGGAAACAACAACTCATACAAGTATTATAGTTATCATGAAACTTCAATACCTGTTGGAATTAAGGGTGCATACTATTTTGATGAGTTATTGGGCGCTGGGGCAAAGTGGGACTTTTATTTGGGGGCCTCATTGGGCTTTGCATTTTATAACCAGACTTGGGAAAACGGTTATTATGGCGATAAAACGGTGGGCCGTAGCATGAGTCCTTTGTATTTAGCGGGACATATTGGAGCGCGGTATCATTTTAATCAGAAAATTGGTGCTTTCTTGGATTTATCTCAAGGGTTTTCTACCATTGGATTATCGATTAAAATGTAAAGAATCATTTAATTTAGTAAGGCATTTAAGGTAAATAACTATGCTCAAAGTAAATGAAATAAAGGTATTTTCTACTGTTGAAAAAGTGATGATTGATTTCTTTTTGGAAGTAGCAAACATTAGTAAATTCACGGGTAGGTTTTTTAAGCAAGTTTTTATACCACCTTATGAATTTGCAGAGCTTATTAAACAGAGTTATATGGTAGGGGTAAAGTCGTTGCCATTAATTGGGATAACAGGCTTTATTATGGGCTTGGTATTAACCATTCAATCGCGGCCCACCTTGGCCCAGTTTGGCGCAGAATCGTGGCTACCAGCTATGGTATCTGTTTCTATTATACGCGAAATTGGTCCGGTAATAACGGCATTGATTTGCGCGGGAAAGGTTGGGTCTGGAATAGGGGCAGAGCTTGGTTCGATGAAAGTAACCGAGCAGATAGATGCGATGGAAGTATCGGGCTTAAATCCATTTAAGTACCTTGTGGTAACGCGCATACTAGCCACCACGTTGATGTTACCTGTGTTGGTGGTTTTTTCTGATTGTATTGGCTTGTTTGGTTCTTATTTGGCGGTAAATATTAAGGGTGATGTTAGCTTTACCTTATACTTTGCGCAGGCCATAGAAAAGCTTACTTTTGTTGATATAATTCCTTCCATTATAAAGACCTTCTTTTTTGGGTTTGCCATAGGATTAATTGGATGTTATAAAGGATATAATTCGAAGAATGGAACAGAAGGCGTAGGCTCGGCGGCCAATGCTGCTGTGGTAATGGGATCGTTACTCATATTTATCATTGATTTGATTGCTGTTCAAATTACAAGCTTATTTACTTAAGGAAATGGGGGCAAAAATTAGGGCAAATATTTCAGACGCAAAAGGGATTGGTTCAGACCGAAATGGAGATATTTTGATAGAGGTGAAGCACCTTAAAAAATCGTTTGGCAACAATGAGGTGTTTAAAGACTTTAGTTTAGCGCTCGAAAAGAAGGAGAATTTGGTTGTTCTGGGCAAATCTGGCAGTGGAAAATCGGTTCTTATTAAGTGCATGGTTGGCTTGATTGATGCCGATGAAGGGGAGATTTTGGTGATGGGTGAAGACATTGAAAAATTGAATGAGAAGGCGTTAAATGTGCTGCGGAAGAAGATTGGATTTTTGTTTCAAAGTGCGGCGCTTTATGATAGCATGACAGTTGGCGAAAACCTTGCATTTCCTTTGAGAGGAAACAAGGAACTTTCTGATGAGGAGCGCAATGCATTGGTGGAAGAATCGCTTGAAAATGTGGGCTTAAAAGATGTGATCGATAAAATGCCATCTGAGCTTTCTGGTGGTATGCGCAAAAGGATTGGCTTGGCTAGAACCTTAATTTTAAAACCAGAAATTGTGTTGTATGATGAGCCAACAACTGGGCTTGATCCAATTACGGCGAAGGAGATTAGTGAATTGATTTTAGAAATTAGGGAAAAGTACCAAACTTCATCGATTATTATTACCCACGATTTGGCATGCGCTAAAATAGTTTCTGATCGCATTGTGATTATTCATGAAGGTGTATGTGCGGCTATTGGAACCTACGAGACATTGCAAAATTCGGAAGATAAATGGGTGCGGTCATTTTTTGAATAATATTTAAAATAACTAGTCATGTTAGTAAAGAAAAACAATAAAAAAGCGATAGTGTTAGGCGTCTTTGTAAGCATTGGCGTTTTGCTGTTAACGGTTGGAATTTATTTTGTGGGCAAAAAGCAGCAGCTATTTAATGATACCTTTAAAATTAGCGGTATTTTTAAAGATATAAGTGGGCTTCAGGTTGGAAATAACGTGCGATTTTCTGGGATAAATGTGGGGGTAATTGAAAACATTGAGATTGTAACTGACACCAGTGTAAAGGTTGATTTTATTGTGGATGTAGGCGTGAAGAAATTTATAAAAGAAGATTCGAAAGCGGTGATTGGCAATGATGGTTTAATGGGAAATAAGATAGTGAGCATTTTGCCTGGTTCTGTAGGAAGTAGGGAGGTAAGCGAAGATGCTATTATTGCCACTATTACGCCTGTTAGCTTTGATGATATTTTATTGGATTTAAAAGTAACAAGCAATAACTCGGCACAAATAACAGAAGACCTTTCTGTGATTATTCATCGGATAAAAAGTGGAAAAGGCACTATCGGAAAATTGTTTATGGATACAGTTTTTGCAGGTAACATTGATAAATCTATTGTCAATATAAAAAAGGGCACAGCGGGTTTCAACAAGAATATGGATGCTGCAAGTAAAAGTTTTTTATTGCGCGGATTGTTGAAAAAGAAAGACGATAAAAAGAAGTAGCATAATTGCGGTTTTATACGTGTGAATTTTGCAAAAATTACTTGAACTTTTGTACTTCTTTAGGGCATTTAAATGAGCAAATTTGTGCTGTGATAAATTGGTCACAATAAATACTTAATAATATGAACACAACTGAAATTAAAGGAAACTGGGAAGTTCAAAAGGGCATACTCAAGAAAAAATTCGCCATACTTACCGACAACGATTTGTTGTTTGAGGAAGGTAAAAGAGAGGAAATGATGGGTAAACTTCAGATTAAGCTTGGTAAGACAAAAGAGGAGTTTAAAAAAATCATTGCAGACTTGTAGTTTCATCAACTTAAATAAGGGCAGCAACCGCTAAAAGGGTTGTTGCCCTTATTTTTTGCCCATTTGCGAAATGGGAAAAGTGCAAATTAAAGCCAGACTTATGCAACGAAATCGATTTTAAATGTGGCCACCTTTGAATGCTTAATAACCGCAAAGTTAAATGCTATCTATCATTTATAAGATGCGGAGAAATTAGGGAGCATTAATAAATATTCAATTATGAAAAAATACCTACAATTTAAGTTATTGGTCATTGGACTAATAATATCTTCAAGCCTAACCTTTGCGCAGGTAGCTCCAACCTTGGGTGTTGCGGCCGACTTTGTGTTGTTTAGCAGCATTGGTGCAGTAACCAATGTTGGTAGTTCAAAAGTTACGGGCAATGTTGGATCTAACTCTGGTGCTGTTAGTGGGTTTGGCAACGTAAATGGCCAAATGCACAATGGAAATGGTGTGACTGCGGCAACAGCAAGTGCGCTTAATACGGCATACTTGGCAATAGGTTCTCAAACACCAACCATTTTTCCTGCTGTATTATTAGGTGGACAAACTTTTACGCCAGCAGTAATACAGGTAGCAGCCCCTTCCTCTATAGTAGGAACTTTAACTTTAAACGGACTTGGGAATCCCAATGCTGTTTTTATCATTAAATTAAATGGCGCATTTTCTATGGCTGCTAGTGCTAAAATTGTACTTATAAATGGTGCAAAGGCTTGTAATGTTTTTTGGAAAATAGAAGGCCTGGTAACCATTGCAACAGGCGCATCTTTAGTAGGTAATTTTATTGTTAATGGCGAAATTGTTTTAGGTGCTGGCACCCAGTTGGAAGGAAGAGCCATGTCTATTGTTGGTGCTATTACCGTAAATGGTGTAAAAGCATCGACACCTATAGGTTGTGGTAGTCCTGTTTTAAATGGACCTGCCTTACCTAATATAGGAAGAACAGGTTGTTACGCGTTGTTAACGGCTAATGGTGCTTTAACAAGCACAGGTACCACTCAAATTGTTGGTGATGTTGGTACAAATTTAGGACCGGTAAGTGGGTTTGTGCCTTTGAATGTTATTGGTACCATACACAGTGTGCCAGATACCTCTACCGCCGGTGCAGCCGCCGATTTAGGCGTTCTTTATACCAATTTAAATGCACTACCTTTTGATATACAATTGTTATACCCAGCTCAGTTTGGTAATAGCCAAGTTTTAACGCCACATACGTATAGAATGATTGGCGCAGCAGCTTTAACCGATACTATATTTTTAGATGCTTTGGGTAATCCCAATGCTGTTTTTGTGATTCAAATAAATGGTGCCTTAACTACTAGTACGTATGCTAAAGTTATTTTACAAGGTGGCACAAAAGCCAGCAATGTTTTCTGGAAAGTAGAAGGCTTAGTAACCATGGGAACGTATACTACTTTTCAAGGCACTTTGGTTGTAAATAATGCCGCCATTGTAATGAATATTGGTGATACGCTTAATGGTCGTGGACTCTCAACGGTTGGTGCAATTACCGCCAATTCGGCCGTTGTAAGAATAACTGGCGGCGGTGGTTCTTCTGTTAGTGCCAGCGGCCCACTCAACTTTTGTGAGGGCGATTCGGTAACGCTTACCGCAGGTAGCAGCAGTTCGTATAAATGGTCGAGAGGAGATACCACACAAAGTATTAAAGTTAAGGTGAGTGGCACTCATTATGTGATTACAAATTCATGTGCAGGTAAAGATACCTCTGCAAATATAGTAGTAATTGTAAGCGCATTGCCAACAGCCTTAATAACTCCTTTAGGAATATCGAATTTATGCATGGGCGATTCGGTGCTATTAAAAACAAAAGATAGCATTGGGTTAAGTTACCAATGGCAGCGTGATACAGTAAATATTGTAGGCGCCAATGACTCTATGTATTGGGCAAAAACAGCCGGTAATTATACCGTTAAAGTAACCAATGTTGCAAATTGCAGCAAAACCTCTCCAATTAAAATAGTCAACTTTAATCCATATCCTGTAGCAAACATTAACAACGTTGGTCCACTTACTTTTTGCCAAGGCGATTCGGTGAAATTGGTAAGCGATACCCTTAGCGGTTTAACCCGACAATGGAAAAGAAATGGTGTAAACATTTTGAACGCAACAGATTC
>JAWXAZ010000026.1:0-44278 GCA_034439755.1 bacterium
CCCCTGTTAATCTAGGGCTGCAGTAGAATAACTAAGCTTAAACAAAAGGCAATGACGGCAGTGAGCAATAATGTCTTAACCCCTGTTAATCTAGGGCTGTAGGCGTAAAGCCAATTTAAAAGTCAGTGAATCTAAGTCGTTGCTATTTTGCAAAACGAGGTAGCGGTTATCGCTGCTAACACTCATTCTATTAACAAAATCATTGAACTCTTTGTGGTAAATTAACAGGCCCAACGAATCGAGTATCAACAACTGGGATTGCCCATTAATACTGGGTGTTAATGCCAATACGGCCAATTGTTTGTTGGCAGAAATAGGGCTTATATAAAATTGTTCTACAGGCTGAACCAACAATGGCTGCGTATAATAAAATCCATTTTGGCGATTGCTCAATTTTATTTTATTGCCAGCTTCTGTGCTTATAATTAAGGAATCGAATAGCTGCGAAGGCATAGCAGGCACAAACATTTCGGCTGTTGGCATTTGGTTTAATTCTTCCAAGTTTACCATGTTTTTGAGCGCTGGTTTAGCAGGTATTTGGATAGATTGTGTGGCCAATGCAATGGTAAATTGGTAGGGTTTAATAAGCAAGACGTAAACCAAATAAGGCGCCAGAATAAGCAAGCTTAAGTTCATTAATTTAAACACATATTGCTCCACAATTTTTGTTCCGGCCCAATACAAAATTCCACCAACCAAAGCACCAATAAGGGCACTCAAAATTGAAATAGGGAAGAACCAAATAAAGCTGCTGTAGATCTCGTTTTGTAATCGGAAGAAGCTACTGAGGGCATTCAATAAGACATAAGACAAGGCCGATATGCTATAAAAAACAAAGGCATAAAATAAAATGCCATACGCTTTTAAGGAGGCTTTCTTTTGAAATTTAACTTTTACAAAAAAGAAAATAAACAGAATGCTGATGGCGGCAATGCTAAGCCACATGCTGTCTATTTCGGATAAAATTGGCCAAATAAAACTGCTTTCCATTGCTTAATTCCTAAATTGATCGTTGCGAATTAGAGAGGTAAATTCTTTTTTATCCCAAGTTAAAAAGCGCTTCCGTTCAATATTTTTAAACATGAATGGCCGTCCCAATGAAAGCGAATCGTTTAAAATGGGTTTGTCTTGAATGTGCATGTGCAAATGAGGGAAACTGGTATTACCGCTATTGCCAGAAAAGGCAAGAAACTGACCTTCTTTTATGGTATCACCCTTTTGAACTTGCAAACTTCCATTTAATAAATGAGCAAGAAACAAAAACCGGTTTGCCGCTACCTCAATTTCAATATAATTTCCGGCCGGATTTAAGGTGTCTTCTCCTTTAAAAACTACTTGGGTAGGAAAACCATTTATAGCTTCTAACACCACGCCATAAGCTGGCGCAAAGATACTGTCGCCAAAAGAATAAAAGTCGCTCGTATCAATACCAAAATTGCTAAAAAACTGACCACTCTCCCCTATTTTTACCATGTCGATGGCAAAATTTTGAGGCGGATAATTGCCATGATAATTTACCCATTTTTGTCCCCCTGCATGCATGGCATACCAGGTTCCTTTAACCGGAGAAGCCAATATTGTTGTTTCGTTTAAAGGGGGTTCTTGGTAAGTTCCTGGGGCAACTAAAGCGGCCAACATAAAGGAAGAACCACAGAAAATACTCACCAAAAAGAATAGGATGCGTTTAATAAACTGCTCTTTTAGAGATTGGGAAACCGTAAAACTTAAGATAAGCTCTTGCAAGGTAATCCAAAGCAAAACTACGATTAATGCTGTTTGTGGCAATTTTGGTGCAACAGCCCTAAACTGCGAAATGGCCAGAAACCAAACCGGAATATCGGCCAAAAATGCAATAAGGCCAATTAGAAAAAAGGCCTTCATAAAAATGATTAACGCATCTGGCTTTGCTTTAAAAATGAAGGTACGGGTATCTTTATTTTTAAGCACCAAAAAAAGTCGAAAAAGTGCAAGTGCTGCAAAAATTGCTGCCGCTATCCAAAGTCCTTGAGCGTAGGTATTGGCAAATTGTTGTAGGTTTTTTTCCATATTTATTATTCAAATCGAAGGGCTTCAATGGGGTCGAGTTTGCTCGCTTTAATAGCAGGATACAATCCGCTTGCCAAGCCCACCAATACACATAAGGTAATGCCACTAAACATCCAAAGCCAAGGAATGATAAAGCCTACACCAACTAGGTTGGTTACTATATTACCAATGATAATTCCAAAAATAACCCCTCCTATTCCGCCAATTTGGCAAATCAATATCGCTTCAAATAAGAATTGCGTTCTAATTACTTTAGGGGTTGCCCCAATTGCTTTGCGTATGCCAATTTCGCGGGTTCTTTCCGAAACCGAAACCAGCATAATATTCATTAATCCAATGGCAGCTCCCAGCAAAGTAATGAAGCCAATTACAGTTGCAGCAGCGGTAACATAACTAAGGTTGCTAATTAACTCCTTGGCCATATTATCTGATTTATACACATTAAAATTCTCCTCACTTTTAACCGGAATTTTTCTAATTCTTCTAAAAAGACTTGTGGCTTCTTCTACTGCAAAATCAATGGTCTTTACATCTTGCACTGCCACGGTAATTACACTGCTCATATTGGGCATAGAAAAAGTTTGATAGGCATTTTGAAGGGGCACAATAACCAACCTATCGCCACCAAATCCCATGCTAGAACCCTTAGAACTGAGTACCCCAACGACCCTAAATTTGGCTCCTCCTACATAAACACTTTCGCCAATAGGGTCTCTTATTTTAAACAATTTGGTATACACCTCCGAACCCAGCAATACTACATTGCTGGCAGAGTTAACTTCCTTTTCAGAAAAATTTCGCCCTCTATCAATTTCATAACCGGCCACAGAAAGGTAGTTAAAATCGCCCCCCATAACCATAATATTGGGATCTGTTTTGGTGCCTTCGTATTTCACCGTGCTGTTAAAACTAGCATTCACAGAAAGCGAAGTAGTAGAAGGAAACTTAAACTCGGCCACAAACTTATCGGCCTCAGATTTTGAAATGAGTTTATACTTTTTGGGGCCTTTTGACCCGCCAGAAAACCGAATATTTTGTCCCCTATTTTTAATATTAAAGGTATTTGCCCCCATATTAGAAAAGGAAGTATTTATGCCCGCTTTAATGCCATCTATCGCCGTTAAAATACCTACCAATGCCATAATACCAATAGAAATAATCAGCGCGGTAATAGTGGCACGAAGTTTATTACCCTTGATAGAATCGGTGGCAATTTTTAGGTTTTCTATAAATGTCATACCGCTTTGGCTTGCTTACTTTTTTCTAGAAATTTAAATCCTTTTCTTCCTTGTTGGTCTTGAAAATCGATCACCATTCCTGCAAAAAAGAAAATTTGTCCGGCATTATAAATAACCTCCACGCCAGAAATTTCTGCAGATCTATCCTTGTCATTTTTCTCATCAAACCCAATTAACAAACCTTTGTCTTGCGAATTTTTTTGTCTGATACCCACGCGCAGGGCAAATCCTTCGGGAATTTGCAGCGTTTGTTTATAATGTTCAATGGCCTCCAAAGCAGCGGGCGTAAATTCAATCATGTTCATTGGGGGGCAAGTTAATGAATCTACTTAAATGTTTAAGCAGTAAAATAAATTTAAACAATCATTGAACCTTTACTTATTTTTCGCAAAAAAACCAACATGCTCGATTTCTCACTCGTAACCATTGCCAATGTATCTTTACATCAAATAGGCAACAAAACAAATGGAGAACCCATTCTAA
The DNA here is from genome assembly GCA_034439755.1 of bacterium. Taxonomy (GTDB): domain Bacteria; phylum Bacteroidota; class Bacteroidia; order UKL13-3; family UKL13-3; genus B1. The sequence continues at coordinate 3,768 of JAWXAZ010000026.1, forward strand.
TCTCCAAGGAAACTTTAAGCCAAAGAGACCAGGATTTAGATGAATTGTTGCTTCAATATTTCCTCAAACCTTTTCATCAACCCACCTATAATCACCTCACTTTTAGTAACGACGACCATGAAATGAATCCGGTTTATCACTATGCCCAACAGTGTTTTGACAGCCCAGATAGCTTTCATATTCAAAGCATACATTTGGCCAAACACCTATACGAAACGGCCTTGCATCCCAATATTAATCCGGGCGATTTCTATGTAGCCAAGTTTAACCATTTGCAGTATGAGGGTAATTCGGTTGAGGCCATTGGTTTATTTAAGGCCGAAACCAAGGACCATTTTCTAAAAATGAAAAGAGTGGGTGCAAATTTTGAGGTAAGCCATGATGCCGGCACGCCAGTAGATAAATTAGATAAGGGCTGTCTGATCCTAAACATAGATGCGGAAAAGGGTTTTAAAGTTTGTGTAGTAGATAAAATTAATAAATCTGCTGAGGCATTATTTTGGCGCGACCAGTTTTTAAAGATTAAGCCTTGTGCAGATAATTATCATTTTACGGAAAATTTTTTAAGCTTGGCTAAGGATTTTGTGACCAAGCAAATTACCCAAGAATATGAGGTTAGCAAGGCAGATCAAATAGATTTGCTGAACCGATCGGTAAATTATTTCAAAGACAATGAGCGCTTTGTTCAGGAGGATTTTTCTCAACAAGTTTTTGGCGACCATGAGGGTTTAATTACCTCGTTTAAGGACTTTAAAAACATGGCCGAAACGGAGTATGAAATGGAATTAAAAGATGGCTTTGATATCTCGGATCAGGCCGTAAAAAAACAAGCTAGGATTTTTAAGAGCGTGTTAAAACTCGACAAAAATTTTCACATTTACATACATGGCAATAAAAACATGATTGAAAAAGGGGTAGAATCTGATGGCAGAAAATTCTATAAAATTTATTATTCTGAGGAAAGTTAATTGGCCCTAAATTTTAGAAATAAATTACAGTATTTTCTGGTCAAAAAACTGGAAATTAGTCACAAAATGGCCAAAGACCTGATTGCCCAAGGTGAAATAGCGGTTAATGGTTTAATGTGTAAAGAAAATGTGGGCATTTTGGCCTATGATATAATTGTTTACCAGGGCAAAACATTGCAGGATCCCGATCAATTTGTCTATTACATATTGAACAAGCCAAGAGGGGTAGAATGCACCTTAAATTCGGAAGTTCCAGACAATTTAATAGCTTATTTGCCTGTTGAAGGAAGCAAAATATTTTATGCCGGAAGGTTAGATAAAGCGTCTGATGGCTTGCTTTTGCTCACCAATGATGGCTATGTTTATAACAAGGTAATTGACCCTAAAAAAACGGTCACCAAAGTTTATGAAGTAGGTTTGGAAAGCGAATATAATGCAGAATTTTTGGCAAAAATGGAAGCAGGAGTGGCAATTTTAAATACCATAACACTGCCTTGTAGGGTGGAGAAAATTGATTCGACACATTTTAGGATTTATTTAACACAAGGATTAAACAGACAGATAAGAAGGATGTGCTTTGCTTTGGGAAATTATGTGGTAAGATTAAAAAGAACCCATATTGGAGAATTGGCCTTAAAGGATTTAGAAACAGGAAAGTACAGGAAATTGGAGACCCTCGAAATTGATTGGCTCAGAAATTTACCGCTTTGATACTAAAAAATTATTAGTAAGTTTGATTTTCAAGTAAATTGATATGTTAAAAAAGATACTAATTATCACGGGAATTGTTGCATTGGGTTTAATATTATTTTTTAATTGGTTTAAGGCCGACACTAAGAAGCATAGTCCTGCAGCTACGGCAAGTTTCACAGATGGCAACCTAAACATTCTAATTAATTACTGTAGACCATATGCTAAGGGCCGCATTATTTTTGGAGATGAGGAAGCTGGGGCTTTGCAGCCTTATGGAAAATATTGGCGTTTGGGTGCCAATGAGGCCACAACATTTGAGAACAATGAAGCCATTCTTTTTAATAACAAAGAGCTGGCACCGGGTAAATATTCTATTTATGCTTATCCAGGTTTGGATAAATGGGTAATTTGCGTGAATAAAGAATGGGAAAGATGGGGTGCGCAAGAGGCCGACATGAGTTTAGATGTGTTAAGAACAGAGGTTCCTGCCAATAATTTGGTAGATTTTATGGAGCAATTCGAAATTAGTTTTGATAAAAACGATTCGAATGGTATCCAATTAAAATTTCATTGGGATAAAACGGAAGTAATGGTACCAATTAAAAAGGCCAATTAAGCGAATAGATTTAAAACTTTATTTTAAGCTTTAAATATAATAAAGCAGCCTAATTCCATTTTTTGTAGATTAAGCGAATAGCTATAATACTTTTTACTAAGCTTTAAATATTTCAAAGCTACCTAATCCCCATTTTTGTAGGCGGTAAATCACACTTGTTCTTAAAACGCCCAAGCCATAGATGCTGCTGCGTTTAAAGTTGATGGAAGATGCTTCTGGAAAATATTTAGTTGGACAGGTAACCTCGGCAATTTCGTACCCTTTCATGCAAATTTGGGCGGTAATTTCATTGTCGAACACAAAATCGTCGCTACAAATATTGAAAGGTACGGCCCTTAAAACATCGGCATTAAAAGCCCTGTAACCTGTGTGGTATTCTGATAACTTTTGGCTCATCAAAATATTTTGGAATAAAGTTAGCATGCGGTTAAAGATATACTTATACATGGGCATTCCTCCTTTAAGGGCGCCCATTCCCAATATCCTTGAACCAAAAACTACAGGGTAAACTTCATTGGCGATGATGCTGCTCATGGCTAAAATTAGCTTGGGCGTATATTGATAATCGGGGTGCAACATAATTATGATGTCGGCACCTAACTCGAGGGCTTTGTTGTAACATGTTTTTTGGTTGGCGCCGTAACCTTTATTTTGTTGATGCTTTATGACGTGTTTAATGCCAATCTTTTTCCCTAATTCGGAGGTATCATCCTTGCTTGCATCATCAACTAAAATAACCTCATCTACTATTTCGAAAGGAATTTCCTGATAGGTTTTTTCTAAGGTTCTTGCTGCATTATAAGCAGGTAAAACAACGATTATTTTTTTTCCGTTTAACATATATTGAGACGCAAATTAACTTAAATATAAAAAACCAGACAAACCAAAACTAAGATAGGCAAAAGAATTGGCAGGCTATAACGCCAAATGTATTTGCCAAAATTGGGCATTTCTACGCCGGTTTGTTCTGCTATGGCCTTTACCATAAAATTGGGACCATTGCCTATATAAGTCATGGCACCAAAGAACACAGCGCCGGTAGACAAGGCAGATAAAAGGTGCACTTGTTGAGACTGGATAAACTGTTGCACATCCGCAAAATTATTTAGGCTCAGACCCGAACTGGATAATATGACTGCAAAGACATTTAAATAAGTAGGTGCATTATCTAATACGCTGCTAAATATGCCACTTGCCCAAAAAATCAAATTAGAATTGAGGGTTAAATTATCCTTTTGAGCATGGGCAAATGCTTCGAGTGTTTGAAGGGCTGGCATCATGCATAGAAAAATGCCAAAAAACAAAAATGCCACTTCTTTAATGGCTTCAAAATCGAACTTATTGCTATCTAACGCGTTTTTATTGGCAAAGCGGTAACATAAAAATGAACCACCCAATTGAAGAAATTCTCTTAGGTACGACAATTTCTTACCATGGTAATCAATATGAGGTAAACCTTCGAAAATGTTTGGATCTAAAAACACGGTTAAAACACCTAAAAATAACCAAAAGAAATTTCGCTTTCCATTCACAATTATTTTGTTGGAATAATGTGCGCTTACATCCACATCATTGAGGTCGGTATTTTTTTTCTCAAAATAATAGAAAGCACCCAACAAACTAACTATTGCTAGCAGCCAAGGTTGCCATAAATTTTGGAGTGTCCAGATAAAGGGAACACCTTTTAAAAAGCCCATAAAAAGTGGTGGATCACCAATTGGGGTAAGCGAACCGCCCACATTGGATACAATAAAGATAAAGAATACAACATGATAAGGCTTAAGGCGATAGCGATTAATGCGCATAAATGGCCTGATAAACAAAACGGAAGCACCTGTTGTTCCAATGATATTGGTAAAAACTGCGGCTAAAAGTAGGAAGGCAATATTGACCCAAGTTCTCGATTCAACATCCACAAAGAGGTAAATGCCACCACTAGAAATATACAATATGGTAAGTAAGCTGATGAAAGAGATATATTCTGCTAAGGTTTCTACTGGCAGAACTACGTTATTTAAAACCACTATATAATAGATGGCCACAAGCAATCCTAAGCCAATGCTAATATGCTTATAATAATGATGCCAAATTTGGGGGAATAGAACAGGACCAGTAGCAATCATTAGTAACAGAGAAACAAAAGGTAAAACCACCCAGGTTGGGGGTGTTTGCATAAGCACACTTAATATCATCGGGCAAATATAATAAAATTAGTCCATACCCTATTATTGGGCCCAGAGTTTCACCTTTTAAAATGGGATATTTCCTGGTTAATTTTGGTCGGTTTAATTTGAATTTATTGATGAGTTGTTAGGCATTTATTGCTTAATTGTACCATGACGAAAAATGTAATAGTCCAAAAATATTTGGACTATTACATTTTGTCTTTCGGCATTGACCATACTAAAATAATTTGCCCTTTATACTAATTTAAGTAATGGTATTAGTAGCTACTTTTTTGAATAATTATTGGGAGAACAAATAAAATCGTATAGCCTTGATTTAAAATATCTGCTTGCCATTGAAATCGACATCAGTTTACAAAAACATACTTGATGGAGGTTCCTTTTCTATTAGGCAAATCTATTTTAAGTTGCTGATTAGCGCCAGAACTAGTTTGGTATTTAACAGAAATATTCATGGAATTACTGGTAATTGGAATTCTATAACGGTGAATTTTCCCCGGCAATGATTGCAGCCTCCCATTCTTTTTCATCCACAAAAACATGCGGCGCATTGTTGAAAGGATAATCATTAATGGCACCAATATAGAATAAAGCAACTTCGCCTATTACCTTTTGAGGTGCCATAAAAGGTCCATTTCCGTTGCTAAAATAACCAACCAATTTTTCCTTAACAGGCACATATCCTTCCTCCACTAAAAGCAATAAATAATCTTGTTTTGCATAATAGGTTTGAACCAATTTTTTATACTGCTTTTTAAATCGTTCTGCCTGGTCATAAAATCCTAATTTATTCATTAAATGATAGACATCTGAAACTAAATAGTTAGGAATTTCAACGCCATCATTCATGAAACAGAACTTATTTTCATAAGCCTCGAGTGCTTTTTTATAGGATATAAGCGCATCATTTGGTTCGCCCATAAATTCATAAAACATGCCCGAAACTAAAGGAATAAAAGGATTGGGAGAATAGTTTACATTACCCGGATGAATTGGAAATTTTCTAAGATCAAGTTGCTCTTTTAAAGATTGAAGTCGCTTGGCCTCAATTAATGGTTTATCATCTTGCATCATTACCCCGCACAAACCAATGTAAAAATTAATAAATGGACGCTCAAAATCATAACAAACATAATTGGTTTTCATGGGCTATTTTAACGTCATAGTTGAAACTTGCCCATAACTACCCCTTACACCATTTGCCCCTTGGTAAAACATTTCATCCATGTTTTTGGAAGGCGGAGGCAATGGACTCCCATCTTTGGTAAACCTCTTATCTTGCAGGTAAGAACTAAATCCATTTACATCTGTATAATGAATGGTACTCCAATTTTCTTGCCTTGCTTCGGCCGGAATAAATTGCTTGGCAGATTCCTCATACTTGTGCAATAAAAATAACAAAAGCCCTCTTTCAATATCCCGCAGATTATCATTACACGGCTCCTTTAACAGAGCAGATTGATTGAACAATTGTAAAGCCTCTGCTGTGCTACCTTGGTATAACTTGTAAAGCATTGGCTTTTGGGTTTGATAATAGGTGGGCTTAACACATGAAGACAATAAAACCAATAAAAATTAGGCGATTCTTTTCATTACAAAAAAACTTACTCAAATATAAGGCCAAATTTACCTATTTTCGCGGCAATGGAACATATTAGGAATTTTTGTATCATAGCACATATTGATCACGGTAAAAGCACCTTGGCAGACAGGCTTTTAGAATATACCAACACCACCTCCAAAAGAGAAATGCAAGCCCAGTTATTAGACAATATGGATCTTGAAAGAGAAAGAGGAATCACCATTAAAAGTCATGCCATCCAAATGGATTATGAGTTTGAAGGTAAAAAATACAAACTTAACCTCATTGATACGCCCGGACATGTGGATTTTAGTTACGAGGTTTCTCGTTCTATTGCCGCTTGTGATGGCGCTTTGTTAATTGTAGATTCTAGTCAGGGTATACAGGCGCAAACAATATCCAATTTATATTTAGCCATTGAACAAGGATTAGAAATTATTCCCATCTTAAATAAAATTGACCTCCCCCATTCCATGCCAGAGGAAGTGAGCGATCAAATTATTGATTTAATAGGGTGTGATTACGAATCTATTTTAAGAGCAAGCGGAAAAACAGGAGAGGGTGTTCATGAAATTTTAAAAGCCATTGTTAAACGTGTTCCACCACCTATTGGAGACATTAACGCGCCTTTGAAAGCCTTAATTTTCGATTCGGTTTTTAACTCCTTTAGGGGAATCATTGCCTATTTTAGGGTAATTGATGGCGTTATTAAAAAAGGCGACAAGGTTAAATTTATGTCGAACAACAGTGAATATTTGGCCGATGAAGTGGGTATTTTAGGGCTGAACCCAGAGCCTCGTGCACAAATTTCGGCAGGTGATGTGGGTTATATTATTTCGGGTATAAAGGAAGCGCGTGAGGTAAAAGTGGGTGATACCATTACCCATGTGGATAGGCCTACTACTAATTACATAAAGGGTTTTGAAGAAGTGAAGCCAATGGTATTTGCAGGTATTTACCCGGTAGATACAGAAGATTTTGAAGAGCTAAGAGAAAGCATGTACAAATTGCAATTAAACGATGCCTCACTCACCTTTGAACCAGAATCGTCGGCGGCCTTAGGCTTTGGCTTTAGATGCGGCTTCTTGGGAATGCTACACATGGAGATTATTCAGGAACGATTAGAGCGTGAATTTAAAATGACGGTAATTACTACGGTGCCCAATGTAAGTTACCATTGTTACGACAATAAAGGGGTGATGAATGTGGTAAACAATCCAAGTGATTTGCCCGATTCAAATTATATTGCCCATGTTGAAGAACCATTTATAAAAGCTCAAATCATTACCCATTCCGATTATGTTGGTCCAATTATGGGTTTGTGTTTGGGAAAACGCGGATTTTTAAAAGAACAAAAATACCTTACCACCACCCGCGTGGAAATGGTTTTTGACATGCCGTTGGCCGAGGTGGTTTTCGACTTTTTTGACAAGTTAAAAACCATTTCGAAAGGCTATGCTTCTTTCGATTACCATCCAATTGGTTATGTAGAATCGGATTTGGTAAAGCTAGATATTTTATTAAACAAAGACAATGTGGATGCGCTATCTGCTATTATCCATAGAGATAGGGCTTATGATTTTGGAAAACGTATTTGCGAAAAACTGAGGGAATTAATTCCAAGACACCAATTTGAAATTCCTATTCAGGCTAGTATTGGCGCAAAGGTTATTGCCAGGGAAACCATTAAAGCTTTAAGGAAAGACGTTACCGCAAAATGTTATGGAGGCGATATTTCGCGTAAACGTAAGTTACTTGAAAAGCAAAAAGAGGGAAAGAAAAGAATGCGTCAGGTGGGTTCGGTTGAAATTCCACAATCTGCGTTTATGGCCGTTTTAAAGTTAGATTAACCAAAAAAAATCCTGAGATTACTCAGGTTTTTTTTTGGAATGATTGTTTATTCTTGTGTTCAATTTAAAAGTATAATTCTTATTGGTTATGATGCAATTACTAAGTGGCAACGATGTTTCTAAAAAATTAAAACTTGATATAAAAGCCAAGGTTGATGAATTAAAGGCTGCTAATAAGAAGGCACCTCATTTGGCGGCAATATTGGTGGGCAGCGATGGCGCAAGTATGACTTATGTGGCAGCAAAGGAAAAAGATTGCGAAGAAGTTGGGTTCAATTCCACTGTATTGCGTTTTGAAGCAAGTATTACAGAAGAAGAATTGGTTGAGGAAGTAATAAAAATAAATAACAACCCGGAAATTGACGGACTCATTGTGCAGTTGCCTTTGCCTAAGCACATTAATGAAAAAAGAATTACCGAAACCATTAGTTATAAAAAGGATGTGGATGGGTTTCATCCCATGAATGTGGGTAAGATGTTTAAGGGGCTTAAAACTTTTTTACCCGCCACGCCATATGGCATTATTAAAACCTTGGAGTTTTATAACATTGAAACTACCGGAAAACATTGTGTGGTAATTGGTAGAAGTGATATTGTTGGGAAGCCAATGAGCGCTTTGATGCTGCAAAAAAACTGCACTGTTACTGTTTGTCACAGTAAAACGATAGACCTTAAAAGCTACACTTTGCAGGCAGATATTGTGATTGCCGCTTTGGGTATTCCTTTGTTTTTAAAGGCCAACATGGTAAAAGAAGGTGCAGTGGTTATTGATGTGGGTATTACAAGGGTGGCAGATGCAACGGCTAAAAGTGGTTACAGGTTAAAAGGCGATGTAGATTTTGAAAATGTTGCTCCAAAAAGTAGTTGGATTACCCCTGTGCCCGGAGGTGTTGGACCAATGACCCGCGTGGGCTTGTTGCTAAACACCTTAGATGCAATAGAACTTTATAAGTAACCTAATCTACCCATTTGTTTAAGCGATTGATAATTTCGACCAAATAGGGGTGCCCATAAAGGTTGAGGTTTACCAAATCGCAATATATGTGAACAAAATCCAATCTTATTTCCCAATCGGCTTGCAAAGGAAAAGTGGCATTATAGGCATCATAAAATTGAGGATCAAAACTACCATACCTTCTAGTCATTCCTAAATCCATTTCTCGGTGACCATAATAAACAGCGGGTTTAGTCAATTTAGGATTACCCTCCTCATCTATACGGATATTTTTCTTAGATAAATTTCCATGCAATAGAGATGGAGATTCTTCTGGAAATGCCATTTCGGCTAATTGATAAAATTGCTCGAATTTCTTTATGGTAGAAAAGTCGATTAACATTAAATCGGCAGCTTTTCTCACATTTGGTATGAGCCTATTATTTACAAAAAACTGTCCCCAATTGCTCATTCGGTGATTTAACTGTGGATTTAAACCCAAATAATTATCCTCAACAAACCCAAAATATTTATTGGATTCTAGGTGTAATTTAGCCAATTGTTCGCCAAAATTAATCCAAAAATTTTTGTTGGGTGGTACCGAATCAATATACTCCATAAACAAGTATTCAACCTGATTTATTTCACAATTGCCAATTGGAATAATGACATTTACCGCATTTGATTTGAGCAGGTATAATAGGCCAGATTTCTCTCTTTCGTAAATTCTGGGCGATTGGCGGTAATCATGCGCCTTTAAAAATACAGGTCCTTTTTCTGTTAAAACCTTGTAATTTTGGTTTATATCACCACCACCAATATGATGAAAACCATATAGTTGCGATGTGTTGCCCATCACTTTTTCGAAAGCACTTTGTAATTGGTGGATATCCATAAAAAATCAACCAAATATCAACAAAGTTTTAATTGAAACCAAAAAAACCCACTTTTACAACCAATCAATTATTATTATGGCCAGAATACTTGTTATAGATGACGAAAAAGCAATCCGAAATACACTACGTGAAATTTTGGAATATGAGAGTTACCAAGTAGATGAGGCTGCTAATGGTGAGGAAGGTTTGCAAAAAATTGAAAACGGGGAATACGATGCTGTTTTGTGCGATGTAAAAATGCCCAAAATGGATGGTATGACGGTTTTAACAAGAGCCAAAGAAATAGATGAGGACTTGCCATTTGTGATGATATCTGGTCACGGCAATGTTGAAATGGCTGTGGAGGCTACTAAAAAAGGTGCTTTTGATTTTATTGTTAAGCCACCAGATTTAAATAAACTACTTATTACCTTAAGAAATACCATTGACCGCAAGGAATTGGTTATAGAAACGAAGGTACTTCGCCGCAAAGCATCCAAGACCCGCGATATCATTGGCGAATCTCCAGCCATTAAAAACATTTTGGACACCATAGATAAGGTAGCACCAACCGATGCACGAGTATTAATTACAGGCGACAATGGCACGGGCAAAGAATTGGTAGCCCGCTGGATTCATGAAAAAAGTTTGCGTTTTAAAAATCCGCTTATTGAGGTGAATTGCGCCGCCATTCCAACCGAGTTAATAGAAAGTGAATTATTTGGGCACGAAAAAGGTGCCTTTACCTCTGCCATTAAACAAAGAATTGGAAAGTTTGAGCAAGCCCATAATGGCACCATATTTTTAGATGAGGTTGGCGACATGAGCTTATCGGCTCAGGCAAAAGTATTACGTGCCTTACAAGAAAATAAAATTACGCGAGTAGGTGGCGAAAAAGACATAGAGGTAGATGTGCGCGTAATTGCAGCAACCAACAAAAACCTTTTAAAGGAAATTGAAAAGGGTAATTTTAGGATGGACTTATATCACCGTTTAAGTGTGATATTAATCCACGTTCCTTCTTTAAATGAACGCCGCGATGACATTCCGTTGTTGGCAGAGAAATTTGTGAAAGAGGTATGCGAAGATGGTGGATTACCAAGGAAAGCTTTTTTACCTCAAGGCTTAGAAGAATTAAAGAAATTAAACTTCAGTGGAAATATTAGGGAGTTAAGAAACATTGTTGAGCGCTTAGTAATATTGGGTCAACCAAGAATTACTTTAGAAGATATACAAAAATTTGCGAGTCCTATAAACGCAAGAGACGAAGAAAAATCGATCTACGAGCGCTTTAGCACCCTGCAAGATTTTAAGGAATATGTAGAACGTATATTTATTGAAGAGAAGCTAAAGAAAAACGGATGGAATGTGGCTAAAACTGCCGCAGAAATTGACATTCAGAGGAGTCACTTATACAATAAAATTGACAAATACAGTTTAAAAAGAGGAGAAGTAAACGATTAGTTTTCTTCCTTCTTTTCAAAATCAATCACAATTTTTGAACCAACTTTTAAGCCATGCAATTGGGCGCTTTTACCGCGGTTTATTCCAATGGTTAGGTATCCATTTTCATTATAAAGTAAAACATCCTCGCCAGGTTTACCTTCGTGAAAATTTACGCTTATGGCATCAATAAAATGTTTGCCCCAATAGTAGAATCTAAAGTTTTGATCTCCTTTTTCCTTTTCAAATAAAGTTCTGTGTATATTGGTCATGGCATTTTGAAAACCATCCACAAACATCACTGTTCCGCTTAAACTGTTTGCCTCAATGGTTGGCTGAATGCTTGTTTTAATGTTGGTAATGGCGCTTGGTTCGGCCAAACCTTTTAAATCGCCTGTGCGTAAGAATTGCACAACCATTGGCAAAAACACATTTTTCTCTGGAAAGGAACTGTATTCTGTGGCTGCGTTGTGTAAAATTTTGTAAACTTTTGTAGGCAAGGTGTCAAACAACATGGAGAAAACGCCGTTGTCTGCGCCCACAAAAAAATGTCCATCGTGTTCAACAAATAATGCCTGTTGGTGCAATGTAATATTGGAATCTACACAAATAATGTGGCAGGCTCCCTTGGGAAATGAGGCGTAAACACTTTTTAAGATAAAGGCGGTCTGAACCAAATCATGGCTAGGAATGTGATGAGATAGCTCAAAAACCTTAGCATCTGGCATCAAAGTTTGCGCCCAACCCTGAATGGATGCCGTATAAGGACTCCCAATTCCATAATCAGATATAAAGGTAATAACAGAGTTCAATTTCTTTTCTTATTTTCGTACAAATTAACCGCAAGTACACTAAAATTTGAATAGCAAAGAAATCTTTATTGAACATATTGAAGCTGCAGAGGCGTTTGGCGTTCATAATCAAAATTTAAAAACCTTTCAATTACACTTTCCGCAATTGAAAATTGTTGCAAGGGGCAATCAAATTATGCTTAATGGACACAAGCATGACATTGAATTGTTTAAAGAAAAGTTTGACCACATGTGCGCTTATATTCAACGATTTGGCGGCATTACCGCGCCTCAATTGGATGGAATTTTTAGTGGCAGCACCGAAAATCCAAGCAGCACCACCGATGTTAAAGACCAAGGCGACACCAGTGATATTATTTTGTATGGCAACCATGCTAAAGTAATTAGGGCTAAAACGCCCAACCAAAAGAAAATGGTTAGCCTTATGCAAAAAAATGACATTCTTTTTGCCATTGGTCCTGCCGGAACAGGTAAAACGTATACCGCTGTTGCCTTGGCGGTAAAAGCGCTCAAAAACAAAGAAATAAAACGCATTATTTTGGCCAGACCTGCAGTGGAAGCAGGAGAAAATTTAGGTTTTTTACCAGGCGATTTAAAAGAAAAAATCGACCCTTATTTAAGGCCTTTATATGATGCGTTGGATGATATGATTCCGGTAGAAAAATTGAAATCGTATATCGAAACGCGGGTGATAGAAATTGCTCCTATGGCTTTTATGCGTGGTCGCACTTTAGACAACGCCTATGTAATTTTGGACGAGGCGCAAAATGCCACTGACCTGCAATTAAAGATGTTTTTAACCCGCATGGGACCTAATGCCAAGTTTATTATTACCGGCGATATAACCCAAATTGATTTGCCTAGAAAGGGCATGTCGGGATTGGTAAAAGCTGTTAAAATTTTAGAAGGTATAGAAGGTATTGATTTTGCGTACTTAACTTTTGAAGATGTGGTAAGGCATAAATTGGTGAAGAACATTATTAAGGCTTACGACAGAAGTATAGATAATTTAATAGACATAACAGATAAAAATAATTAAAGATATTATCTCAATAAATGAAAACCCAAAACCAAATAAGACTCATTATTGGGCAAGTAACAGAAAGTGCTTTTTCTGCTTTTTATGCTTTGCGTGCCAATATGGTTAGGACCTTGTTATCAACTTTGGGCATTACCATTGGTATTTTTTGTATCATTATGGTATTAAGCATTGTTGATTCATTGGAAAGAAATTTACAAGACAGTGTAGATAGTTTAGGCAAGGATGTGGCCATGGTAGAAAAATGGCCATGGGAATTTGGTCCTAACTACAAATGGTGGCAATATATGAATAGGCCCAACCCTACCATTGATGAATTGGAAAAATTAGAATCGAAAGTTACCTTGAGTAAAGGTATTGCCTTAATCATTTCGCTCCCTGGATATACCTTAAAATACAAAAATTTAAATGCAGAAAATGTGAGTGGAAAGGCCGTTTCGCAAGGCTATCCCAATGTAAGAGATTTTGAATTGGCAAAGGGCAGATTTTTCTCCGAAAATGAATCCAAAAATGGGGAACAAGTAGTTTTAATTGGTTCAGACATAGAAGATAATTTGTTCCCAACTATTAATTCATTGGAGAGAGAAATTAGCATTAAGGGAAAGAAATTTAGGGTGATTGGGGTATTTAAAAAAGAAGGTGAAAGCATGCTTAATAATAGCATGGATAATGTGTACCTAATTCCGGTGCAGGCTGGGGCAAACTTTGTGCGCTTAAACAGCAATATGGTTAATAGCAGCATTCAAATAAAAGCCATGGATGGTGTTTCGGTAGATAGGTTAGAAAATGAACTTATTGGCATTATGCGCTCTTTGCGAAAATTAAGGCCTAATGAAGCCCCCAATTTTGCTATTAACAAAACCACATTATTGTCTAAACCCTTGAAACAATTATTTAGTGTAGTTGGCTTGGCAGGATGGATTATAGGCTTGTTTGCCATGTTGGTGGGCGGCTTTGGAATTGCCAATATTATGTTTGTAAGTGTAAAGGAAAGAACGCAACAAATAGGCATACAAAAGTCGTTGGGCGCTAAGAATTATTTTATATTAATTGAGTTTTTAGTGGAGGCGGTGGTCTTGTGTTTGGTAGGTGGAATCATTGGTTTGTCTGTTGTGTTTTTAATTACCTTGGGGGTTAAACATTATATGGACATGAATTTATTTTTAAGCACTGGCAATATCCTTACTGGAATTTTGGTATCGGTTAGTATTGGCATTATATCTGGATTTATTCCGGCTTATTCGGCATCTAAGCTTGATCCGGTGGAGGCCATTAGAGCTAAGTAATATGTTTGTAAGTGGATTTACATTGGTAAGAAATGCCATTAAATACGATTATCCTATTGTGGCTGCTATTAACTCGCTCCTGCCCTATTGCAATGAGGTAGTGGTGTTGGTGGGTAATTCGGAAGATGAAACCCTTAACTTGATAAAAGGGATTGGTTCAGACAAAATAAAAATATACCATTCTGTGTGGGATGATACTTTGCGTGAAGGGGGAAATGTTTTGGCGGTTGAAACGGATAAGGCAAGAATGCTGGTAAACCCAAAGGCCGATTGGTGCTTTTATATTCAGGCCGATGAGGTGGTGAATGATGCGCACAAGGATTCTATATTGGAGGCCATGCAAAAATATGCTGCTGATAAAACGGTGGAGGGACTTTTATTTAGGTACCAACATTTTTTTGGAAACTTTAATTATGTGGCCAACTCGAGAGGTTTTTATAGGAAGGAAATTAGAATAATTAGAAACCTGCCCGATATTAATTCTTATAAGGATGCGCAAGGGTTTAGAAGAAATGGCAACAAGTTAAAAGTAAAGGAAATTGATGCCGAAATTTTTCATTATGGTTGGGTAAGGCACCCCCAAATTATGAAGAAAAAGATAAAGGATTTTCACCAATTGTGGCACACCGATGAATGGATTGCCTCGCAGGAGAAAGCCATCAATGATTTTGATTATAGTGAGATTGATGCAATTGTTCCCTTTAAAGGCAAGCATCCTACCAGTATTTTAAGCAGAGTAGAAGAGAAAAACTGGAATTTTCATCCGCCAAAACACATGAGAGCAAAGGGAATTAAGGACAAATTTTTGTGTTGGGTAGAAAAGAAAACTGGGTATAGAATTGGGGAGTATAAAAATTATATCATAATTTAGCGAGGATGGATCGAAGTAAAATATATTTTTATACGTGTATTCTATTTATGCTAGGTCTGTTTTTTATGGACGTAGCAAGGGTTTTACCTAGTATTAGCATGATACTAATTGTGCTATTGGGCATTAGCTATTGGATAAAACCCGGCGGCGTGGAATTGAGCGCTCATTCATTGCCATTTTATCTATTAACTTTAAGTTTTTTGGTGCTACTTCCATCCATATTATATTCTAACAATACCGATTATCTTTTTCAAAAATTACAGATAGCCATTCCGTATTTAGTTCTGCCACTCGCCATCCTTAAAATACCCAAGCTCAGCAAAAGGAGTTACCTTCAAATTTATGGCTTGTATTTTTTAGGCATACTTTTAATATGCTTGTTTGCTTTTGGCAATTACTTGCTGAACCAAGAAATAATTAACCAGCTTTACCTTGAAAGTAAAGTCATGCCTACCCTGGTAAGTCACCACCCAACCTTGAGTTTAATGATTGTATTTGCTACTTATGTAGCTTATAATTTATTTCAAAAAGAAGAAGTGATTTTTTTGAAAAAGGAGAAAATCATCTTTTTTTTAGGCGGAATATTCTTATTCATTTTCATGCATGTTTTCTCTGTACGAAGTGGATTATTGGCGCTTTATGTGATTTTATTTTTAGAAATATTTCGCATTGCGTTTCATAAAAAGCAATTTAAACAAGCCATTTTTGCGGGCTTAATAATCGTTTTAATTGGTGGCATTACCATGTTCCTCTCTCCTACCGTTAGCAATAAAATTACCAATACCACTCAAGATTTAAGCAACTATAAAAACAAAGGAAGCGCTAACAACCAAAGCTTATCGAGCCGACTAATTAGCTACAAAAATGCCTTTAGAATTGCCCAAGAAACGAGCATCTGGATTGGTTGTGGATTAGGAGATATAGACGATCTGAACCAAGAAATTTTTGCCAAAGATTATCCAGATGTAAGCAAGCCCATAGACCCGCACAACCAATATTTATTTTATTATGCAGCCATTGGTATTTTGGGATTGGGAATATTTTTGGCCGGATTTTATTTCCCATTGCTATATAAAAATGCTTTCCAAAACAGGCTTTTATTTGTGCATTATGGCATTATAAGCATTGGATTTCTTTTTGAAGCGCCCATGGCAAGTCAGCTAGGCGTAGCCTATTCAGCCATTTTTATTCTTTTGCCATTACAATACCTTTTTGGCAAAGATGCTGTTGAGGCAGATAGGATTTAAGCGCAAACTAGGCGTATTCTTTTTGTCATAATCAGTCATTTAGCACATTTTAATCTTGTTTTTTTGCTTACAAATTAGATATTTGAAAAGTCGTTTGAACCAATTATTTGGAAAGATTGACTAATTAAAATAACAAAACGAGTACATGCAAAAAAAACTATTTAGTCTTCTGGGTATCCTTACCCTTGCTTTTACCAGTGAAGCTCAAATTTCGAAAGAAAAATTGGACATAAACTTTAAACAAAGTCTTGAAAAGGAACAGTTTTTATCGCCAGAGAATGTGCAATATGTAGTAAGCTCTGAGTATACCACCAACCACAATGGATTAACGCATGTATATTGCAATCAATTGGTCAATGGTTTGGAGGTATTTAATTTAAATGCAGACATCCATTTAAATAAGGATGGTAAAATTGTGGCTTATCACCATAATTTTATTGCCAATGCAAGTAAGTTTGCCAATAGCAACAGTTCAAAATTAAGTAAGGTAGAAGCATTAAACAAAGCACTTAACAGTGTGGGCATTGTTTCTACGCAGATGCAAACCAAAACCAGCCAGCTAGAAAACGGAAAAGACGTTTGGTTCGAACCGAGCCTTTCTTCTGAAAAAATGATGGTAAAGCGGGGTTATATTGCTGTTGCAAACCAAATAAAATTAGTTTACCAAGTTGAATTTTTATTGGATGAAACCAATGATTGGTGGAACAAAAAAGTGGATGCAAACACAGGTGAAATATTGGAAGAATTAAGCTATACTACGCATTGTAATTTCGAAAATTCTAGCAAAAACCAACATGGTTCTTTTGTATTTGAATCGGAAGTTGCTCCTGTAATTTTAGGTAAGAAAGCAAGCAGCGGAACATACAATGTTTTTCCATTGCCTTTGGAAAGTCCGGCAAGGGGACAAAGGTCTTTAATGGAAAATATGGCTACTGCAAATGGGTCGCCTTATGGCTGGCACGATACAAATGGCGTGGCCGGACCAGAGTTTAAAATCACCAGGGGTAACAATGTATTTGCCAAAGAGGATACTTTGAATTTAAACAGTGCAACCATAGGTTTTTCTCCCAATGGAGGCGATTCATTGATTTTTGATTATGAGTACAATGTTGACAACAAACCGCGTAATAATTTAAATGCAGCAATTGTGAATATATTTTATTGGAACAATATTATTCATGATATTTTCAATAATTATGGTTTTGATGAAAAGGGTGGTAATTACCAACAAAAAAACTATTCTGGACTTGGCTTAGGTAGGGATGCTGTAATGGCTGATGCCATGGATGGAAGTGGCAAAAGCAATGCTAACTTTTCGGCCCCGGCCGATGGTTCAAGCGGCAGAATGCAAATGTTTTTATGGCCAACTTCGGGTGCAGCTTCTAACAACAATATTTTGGGGGTTAGTTACCCAAGTTCTGTTAAAGGAAAATTTTATGGTGTGCAATCTGTTGCTGGACCAAGATTAAATGCAGCTAGATTGCCAGGAAGGGTAATTTTGTTGAGAGACAGCCTTATTGGCCAAAGTGCCACTACCAATACAGGCTGTGGATTAATTGCCAACTCTAATGAATTTGCTGGTAATATTGTTTTAATTGATAGGGGTGGTTCATGTGGAACTCAATCATCGGTTAGTAGAACAAAAATAAAAGCCATTCAGGCAGCAGGAGCCATTGCAGTAATCATAGCTTATAATACAAATGGTTTTACGCCAACTGCTGTTACTGGTACAGACAATGCCATTACCATTCCTTCAATAAGCATTGGATATGGAACAGGGGTTATGCTAAAAAATGCCCTGGCTTCCGATTCGGTTTATGTAACCTTATTTGATTCTACCGAGTTTAATCCAGCCCGAGTTTATGACAGTGATTTTGACAATGGCGTAATTGCGCATGAGTATGGCCATGGAATTTCTATTCGCTTAACGGGCGGACCATCAAATTCTTCTTGCTTGGGTAATCAAGAACAAGGCGGCGAAGGTTGGAGCGATTTCTTTGGTTTGGCCTTAACTACCCGTGTTTGGGAAAAGAGTGCCACTGCATCTAGGGGAATTGGCACCTTTGTTATTGATGAAGACACCAATGGAGTAGGTATTAGAAATTACCGTTACTCAAGAAACATGGCTATTAACCCTGTTACCTATAATAGCATTAAATTATCTTCATTTACAGTGCCTCACGGTGTAGGTTCAGTTTGGTGTAGCATGTTATATGATATTTATTGGGATATGATTGATCAATATGGTTTTGATCCAGATTGGTATAATGGAAAAGGTGGAAATAATAAAACCATGCAATTGGTTATTGATGGATTAAAATTACAAAAGTGTAATCCAGGATTTGCAGATGCAAGGGACGCAATTCTTTTGGCAGATTCAATTAACAATGGCGGCGCAAATAAATCTTTGTTGTGGAAAGCATTTGCGCGTAGAGGCTTAGGTTTTTCTGCTAACCAAGGTACTAGTGCCAGTCGCTCAGATGGAACACAGGCTTTTGATTTACCTACATCGGTTACTGGATTAGCAGGGATAGATCAATTTACTAATTTCAATGTGTATCCAAATCCAGCACAATCAATCGTTACCGTTGATGTTTTTGGTGGCGCTTCAATCACTGGTGTTGAAATATATGACTTGAACGGTCAATTGGTTCAGACCTATAAGAACACCAATTTAATGCTACCAAGTGCAACATTAAACATTCAACAGCATTGTTCTGGATATTACCTATTAAAAATTACCAGCACAGAGGGCATAGCCTATAAAAAGCTGTTATTAAATTAATTTGAAATAAGTTAAAAAGGCGACCAATTAGGTCGTCTTTTTTTATGTTAAAATCCTTAGATTTGAAGAGGAATGAAACTGAATAAATTTCAACAATTTAAGAAACTACTTTTCTTAATAGACGTTTTCAAATTGTCTTTAACTGCATTTGGTGGTCCACAAGTGCATTTTACCATGTTCAAGAAAAACTTAGTTGTAAAGAAAAACTATTTAAGTGAAAAGGAATTGGTTGAAACAAATTCTTTTTGTAGCATGTTGCCGGGCCCCACTTCTACGCAAACCATTACGGTTATAGGATATAAAATGGGTGGTCCATTTATGGCATTTTTAACCTTGGGTATTTGGATATTTCCTGCTTGTTTTTTAATGGGTTTTCTAGCCATTGTAATGCATAATATTCCAACTGATAGTCCAAGGGTAAATTTCCTAAAATATTTAAGTCCAATGGCCAGTGGATTTATGATTTATGCGGCCTATAGTTTTATTCAAATGTTTGTAACAAAACGATTGCACTGGGCGCTTTTAGTGGGCACAGCGGTTTTGGGGATATTAAACCCTTCTCCGTTTTTAATTCCAGTTATGTTAATTGCAGGCGGTTTAATTACAAGTTTTATTAATACCAGAGGTGTGGTGGTTAAGCCAGACCCCATAAAAAATATCCATTGGGACAATTTGTGGTTGTTTTTTGGGATTTTTTTATTGGCGGCCATTTTGGGTGTTTCCACTCAAAACAAGTTGTTCTTGTTGTTTGAAAACAATTTTAGGTATGGGAGTATTGTTTTTGGCGGCGGAAATGCTTTGATACCCTTAATGTACAATCAATTTGTGGAGTATAAACATTATATGGAGGCCTCGGAGTTCCTTGCTGGCATTGGTTTTTTACAGGCCGTACCTGGTCCGGTTTTCTCCATAGCCTCCTATGCCGGGGCTATGAGCATGAAAGATGCCGGATTTTTTGGGCAGGTAATGGGTATGATTTCTAGCTCGACTGCTATCTTTTTACCAGGAATTTTATTGATATTTTTTGTGTATCCAATTTGGAATCAAATAAAGCATTATGCCCCCATTAGCAATGCTATTGAAGGGATTAATGCCATATCTGCAGGCTTGGTTGTGGTGTCTGCTTATTTATTATTTTTGCCCGTTCAAGTAAATGAGCAAAATATGCTCGTGTTATTATCAACATTATTCCTATTATTGTCTACCAAAGTGCCAAGTCCAATTATTGTTCTTGGCTGTTTAATTGGAGGATATTTCTTTTAATGAAGTTCATCAAAATCACCATTCGTCTGCTGTTTATTATGGGCATATTATTGCTCCATAAAGAGGCTCAATCACAAACTAAAAATGACTCTGATTTGGTTCAGTTCACTGGCTTTGTGGTTAACGACGACAGCACCAAAACCATTCCTTTTGTTACCATCAGAATTAATGGTTCGAACCGAGGAAGCTATTCTGATATGCAAGGATATTTTTCATTTGTAGCAAAGCGTTCTGATGTTTTGGTATTTACCTGCATTGGTTTTCAACCCAGGTATTTTAAAATGCCCACCCAAACAAAAGGGAGTAAGTTTAAGAGTGTTGTTGCCTTAAAAATAGATTCATTTGTAATGGAAGATGCCATAATTATTTCGAGGCCAAGCGCAGATCAAATGGATTATATGTTTTCGAGAGCAACCCTGCCCTATTCTGATTACATGAATGCCCAAAATAATTTAAGGCGCAAACCCCTTGCCGATGAAGCTGCCAATTTAGCGAATGATGGGTATGCCAATGCCCGCTGGAACTTTAATGAATACGCCAACAAAGCTTATTATAATGGTCAGCCACAACCCATACCCGTACTGGATGTTTTTGCCTGGGGAAAATTTATTAAAGCTTTGCAAAATGGCGATTTAAAAAGAAAATAAGCTTTGGTAGGTTGTGCTTTAGTTTCGGTTTGATCCAATGTCTTTTCGTGAAATTGGTTTACCTAGCCTATGTACCTAAAATAAGTCAGATTGCGTTAATAGCATGTGAACAGGTTTATAAGCCTTAAAGAAGTTTAAATGTGAAGTAGTTAATTTTACAACAATGGCAACATCAGAATTCTATATCGACCGAAACACCCATAAGCATAATATTTATGGCCTAGCTGGAACTTTGCTCATTCACGGTTTAATAGCAGCATTTTTATTTTTTTCTGTGCTTTATCCACCAGATCCTCCGCTAGAATTTCAAGGCATGATGATGAGCCTAGGAGAAGAAAATATGGGTGGCCCAGCCAATGCCCCTGTTCCAGATCCTGCTCCACAAGAACAATATGTTCCCATTAGTGAGCAAACCGATGATGCTCCATTAACTTCCGAAATAGATGAAAGTGTTGCCATCAAAGAAAAGAATACCCCTAAACCAAAAGACCTAAAAGATCCTCAACCAAAAATAGAAGAGCCTAAAAAACCGCAATTAGAACTACCAAGAAAAGTGAACCAACAAGCACTTTTTAAGCGTAAAAACAACAATGGCGAAAATCAAGGTGGTTATGGAGATGGCAGTGAACCTGGCAACGAAGGCAGGCCAGATGGAAGCGAGAATGGCAATCCACATGGAAATGGTTTAGGAAATAGTGGTTTTGGAACAGGTGAAACTGGTCCAGATGGGGTGAGTTTTGAGCTAAGTGGCCGTAAAATAAAACAACTTCCTAATATAGAAGATAACAGTAAATCTATAGGTAAAGTGGTGGTGCGCATTATTGTAAACCGCAATGGCGAAGTAATTAAGGCAGTACCCGGACAAGTTGGTAGTACTACAACAGAGCCTAGTTTGTTAACAAAAGCAAAAGAGGGTTCCATGAAAACTAAATTCTCCTCGAGAGATGATGGACCCGATGAACAATATGGCACCATGACCTTTGTGTTTAAGTTTAAACCGTAAAATTTATCTTAAACCAAAGATTTATTTTTGATTTGCGATTCACAGCACTAATTTCGAAGCATTGAAATGGTTCATACCATAAATTTAGCATTGTGACTTATCAAGAAACTTTAGAATATTTATACCAGCAGTTGCCCATGTTTACGCGCATAGGCAGTGCTGCTATAAAAAAAGACCTAACCAATACCTTGGCAATGTGCCAGGCATTAGATCAGCCACAAGAAAAATTCAAATGCATTCATATTGCAGGCACCAATGGAAAAGGCTCTAGCAGCCACATGCTTGCCTCCATTTTACAGGAAGCAGGCTATAAAACAGGCTTGTACACCTCGCCACATTTAAAAGATTTTAGGGAGCGAATCCGCATCAATGGAACCATGATATCTGAAGAGCGGGTAATGAAATTTGTACAAGATCATCAATTCATTTTTGAAGATATAAAACCTTCTTTTTTTGAATGGACTGTGGCGCTTTGCTTTGATTATTTTGCACAAGAAAAAGTTGATATTGCTATTATCGAAACTGGATTGGGTGGCCGTTTGGATTCTACCAATGTGATTTTGCCCTTTTTAAGTATTATCACCAATATTGGATACGACCATACCGATTTATTGGGCGATACTTTAGATAAAATTGCCTTTGAAAAAGCAGGCATTATAAAACCTAGAACACCTATAGTTATTGGAGAATATCACCCAGAAAGCTTTCCCGTTTTCATGGAAAAAGCGAGGCAAATGGATGCACCTATTTTTCTATCCACCCAAAAGGTAAATGTTTTGTATTTTAACAATGGATTTATGGAATCGGCCTTCGATGTGCAATTTCAATTTGGGGAGTATTGGAAAAACGTTTACTGCGATTTAAATGGCAACTACCAGCAACATAATATAAGAACCATTTTGGCTAGCCTTGAACCCATAAGGCAGGCTGGATATTTTATAAAAGAACAGGATGTGCGCGAGGGACTTTTGCATGTAAAAAGGAATACAGGGCTTATGGGAAGGTGGCAAATCATTGGCACCAGTCCTACCATAGTTTGCGATACTGCCCATAATCCAAATGGAATAGAATATGTAGTGAAGCAAATTGCCCAACAAAAATACAACAAACTGCATTTGGTTATTGGCATGGTAAAGGACAAAGATGTAAACAAGGTTTTGTCGCTTTTACCCAAAGAGGCAACTTATTATTTTACCAAAGCCGCCATCCCAAGAGCTATGGATGAAGCAGAACTTCAGGCAAAGGGCGCCGCATTTGGCTTACTAGGAAAAAGCTATGTAAGTGTAAGTGAGGCTATATTGGCAGCAAAAAAAGAGGCACAAGTCAAAGATTTAATATTTATTGGAGGCAGCACTTTTATAGTTGCCGAGGCATTGTAATTTAACCCAAACTAAATTCATAAAAGCTTTTTATAGGGCCAAGGCAATCTAAAAGTCTAACAAAAATCATTAAAATTTGCTGGCAAGTGCTGCAGCTATGCGCTTCACCATGGGTGGCCCGCCATACACAAATCCAGTGTAGACCTGAACCAATTGCGCGCCTGCATTTATTTTCTCGATAGCAGAATCGGCATCGTGAATTCCACCTACACCAATTATTGGAATGCGCCTATTTGATTTACTAGAAATATACTGCAATACTTCGGTGCTTCTTTTTTGCAATACCTTGCCACTTAAGCCACCAGCACCTATGGCATCTATCTCCTCTTTCGAAACTGATAGTCCCTCCCGAGAGATGGTTGTATTGGTGGCCACCAATCCTTCAATGCCACTCTCCTGCACAATTTCAATCACATCATCAATTTGAGAATTGGTTAAATCGGGTGCAATTTTTAGTAAAATCGGTTTTGAAATCAACCCATTTTTAATAAAGTTTTCTCTTTGAACAATTAGGTGATTTAAGATTTGAAGCAAGGGCTTTTTATCTTGCAACTCACGCAAGTTGGGCGTGTTGGGTGAGCTAACATTTACCACAAAATAATCCACTACCTCATAAAGTTTGTTAAAACAAATGCCGTAATCATTTAAGGCTTCTTCATTTGGTGTAAGCTTATTTTTGCCAATATTTCCTCCAACAATTAAGCCCGCTGGTCTAGATTTTAAACGCGCTGCCACCACATCTACCCCATCGTTGTTAAAACCCATTCTATTAATTAAACAGGCATCAGGCTTTATTCTAAATAACCGGGGTAAATCGTTACCCGCTTGTGGTTTTGGCGTAACCGTTCCTATTTCAATAAACCCAAAACCCAATGCCTCCAATTCATGCAAATATTGGGCATTTTTATCTAAACCAGCAGCCAATCCTACCCTGTTTCGAAACGATAAACCCAAGAAATTCACCGGTGCATTCACAACATATAGCGATTTGCAAATGGCGCGCACAAAAGGGAGTTTCATCAACAGCGAAAGCAAATTAAACGTAAAATGATGCGCCCTTTCGGCTGGCATTAAAAAAAGCAGGCTTTTAATAAGAGAATACAAAATGGTTAATTTAAAAATTTTGTCAAATTTACAAAGCATGAGCAGTAATTCTAAACAATTTGCAAAAAATGTGTGTTACCATTTTAAGTTAAAAGCAAATAAATTTGAATGAGGCAATATTTTTTACATAATCCACTGAGAAACTGCAATTCAAAAATATAGTAGAAATAAATCTCAAACTTTAAAAGAGATTATGCTCCATATTTATGCTTGCAATTCGGTGGAAACAATTGTCGAATTTGAAAGGAAGATATTATTTAGAATAGGTATAAATACCTCAAATGTGAATAATTAATGCGCCTTTGGCCGTAAGAAATTAAATAGAACTATAAATTCGCAAACAAATTTAAATTAAAAAAAGAATGAACTGGGTTATCAAAATGTTTTCATCCTCAATTGGCCAGAAGTTTATCATGGCCCTAACCGGATTGTTTTTATGCTCTTTCTTAACAGTGCATATGATTGGCAATTTGCAATTGTTTAAAGCCGATGGTGGATTGGCCTTTAACACTTATGCAGTATTTATGACAACCAATCCACTTATTAAAGTTACCTCTTACCTCCTTTATTTTAGCATTTTATTTCATGCTATAAAAGGCATCATGTTGGTTGCCAAAAACAACAAAGCTAGGCCAGTAAAATATGCCGTACAAAATGGTGCTGCTAATAGCCATTGGACTAGCCGCTCAATGGGTGTATTGGGAACCATCATCTTAATTTTCATTGTTATTCACATGAAGAATTTTTGGTACGAATATAAATTTGGTCACGAAGTGGGATACACTTCCTATTTCACAAATATTTCTACTGGTGAAACTGGCAACAACCCAATGAGTGCAGATTATAAGCAAGCCAACAAAATTGAAGAAGCCATGGTTAGCAGTCCAGAAGGACAACAATTTAAAGTAGTTATTGTAAAAGACCTTTACAAAGAAGTAGCAGTTGAATTTAAGGAGTGGTGGTTAGTTGCACTTTATGTTTTATGCATGTTTGCATTGGCTTTCCATTTGTACCACGGCTTCGCCAGTGCATTTCAATCGTTGGGTATTAATCACAGTAGATATAACGGTTTGATCCAATTTATTGGCGTTTGGTTTTTCTCCATTATCGTTCCAGCGAGCTTTGCCGCCATGCCACTTTATTTTTTCTTTAAATAATCATTAGAACCAACAGATATGACATCGAAAATAGACTCAAAAATTCCTGAAGGTAACTTGGAAACCAAGTGGACCAAGTATCGTTCTACTGTGCCTTTGGTTAATCCATCCAACAAACGTAGTTTGGAAATTATTATAATAGGTTCTGGTTTGGCAGGAGCTTCAGCAGCTGCATCACTTGCAGAGTTAGGCTATAAAGTAAAAGTATTCTGCTTTCAAGACTCTGCCCGCCGTGCTCACAGTATTGCGGCTCAAGGAGGTATTAATGCGGCAAAAAATTATCAAAACGATGGCGATTCAACCTATCGTTTATTTTATGATACCATTAAAGGTGGAGATTACCGTGCACGCGAAGCCAATGTTTATCGATTGGCAGAAGTAAGCTCTAGCATTATAGACCATTGTGTGGCATCGGGAGTTCCTTTTGCCCGCGAATATGGTGGCTTATTAAGCAACCGTTCATTTGGTGGTACGCAAGTACAAAGAACTTTTTATGCTGCGGGTCAAACTGGTCAGCAATTGTTGTTAGGAGCTTATAGCGGTTTACAACGTCAGGTAGGTTCGGGCAATGTTAAGATGTATGCCCGCCACGAGATGTTGGAAGTGGTAACTATTGAAGGTGTTTGTAGGGGAATTATTGCCCGCGATCTAACCACAGGAAAACTAGAGCGCCATTTTGGACATGCGGTTTTATTGTGTTCTGGTGGTTATGGCAATGTATTTTTCCTTTCAACCAATGCAATGGGTTCTAATGTAACGGCAGCGTGGAAGGCACATAGAAAAGGTGCTTTGTTTGCTAATCCTTGCTTTACACAAATTCACCCTACTTGTATTCCGGTTTCGGGCGATCACCAATCTAAGTTAACCTTAATGAGTGAGTCGCTTAGAAATGATGGTAGAATTTGGGTACCAAGGATGAAGGAAGATGCCCTTGCCTTGCGCGAAAATAGGATCAAACCGAATGATATTAAAGAAGAAGATAGAGATTATTATTTGGAAAGACGTTACCCTGCATTTGGTAATTTAGTGCCAAGGGATGTGGCTTCTAGGGCTGCAAAAGAAAGATGCGATGCTGGTTACGGTGTAAACAAAACAGGTGAGGCAGTATTTTTAGATTTTGCTGCAAATACTAAGCGTTACGGACAAATTGAGGCCAATAAAAAAGGCATGCATACGCCAACAGAAGACCAAATTGTTAGCATGGGCCAGGCTGTTGTGAAAGAAAAATATGGCAACTTGTTCGACATGTATCAACAAATTATGGGTGTAAATCCTTATGAGCAACCGATGATGATTTACCCTGCGGTGCATTATACCATGGGTGGACTTTGGGTTGATTATAATTTGATGACCAATATACCGGGGTTATATGCGTTGGGTGAAGCCAACTTCTCAGACCATGGTGCCAACCGTTTGGGAGCATCTGCTTTGATGCAAGGTTTGGCAGATGGTTACTTTGTAATTCCGTATACCATTGGTGCATACTTAAGCAAGGAAATTATGACCAAGGCAATTCCTACAGACCATGCTGCGTTTGTGGAAGCCGAGAATAAGGTGAAATCAATTATTGATGAACTTTTAAGTATTAAGGGCAATAAAACGGTTGATTATTATCACAAGAAGCTTGGCTTAATTATGTGGAATAAATGCGGTATGGCTCGAAATTCGGCAGATTTAACTCAGGCTATCAGCGAGATTCAGGAAATAAGGAAAGAATTCTGGAGCAATGTGCGCGTTCCGGGCAGTTCAGATGAAATGAATCCTGAATTGGAAAAGGCAATTAGGGTGGCAGACTTTTTAGAATTGGGTGAGTTGATGTGTAAGGATGCTTTGGAACGCAATGAAAGTTGTGGTGGTCACTTCCGTGAGGAATACCAAACCGAAGAAGGTGAAGCCATGCGTGATGATGAAAACTATAAGTATGTTGCGGCATGGGAATACTTTGAAGGCAATAATTGGGAACTTCACAAAGAGGACTTAATTTACGAAAACATAAAAATTGCACAAAGGAGTTATAAATAGTTTTTACGGTATAATGAACGGCGCTAAGTCGTTTATTATTCATAAAGGATAAACATTAAATTATTATTGACAATAAGCGAAAAGCAAATTACAATGGAAAAGAATTTAAATCTCAATCTAAAAGTTTGGCGTCAAAAGAATGCCAAGGATAAAGGTAAGTTTGAAGAATATAAAGTGAATGACATCTCTACCGATATGTCGTTTTTAGAGATGTTTGATGTATTGAACGAGCGTTTAATAACCGAAAACAAAGAGCCTATTGCATTCGACCACGATTGTCGCGAGGGTATTTGCGGTTCTTGTAGCATGCACATTAATGGTAGGCCGCACGGACCTAAAAATGGAATTACCACTTGCCAGTTGCACATGCGTAGTTTTAAAGATGGCGAAACCATTACGGTTGAACCTTGGAGGGCTTCACCCTTTCCGGTTATAAAAGATTTAGTGGTAGACCGTTCTGCGTTCGACCGCATTATTTCTTCTGGTGGTTTTATTTCTGTAAACACTGGTAATGCGCAAGATGCCAATGCTTTGCCTATTTCTAAAGACGCGGCAGACGAATCGTTTGCAGCAGCGGCTTGTATAGGTTGTGGCGCTTGCGTGGCAGCTTGTAAAAATGCTTCTGCCATGTTATTCGTTTCTGCTAAGGTTACTCAATTGGCTTTGCTGCCACAAGGCCAGCCAGAGCGCCAGCAACGAGTAATGGAAATGGTTGCGCAAATGGACAGTGAAGGATTTGGATCTTGTACCAATACCGGTGCTTGTAGCGCTGAGTGTCCAAAAGAAATATCCTTAACCAATATTGCTCAAATGAACAGGGATTATTTGATGGCAGAGCTAACTGCCTCATCAAAATAGGTTCGAACAGAAAAAATAAAAATTAAACCATGGTAGTTTGTAAAGCTATCGTGGTTTTTTTATGCTGTAAATGCAACATTTTGTTTTAATTTAGCGTCTTGTAATTAAGTACACACAACTTGACCCATTTTCAGAAATTTTTTCTTTCATTTATGGTGCTATGGCTTTTGAGCTTTGCGGCTATAGCAACGCATTATCGCGCAGGGGAAATTACATATAGGCAGATAGGCCCGGTATTATACGAGATTTCTGTTATTACCTATACCGATCCAACAAATACGGCAGCAGATAGAAATGAATTGGAGGTAATTTTTGGAGATGGGAAATCTGAAATAGTGCCGCGTTCTAATGGTAGTGGGCAGGAAGTAAATTCTGATTTAAATAATAAGATTAAGAAAAATGTGTATACTGTTTTACACACTTACCCTGGGTCGGGTTCCTATTTAATTAATATCACCGATCCAAATAGGGTTGATAAAATTAGAAACATAAATGGTGGTAACAGTGTAGACATACCATTTTACGTAGAGTCATGGTTAAATATAATTTCTGGAATTGGAAACAACCAATCGCCAGTTTTGCTTTTGCCACCTATAGATGTGGGCTGTGTCAATGAAGTTTTTAAACACAATCCTGCTGCATACGATGCCGAAGGAGATAGTTTGGCTTTTTCTATTATAGCTCCAAAAAGGGCCATGGGTTCGGAAGTACCAAATTTTACCATTCCCGCCTTTACAGATTCATTTTCTATTGCGGTTAATACGGGCCAATTAACGTGGAGTAAGCCATTAGAAGAGGGGCATTATAACTGGGCTATTTTAATTAGGGAATATCGGGGTGGCTTATTAATTGGTTATGTGGTGCGCGATATGCAAGTGTATATTAACAACAATTGTAATAATTCGCCACCAATTATCAATGTGCAAATAGACACTTGTATTGAAGTCAATCAATTTTTACAAAAAACCATATTTGCCACCGATCCAAATCCAGGGCAAACAATCCGTTTGGAGTATTATGGAAGTCCGTTTGTGCAGAAAAGTTCACCTGCCACCATTACGCCAGTTTCGCCAACCGGACCAAGCTCGGGATTGTTTGGAACTTTTAGGTGGACACCCAGTTGCAATGCCATTCGGTATAGGCCACATGTGGCTGTTTTTAGAGCAGTAGACAACCACAATACCAAGCCCTTGGCCGACATAAGCTATTGGAATATCAAGGTGGTTGGGCCAGCGCCGCGCAATGTAAAAGTGATACAAGACAGCAATGGCTTGGTGGTAAGTTGGGATAGAGATACTTGCAGAACAGCCTTTGGGTATAGTATTTATAGAAAGGTAGATTCTAGTTATTGGAAACATGGGGCTTGCGAAACGGGGGTTCCTGCAAGCTCTGGTTTTGTTTTATACGACACCTTAAGAGGCGTAAACAATACCCGCTTTTTTGATAACAATTTTGGCAAAGGTTTATCGCCACTAATTCGGTATTGTTATGTAATTACCAGCGGTTATTTCCCAAGAGATGAGAATGGCACCAGAATTTTTATTGGAGAGAACTCCGAGAGTTATGCCAGCGATGAAGTATGTGATATAATATTAAGAACTAAGCCCATTATTACCAAAGTAAGTGTGGAAACCACAGATGAAACCAATGGAAAAATTGCGGTAAATTGGATCAAACCAGAACAATTAGATAGCAACCAGTACCCACCACCCTACCGGGTTCAATTGCAAGGTTCTAGCACGGCAACGGGCGTGTTTTCAAATATTGGCTTGCCTTATAATTATGCCAGTTTAAATGAGGTAAAAGATGAGTTTTATATGGATAGTGTGTTAAATACAAAGGGCAATACTTATTTCTATAAGGTTCAATTTTATTCGACAAAGAATGGTGCTTTGCGATTAACAGAAGAGAGTGCCGCGGCGGGTTCTGTTTATTTAAGGTTGTTCAATTCTAACCGCTCTATCAAGTTAACTTGGAATCCAGAAACGCCTTGGATAAACAGCGAAACGATCATCTATAAGCAAAATGGCGCCAATCAATTTGATTCAATTGGCCTTACTTCCAATAACGAATATTTGGATACGGGCTTGTTTAATGGCACTATTTATTGCTATAAATTAGAAACCAAGGGCAATTATAATGTAACTTATTATCCAGATCTAATTCGCAACTTCTCTCAGGTTAATTGCGGAGTTCCGGTGGATACCATTAGGCCTTGCACACCAGTGTTAGCAATAGATACACCCTGCAATTCCTTTAGTGCTTTGGAGGTAAAATTAAATTGGGTTTACCCAGCCTCATGCGAGCAGGATGTGGTAAAATATCGCATATATTGGAAAAAGAATTCCACAGAGAAATGGGTTTTATTAGATTCTGTTTCTTTGGGTCTGAACCAATACACTGATGCGCGAGATATTTTGAAATATTCGATAGCGGGATGTTATGCTGTTTCGGCAGTTGATTCATTTAAAAATGAAAGTTATTTAAACAATGAGAAGTGCATTGATAATTGTCCGTATTACTTAATACCAAATGTTTTTACCCCTGGCACAGATGGAAAGAACGACTTGTTGCGACCTTTCCCTTATAGGTTTATAGACAAGGTTAATTTGGTTATATACAACCGTTGGGGTCAGGAAGTTTTTAGCACACAAGATATCAATATTAATTGGAATGGCGACGATTTAAAATCGGGTAAACCATGTGTGGAAGGAGTATATTATTTTATTGCCGACGTGTATGAAAGTTATTTGGAGGGAACCAAGAAACGAAGCATAAGAGGCACCATAAATTTAATTAGATAAAACGTGTTTACAGGAATTATAGAGGCCAAGGGCTTGGTTAAATCCATTGAGCGTGAATTGGAAAACATTCAATTATGGGTTGAATCGCCTATCAGTGGTGAATTAAAAGTGGATCAAAGTGTGGCGCACAATGGCATTTGTTTAACGGTTGTGGAATTGGGTGCAGGTTGTCATAAAGTTACTGCGGTGGCAGAGACTAGGGCTAAGACCAATATTGATCAACTTTTGCCTGGAAGCAGTGTTAATTTAGAACGATGCTTGTCTGTAAATGGCAGGTTTGACGGCCATATTGTTCAGGGGCATGTAGATGATACTGCAACTTGTATAAAGGTTTTAGAAGAGGGCGGCAGTTGGTTATATTATTTTAGTTTGCACCAGATTTTGCAGCAACAGCTTATTGTAGATAAGGGCAGTATTGGTATCAATGGGGTGAGCTTAACCATTGTTGCCTGCACAGAGGAAGGATTTTATGTGACCATTATTCCGTTTACGCACGAGCACACAACCTTTAAGGAACTGAAAGAAGGTGATTTTGTGAACTTAGAATTTGATATTTTGGGCAAATACATCCAAAAACAATTAGCCGCAAGAATTTAAAGTAAAAACCGCAAAGGCATAAAACAAAAAAACCACCCGAAGGTGGTTTTTTTGTTAGTAAACTTGTTATAATTATTCTGCAATAACTTCAACAGCGATGTTAACAGAAACATCACGGTGTAAGTTTAAGATTGCTTCGTAATTACCCAATGTTTTTACATCATTGATTTCAATTTTACGTCTGTCGATTTCGAAACCTTTAGTTTTAAGAGCTTGCGCAACTTGTAAAGGAGTGATAGATCCGAAGATTTTACCATTTGCACCAGCTTTGGTACCGATGGTAATAGACATTTCTTTCAATTGTTCTGCCAATGATAAAGCATCGGTTTTCATTTTTTCGCGTTTAAGAGCACCTTGACGGTTGTTCTCTTCATGCATTTTCAGGTTGCTAGCAGTAGCCATAATAGCCATGCCACGTGGAAATAAAAAGTTATTTGCATAACCGTTTTTCACATCCACCACATCTCCTTGGTGACCCAAGTTTTTCATGTTTTCTTTTAAAATAATTTTCATACTGTTGTCTCCTTATTTTAAAGAATCGCCTGTGAATGGTAGAACTGCGATGTGACGAGCACGTTTAATTGCTTGTGCCACTTTGCGCTGATACTTCAATGAAGTACCGGTTAACCTACGTGGAAGAACTTTTCCTTGATCGTTTACAAATTTCAATAAGAAGTTAGCGTCTTTGTAATCAAGATACTTGATGCCATTCTTTTTGAAACGACAGAATTTTTTCTTCTGTGGTGCTTCAGGCATGGTGTTAAAAACCATTGCCGGAGATGAGTTTGCTTTCTTTTTCATTACTTACTTCGCTCCTTCCTGTTTTTGATCTTTTTTGCCTTGGTTGAATTCACCATTGCGTTTACGTTGGTTGTAGATAACTGCGTGCTTGTCTAAAGAGACTGTTAAGTAGCGCATGATACGTTCGTCGCGTCTGAAAGCTAGTTCAAATTTTGAAATAAAATCTGGTTTCGACCTATACTCAAGCAGATGATAGAAGCCGGTCGACTTCTTCTGAATTGGGTACGCTAGTTTGGTCAAACCCCAGTTTTCTTCATGAACCAGCTCTCCGCCTTCGTCAGTTATCAATTTGCTGTATTTTGCTACTGCATCTTTTAACTGCTCGTCGGAGAGTACGGGAGTGAAAATAATCACTGACTCATAGTCTTTTAAGACAACCGTCTCTGATGTTTTAGATTTGGTTTTAGTTGTCATTTTACTGAGGAATTTATTTAAAAAGGACCGCGAAAGTAGGCTTTTATTTTATATAATCAAAGTTATCTTCAATTATTTTTTTGATTTTCACCTTCATCCAGTTTTTTTCAGGCGTATTTTGTGGCACAACTTTGTAAACTTGGCAACACTGCATTGTTATTGCAGACTAATTTGCTCCACAAATTTAACTAAAAAAAACAGCACATTTTCCATATTGATCAGTCAAAAACTCAAAAATGGTAATTGGTTCAGACCGAAAAAAAACGAATTAACTTAAGATTTGATGATATAAAATGAATTAACCCTTTATTTATCTCCATTCAAACAAGCATTTCTCCAAATATATTTTATATTTGCACGTATGTCAATGCCCCCTTTAAGATTAATTATTACCTTTTTATTAATAACATGGGTTGGATTTTTTAAGGTTGAGGCAAAAAAATCTGATTTCAATGCTACAGATAGCCTGCTTCAAGATTGTATAAAGCATCTCGACAATTACGACAATACCAAGGCTTTTGAATTAATGGATGAGGTTGATCGACTCATTCCGCTAGAAACAAATCGTTTTACCATTGCAGATTATTACAGCGTTAAATCCTCATTAGAAGGGAGGAGATTAAATTATGAGGAGCAATTTGGGCTTCTTGAAAAATTCAATAAACAAGCTATAGAAATTGGGGATGCGGAATATATTGGAAATGCATTTTTAGGTTTTGCTAGCTATTACGAACATTTTTCTGATTTTAAGAAGGCACTTCCTTATTTTTTAAAAGCACTTGACCAATTTAAGAAACTAAACGATGAAGTTAGAATAGCATATTTATATAATAAATTGGGGCTCATTTATTATGCGGATGATGATTTTCTTACAGCAAAAAATTATTTTATGGCCTCTTTTGTTTTGTTTAGCAGGCACAAAAACGAACTGGTTGTAAATGAATATTGGATGCAAAATGCGCTGTCTAATATTGGATTATGTTATAAAAACCTTAAGCTATATAGAAAGTCGTTATCCTATTTATTTATGGCCTACGAATTCTGTAAAACCGCAAAGTTTGAGAAGGAAAGACCGATGTCTATTATTGAGTCGAATATTGGCGTGGTTTATGGAGAGTTGAACAATTTCGATAAAGCCATTTATTATTTAAAATTAGGAATAAAAGGTAGCACAGATCCAAAAAATGAAGAATTGAATCATGGGGTAGAAAGTACTATTTATCTATCGGCTATTTATTCAAAGAAGGGAGATTTTATAGAGGCAGAGCGACTGCTGGAGGAAGCTAGAGTTATCATTCAAAATCAAAATTTGAATTTTCCTTTGGTGGTATATTACGAAGAATTAGCGAAACTATATTATCAAAAAAAGGATTATAAAGGTGCTTTTTTAGCCAAAGAAAACTATCTCCGGTTGAATGATTCTCTAGAAAGATTAGATAAAAAAACCATTTATGGCAAGCAATTTTTGGTTCATGATTTAGAAACCCAAATGATGGAAATCCAAATTTTAGAAAAAGAGAAAAACCTTCAGACTCAAGAAAAAATGGGGTTTATTGGGTTAGCTATGGCATCTATTTTAATTATATTTCTGGTATACCGAAACTTAAATAAAATTAGGGTACAACACCAAAAACTAGGCGACTTGAACCAACTGATAAATGAGCAAAAATCGAAACTATCTGAGGCAAATAAGCATTTGGAAAAATTAAATCAAAACAAAACTTATTTATTACAATCTGTTGCCCACGATTTAAGGTCGCCAATAGGCAATATCATAAGCTTAAATGGATTATTAGAAGCAGAATCGGAGCCAGATTCTGAGGAAATCGTTTTTCATAAGCTCATTCAAAATAGTTGCCTACTTAGTTTAAATATTATAGAAGATATTTTGGATCAATCGATGATAGAAAGGGGTAAATTTCAATTAAAAAAGACCGAAGCCGATATTCAACAATTGCTTGAGGATAGCATAAAAATAATTGAGTTAAGGGCTCATTCTAAAGGAATCGAAATTAAAAGACAATATAGTCAACTCCCCGAATTGTTGTTAGACCAAGACAGAATTAAGCGTGTTTTTATCAATATACTGATGAATGCAATTAAATTTAGTCCGAGAAATTCTGTTATTGAGATTTCCGAATATGTTCAAAGTGATAGGTGTATTATTTCCATTAAAGATCATGGTATTGGCATAAATGATCAAATGCTCTCTCAGATTTTCGACAAAAACTCCAATGCTAGCAGAGAGGGAACCGAAAAAGAGGGAACTATTGGGATAGGACTTTCTATCACAAGATCAATTGTAGAAGGGCATAATGGAATAATTAGAGTGGAAAGCATACCTAATTCTGGTTCAACCTTTTATATTGAACTTCCAATTTTGGACACAAATGATGCTGTTTTAACTTTTTAATTGATTCTTTTTTTTTAATTTGCGGCATGGAAAATTTTGTGGTAAGCGCGCGCAAGTATAGGCCCGATAGATTTGATACGGTGGTTGGGCAAGAGCATGTGGTTCAAACCTTAAAAAATGCCATCAAAAACAGGCATTTGGCGCATGCATTTTTATTTTGCGGTCCAAGAGGCGTTGGAAAAACAACCAGTGCCCGTTTACTAGCTAAAACGATCAATTGCACAAATATAAGTGCAGACTATGAGGCTTGCAATGCATGCGAGAGTTGTATAGCTTTCAATGCAAACGCATCGTTCAATATATACGAATTGGATGCTGCCTCCAATAATTCGGTAGATGATATCAGGGGTTTGGTAGATCAAGTAAGGTATGCACCACAAGGCGCCCAATATAAAATCTATATAATAGATGAGGTGCACATGTTAAGTGCGCAAGCTTTTAATGCCTTCTTAAAAACCTTAGAAGAACCACCACCTTACGCCAAGTTTATATTAGCCACCACAGAAAAGCACAAAATACTCCCAACCATTTTAAGTCGCTGCCAGGTTTTCGACTTTCACCGCATCAAAATTGAGGACGCAGTTAAGCAACTAAAGAAGATTTGCGAAAGTGAAAATATTATTGCCGAAGAGGAAGCCTTGCACGTAATAGGCAAAAAATCGGATGGTGCCATGCGCGATGCCCTCTCCATTTTCGATAGAATTGTTAGCTTTAGCGGCAATAAAGTTAGTTATGCCGATGTAATTTCTAATTTAAACATATTAGATTACGATTACTATTTTAAAGCTACCAACCTCTTGTTATCCGAAAATATTGCGGGCAGCTTGCTCCTATTTGATGAAATATTAAGCAATGGTTTTGAAGCCCAACACTTTTTACAAGGATTTAGCGAACACATCAGAAATCTAATGGTTTGTAAGCATCCAGATACCCTAAAACTCTTGGAGGTAGCTCCCAATGTAGCCGCAAAATTTGCGCAACAATCGGCAACTTGCAGCAGCACTTGGTTATTAAATTCCCTAAACTTGCTCAACCAAACCGATTTCAACTACAAGTTAAGCAAGAACCACCGACTGCATGTAGAACTAGCCCTCATGAAGCTTTGCAACCTTCATAGAGCAATTCAAATTACCACTCATCAGCCAAACGCTGAGGAGAAAAAAAAAATTAGTGTAAGCGCCCCTGCACAAAACAATTTGCCTGTTTCGGCTCAGCATACTCAAAACACATCAATTGAGGTAAGTGGAAATGTAAATACAATTGCAGAACCTCCCATTTATAAGCCTGCGCCAATTGAACCTAGTAATGGAAAATCAACACTCGATAAATTGCGCGACCAAGTAACAAAACAAAAGGAAGACGCCCAGCAAATCAATTCAACAAACAACGAAATTGTAGAAGAATTTAAAGAAAATAAGCCTTTTACGGAAGTAGAATTTCAGGCCATTTGGGAGGGATATATCCTCAGATTAGAATCAACTGGCAAGTCAAGAATAGCCTCCTTTTTAAAAGAATCTCCCGTTAAATTTCTGGATACAGAAAAGGTGGAAATTGAACTAAAAAGTTCTTTAGAAGCAGAGATTATGGAAGACGAAAGGATGGATTTAATTCCATACCTCAGAAGAGAATTACAAAATTTTGCGTTCGATTTGCAATTCGCCATTAACAAAGAACGCGTTCAACACATGAGCAAAGTAAGTAAGCCAGATCAACTAAAAAGAATGATAGATAAAAACCCCCAATTGGGCGATTTTGTTCAGGGTTTAGGCTTAGAGATTGACTATTAATATGAATTACGGAAAAGAAAAAATCAAGCAATCTTTTGGTTCAAGAATGCGCAAACTTTTAAATTACTTTTTAAAAGGTCTGCTCATAACCCTGCCCATTTACGCCACCTACAAAATTATTAGGTCGCTCATGGAATCTATTGATGAAGTATTGCTCCTAGATACCCCAGGTTTGGGTTTCTTAATTGTAATAAGCACAATTACCACTATGGGTTTTATTGGTTCAACCCTCATTACCCGCCCCATCGTAGATTTAATGGACGATTTTTTCTCAAACATCCCATTGGTTAAAACCATTTATACCTCGGTAAAAGAACTTATAGAAGCCTTTGTGGGCGAGAAAAAAAAATTTTCCAAACCCGTTATTGTGGAGCTATCGCCCGGAATTTACAAACCTGGATTTGTGACACAAGACGAATTAATGAGCCTAAATTTGCCTGGCATGGTGGCCATTTACATGCCCCACTCCTACGCATTCTCGGGAAATTTATTCTTTATAGATAAAAGCAAAGTGCAAGTCTATAAAGGAGAAAGCAGCAACCTCATGAAATTTATCATTTCGGGCGGGGTCATAAATTTAGATGAACCAAATGAAGAAAGCTTATGACAAAAAAAATCACAGACTTTTTACGTTTAATAAGAGTCAACAACCTCATCATTATTAGCCTTACCCAGGTTTTTGCCTATTATTTTCTTACGCCTAGCATTAACTACCACAACCTGTTACAAATAGATTTTATTCTATTGCTTATAAGCACCTTTTTGGTGGCGGCTGGCGGTTACATCATCAACGATTATATGGATGTGATGTTAGACCTTATTAACAAGCCAGGCAAAGTAATTGTTGGAAACACCATTTCGCGCAGGTGGGCCATGTTTTTACACCTCCTTATCAATGCCATTGCCTTTATTTTAGCCCTCGCAATTAACAGAAAAATAGCCCTTTTGGTGCTCGTTTGTTCCATTTGCTTATGGCTATATTCTCAGTTCTTAAAAAAGACCTATCTGGCTGGGAACCTTTTAGTGGCAGGACTTACAGCCTTTACCATTTGGATTTTATACCTATTTAACCCCAATATCATGAAAAACGGAATTTGGGTTTACAGTTTATTTGCCTTTGGCAGCACACTTATTAGAGAAATTATTAAAGACAGTGAAGACTTGCGTGGCGATCAAAAATTTAAGGCCAAAACACTCCCCATTGTTATTGGCATTAGAAAAACCAAAGACATTTTAATCTACCTACAAATCATTTTAATCTCGTTATGCATGGTTTATTGCAGCTCCTTCGTAGCCATCAGTTATAGCAGTCAAACCATTTTCATTCCATTTCTCCTATACATGTTGGGCTTGGTTTTATTGCCCATGGTGGCCATGGCATGGCTCATCAAAACAGCAGACGTAAAGAGCGATTTCACCCGCCTCAGCCTCCTCAGCAAATTAATCATGATAAGCGGCATAGTGTCCATGATATTTTGGCGATATTAGCCGTAATTCGTTAACAATTTTGACCGCAAAAGCAACATATAGATTTTCCAATGTAAAGCTTTCCTTAGGGTTTGTATGCTTCTTTTTCGGTCTGAACCAAACAATATTGCGCGCACAAGAAAGCAGTGGAAGGCAGCGGGGCTTTAGATTTCCCGTTGTAAGGATTTCCTTATGGCTGGTAATCTTTTTTTTCGGTCTGAACCAAACAATATTGCGCGCACAAGAAAGCAGTGGAAGGCAGCGAGACTTTAGATTTCCCGTTGTAAGGCTTTCCTTATGGCTGGTAATCTTTTTTTTCGGTCTGAACCAAACAATATTGCGCGCACAAGAAAGCAGTGGAAGGCAGCGGGGCTTTAGATTTCCCGTTGTAAGGCTTTCCCTATGGCTGGTAATCTTTTTTTTTGGTCTGAACCAAACAATATTGCGCGCACAAGAAAGCAGTGGAAGGCAGCGAGGCCTTGAATTTAGCCCGTTAATAGGCTATCATTTTGCTTCAAACAATGTGAACAAAACAGGCATGAGTTTAAACGGTATAGCAGGCGGATTTGACATTTCTTTGGTTCAAACCGGACTAAAAAAAGAAATTTTTAGTGCCATTTATGGTAAGCCAAAAATGGGCTTAACTGCTAGGTTTATGAAAATGAACAATACCGACACGTTTGGTTATTCTTTGGCCATTATGCCCAGTTATCAATTGCCATTTTTGCAAAGAGAAAAATTGCAATTGGGCGTAAAAATTTCCTATGGCATCAACTTCAATTCACAACAATATCACAACCAAAAAAACTTTGATAACAGGGCCATTTCCAGCGCCGTTAATTTTGGTCTCGACATTGGTATGCAGGCCAATATTCTATTGAGCAACCATGCACAATTATCGATTGGA
The DNA here is from genome assembly GCA_034439755.1 of bacterium. Classification (GTDB taxonomy): domain Bacteria; phylum Bacteroidota; class Bacteroidia; order UKL13-3; family UKL13-3; genus B1. Next base: position 43,578 of record JAWXAZ010000026.1, read on the forward strand.
ACAGGATTATATCACGTATCAAATGGCAGCTTAAAAATGCCCAATGGCGGCATCAACGTAATTTATGGTGAGGCCGGAATTACCTATTTCCCTGAGGCTATTCCCAAAAACTGGAACCAAAAAAATCAATACCGATTAAACTTTAAGCCGCATTGGGAGTATGCTTTTTATGTACTTGTTTCTTATAGGGAGTTGGGTTATTTTAATTATATAACTAAATTTTGGATTGCCGGAATTTCGCAACAATTTACCTATAAATTTAACCACCTTTATAGCTTAGGCTTGGGCTTAGATGGATTTTATGACGCTACACAACCATTGTTATACGACGCTTCCTTAAGAGTATCTAACATTGCCCAAAAAGACAAGTATTATATGGCTGTGGGAATATATAATAGATTTGATATTGGCAAGTTATTTTTCCCTTTTGGGGTGTATCATTATGTGTATAAAATGGAAAATGTAAAAGAGCCTGTTTATGTAAAATTTGGTTTGGGATTTAAGCCTAAGGGTCCACTTTTTTACGGCCTATTTTTTAAAGGAACCATCAACAAAAAACAACAACTGCAATCAGACTTTATGGAGTTTAGTTTGGGGATTAGGATTTAGGGTTGGGCTTTGGGCTTTGGGCTTTGGGCTTTGGGCTTTGGGCTTTGGGCTTTGGGTTTTGGGCTTTGGGTTTTGGGTTTTGGGCGTTGGGC
>JAWXAZ010000027.1:0-8414 GCA_034439755.1 bacterium
CTTGTAATTGTTATAAAAAGACTCAACCTTATGTGTTGTTTCAATAAGTTGGTGGTCTAATTCTAATTCTGCATTTTTTTCTTCTTTGTGCTCCATCTGAGTTACGGTTTCTTATTCTTTAATAAACGGATAATTTGGTTCAAAATAAATATCTTTATATAAATCTGAGGCATCTGGGTAAGGCGAATTTTCGCTAAACGCCACCGCATCGGCCACAATTTCTACAATTTTTTCTTCAATTTTTTCTAAATCTGCCTCAACAGCATATTTTTTCTTTAGAAGGGTCGATTTTACTTGCTCAATTGGGTCTTGCATTTTGTAAGATTCAACCTCTTCTTTTGTTCTATACTTGGCAGGATCGCTCATGCTATGTCCGCGATAGCGGTATGTTCTTATTTCTAATAAAGTAGGACCTTCCCCTTTTCTGCCTCTTTCTGCTGCCTCTGATATTGCCTTATGCACATCCTCTGCCTTCATGCCATCTACCGATGCCGATGGCATTTCGTAGCTTTCGCCAATCTTATGCAAATCGCGCACATTGGTGGTTCTGCCCACCGATGTGCCCATGGCGTAACCATTGTTTTCTATCACAAAAATTACCGGCAACTTCCAAAGCATGGCCATGTTAAAGGTCTCGTGCAAAGCTCCCTGACGGGCTGCACCATCGCCAAAATAACATACCGTAACCTGGTTGCCACCCCTGTATTTATCCGCAAAAGCAATGCCTGCACCCAATGGAATTTGTCCGCCTACAATGCCATGTCCGCCAAAGAAATGATGTTCCTTGCTAAACATGTGCATAGAACCACCTTTTCCTTTAGAACAGCCAGTAACCTTGCCATACAACTCGGCCATTACTTCTTTTGCCGGAATGCCACATGCCAAAGCATGCGCGTGATCGCGGTAAGCAGTGATAATTCTGTCTTCCTTTTTAAGCGCACTCATGGTGCCAGCCACAACAGCCTCTTGCCCAATATAAAGGTGACAAAAGCCTTTAATCTTTTGCTGCCCATACAATTGAGCAGCCTTTTCCTCAAACCTACGCATGAGCATCATTTGCTCGTACCAGTCTAGGTAATTTTCTTTGGTGAAATTGTTTGTTGCCATTTTTAGAGAATTGCAAAAGTATACAAAATATTACTTTTGACAAGTATTCTTTGTCAATTGATTATCAGGCTAAATTAGTTTTTTGCAGATAATCCACCCAGATATTTACTAATTTGCCGCCATGCATCTCAGCGAACTTTCCCTCAGCAATTTCAAAAATTACCAACAAGCAAAAATTCGGTTCAGCCCAAATGTGAATGTTTTTGTAGGAAAAAATGGTGCCGGGAAAACCAATTTATTGGATGCCATTTATTATTTATCCATAACCCGAAGCTATTTTAATGCCATAGATCACCAGCAAATTCTGTTGGGCGAACAGTATTTTGTGATAGAAAGCAAGGTTACCCGCGGCGAAATTGAGGAGAACCTGCGTCTTTTTTTTCAGAAGGGAATTGGCAAAAAACTCCTAGTTAATTTTAATGAGGTAGAGCGTTTTTCTGAGCACATTGGCTCTTTGCCCGTGGTTATGATTGCGCCCGGCGATGTGCAACTCATTTACGAAGGCAGCGAGGAACGCAGGAAGTTTGTTGATTTGCTCATTTCGCAGTGCGATAGGGAGTACATGCACGAGTTAATGCATTACCAAAAAAACTTGGATCAGCGCAATAAATTGCTCAAAGATTTTTATGAAAACCGCTATTTCAACCGAGAATTATTGGAGGTTTACAACGAACAATTGGGTAGGAGTGGCTCTTTTATTTATAGGGCCCGAACCAAATTTTTGGAGCTATTTAAGCCCATGTTCCTTGCAAATTACGCCAAGCTAGCTGGTGCAGAGGAGGGGGTTGACTTGGTATTTGAATCTGATTTGAACCGAAACTTTTACCCCGATTTGTTGGTGGCTTGCGAATCGGCCGACATTGATTTATTGCGCACCACTCGGGGCATTCACCGCGACGATTTAGTGTTTTTGTTAGAGGGGCAGCCGCTTAAAAAATTTGGCTCACAAGGACAACAGAAATCATTTTTAATTGCCCTTAAATTGGCCCAATTTCAATACCTCGAATTGCGCAAGGAACTAAAGCCTTTACTGCTCTTAGATGATATCTTTGAGAAGTTGGATCAAACTCGCTTAAAAGAATTGTTTAAGTGGATGGCAGATGGCGCCTTTGGTCAGGTTTTTATTACCGATACGCAGCAATCTAGGATGGAAGAAATGTGCAATGAAACAAACATTATTGCCACCTATTTTTCCATTGAAGAGGGCGTTGCAAGCGAGCAGGTTTAATCCAAAAAAAACACCAAAATCAATCACCAAAAAATCACCCAAAAAAACCACCAAAATCAATCACCCAAAAAAACACCAAAATCAATCACCAAAAACCGCCAAAATCAATCACCCAAAAAACCACCAAAATCTATAGCTTAATCAACTTCATTTGATGCACCTTTTTTTGCTCATCGGTAACACGTACTAACAACAATCCTTGCGCAATTGCGCTCAAATCAAAACTTATTTTTCCGCCTTCAACAGTCCAGTTTAAGGTGCTTAAGTTTCCCAATGCATCCATTATTTCAATTTTAGTTACGGTCTCAACCAAAGCGCCCATTAAATAAGCTTTGTCTCTGCTCGGATTTGGATATACCAATAGCTCCACATCGGTAGTTGGTTCAACCCTAAATTCTTGCACTGGCGCTGCTACCACACTATTTGTTTTTAACAAGGGAGCAGCAAATAGTTGCATGCCACTTATTTTAATATTGCCCAACACATTCCTCTTTACTGCCGCAAATGTGATGTTCACCCGCGATACATTTGCGGGAATATGAATGGTAGTGCTTTGTTGGGCCCAATCTGTTGTACTGGCCGCCGCCATCCACACATACGAACTGTTAATCTCTGGGTAGTTAAAGGTAACCCTCACCGAGTCGCTGGTAAAGCCCTTGGTAGATATGTAAAATGTATTGTTACCCTTTTCTATGCCACCTAAATTAGTAATGGCTGTTAGTGTGCCATTGCTTCCTTTAAAGTAAGAGCGGTTATTGCTAAACGCCACACCATCTAAGGTATCGAAGCCGGCAAACGGGCCCGTATAGCCATCTGGAATGGCATTTTTATTGAGGTCTTTTTGCAACAAAGGAATCACATTTACAAACGGATTGGGTACACTATCGTATAAAATATTAGCCCATTTGTTAAAAGTTAAAACCGGAATATCATTGTATAAACACCAGGATAAAATAGTATCAATTCTTGCCACATAAGCAGCTAATCCACCTGTCATATTGCTCATCATACTTAAACCAAAACTGGTATGGTGCTTGGCACTGTTATCGGCTAAAGTGCTTATAATACTGGCTGCTGTGGTGTTCTCTTCCCTAAAATCGGGACCATGAATGCCAAATCTTTTGTCGCCATTATCGTCTACTTCATTATAACATTTCCAAGCAGTTTGCACATAAACTCCACCTGCTGTATAACCATAATTTGCACCAAAGAAATCTCTTACTTCGGTTCTGTTTAGCATAGCATAATTGCCACTTGGTTGCAAAAATGTTTTAGGCCTTGGTAAGTTAAATGAATCCAATAAATCAAAGGTTCTTTGTGTGAGCAAAGCTAAGCCATTTGCGCTTTGTTTTATGTCGTACTGTGTTAACCTGTGATGCGTCAAATTGCTTGCTATGCCTAGGTTTACACCTTCTCCCCAATAGCTAATTAAGGTCATGGTATCGGGGTCGTTGGCATTCTTGTTTAGCAAATTGCTATAGGTAAAAACCTTGTCGAAACTAGGTAAGTAAATATTAGAATAATATACCGGCGAACCCATGGTTTTCCATTCGCCATTGGCTTGCGAAATTAATAAGTTTCCATTGGTCTGAACCAAACCTTCGTTGATGTAATTTACAGTGATTACCGTATCTATTTTTAAGCACACTTTCTTTCCATTGAAATGATCAATGCCCGGGTGGCCTTGTAAAACCAATGTGTCTTGTACTTTGGTAACATTATAGAAATTCAATTGATGATCTGCTGTATGGTCTGCCAATTCATGTCCGGCTGCTGCAATTTCTCTTAGCGCATTAACCGCTGCTGTATCGCCAATAAGTTTGCCGGCATTGATGCCCAGAGTAAAACGCCTACCATATTTGGCAAAGGTTGTGTTTAATGCGCGTAGCTTATCTGCCGTTTGATAATCATCAATTCTAAAACAAATTCCGCCCACTTTATGGGTGAAATTTCCAGAAGCAATCTCTGCTGGAGTGGTGGTTTGTGTGTCAAGTGGATTATCCTCATTGCTAATGGTATCAATAGGGGTGTAGCCACCCACCGTGGCTATCATAAAACTATCTATTTGTAATTGTCCGCTTTGCCAAGCATTCATTTTATACCAAGTTTGTGTTTGAGGCGCAGCACTAAAATTAGGATAATTTACTTGTATGGTCGCATCCAAAGGCGTGCTTTTCCAAGTAGACGAATCGGGTGTAAAACCAAGTGAAATGGCAGTGCGTAAAGTATCACCCACATTTATGCTATGGGCAATTTTTTCGAAAACAAAGTAGGCCGTATCGCTTAAGCCATCTGGGTTGCTTACCCATACTTTAACCGAATCTTTTCCTGTTGCAAAAGCGCGTAAACTGCTTAGTTGCAATGCACGGGTTTCTGCGTTGTAAGCCATATTAAACAAGCCCCCTTGGTTGAGTCCGAAACTTAACTGTGCTTTGGAAAAATAGCCATCGCTTGCCCAGTTTTCTAAGGAGATAGATTCGAAATTTTGAGTCGATTTTTGTTGTTGTAGGTAGCCTTTGTATAACTGCGGAACAGCCGATTTGCGCATTTCCATGCCACACATTTTTACCGTTCCCGGATTGGTTCTTTTAATCACAATCCACGATACATTTACACGGGTAATATGAGCCGGAATTTGCACTATTTTTTTCTGCTCTGTCCACTCGCTGGTGTTGGCCGCAAACATAATCATCTGCGTAGGCAAAGCCATTTCGGGGTAGGTTATTACCATGCGAATTGAATCGCCCAACATGCCTTTTGTAAATAGGGTTACCAAGTTATCGCCCTTTTCTAATCCGCCCAAATTGCTAATGCTGGCAAGGCTTGCGTTGTTGTTTGCAGAGGCAAAACATTTATATCCGCTTGCGGCTATGCCATCGGTTTGAACCAATAACGCGTTGGTATTATAGCCATCTGGAAAATTATTGTTGTTAAGATCTTTGTTGATTGCCGGAATAATATTGGCTGCTCTATTGGCTGTGCTATCAAATAAAATTTGGCCCCATTGTTCGTATGTTCTAACCGGAATTTGATTTAAATTGGCCCAATTCAAAAGGCTGTCAACCCTAGTTATAAAGGTGTTCCAGCCACCTTGCACATTGGTCATGTGACTTAATCCAAAGCTATTATAATGCCTAGCAGAACGGTCTGAAATGATGTTTGCCAATCCTTGAAAATTGTTCGACTCTTCATAGAAATCTGGTCCTTGCAAACTGTATCTTCTGTTGTTAAAACTATCTACTTCTTTGTAACATTTTTGCGCCGATAAAATATTGACAGCACCTGTTTTATAACCCACCTGTGTGGCAAAATTTTCTACCTCAAATCGGTTCAGCAAAGCATAAGAGCCACCTGGTTGTATCCATGTTTTTGGTTCAGGCAAACCATATAAAGCAAATAGGTCTTTGCTTCTTTGGGCCAACAATAAATTGGCAGTTGCAATGCTCTTTACATCTGCCGTAGTGATGCGGTGGTAAGAAATATTATAAGCAGTATCGTTTGCCCAAGTTTCTTGCCAATATGTTTGCAAAACAAGGGTATCTGGATTGCTCGTATTTTTATTTTGAACCGAGGTATAAACAGCATATTTGTTTTTGCTTGGCAAGTATATCAATGCATAATATGGATTGCCGTTAATGCCAGCAAATTCGCCATTGTTCACACTTATTAATTTGTTTCCAACCAAGTTAACATTGCCCTCATTTATATATGAATTATAGTTTGGCGCATCTACTTTTAAACACACTTTTGTGCCATTAATATGATCTACGGCAGCGTTGTTTGCATAAGCATTGGCATCGCTTGCAACCTTAACGGAAAAGAATGCCATGTGGTGGTCTGGGGTATGATCCATTAACTCATGGCCGGCCGCCGCAATTTCCCTTAATGCATTCACCGCCGCTGTATCATAATACAAGCGAGAGGCATTAATTGCCAAACTAAATTTTAGTCCGTACTTATTAAACAATTTATTCCAATCGCGCCACTTGCTAGCACCTTGATGGTCGTCGACTCTAAAACAAATGCCGCCTGTTTTATTTTGCGTAGGCGATTGCGCCAGTGCATTTCCCATCGCTAGGAGTGCAACTAGAATCGAAGTGGTGAGTTTTTTCATAAGGGTAAACTTTGCGTTTTTTTATTTGGCAAACTTTGTGTTTTTTTATTAGCAAACTTTGCGCCAATGGCTTGTATCCCATGTTAATAAGCCGTTTTGGCCAGTTAGCCATCTATATACTCTTTCCTAATTTGAAACAAATTGATTCATATTGGGTTGTTTTTTCAATTCGGTTTGAACCGATACAATTTACAATACCGATTATGCAAAATATATAGACCAGTTTCGATTAATATATGATGGTATTATTTTGTTGTATCGGTATTTACCTTAGTAAAGGTATCAATTAACTTTTGGTTATTTAGTAATTAAATTAGGTATAATTTGGATATTTGAAATTATAAGAAAATACCTCATTTTTGAAAAGTAATATGGACCTTTTTTCAACTCAAACTTTAGTCAAAGAATCGAATAACTTGCTGCCAAAAGATGGAGAGGTAATTTATTATGCCAACTGTTTTAATTTGGCTCAAAGTGAGAGATTATTTGAGGCGCTCAATACACAAATAGAATGGCAACAAGACACCATAAAGATATACGGCAAAGGGCATCTTATTCCCAGACTTAACGCTTGGTATGGCGATGCTGGTAAAACCTATGCCTATTCTGGTTTGCACCTAGAACCACATTCCTGGACAGCAGAATTGTTAGAAATAAAAGCAAGCATTGAAGCGCTAAGTGGAGCAAGCTTTAACAGCGTACTTTTAAACCTTTACCGCAACGGCAACCACAGCATGGGATGGCACAGCGATGATGAACGCGAGCTCGGCAAAAATCCCATCATTGCTTCAGTAAATTTTGGCGCCACTAGATCCTTTCATTTGCGACATAAGCAAGAAAAGTCGCGTATCAAATTAGATCTATATAACGGCAGCATGCTACTCATGAAAGGCCAAACCCAGCACCATTGGCAACACCAAGTGCCCAAAACCAAAAAGCCCCTTGGCCCCAGAATCAACCTCACCTTTCGCACCGTAAAATAATAATTTCGCTTTGAACCAATTGCCTCAATCCTTTTTTGATTCTTTCTGCAAAAATAAATGCATCGATTTAATTTGATTTTTACGAATTGGAAATTTAATTTTTTTAAAAATAATTTATAGTAAAATGCAGCTAACTTTTAAAATAAATAAACCTATAGATATGGTATTCGACTATTTAACAGACATGCAAAAGTTTGTTTCGGTGCATCCTGTCATTAGCAAAATTGATCGTTTAACCAGCAATAACTACCTAGTTTATGAGACCCTAAAATTTGGTTTTATTGCCATCTCCTTTACTTATTCAGTAACAATTGATTCAAACTTTAAGGAGCGAACAGTTGTCATGCGAGCCACAGTGATGAAGTTAACTAAGATAGAAATGAGTTATAAGCTAAACACAGAAAATAATTCAACCCTCATTCGAGAAACCATTTTGTTTAAATCGCCTTTGCCCATCAAAATCCTCCTGCAAAATGTTTTCAGAAAGCAGCACAAGCGCTTATTTGAAAACATCGAATCATTTGTAAAATGAAGTCAATGTCAAATTAAATAGCTGGTGCTATTAATAGGGTTTTAAACACTTAAATAAACTTAGGGATTGCTATTCAAATGATATCAATTATAATGGTCATTCGTTAATACAACCTATTAATCATGCTACTGAGGTAGCATAGTAGGAGGGCATTCACAATTTTAAGCACCCCCTCAAAAAAACACAAAAAAAGCCCAACATTGCTGCTGAGCTTTTCGTCGGGGTGGCAGTCAAAATATACCCTTTTCAAACACTTTCCAACCGATACCAAATTCTATAAAAGTAACTATCTATGAGCCATTTATCCATTTTTCTCTTTCTTCTCAATTTCCAAATCTTTCCAAATTTATACCAAAAGTTGGCGCAAACCTGACGCACAAACAAGCAAACAAAAACATCGAAAATTTTTTAAATAAATTTTTAAAACTTTTTTTTGGAATTTCATAAAAG
>JAWXAZ010000028.1:0-4486 GCA_034439755.1 bacterium
GCCAGCGTGGTATGCTCGGTAAACAACTCGGACCTGCCGATAATGACAAAAATATACCCAATCGGATATACCAAAGCCATCATCACGGCGAGTTGACCTCCGGAGGATTCATTTTTGAAAAGCGTGTAGATGATTCCGATTATTAAAATGCTGAATCCTACTTCCAAACCTGCCGACAAAGAAGACAAAAACAGCCCCAAATCCGACCGTTTGTGTTCTTTCAAACCAGCTTGGATTTGTTCACGCATGATTTCATAGGCCTCTTTGGGCTTTTCTTCGGGATTGGTTTGAGATGAGGTAGCCATAGATATTAATTTATTGGTTAAGCAATGAGTCTGACTAAAACTTTAAACGGGATTTAAAGTTGACTTTTTATTCATGTTAAAAAACTGAATCAGGATGTCTGGAACAGAATTCTTTTGCTCCTGCTGGTATTCTTTTCTATTGTAGAAGTTAACATCAACCCCCCCCTTGGTATGTGTTTATACCAACAACGAAGGCTTTGCGCTGGCAAAGGAAAACCTTTAAGCTGGGATGCAGGGTATTTTTAGAATGACCGCTAACGGTTTGCCGCTTTGCGAAGGGCGGGAATTTTACCACTAAAATTCATACGAAGCATCCCGATATTTATCGGGACTGAACCTTGCACAAACCTGCCTGCCGGCAGGCAGGTGTTGATGTGGAGGACCAGTATCTGATTAACTACAAATGTACAAGTTAAGTTGCAAAAGTTCAGCGATGCTTGTCAAGCCCCACTTGCACAAAACCCAATGTTGGTGGCAGCCCTTCTTCGCGCTCTTTAAATTATTTTTTTTGCAAATAGTAAAAAGAGCAATTTTTTACAAGGTTCTTAATTTACTGGTATCCAAATTTGCATCTTAAATAAAAATAAAAGATGCGAATCGGAAAATTTCTAATCTCCTTTATAGCCATATTCACGATAGTGTCTCCATATTTAGCAGATTGGAATGAGACACATATTTATAATCCAAAATGGACCGCACACGCAAAATTTCATAATGCTCAAACTATGATTTTTGGTATTTTATTAGGTTTAATTTCTTTATATACTTTATGGATAAGGAGGGATATTTCTGCAAAAGAAAAACTTAATCAAGCTACTTTATTTGCCTCTTTGTATTGGTTAGCACAAATGCCTGCTATTTTATTTCCCGGAACTGCATTTGCGGATGAGGGAGGAATCCAAATGCCTACTGTTTTTGGTTTTCAAACCAATCAATTAATCATGTGCTTATTTTTTGTATTACCAATCTTAACTATTGGATATTTCATTGAGCAAAAACGAATCTCAAACATTAAAAATTAAAAAAATGTCAACAATTGAAACGGGTGCTTTAGAGCACCCAAATGTAGTAGCAGTTCGCAATTACCAGACTGCAATGGCAAAAGGCGATTACGCAAACGGAAGTAAAGTATTTGACCCGGAAGTTACTTATACTGTTCCGGGCAATAATATACTTTCAGGCACTTATAAAGGTCCACAGGAAGTAATGGGTTATTTAGGAAAATTAATGGAACTTACTCAAGGCTCTTATGGCATTAGTGAAATGCACTGGTTGGTTAATGAAAATGACCAAGTTGTACTATTTATTAAGAACTATGCCGATTTGCGTGGAGAACATTATGAATGGGAAGAAACCATTTTGTTTGAATTTAGAAATGGAAAGAAATACCGAATTGAACATTTTCAAGCCAACCAAGCGGGTGTTGATGCTTTCTTAGGGAATTAATTTTTTCAATTTTTAAACTTATTCAAATGGAAACTCAATATATGGTTGCTACTTCAGATGCACCTGATTTCAAATCCTTACCCGCTGTACAAACAATGAATAATTTTATTTCTTTGTTGCAGGAAGGAAATATTGATGAAGCGAAGGGATTATTGTTTGATGATATTGTGATGACATTAAGAGGCAAAAGCCTCATTTCGGGGGAACATAAAACGCCAAACGGGGTAATTGCTTTATTAAAAAAAATGTCCGATTTAAGCAATGGCACACACAAAATTGTAGGCACATTGGCTTGGATGGTTCATGAAAATCATATTCATACTGTTGTAGCAGAAACCGCTGTACGCAATGGTAAAGCATTTACTTATAACAGAGCTTTGGTTTTTGAGGTTCTTAATGGAAAGATTACAATGGGTCAATCTTTTGAAGATGACCAATATGCCTTTGATGAATTTTGGTCTTAAATTATTTTCTCAGATAAAACTGAGAAGGGGTTTGGGATGTAAACCGTTTAAAAGTGTTGCTAAAATGGGCTTGGTCTGAAAAACCAAGCTCCATTGCAACATTTACAGGGTTTAAACCTTTTACTAATAATTCTTTGGCTTTACAAACTCTGAGATTTGTCTGAAAACGATGTATTGTCATTCCCGTTTTTTTTAAAAAAGTGCGTGCCAAATGAAACTTACTCATACACGCTCCTGTAGCCAATTCATCTAAAGAAACCTCGTTACAATAATGTTCTTGCAAGTACATTTTTACAAATTCTACAACCCTTTCTTCTTTCCCAAATTTTATAGCACTGATATTTCCTTCATTTGATATTATTAACTCGTTTTCAACAAAGTTTAAAAGGTTAGTTTGAAATGCAAGAGTATCATTTTGTCTGAATGAAGCAAACAAATCATAAGCAATTTTTAATTGTTGGGAATTAGCTTTATTGTCTAAAAGTAAATTATTAAAGCAATCCTTCTTGTTGGATGAGCCTGTTATATCATTGATTATATTCTCTATTGTTGATGAAGGAATAAACATAAAAGTAAACTCCAAATTACTTTCATAAACTAAATTTTCTGAATGGATTTCGTTTGGTTTAATTACATAAAGTCTTTTAGTGTTAATTAATTCGTTTGACTTTTTGTACTTATTCTCAATTACTCCTTTTGTTACGAAGCCAATCTGGTAGTCGTCATGAAAATGCGGTGATTTTAATTTGAGTTCTTTGTACTTTGTATCATTTGTAATAGTCCAATTATGCAATTCGGTTTTTACATCCCAATTGTTTTTGTGAATTGTCCCTATTGAATTACTTGATTTAAATAACATTTTTCTATTGTATTGTTAGAGAGTGTCAAATAAAGTCGCGCACAACGTTTCGCAGCTACCCGAAGGGCGAGACTTTTACCACAAAACATGATTTAAAAAACTAAACTTCCATTAACTACAAATCTGTCTTTGGAACACAGCCTGTCCTGATTTTTCATCGGGAAAAACCCTGCCTTTTGGGTAGGTGCTGTTATAGCCCCTTATTTCTTCTTCTTTTTTGGTTTTGGCATTGGTAACTCTTTTACTGAAATTCTAACCAATTCACTCAACCATTCCCTATTCTCAAGTTTGTCTTCAATTAGGAAACTTAGTTTTGCACCCTCGTATGGAGGTGCTTCAACCACTTCGCCCATAAACGCTCGTCCTGATTTTGTTGGTTTTATGAATAGTTTATTGTCGCAAATTAGTCCGAATATTTTTCCATCTGAGTAAATTCCATATTCACCAAACATCTTTCTGGCAGTTATTTCTCCTGCATTTTCAATTTGCTCCAAGACAAAATCCACAAACTTTTGGTCAGAAGCCATTTTATTTATTCGTTTCGTTTAAAAATGAAGGTTATAAATTACACCAATAACGTTGCCGAATGGGTCTTTAACGGTTGAAGTCCTCATTCGTATCCGCCTATATGGAGTCCAACATAATAGAGTTCGTCAAAATAGGGTTCCCTTTCAAATGCCTTTGAATACCACGCGCTTGCTATTTTAATGTCCCCAACTTTATAAATAGTTGTTCTTAGTCCTAACCTATTTTTCTTTTTACTGGTTTGTTTTAATTGCGCATAACGATTTGGGGGCTACCAGCAGGGCGAGACTTTTACCACAAAACTTGATTTGAAAAACTAAACTTCCATTAACTACAAATCTGTCTTTGGAACACGAAACCCCGCCCTTTGGGTAGCTGCTGTTGTGTGCTGCCCTGCTTTCTGTCCAAAGGTTTATCAATAGGTCTATCCTTTTAATAACTCAACTATTTTGCTATATAATATTCTTTCGTCAAGCGGTTTAGAAATATAATCATTCATGCCTACGGCTTTGCATTTTTCTACATCCACGGTGGTTACATCGGCAGTTAATGCAATGATGGGGATTTGTAAATTCATTTTATTGCGGATATGTTCCGTTGCTTCAAATCCATTCATTACTGGCATCTGCAAATCCATCAGAATAATATCATAGGTATTGGTTTGTAGTTTTTCAATAGCTATTTTTCCATTCTCTACAATATCACATACGAAATTGAAATCATCTAATATTGTTCTCATCAATAATTGATTGAGCTTAACATCTTCCACCACCAATACTCTTATATTCATAATTTCCGTACCTTCACCTTCACCTTCACCTTCACCTTCACCTTCACCTTCATGTATTTTTTGAAAATTTAATACAAAACTAAAAGTAGAACCTACA
>JAWXAZ010000029.1:0-8304 GCA_034439755.1 bacterium
CCCAAAGACTAAAGACCAACGCCCAAAGACTAAACGCCCAACGCCCAAAGACGAACGCCTAAAAGCCCAAAGACAACCGCCCAAAGACTAAAGACCAACGACCAAAGACGAACGCCCAAAGACTAAAAGCTCAAAGACCAAAAACGAACACCTAAAAGCCAAACAACAACCGCCCAACGACTACAGACCAACGCCCAAAGACGAACGCCCAAAGACTAAAAGCCCAACGCCCAAAGACGAACGCCTAAAAGCCCAAAGACAACCGCCCAAAGACAACCGCCCAAAGACTAAAGACCAACGCCCAAAGACTAACGCCCAACACCCAAAACGCTACCTACTTTCATACATTTTATCGTAGTACTTTGCGTAATCGCCACTGGTTACTTCATTCATCCATTGTTCATTGTCTAGGTACCAATTAATGGTTTTCTCAATGCCTTCTTCAAATTGCAGGCTAGGTTCCCAACCTAGGTCTTTCATTATTTTGTTGGCATCAATTGCGTAACGCAAATCGTGACCAGCACGGTCTGTTACATAGCTTATCAATTTCTCAGATTCTCCTTCTGCTCTGCCCAATAACCTATCTGCGGTTTTGCAGATAACCTTAATTAATTCGAGGTTAGTCCACTCGTTAAAGCCACCAATATTATAGGTTTCGCCATTGGCACCTTTGTGAAATACATCGTCAATGGCGCGGGCATGGTCTACCACATACAACCAATCGCGTACGTTTTCTCCTTTACCATAAACAGGCAAAGGTTTGTTGTTGCGAATGTTGTTAATGAAGAGTGGAATTAACTTCTCTGGAAATTGGTTCGGACCGTAATTGTTAGAACAGTTGCTTAATACCACAGGTAATTTATAGGTGTTGTGGTAAGCCCTTACAAAATGGTCTGAGCTGGCTTTGCTTGCGCTATACGGCGATTGTGGGTCGTACGAGGTATCTTCATAAAAGAAGCCGCCATCGTGCAAACTGCCATAAACTTCATCGGTAGAAACATGGTAAAAGCGCTTGTCTTCCATGTTGCCTTTCCATAGTTCTTTGGCCACATTTAGCAAGTTAACCGTACCCACTACATTGGTCATCACAAACTCCATTGGGTTGGTAATGCTTCTATCAACATGACTCTCTGCAGCGAGGTGAATTACAGAATCGAATTGGTGCTTGGCAAACAATTCTTGCAAGGCATTTGCATCTACAATATCTACTCGGTGAAAGTGGTAATTGGGTGCTTTTTCAATATCGGTGATGTTCTTTAAATTACCTGCGTAGGTTAATTTATCGAGGTTGTGTATTTCGTAATTTGGATATTTATTTACAAATAACCTTATCACGTGAGAACCAATAAATCCGGCTCCTCCGGTAATTAATATTTTTCTATTCATAGTTGCTACTAATTTAAAATTTTCAAAGCTTCTTTGGCAGATACAGATTTCAATTTCTAGTTTTTATAATCAGACAAACTAGACTTTATGCTTTTTGAGCCAATGCTTGTTCCCATTTCCATGAGCTGCTCATGCATTCTTCTAAACTCAATTTTGTTTCCCAACCTAAGCCGCTCAAAGCTTTCTCGCAAGAGGCATAAACCTGCACCACATCGCCTACACGGCGCGGACCAATTTTATAATTTAACTTTACACCACTTACTTTTTCAAAGGCTTTAATTGCTTCTAATACCGAATTTCCTTGTCCGGTTCCTAAGTTAAAAACAGAGAATGCATCTGTGTATTTTTTCTGAGCCAAGAAATCGATGGCTGCCACATGCGCCAAAGCAATATCAACCACATGAATATAATCGCGAATACAAGTTCCATCTGGCGTTGGATAATCGGCGCCAAAAACGGTTAGGACTTCTCTTTTACCAATGGCAGTTTGAGTAATAAATGGCACCAAGTTATTGGGCACACCAATTGGCAATTCGCCAATTAATGCGCTTTCGTGCGCACCTACAGGATTAAAATAACGCAAGGCAACTACTTTTAAATCGGTGGCAATGCACTGGTCTTTTAAAATCTCCTCGCAAATTTGTTTGGTATTGCCATAAGGTGATTGCGCTAAAGGAATGGGCGCATTTTCATCAACTGGTGGTGTAGCCTCGCCATAGACGGTACAAGAAGACGAGAACACAATTTCTTTGATACCCGCTTCTTGCATGGCTTCTAGTAAGTTTACCGTGCCACCCACATTGTTTTCGTAATATTTTAAAGGGAGAGCAACACTTTCGCCCACAGCTTTGTTAGCGGCAAAATGAATCACTGCATCTATTCCTGGAGTGGCTTTAATAAATGCTTTTAGCGCTGCTTTGTCTCTAATATCAACTTCTGCAAACGCAATTTCTTTACCCGTAATTTTTTTCAAATTAACCAACACACTTGGGTAAGAATTGTCAAAATTGTCTATGGCCACAACATCATATCCGGCCTTCATTAATTCAACAATGGTGTGGGAGCCAATATATCCAGCCCCACCAGTTACAAGAATTTTCATAGTTTAATATCCTATTTGGGATGAGCCTGCAAATTAGGGAATTTTCCCTAATTATAAACAAACTTATTCTGTGGTGTTTCAATCTCTAAAACCTTGGTGGCGCTTGGTTCAACCCGACCAATAATTTGGGCTTCAATATTAAAAGCTTTGGCAATGGATATGAGCGATTCGGCGGTTTTTGGGTCAGTATAAAACTCCAATAAATTACCCATGTTAAATACCTTATACATCTCTTGCCAATCTGTGCCCGATTGCGATTGAATCATGCTAAAAAGCGGCGGAGTAGCAAACAAATTGTCTTTAATGATTTTATGCTCTTTAATGAAATGCAAAATCTTAGTCTGACCACCGCCCGTGCAATGCACCATGCCATGTATTTGCGCAAAATGTTGGTCCAAAATGGTTTTAATAACCGGACTAAATGTGCGGGTAGGAGAGAGTATCATTTTGCCCACATTTAAAGGATGGCCTGGCAATTGTTCGCTTAGTTTTAAGCCACCAGTGTACACCAAATCATCGGGTACAAGCGGGTCAAAACTCTCGGTAACTTGCTTGTAAAAACTACTCAACACATCGTGGCGTGCCATGGTTAAGCCGTTGCTGCCCATACCACCGTTGTATTGTTTTTCGTAGCTTGCTTGACCAAAAGAGGCAAAGCCAACTATTACATCGCCGGGCTTAATCTGGTGGTTAGAAATAATCTCGCTTCTTTTGGCCCTTGCCGTTACGGTAGAATCTACTATGATGGTCCGAACCAAATCGCCCACGTCTGCGGTTTCGCCGCCCGTTGAATGCACCTTTACGCCATTCTCGTGCAGCATTTCAATGAACTCTTCTGTGCCTTCAATGATGGTGGAAATTACCTCTCCTGGAATTAAATTTTTGTTGCGACCAATGGTAGAAGACAAGGTAATATTTTGATATACACCCGTGCAAAGCAGGTCGTTTAGGTTCATCACAATGGCATCTTGTGCTATGCCCTTCCACACACTTAAATCGCCGGTTTCTCTCCAATACAAATACGCCAAAGAAGATTTGGTGCCCGCGCCATCGGCATGCATAATATTGCAATACGCCTCCTCGCCTCCTAAATAATCGGGCACCACCTTGCAAAATGCTTGTGGAAACAAGCCTTTGTCAATATTTTTAATGGCTGCATGTACGTCCTCTTTCTGCGAAGAAACGCCACGTTTCATATATTTGTCTGAGCTCATATTAACGGCAAAAGTAAGCCTTTTGCGCATAAGTGCCAGCTATGGAAATAATTTATCGAACAGGATTTATCTTAACAAATTTTTTTTTGCAAATCTAAAGTGCAGTACTTAAACAAAAAGCTTTTATCGTTTCGGCTTATAGTTGGTCTTTATTACCCGCACCGTGGTGCGTCTATTTTGCTGATGTTCCTCTTCGGTGCAATCTACCTCATCGGAGCAATCGTTCACCAACCTTGTTTCGCCATACCCAACTGGCTCCATGCGGTCTTTGGCAATGCCCTTTTGCGTAAGGTAAGTAACACAACTCTGGGCACGCTTTTTAGACAAATCTAAGTTATAGGGAGCCGGCGCCCTGCTATCGGTGTGCGAAGCCAGCTCAATCACCAAGCTTGGGTTGTTCTTTAAAATGCCTGCCAATGAATCGAGCACCACCTTGGCATCTGGCCTTACATCCCATTTATCTAAATCGTAATAAATTCCCCTTAAGGTAATTTCAACATCTTCGGCAGGCACTAAATCCAGGGGAATTTTCACCTCTATCACCGTGTCTTTTTCAATGTTGCGTGTATCCATATTTATACTGGCAGCGGTTAAATATTTATCCTTAGACGCACTAACAAACAGCTGCTCATTCAAAGGTAAGTCGAGTGTAAAAAGCCCTTTGTCGTTGCTTTTTGGTTCGGCCAGAACCTTAAATAAACCATTGGCTAATTTTATGTTTGCACCAGAAATAGGTGCCCCACTTTCTCTGTCATAAACCAAACCTTTTAGCAATACCACCACCGGCTTATCGGCCAAGCTATACAGGTCGTCATCGCCCACGCCACCTTCTCTATTCGAGCTAAAAAAGGCATAAGCCGCATCCTTCACTCGCTTGTTTTCTGGCACAAAAGTAATGGCAAAATCATCGCCGCCCGAGTTAATAGGGAATTGCAAATTCTTAGCTACCTTAAACGTTCCAGCACTATCGGCCGTCTCAAATAAATCTAATCCACCCATGCCAATTTTCCCTTTCGAAGCATAGTAAATTTGCCCCTTTTCGCTCACATAAGGAAACAACTCATCTTCCTCACTGTTCACGTCAGGACCCATATTTACAGGCTCTCCCCAGATATCTTTTACGGCATCGTAATTCATATACCACAAATCTTTCTTGCCAAATCCGCCTTTTAAATCACTGGTAAAATACATTCGCTTGCCATCATTTGTAAAAGTAGGGTGACCTGTACTAAAACTATCGCTGTTAAAAGGCAATGGTTTCGGGCTGATCCAAGCGCCATTTTGAAAATAACTCACGTAAATTTTGCAATTAATGCCTTTGCCATCAACCCCATTGCATTGGGTAAAAAAGGTGGTGGTATAACTGCTGTCAAACCACGCCACACCTTCGTTGTAATTGCTGTTTAGCGCTTTTAAACTCGCAGGTCTGCTGTAGGTATTTCCACTAACATTGCTCTCAAAAAGATCCGAATATTTCTGCCCTGTCCACTCAAATGTTTCGCTTCCTTGTGCCTCTTTTCGGGTAGAAGTAAACACCAATTTGCCATTGCTATAAAATGGTGCATAATCACTTTGGTCGGTATTTAAGGCAGTTATATTTTCTACTTTATACTTTAGCGGATTGGCTTTCCAATTGGCTGCTACCGCGCAACTTTGTTGGGCTATTTTGCCTTGTTTGTCTTCGGGAACTTCAAAAGAATAATCATAAAAAGCGCGCGAAGCCTCATCGTAGCGCTCAAAGTTTTTGAGCAATTGGCCATAGCTGTATAAAATAACAGGGTCGGGGTATTTGCTGTTCAAAACTTCTTCATACCACTTAAGGGCTTGCTTAAAATTGTTGCTGTATCGGTAACTATCGGCAATTTTAAAGAGAATCTTTTGCTTTTCTTCTTCGTCCTTAACCTTAGGATAAACTTTCTGAAACAACAGTGCAGCGGTATTATATTTCTTAGATAAATAAGCCAATTCGGCCCTGTCTAAATCTATTTGATAGGATTTTACTTGTGCTTCTTGCGCCCATAATTGAAAGGGGAAAACAAGGATAAAAAGAAGAATATACTTTTTAAAATCTGTCATGCTGTTCATTCTATTCCAAAGACAATTTTTTACCATGTTAGGTTCTCCATAAAAGCACAAAGGCACAAAGTCTCACGATGTTTATGCTTCGTGTCTTTGTGCCTCTGTTATTCTGTTAAAGCGTTTAATTTATTTACCTTCTTGGCGTAGGTGCTGGCCTGCCAACAGGACGAGGCGTGCCTCTTTGTCCCGGAGGAGGTGCAATAGGTGCAGCCGGTTTTGGTTTTTCCCAATAAATATCTAATACCTTCACCGTGGTTCTACGATTTAACTGGTGTTGCGCTTCGCTACATTTTAATCCTTGCTCTCTCTCATTCGGCCCTTCGCAAGCACATTCGGTAACTTCCAACATGTTTTCTCCATAACCCACAGATACCAACCTCATCGAATCAATGCCATGGCTTATTAAATAAGTAACAGCAGAATCGGCACGTCTTTGAGATAAAGCAATGTTATAAAGTGAATCTGCCCTACAATCTGTATGAGAACCTAATTCAATTTTTAAACTAGGATATTTGTTCAATACCAATACCAATGAGTCTAAAATTAAGGCCGCATCCGCACGAATTTCAGCTTTGTTTAAGTCATATAAGATACCACGTAAAGTAAAGGTTTCTAAACCCAAAGAATTCAATTCAAAGTCCTGAATCAAATCAGCAGATTGCTCTAAACCCACTGTTGTTTTTTCTTCCGTTTTGCTGTCGTAAAACATTTGGCGCGAAGCAAACAATTCGTAATCTGTTTTCGTTTTTAAGGTAATTTTGTACGAACCAACTTGGTCTGTTATTAACGCAATTTTACCGGTATCGCTGCTCGATGTAATAGTAATGATGGCATTAGGCATAAGTGCTTTTGTTTTCCCATTTCTAACCACACCACTCAAAGTAAATACCAATGGGTTCATGCTAAAACGATAAATATCATCTGCACCTTTTCCGCCATCCCTATTCGAAGTAAAATATCCGCTCTCCTTATCTTTACCAAAGATGATGGCAAAATCGTCACCATGCGAGTTTATGGGCGATTTCATGTTAATGGGTTCACCCCAATCTGTGCCATTGCCCTTGGTCATAAAAATATCTGTACCTCCTAAGCCTACATGCCCATTAGAGGCAAAATATAAAGTACCATCTTCGTGTATGGTTGGGTAAAGTTCATTGTCTTCTGTATTAATGGTTGGACCTAAATTCACAGGGTCGCCCCAAGTTTTGCTACGCTTGCTGTAGCTTGCCATATAAATATCTTTTTCGCCAAATCCGCCAGGCATATCAGAGCTAAAGTACATGGTTTGGCCATCTTTAGATAAGGTAGGCTGCCCACAATTAAACGAATCGGAACTAAATCCCAATGGTTCTGGATCAGACCATTCGCTGCCCGTTAAAGAAGAGGTGTAGATGCGACAGCTTTTTCCTTTAAAACTATTATCGTAGTTACAACGCGTAAGATAAGCCGTGGTAAAACGGGCATCAAAAGCAATTGCCCCATCATTTAACTTTCCATTCAACTTGTTCTTATCAACCAAAACCGGCATTTGATAAGAAATATTATTCGGATTCTTTCTGTCTACTTTAAAAGTGGTGGTGTACAAATCACTATAACCATTGCCTGTCCAGCCATACATGGTACTACCACTAACACCCTTTTCGCGGTCGGAAGTAATGTACAATTGATCTTTTTTGAACCATTGCGGGGCATAATCTTGCCAGCGCGTGTTCAATCCCTTTACGTTTTCAATGTTATAACGCGTTTTATCGTTTTTCCATTTCAAGGCATTCTCACAGCCCTTTATTTGCCTATCCACTTCCTGTGTTTTTTGAGGATTCATTTTTTGATAGGTTTTAAACTCTACAATAGCCTCCTCAAATTTTTGGTTGTTTTTAAGTGTTTTTGCCAAACGCGATTGGTTTTCGGTATTGCTTGGATCAACCTTAATGGCCTTGCGGTACCAGCTTTCGGCATTTTTCATGTCGTTCATGAGCCAATAACACTCTGCCGCTTTGTTGGCAGCCTCAATTTTCTCTTGCTTGTTCTTGGTGCTCGAATACACCTTGCGGTAATTATCTCCCGAGATATAATACTCTTTTTTCAAATAGGCCTCGCGCGCAGCGCCCAAGGAGCCTTTCTTTGCGCCGCAAGAAAATAGGAATGTCATAAGCGAAAAACTTACAATCAATGGAAGCAGGAAGTAGCGATTATTCATGAAAATGGGTTTTCTGGTTAAACGTATTTAATGCAAGTTTATTAAATTTTATACTTTTAACGTCAATTTCCTTCAAAAAAACTTAAAATTAAAGAAAATATTTTGATTTTTAGCCCAAAATTAGTCCCGTTTACCTCCCTTTTTTCACAATTTTTTCTTTTTTGGTCCGAACCAAACAATTTTAGAAAGAGGCCAATCTTTCAATGTAAAACTTTTAATACTTAACTAACCTCCCCTGCAAGGTATCTCCGCTTTGGCTGCGTAATACATAAAAATAAATGCCAGGCGCAAAGTTGTCTGTAGGTATCATAAGCTGGGACTTTTGC
>JAWXAZ010000030.1:0-27522 GCA_034439755.1 bacterium
CCAAATTCGTAATATTGTGCTACAAGTAAAGCATATGATCGCACAAATACTTTTTGTTGCCCTTAGTGGCGTTGCAACCTATTTTTTTGCCAAAAACGTGGGCAAAATTAGGCGAAACATTCTTTTAGGAAAAGACATCGACCTCACAGATAACAAGCCTCTGCGCTGGAAAACCATGCTAAAAGTGGCTTTTGGTCAAACCAAAATGGCTGCCAGACCCATTCCTTTTGTTTTACACTTTATTGTGTATGCCGGCTTTATCCTCATCAACATTGAGGTGTTAGAAATTCTCATTGATGGCATTTTTGGAACACACCGCGTCTTATCTTTCTTTGGCCCAATCTATAACCTTGCCATTGGCTTCTTCGAAATTCTCGCCTTTGGCGTTCTTGTTGCTTGCGTCATTTTCCTATGCAGAAGGTATATCATCAAATTAGCCAGATTCCAAAGCCCAGATCTAAAGGGTTTTGCCAACAGAGATGCCGCCACCATCCTATTCATAGAAATTATTCTTATGGGTGCCTTGCTAAAAATGAACGCTGCCGACCAAATTCTTCAAGCCCGTGGCGTAGAACATTACATTATTGCGGGCTCTTTTCCAATAAGCTCCTGGCTTGTAGTACCTCTTTACAATTTGTTTAGCACAGAATCTCTCATACTCATCGAAAGAATAGCCTGGTGGTTCCACATCATAGGCATTTTTATCTTCATGAACTACCTCCCTTTTAGCAAACATTTTCATGTAATCCTTGCCTTCCCCAACACCTGGTACTCTAACTTAAATGCCAAAGGTCAGCTCAACAACATGGCTTCCGTTACACAAGAAGTAAAACTTATGCTTAACCCTAGCGCCGTTGTTCCAGAAGGCTATCAACCACCTACAAGCTTTGGTGTGAAAGACGTTACCGACCTCACCTGGAAAAACCTCATGGATGCCTATTCCTGCACAGAATGCGGTAGGTGCACCAGCAGTTGTCCGCAAAACATAACCGGAAAATTGCTTTCGCCTCGCAAAATTATGATGGATACCCGCGATAGGCTAGAAGAAGTGGGCAAAAACATAGATGCCAACAAGGGCACTTTTGTAGACGATAACAAAAACTTACACAGTTATATCAGTGAAGCAGAATTGTGGGCCTGTAATACCTGCAACGCCTGTGTTGAAGCTTGTCCAATAAACATTAACCCAATGGAAATTATTGTGGAGATGCGTAGGTTTAAAGTAATGGAACAAAGCGCTGCGCCTGCCTCCATAAACAGCATGTTTAGCAACATAGAAAACAACCAAGCTCCTTGGCAATTTAGTCCTATGGACCGCGCAAACTGGACACAAGATTAATTTTAACCCATCCTTATAACAACGCATTGCAAAAAAGAAAATCAATCTTATTAATATGCTTATTCGCTTGCGTTTTTGCATTATATACGAAGGCAAGCAACCGAGATAGCCTCATTGTGTTAAGCAGCAGCACCAACGGTGCAGAATTAGCCAAACTACAATTGCAAATTGGCCTATCGTACTACCAAGAAGGCAATACAGATTCGGCCATTATTTGGTTTGAACCTAGCGCCAAACTTAGCCAAAAATTAGCGCTCAATGAGGTGTTTATTCGCGCACAAACCAACTTGGGTAATTGCTATGCCAACAAAGGCAATAACCCAATGGCAATGCAGCATTACCAAACAGCTTTAAAGCTGGCCGAAAAAACCAATAACCAAAATTATATAGCCAATATTCAAAAAAATATAGGCGCCCTACACCTAAGTTGGAAAAACTTTTCGGAAGCATTGTCCTATTACAACAAAGCCCAAAAAACTGCTTTGCTATTAAAAGATAGCAACCTCCTGGCCGATTGTTTTAACAACAAAGGTACCGTTTATGAGCAACAAGAAAACTACCCCGCTGCGCTCGTCTCCTACGGCAATGCGCTCTCCTTTTATGAGCATCACAACCTAGACGATGGCATTGCCATGAGCTCAAGCAACCTCGCAATTGTTTATAAATTAATGGGCAACTACAATGCCGCAATCACTTACAACCAGAAGGCTTTGGCCGTTTCACAAAAAATTGGCGACAATTGGATGAGTGCGGCCATACTCAATAATATTGGCAACCTATACGGTCAACAAGGTCGCTTTCAAGAAGCAAAAACCAACCTAGAAGCAGCCTTGATTCTTGCGCGCAAAATTGATGCAATTGAAATCATTGTCATGATTTACGAAAGCTTAGCAGAAGCTGCCAACAACGCCAATAAAAACGATTTGGCTTATGCCTACATGAAACAATTTGCCGCCGTAAAAGATAGCTTCATTTCTGCCAACCAAACCGCCCAGTTCAAAGAACTAGAAGTTAAATACGATTCAGAAAAAAAAGAAGCACAACTGCAAACCCAAGAGGCAAAAATTAATTCACAACAAATCATTATTCTCTTTAGTTTACTGCTCTCCATTGCCATCTTATTCATTGGCTACACCAGTTATAAAAGATACCAAGCCAGAAAAGAATTGGAGTTTAACAAAAAGCTACAACAACAAGATGCCCTAGCTACGCAAGCTATCTTTGAATCGGAGCAAAACGAACGCATCAGAATTGCCAGAGACCTGCACGATAGCATTGGCCAAATGTTGGCCGTAGTAAAGATGAATATCAACGCACAATTTGCCCAAGACAAAAGCAACAATTCTTTAGCAAAAAATGGTCAGTTGATAGACCAAACCATTCAAGAACTCAGACACATTTCACACAACCTTATTCCAGAAGAGTTGGGACTTGGACTTATCAATGGATTGGAAGCTTTGGGTAACAAGTTAATACACGGAAATGCGCTGCAAATAAACACCCAAATACACCCCAGTTTAACAGATAAAAAATACGCCAAAACGTTCGAACTCTCTGTTTTTAGAATTGCCCAAGAGGTGCTTAACAACATGCTTAAACATGCAGAGGCAAGCCTCATTAATATTTCACTAAATCCAGATCCCACAAATACAGGTCTTAGTTTGCAAATAACAGACAACGGAAAAGGCTTCGATACTACGCTCATTGAGCAATCGCAAGGCCTCGGCTGGAAAAACATAAAAGCCCGCGTGTCACTATTAAATGGGCAATTAAGCGTTCGGTCTGAACCAAACAAAGGCACCAATATTCAAATTTATTTGCCCGCTTAATGGAAGAAAACAAGTCAATTTCTCTCTTCCTTATCGACGACCATCCGCTCATCCTTGAAGGACTCAAAAGTTTGCTTGCAACAGAACCTTCCATACACATAATTGGTTCGGCCCAAAATGGCTTGGAGGCCTTGAATTTCTTGAACGCAAACCCTACATTGGTACAAGTAGTTTTGAGCGACATTGATATGGATCCCATGAATGGCATTGACTTGTGTACCGAGCTTAAGAAACAAGCAAATCCGCCTCAAGTTTTATTGCTTTCTATGCACTCAAATGCTGTAATGGTAAAGGGTGCAATTGTGGCAGAAGCAGATGGTTATGTGGTTAAAAATGCTGGCAAAGACGAACTCATAAAGGCCATACAACAAGTGGCAAATGGGGGCACGTATTATTCGCAAGAAATCATTCCCATTATATATGCCCAATACCAAAAAGAGAAGCAAAACCACAAAGAATTAGCCATACTTACCCCAAGAGAACTAGAAATATTAGCCTTAATTGTAAAGGAGCAAACCAGCAATCAAATTGCTGAACAACTTTTTATTAGCCGAAAAACAGTGGAAGTACACCGCGCCAACCTGCTCCAAAAAACGGCCTGTAAATCTACCATTGGATTGGTAAAATATGCCTTTAAATTAGGCTTAGCATAAATTACACCTTTACGCAAAACGTATTGATACAGAAAAAATTAATACCATCACTTAAATTAAATTTGTGGAAAGGGCAATTTAATTTTACTTGGGTAAGTACCAATATAACTACACAACACCAGACTTGTATGGAAATTAAAATATTATTTAGTGCTTTTGGTATAAGGGTATACCCCTAGTATATTAGGGGTTTATACCTATTGGCTTAGATGGCTTTTTGTTAGAGTTTTGAACACAACAAAACTCTGAATAAAATGAAAGCAAAATTACTCCTACTTTTAATTTGCCTCTCCAACTTTAGCTGGGCACAAAACAACAACCAAGCATTTGAGTGGGCCTTCAATACAAAGGCGGGCATCAATACGGTTAAACAAATAAAATACGACCCGCAAGGTAACCTATTTGTGCTGGGAAGCATAAGCATGAAAGGCAAATGGGGCGCAACCGATATCCCTTGCAATCCCAAAGCAAGTAGCTATCCTGGAACAGGAGAATACTTAGGTAAAATTAGCCAAAGTGGAACGCAAACTTTTATAAAATCGCTCAACAATCCAGCCGCTGCTTTAACGTGTTACCTAATGGATATTGATGCGCAAGGCAATGTCTTTATCTTAGGTTCGGCCAAAGCTTCTAGCAGTGCTCTTGCAGATTTTGGCAATGGGGTAACCTTAAATGCCAATGGTTATTTTTTACTTAAATTAAATGCAAGTGGGGTGGCGCAATGGGCAAAAACATACAGCATGGGCTTAACAAGCTGGAGCGCTTTTACCAATGCCAGTGGATTCAAAATACTTCCAAATGGCGACATGTTTCTGAGCATCTATTGTCCCAATACGCCTTACAAATATTGGCTGCTTAAAACCAATGCTGCGGGAGAAGAAATCTGGCACCGAGAAAGTGTTGCCAATACCTTAAGTGTGGGTGGCTTCAATTGTGCTTCTTCTGGCCAGTGGGTAGATGAGGTTGGCAATAGTTTTATCACAAAATACACCACCGAGACAAAAATAACACTTGGTTCAGACAGTATAATTGCACCTGCCACTCCTGGCGCTTACCTATATGTATTTGCTATTGACCCTACTGGTAAAACCATTTGGCAAAATGCTTATAGCAATGCCGAAATTGTGGACTATACCGTAAATTCAAAAACTAGCGAAATAACAATGATTTATGTGCAAACAGGCAAAAACAATGCACCTTTCGATAGCCTCATCTATACCGGATTGCCTTTTCCCAGTTTGTTTAAAGGATTGGTAAAAACTTCTATCACAGGAACCAAAATAAACTACAAACCATTTTCTGTTTTTGATAGCATTAGAATTGGTGATCCCAAAAAAATTATTGGGTTGCCAGATGGTTCAACCGCCATGTGGTCTGACTTAATCAAAGAGTCTTCGGCGTTTATTAAAGGGCAATTTATTTCACTTAATAACAGCAAGGACCAAGACCTATTTATTGAAACGAATAGCAGCCTGCAAGCAAAATATTTAATTGCCCTTGAAAAAGGAAGCAATTCTTCATCAGTAAACCTGGCAAGCTACCAAAATAAAGTAGGCGTTTCTGGCGATTTATTCCTGCCCAAAGATACCCTTATTACTATTAACAAAACCACACTAGCTGCAGGCACAAACGATCCAACATTTTCTAAAGACTTTCCCATATTTGCTAACATAAGAACAGATGTTTACATTGCCCAATGGGATAGGTCTTTAGAAGCTGGAGCCACCAGTGCCTTAAAAGAAAACAAGCTAACTGCATCTGCCATCTTATTCCCAAATCCATTTACAGATATTCTAAACCTCCAATCAACACAAAACATTCAAGAGATTAGCATAATAAATCTGGCAGGACAAGTAGTTTGGAAAAACACATTCAACCACAAGCAAATTTCTTTAAACCTCGAGACCCTTGAACCAGGAATTTATTTCTTATGCTATAAAAATGATTTTGGTTCAGACAGTAAAAAAATTATTAAATATTAAACAACTTTTCAAAAACTAAATGCGAATTAAACATGAAAAACTATAAAAAAATAGCAGCACTTACATTATTGGTATTTGCTGCAAATATTAGCCTTCTTTTTGGCCAAAGAAATGCCAAATTTGAAGTCACCAATAATGATATAGAAAGCTTTAGAAAACTACATATTAAACCTAACATAGAGTTTTTTATACCCGCAGGCGAGTATTCAGACCCGCTACCGGTTAATTTTAACATAGAAGGTCAGTATTGGCTTGGGACTCGTTTAGATGCAAGAGCGGGGCTAAAAATAGGCAGTTTAAAAGGCGTTTCGCTCGGTGGAACTTGGCATTTAAAAGATAGAATAGCAGATAAGCCTTATAAATTTATTTTAAGTAGAACTACCTCAAGCAATGGAAAAAACGAAACCGTAAAATATTTAAAGGTACCCCTTAAAGCGCGATTAATTAGTGGCCCTTGTGCCGACATCTTTATAGGCAATTTAAAAGGGGGTGGATTCAATGCACAACTTGCCTTTGGCTTAGATTTTCAAAAAATGATGCGCGGATCAGGAAAACCAGAGGGCTTTAAAAATGCTATTAACAGCTCTGGCAATGGTTGGTATAGCCTAAAAATTCAAGGAGTGGTGCAAAGCCTCACCGCAGAATCGGATGTAATAAATTACCTGCCTGTAGTTGGTGGAAGAGAAATGGGCTTTGGCGCACAAGCAGATGTAAATGCCGTTGTAAAACCATGGAATGGCGCAAGTCTTTTTGCTGGCTTGCAAATGGGTGCATTAAAAGTAACAGGACCAACTGGAAGTATTAAACCCATATTTTCTTTCCGTTTGGGTGTAGCAATTTGTAAATAATTATTTCCACATATTTTAGTTATGCCCAATGCTATAAGCAATAGAACAATTATTTTCACTTTGTTAACTAAAAATTAAAAGTGCTGTGTTAGCACGATAATCACTGACATCAAAAAATGAAAAAACAATTACAAAAAACTATTTCTATTGCAATGCTTGCCATAGTTGGTTTGAGCAATATTGCCAATGCACAATACACCAAAGTGCTAGACTTTGCAAGCGCAACAATTGGAGTTTACCCTAATGCGGATCTTATTTCTGAAGGAACGTTTCTATATGGAATGACCGTTAATGGTGGGGCAAATTTTATGGGGACAATTTTTAAAATAAAACCTAATGGAACAGAATATACAACACTTCTCGACTTTGATGGCACGGCAAAGGGAAGTACGCCTCGTGGATCTCTTATTTCTGATGGTACATTTCTATATGGAATGACCGAAAGCGGAGGAACAAATAATATGGGAACAATTTTTAAAATAATGCCCGATGGAACTGGATATTTAAAACTATTAGACTTTTCTGGCACAATAAACGGAAAGGCACCTGTAGGCTCTCTTAAATATGATGGAACATTTCTATACGGAATGACATTTCAAGGCGGAACAAGTACTTTAGGAACAGTTTTTAAAATAATGCCCAATGGAACAGGATATACAAAACTTCTGGACTTTGCAGACGGAAGGTTTCCTTCAGGCTCTCTTATTTCTGATGGAACATTTCTGTATGGAATGACTTCGGAAGGCGGAGCAAATAATTATGGAGTAATTTTTAAAATAATGCCCAATGGAACTGGGTATGTAAAACTTTTTGATTTTTTAAAAACAGTAAGCGGAAAAAATCCTCTCGGCTCTCTTATTTCTGATGGTATATTTCTATATGGTATGACGTCGGAAGGCGGTTCAAATAACAAGGGAACAATTTTTAAAATAATGCCAGATGGAACTGGATATACAAAACTTCTAGACTTTGATGGTACGGCAAACGGAATGAGTCCTCTTGGCTCTCTGTTTTCTGACGGAACTTTTCTATATGGTATAACATCTTCAGGCGGAACAAATAATGGGCTTGGTATTTTTAATGGTATAGGAGTAATTTTTAAAATAAAGCCTGATGGAACAGGATATACAAAACTTCACGACTTTGAAAACGCCACAAACGCAGATGGACAGGCCCCTCGTGGCTCATTAATTTCTGACGGAACATTTCTATATGGAATGGCAGCTCAAGGTGGAACAAATAATAAGGGAACAATTTTTAAGTATCAACTTGGATCCGTTGGGCTTCAAAATATTTCAGAAAACAATGTTTCCATTTCCATTTATCCAAACCCGTTTTTTAGTCAAACTACTTTGCAAACAACTATTGTTTTAAAGAACGCAACTTTAACGGTTTGCAATCTGCACGGACAAGCAGTTAAGGAAATGAAAAACATTTCAGGGCAAACAATAACGCTATTCAGAAACGACCTGCCAAGTGGACTATATTTCGTTCACCTGACAGAGAACAACGAAGTAATTTCAACAAACAAATTAATAATTACCGATTGATAAAAAAGAAGAATCATTAGAGAATAACTGCACCTGCAAGAAATTGGCGGTTAATAATCCGCTCATCCCGCACTTGCGTAATCGTTATTCAAACTTTGGTTCTCCACGCCAACTTTCTTTTTCTGCCAACCGTTCTCTTTATAAGTAAGCTCCAAAACATATTGCGTTTTTATGGCTTGTTCCTTTCAAATTCAAATCTATCAGATATATTTGTCTCATAAACAAGGTTTAATGTTTATGCCAAATTAAAAAACTTACCCACGACCATAAAGATTTCTGCTGCCTAAACTGCAGAAACCTGAAGGTAGAAGGTTAACTAATTTGGTTCTTACGCGTTTATAAGGACAATTTGAACAAATGAAAACACAAACTACCCTGCTACTTTTTCTGATCATTCCATTTGCCCTGTTTGCGCAAACAAATGAATACCCAAAGGCAGAGAAAATTCCTTTTAAAACCTATATTCACAAGGATACTTTAACCGATAATTACTATTGGCTCAGAGATAAAAATAGTGCAGAAACTATAAATTACTTGTATGCTAACAATGCGCATGCAAACAATGCACTAAAGAGCAGCAACCTCTTGCAAAAAGTTTTGTTCGAGGAATTTAAAAACATAAGAAAAGAAAACTACGATACACGCCCCACAAAAATAAAAGATTACTACTATTTTAGTAGGGTAGATCAAGACAAAGAATATCCTGATTTATACCGCAAGAAAGACAGCCTTTCTGCAAAAGAACAACTAGTTCTGAGCCTAAACAACTTGTCAAAAGAATATGCCTATTTCAATTTAGGCATTGGAGAATATAGTCCAAACCAGTCGCTATTAGCTTATGGCATAGACGGCAAGGGCAACAATGTACACAAGCTCTTTATTAAACAAATAGATGCCGATAGCATTTATGCCCAGGAGACTTTAGAAGGTGTTCTATCTGTGCTCTGGTGCAAAGACAATTATAGTTTTTATTATACCGTGCCTGAACCAAAAACCTTGCGTTCGCATAAAGTTTTTAAACATATACTAGGAACAAAACACAGCGAGGACCAACTCATTTTTGAAGAACCAGATAAAACCTATCAAATTGGTTTAAGCAGAAGTGCCAGCAAGGAATTAATTCTAATGAATATTACCAAAACTAGGTCAAATGAAATGTGGTTTTGGCCCGATAGTTCATGGGTAAAGCCAGAATTATTTTTAAAAAGAACAGACGGTCTAATTTATGGTATCAATCATTTTGAGGGAAATGACTTTTATGTTTTTACCAACTTAAACGCTAAAAACAATCAGTTGATGACCGCCCCTTTAACCGCTAAAAGTACAAGCAATTGGAAGCCCCTCATTTTAACCCAAGAACAAGTATTATTAACAGATTATAGCTTGCTCAAAGATTATTTAATTCTAAGTCTGGTAAAAGATGTAGAGAGCAAAATCGTTTTTATGAATAGAAAAACCAATGAAATAGACTCGCTCAATATTGGTCTTCCATGCGGCTCTGTGAGCTATTCTTTTGATGAATACGATTATCATAAAAGCAAAAGCATTCGGTTCTCAGTACAAAATTTTATTACGCCCGCTGCCACTTATGATTACAATATTTACAACAAAGAAAAAAACCTGATTGAACTGGATACTTTAAACATAAAATATAATCCCCACGACTATGAAACCAAAAGACTCTATGCAAAATCTGCAGACGGGGTAATGGTTCCAATGACCATTTATTATAAAAAAGGACTCGTTTTAAATGGAAAAAATCCCTTACTTCTAGAAGGTTATGGCTCTTATGGTGGCTCATCTTTTCCTACTTTCCGATCATTTGACATCAATTATTTAAAGCGCGGTTTTATACTTGCTACCGCCCACATTAGAGGGGGAAAGGAACTTGGAGAAAACTGGTATGAAAACGGCAAGTTGATGAAAAAGAAAAACACGTTTAACGACTTTATCGCATGTGCACAATACCTCATTCAAGAAAAATACACTTCGGCTCAAAAGCTTGCCATACAAGGTGGTTCGGCTGGCGGACTGCTTATGGGTTCGGTACTAAATATGCGACCAGATTTGTTTAAATGTGCTGTGGCAAACGTGCCTTTTGTTGATGTAATAAACACCATGCTCGATGAAAGCATACCGCTTACAACTTTCGAATTTGAAGAGTGGGGAAACCCAAAAAACAAAGCTTTCTACACCTACATGAAAAGCTACTCACCGTATGATAATGTATCGGTTCAGGCATACCCTAATATATTGGTAACTGCGGGTTATAATGATGCACAAGTGGGCTATTGGGAACCGGCTAAATGGGTAAGTAAGCTAAGAGAGTTTAAAACAGATACCAACTTATTGCTTTTCAAAACCAATATGGATGGCGGACATGGAGGTGCTTCTGGTAAATATGAGAAATATAAAGAAGAGGCCTTTACCATGGCGTTCATCATGGCCTCACTCGGTGTTAAAGAAAACTATGTGGTGGTAAAAGGAAAAGTGCTCGACGAAAACAACGAACCCATGGTATACACCAGCATTTTTATTGATGGAACATCAACAGGTACAAGCAGCAACATCAATGGTGAATTTGAAATACAAGTGAAAGAACTCGACAAAAGCAAGGCTTTAGTTGGAACCGCGTAAAGGATGTTTTCTTTTCTCTGTATGAACCAAGTATAAACCTCGATTATTACAGCGATAGGCCTTTTGTTTCTCCAATTGCGCCATTGGCCATGTTAAGCTATAACTACAAGTTTAAGGGCAGCTTCTACGTGGATCGAAAAGAGATAAATAAAATTGAAGTCATACCCATGCGAAAGGGCGACCCGCTATTTAGAGGATTTATTTATATCACCTCAGGCGATTATCAAATATTTGGTTCAGACCTAATGCTTACAAAAGATGCGCAAATACAATTTGTAGATACCGTAAACTTATTGCAAGAAACAATATTAATAAACGGCGTTTGCACGCCTGTAAAAATGCAAATTTCTAGTTACATAAAAATCTTTGGGTTCAGAGCAATTGACATGAGCGTTGCGGCCATGAGCAATTATCAACTTAATAGGCCCTTCGATAAAAAATTCTTTAACAACGAAACATTTAAAATTGAAAAACAAGCAAATAAAAAAGACAGTATCTATTGGGTAAGCAGCCGAAACATTGTGCTTTCGGACGAAGAGAGCAAACATTACTTCAAAAGCGACAGCACCTATGCGGCAGAACATACGCCGGCTTACCTCGACTCTATTCATAGGGTAGAAAACAAAATAGACTTAAGCAAAATCTTTTTTACGGGTTATTCTTATTCAAAACATACCGAAACCAACACAAATTATCTGTCTTTTTCTCCGCTGCTTTTTAGCACAGGATTCAATACCGTAGAAGGATTATATTTTGATGTAAACCTGCGCAAAGGTTCTTACAATGTAGATTATAATCAACCCTCTTTTATTGCATTAAACCTCAGATATGGCCTGGCCAACAAAAACTTTAGTCCGGGCATAACAGGTTATAAAACCATAAACTCCTTTAATTCCTTGGGCTATGGGTACAAATTGGGGCGCTTTGTAGCACAATACAACAATGCCAACCCCATAAACGGCATTATAAACGCAGCCTATACCTTGTTGGATAGGCAAAATTTTATGAAAATTTACCAAATAGAAGTGGCCCAAATATACCTCGATAAAGAGCTCCTTAACGGACTTTATGCCAGGGCCAATTCGCAATACTTTCAAAGGCAAGCCATGGTAAATCATTCCTATTATTCTTTTGTAAAAAACGATAGAATATATACCTCCAACAACCCCCTTTACGCTGCCAACGATTTGCCCGCATTTGCAACGCACCAAGGCGCAAGCCTTAGATTATTATACCTATAGCACCACCAGCGCATTCATAGAAGCACACGCCACCCACAATTTTCAAGGCATTCTTTTAAGTAAAATTCCGCTTGTAAGGCAATTAAAAGCTAGGGAAATCTTAGGTCTAAACAGCCTTAATACCCCACAAATAAGTTATACCGAACTCTACCTCGGACTCACAAATATCTTTAGTTTCCTTCGCTTTGATGCTGGCGTAGCCAGCAATTCTCAAACTGGAAAAGGCACCGCTTTTTACAGAATTGGGTTAAGTCTGAACCTAAATTAAATAGGCCTAAATAAAATATTTTTTTGGTCGGCAATTGGAAATACATAAATTGCCGCAACAATCTAGAGAGAAGGTTTTATGAGCGATTTTAAAGTACGTACAATGGCCAATATGGTGGCCGCTGGTGAAGAAGCAGAAATCTTGTTTTGGGTAGGTTGCGCAGGGAGTTTCGACGAACGCGCGCAAAAAATCACCAAAGCGGTGGCAAAAATACTGCATGCTGGAGGCATAAAATTCGCCATCCTAGGAACCGAAGAAGCCTGCACAGGCGACCCTGCCAAGCGCGCCGGAAACGAATTCTTGTTTCAAATGATGGCCATGCAAAACATTGCCACCCTAGACGCTTATGGCATCAAAAAAATTGTAACGGCCTGCCCTCATTGCTTCAATACACTCAAAAACGAATACCCTGCCCTTGGTGGTAATTACGAGGTCTTGCACCACACTACCCTCATTAACCAATTGCTTTCACAAGGCAAAATTAGCATTCAAGGTGGCGCATTTCAAGGCAAGCGCATTACCTACCACGATAGCTGCTATTTGGGTCGATCCAATAACATCTATGAAGCGCCAAGAGAAATTATCCAAAAACTAGACGCCGCCCTCATTGAAATGAACCGAAGCAAGGCAAACGGCCTATGCTGTGGTGCTGGCGGTGCACAAATGTTCAAAGAAGCCGAAGTAGGCAAAAAAGAAGTGAACCTAGAGCGCGCCGATGATATGCTCCAAGCAATGCCTACAGTGGTAGCCGCTGCTTGCCCTTTCTGCATGACCATGTTAAGCGATGGCATAAAACACCACAACAAGGAAGCAGAAATTGAAGTAAAAGACATAGCAGAGCTCGTGGCTTCTGCCATGGATTTATGATAGTTCATAAACCGCTATTATTTCATTAAATTTTAATAAAAAAACAACATAATTAGAGGCAAATATCCTATTCACATGATTAAGATAACATTAACTTTGTTTTAAGTGTTTTAAATTAAAAAAAAATTACTAAGTTTGATATAACATAAAAACATAAACACCTTTAAAAATTCATTTATGAAAAAAAGACAATTACTCTTAATCTCTATTTTTGGCCTAACGCTAAATGCCTTTGCGCAATTGCCCGTTAGTCAAACCCCTGGCAACCGCCAAGCCTTGGTAGAAGAATTTACTGGCCATACTTGCCAATATTGCCCAGACGGACATAAAAAAGTGGATGAACTAATTGTTGCACAGGCAGGAAAAGTTTATGGCATAAATATTCACACTGGAGGGTATGCAGGAACTGGAACTTACCCGCAAGATTTTAGAACCACAGATGGCGATGCCATTGCTGCAATACCAACCCAATTAATTGCTGGTTATCCTGCAGGATCTGTGAACCGTGTTCCTGCCACAACACCTCAAAAGGCAGGTGGTATGGCTATGAGTAGAGGTAGTTTTGCATCAGCTAGTGCAGATGTTTACAACCAAAGCTCTTATGTAAACATTGCCGGACAAGCCACCATAAATGTGGCAACAAGAGAATTAACCATCAATATTGAAGCCTATTACACTGCTAATGGACCTGCTTCTAACAAATTATCGGTAATGTTAATTCAAGATAAAATCATGGGTCCGCAAACAGGCGGCAGCACTTGGTATCCAGCCATGATGGTTGGTGCAAACTATACCCATAATAAAGTATTACGCGATGTAATTACTACAGGCGCAACAGGTGAATTAATGGCCGGACCAACAACTTCTGGAACTAAATTCACCAAAACAATTACGTATACCATTCCTGCCATCATCAAAAACTTAGATGTGGTGCTTTCTGATATTTCTCTAATAGCATTTGTATCCGAAACAGATAAAGACATTATAGCTGTAAATAAAGTGCCTATTTCGGGCTTGCCTTTAGCAGTTAATGAAGTAAACAGTGCATTCAAAAGCATGAGCGTTTACCCTAACCCTGTTTCTAATTTCGCCAATGTTGATTTTACCCTTGCCGAACCAAATAACATTAGCGTAACAGTTTTAAATTTACTTGGACAAACTGTAATATCAAACGAAATGAACAATTTGAGGGCAGGAGATCACAATTTCCCGCTAGATGTTACCAACCTGCAAAGTGGCGTGTACTTTGTAAAAATTTCTGACGGAACAAATAGCATGGTTAAAAAGATCAACGTATCTAAATAATTATTTAAATTAATTTTAAAAAAGGGCTTGAAAATTCAAGCCCTTTTTTTGTGCCTTTTTTTGTGCCTTTTTGCAAAACCACATTTACCAAATTCTCAAGAAAGGGCCTCAACTCAAAGTTAATTGAAACAGAATAATTCCCCATAAATTCTTGCTATTTAGCCTTTTACGCCAAACAAGACAGTTCAAAGGAAAGCTCCCCTTCGCCTGTAGCTATATCCTTTTCACTTTTCACTATTCACTATTCACTATATACAGTGCTTCCGCTCAAACACAAATTCCCGAGTTAAAACTCGGCAGCCTTGTAAAAGTAAACGAGCGCTACCTAAAGCAAGATGTGGCTAAACTAAAAATGCTAAACCAATTGGCCCAAGCTTTTCATTATAAAGGCGAAAACTTACAGGCGAAAAGCCTATATCCTGACGCCTTAGAATTTTATGAAAAAGCCTTAACCATAAACCAAAGCAATGGCAACAAATATGGCATGGCAACCAATTTAAATTCAATTGCTGATGTTTGGTCTATAAAATCAGATAATGCAAAAGCGCAAGAATATTTTGAAAAAGCATTAAGCCTATTTGAAGAGATAAATAACCAAGAAGGAATTGCCAAAGCCTATAATGGTTTTGGCAATATTAACCTTGGTAACAACAATAAAAAAGCATTGGAATATTATCAAAAAGCCCTTAGCATCTTTGAACAATTGGGCAATAAAAGCAGCGTAGCAGCCAATCACGGAAATATTGGGAGTGTATATCGAAATTTACCCGACTCTGCTTGTGCTAGGCTCGGCATTGCTCCAGCAAACAAGTACCCAAAAGCATTGGAATACCTAAACAAGGCTTTGGCTATCAATAAAGAAATTGGATCATTACAACAAGAAAAAGATAACTGGGATGGTATAAGCAAAACCTACGAAAAAATGGGAGATTTTGCCAAAGCGCACGATGCCTACAAAAAGTATATTGTGCTGCGCGATAGCATTGGAAGCGAAGAAGTGAAAAACAAAATAACCCAAAAAGAAATGCAGTACGCTTTTGAGAAGAAAGAAACTGCCCTTAAATACGAGCAAAGTCTTAACCAAGAACAATTACAAAAACAACAATTGCTGAACCAACAACAAAGTCAGGCGCTGCTGCTTAAAAGCCGCGAACTTGCTTTAAGCAACAAAGAAAAAGAACTAGCGCATTTAGAATATTTAAAAGAACAAGCCGAAAAACAAGACAAAGAAAAGCAACTGAGTTTAACACTTAAAGAAAATGAATTAATACAATCTAAATCGAAGTTTGAGGCTACTTTAAAGTTAAACCAAATTAGTTTACTACAAAAAGAAAGTGATATTGCCAAAATTAGAGCATCACGTAATTTGGGCATAAACTTTGGATTAGGTGGCGCTTTACTCGGAATTTTATTTGTGGCTTTGGCATTTTACAGTCAAAATAAAAAGAAAGAAAAACTAAACCTATCACTTACATTAGAAAAGCAAAAATCGGACGATTTGTTACTAAATATTTTACCAGAAGAAGTAGCTACCGAATTAAAACAAAGTGGCGAAGCCATTGCCAAGCAATACAATAATGTTACCGTTTTGTTTACCGATTTTGTTGGGTTTACCACAATTTCTTAACAGCTCTCTCCAACCGAATTGGTAGCCGAAATACACAAAAACTTTACCGCCTTTGATGAAATTATTGAACGCAACGGTTTAGAGAAAATAAAAACCATTGGCGATGCCTATTTAGCTGTTTGTGGAATGCCAAACGAAGATGCTAAGCATGCACAAAATGTAGTTAAAGCCGCTTTGAAAATTGTTGATTTTATAAAAACAAGCGATAGTAAATTTAATATAAGAGTGGGCATCAACTCCGGACCAGTAGTAGCTGGAATAGTAGGTGTAAAAAAATACGCTTACGACATTTGGGGCGATGCCGTTAACACCGCAGCCCGCATGGAACAAAACAGCCAAGCCGGAAAAATTAATATGAGCGGCAGCACCTACCAATTAGTGAAAAATGGTTTTACCTGCGAACACCGCGGTAAAATAGAAGCCAAAAATAAAGGCGAAATTGATATGTATTTTGTTAGTTAATAGTGAAGAGTTATACCATTACTTGATTTGAATTAGTACAAAGGACAATTTAAATTTTAGTATGGTTAATGCCGCAAGACAATGTGTTTAGTCAACTTTTTTTGGACTATTACATATTGCGTAGTGGTATTAATCAAAAGAAAAGCCGATTCCGAAAATTCAGAATCGGCTTTTTTATGTTCAAAAAAAATTGAATTTAAAAAATTGAATTTAATTTTTAACAAACCTTTGCTTTACAACTTGTCCGTTGTATTCAACCATTAAAAAGTAAATTCCGTTGGTTAAATTTTCAATGTTTACGGTATTGTTGCTTAAGGTTTCGGTTTGAACCAAAACACCCGAAATATTAAAAATAGAAACCTTTGCATTTAAACCCAAATTTCCATTAGCTTGAATTTTTTGGGTAGCAGGATTTGGGTAAATGCTTAAGCTTTGTTCGTTTATTTGTTTAATACCAACCGATGCAGCATTAATTCTGCGGTAATGATTTGTTTCCCATGCATTGTCGTTCCATTTGTAAATTAAAGCAGATGAAACATTGCCATTAACATAAGTTATCACGCTTTTATCTGTATAAAACCAGCTGCCATTATCCCAATTTTTTTCTGTCATTTCGGTAACAACATTACCTGTGTAAGTAAATTCATCATAAGAATTGCCTTCCCAAGCCGAATTATTGTATCGGTAACTTACATTTTTTGCTATTTTATTTCCACTGTAATAAAACGAATCTAATTCAGATTCTTCCCAAATAGGATCATTATAATAATCATGTTTATGAGCTACCAAATTTCCGCTTCCATCATATTGGTAGGTGTGGCGCTCATCATTTTCCCACATTCCACTGTTATATTTACTTAAAAGCGTCTCGGTTAATTTACTATTACCATCGTATGTAAATGATATTTTATCGCTCAAAAAAGAATTTCTCATAATGCTTTTGCTTCCAATTCTATCGCTTATTTTACCGTTTGAGCCATAAACAATTGAATCTGTTGAATTAATTGCCAACCAAGTTCCAATATTGTTTATAGAATCTTTGATAGTTACTGGTAAGTATTTGCCGCTACCATCATAGGTATAAGTAAAATTAGAAATCAAAACAGGAGCGCCTTGCTGTTTAACAACCATTCTGCGGCTTGTAACCTTGTTTTGAGCATTGTAACTAAGCATTTGATCTATATCAAAATCTCCTGGAGCCCAATTACCAGCAACAGTGTCCCAATCGTTACTAGAAAATATCAATTGATTGCCTTGAGCATCTTGAACGCCTTCCGTTTTTGAACGATTGCGCCAAGTGCCATTAACTTTCTCTTCATCAATTAACACCCCACTTTTTAGCATAATTTTAATTAATGGATTATTCGCAAATGTTAAATCCCATTCAGGCTCCTTAATTGGGTCTAAAAATGGAATGTTTTGGGCAATTGCGTTACTACCTAATAATAACCCAATTGCAAATAAGTTTAAGTAAAAAAATTTCATGTTTTTTAAATTTAAGTCGCAAAATAATTAAATAAAAATTAAATAATTCAGTTTTCCAAAAACTAAGCTTAAATTGATATTTATGCGCCCTTAAGCCATTAAATTAGAACAAAGATTTCGATTCGTTTCCTTATAAGGCAGCACTATATACAATAGATATCTAAAAATCAACTAGAATTTGGTCTCGGAAACCTCTTGAATATTAGCGCCAATTACATCTGCAATTTGATCCAATTCTAAATCGTTCGCATCGGTTCCAAATGGATTCTCAATCTCCTCGGCAATGAGCTCCAAACTAGCCAAAACATAAAACACAAAACTTACAGCCAAGGTTATCCCATACCCAAATTCCCTTATAAATCCATACGGCATGGTAACGATATATATAAAAATAAATTTCTTCAAAAACAGGCTATAACTATAGGGAATAGGTGTGTTTTTGATGCGCTCACACGCGCCACATACTTCAGTGTATGTTCTAATCTCTTGGTTCAACCAAAGCATTTGGTAGTCGTTCAATATCCCTTCCACTTTTAATTGGTTCAGACAGCCAATAATTTTACCTTCTATAAACATTGGCTGATGAACCTGGGCTGGAATAAGTGGGTCTTGCGATTTTTTGTTGCGCAAATGCATAGCCAATACGTGCGGATATTTAACCATCCATTGTTTTATATCTTCATAAACCAAATGATTTCTAACCTCTGGAATGCTGCTTAATTTAAGTATCAAACTCCTAGAATCGTTAACCAATGTGCCCCATAACCGCCTGCCTTCCCACCACCTATCGTATGCAGTATTTGTCCTAAAAACCAATAAAATAGACAATACAAAGCCCAAAACAGAATGGAGCGCCGCCGTAGATTTAAAGTTTAATTCCAATAACTCAATCTCAATATAAGCTAAGGCAAAAGAATAAATTGCTATGCTAATAATTACCCAAAAAAGTTGTCTAAAGGTGTCGCTCTTGTGAAACTTAAAAATAAGTCCAAACCAATCCTTGGGGTTGTAATTTACCATGTTAAAATTAAAGGGCACAAGTTATAAATTATTATAAATTTATAGTTAACACAAAAACCGCTTTTTTTATAATCACTCAAAACCGCCACTTATTGCCCAAATACCGCCTTTTAATAACTCATTCCGTTTGGCACCTTAAAAACCACTTTCTTTGTATGGCCTTAAAACAAAAAACTAAAACAATGCCAAAAAACTTCCTTCATATTATATCCTGCCTGCTGCTTCTAATTGCAAGTGTTACCTCAAGCTTTGCCAAGAAAAACCACCAAGAAAAACTAAGTAGCATGCCGCTAGACTCGCCAAGCAACTACTCCAAATACCACAATAAATCAAAAATGGTGAAGTTTTCCAAATACATAGAAAGGCCCATTCCCCTCAAAGTATGGATGGATACTTCGGCCTATTTCTTTTTCTCAGACACCGCAGTAACAGACCGTTTCCGATTCTATGTAGTGGGCGATTACGAGTACACCGCCACTGTTTATTTTCAGATAATTACCAAAAAAAAGGAGTGCATTTTTAAAGATTCATTCCCCCTCATGAAACTTTTATCTATTTATATTGAAGGCGGCGGTTACTACGCCACGCGCAGCCAAAAGGAAAGGGCTATACTCGAATATGCAGAAACATTGCTCAATCAACAAAACATAGAAGAAGCCCTAAACCTCTTGCCAGAAAGACTTGAACCAGATTTTACCCTGCACCAAAACCACCACCTCTTAACAACCAATGGCGCACAAAAATTCTTCTCCTACTCTAAGCAAAAAGATAGCAATACCTTTATTGGGTTCGACCCATTACTTGGCTATGCGCTAAAATTCTATGAAACGGTAGATTGGTAATCTCTATTTTAAAAAACGATCAAACGTAGCGCGCTCCAACATTTCCCTGTCGTCTGGATGTGCAATACTGGTAAGCATTTCTGCCCTTTGCTCCATATTCTTGCCATATAAATTTACAGCACCATATTCGGTTACCACCCAATGAATATGCCCACGCGTGGTTACCACCCCTGCACCTTGCTTCAAAACTGGCGTAATTCTAGAAATTCCCTTGCCTGTTCTAGAGGGCAACGCAATAATAGGCTTGCCGCCTTTCGACAATGCAGCACCCCTTATAAAATCCATTTGTCCGCCAATACCAGAATACTGATACATGCCTATTGAATCGGCACAAACCTGGCCAGTAATATCAATCTCAATGGCACTATTAATGGCCGTTACCTTCGGATTTAAACTCAATACCCTAGGGTCGTTCACATAACTAATATCCAAACCCTTTACTATTGGATTGTCGTCCACAAAATCGTATAGTTTACGAGTGCCAATTAAAAAACCCGTAACACAATAACCCGTAACAATTTTCTTTTCACTGTTGTTAATAATACCTTTCTTAATTAAATCAATTGCCCCATCAG
Organism: bacterium; assembly: GCA_034439755.1. Taxonomy (GTDB): domain Bacteria; phylum Bacteroidota; class Bacteroidia; order UKL13-3; family UKL13-3; genus B1. The sequence continues at coordinate 20,531 of JAWXAZ010000030.1, forward strand.
AAAACATCTCTGTATGCAATCCCAAATTTCTATGTCCATGTAAATTGTTTAATACATTATCAGGTATCGTTCCAATGCCCAACTGTAAAGTGGCACCATCCTCTATCAACGAGGCTACATTTCGCCCAATTTGAGCACAAACAAGGTCTGTATTATCAGAATAACTCACCTCTGGCAATTGATCTTCTACCTCTACCGCATAATCAATCATCGAAAACGGAATAAAAGCATCCCCATGCATCCTGGGCATATTGGGATTAATCTGCGCAATAATAACCTTAGCCTTAAATGCCGCCGACTTAGCAACATCCACCGAAGTACCTAAACTTACATAACCATGCTTGTCTGGCAGCGAAACATGCAACAAAGCCACATCCAAAGGCAAAATTTCCTCGTTAAATAACTTTGGAATCTCACTTAAAAATACCGGAATATAATCGCCCCGACTAGAGTTTACCGCCTTCCTAACCGATTCTGAAACAAACAAGGAATTAATATAAAAATGCCCCTGCATGTTCTCGTCATTCAAATCAAAACCCAAGGTGCTAATGCTTGTTAACTCAACATTGCGCAACTCTGTCCGTCTATCCATTAATGCCTGCATCAAGGTTATAGGCGTTGCCGCACTCCCATGTATAAAAACCCGTGTATTCGATTGAATGTGCTTTACCGCCTCTTGCGCACTAACATATTTTGTCTGCTTCATCATGCCACAAATATAAAAACGCTACCGCATTCTCTTCAAAAAAAATAACATGATTTTTATTTGATTAAAAACTGACATTTACAACCGCTAAAAGCACCCTAATAAAAGCCAACCACTACCAAAAAACCTTGTAAAGATTATCCTATCGGCCCCTACCATTTTTCAACTGCTTCAACAATTCCTTCTTAAACTGCTGCTCTGCCACAAATAATTTTACCACCTTTTGCGTAGGCAAAACCCGCTTAAACTCTGCCATATATTTTTTGGTAAGCTCAACCTCAGCACTCCTAAATGCGATCATGTCATTTAAAGCCTTATCGGCATCAGCATTGCTCATTTTATCAACATCGGCAAGCTCCTCCATCACTTTCCCTCTAAAAGCTTTCCGACTATTTTCTTGTTCATCGGAATATTTATTGTAAACAGGCCAAAACTTTTGAGCCTCCTCAGCACTTAAATCAAGCTTTTGCGTGATAAATCCAATTTTCATCGCTTCAATTTTATCCCGTCTTGCACCACCACCTGGTTGCGCAAACGCATTAAAACCAAGCATCATTAAACCAAGCATCATCCATTTTCCACTGTACCTTTTCATATCCTTAATATTATAATTCTTCTAAAATTAAATCCAATTCCCCTTCCCCTAAATAATCCTCGTAAGACCCCTCCTTCACCATCGGCAAATACTCCAACTCCTCACACCAGCCTGCATCACACAACAAATCTGCATTCAAATCTCCTACGCTTAAAACCGCTGCAACTTGCCCTATTTCTAAGCTCATTTTTTCGGTCTGAACCAACGCCTTTTCCTGTTTCCATAAAAACACAAACCCCACCAAGAACATACTTGCCGCAATACCACCTAACCAAAAACGATGCCCACTAAAAAGTGATAGTTTCTTTGCCTCTTTAGGCAAAGAATCCATTACACGTCCTTCCAGCTTCACAAAATAGCCATCAGGTACCCCAAAACCATCGCCCTTAAATTCCAAATCCCGCTCCGCTATATCAAACCCCTCCACCAAATTCTCTAAGTAGTTGTGGGGCACTTTAAACCCTCCTAAAACAGGTAAGCCCCTCAAATATTCCTCTACCCCTTCAAGCTCATTTTCCATATTAGTTCGATTAGTCATGCGCTCAATGGTTTAATGATTGTTTCACCTTTATTTCAATTTTCTTCACAGCATGGTGATAAGAGGCCTTTAAAGCCCCAACACTTGTGCCCAAAATAGCCTCCATTTCTTCGTATTTTAAATGCTCATAATACCGCATATTAAAAACCAAACGTTGCTTTTCTGGCAAGGCCAAAATTGCCTGCTGCAACACCAACTCCAAAGCATTGCCATCAAAATATCCCGAAGCCTGTAAATTGTTGCTCAAATGCCCCTGCAGTTCTTCTATATTCATATTTAAGCCAGCCTTTTTCTTGTTCAAAAAAGCCAAAGCCTCATTGGTAGCTATGCGATATAGCCAAGTATAAAATAAACTCTCTTCCCTAAAATCTGAAAGCTTTTCCCAAACTTTAATAAAGGTGTTTTGAACTACATCATCGGCGTCATCATGGTTAATCACAATGCGCCTTACCTGCCAATATACCTTGCGGCTATATCGGTTCAGCAATAACTTAAAGGCACCTTCACCACCACCCTCTCCCTTAAACTGGGCAATTAATTCTTTATCGCTTATTTCACCTTGCATGCGTTCACCTTTGCTTCCTTCAGATAGCAAAATACATGTTTGGTTTAATTTCTCTTAAATTTTTCTACCCTACTTCTTTCATCAAAGCATTTTGGTATATAAAATTTACCTCCTTTGGCAAGCGCTTCATCTCAGAATGATAAATAATATCGTACGCACCCCTGTTTACCAATTGAATGTTCATCTCTGCATTAAAATCAGATGCCAATACCAATACCGGCATCCCTGGCGCAAATAAATCAACCTGATCCAATACGGCCATTCCATCAAATCCATCCATTGTGCGGCCCGTTAATATTAAGTCGGGTCTATTATACTTTAACTCAAATCCCAAATCCTGAATATTATCTATGCGGCGCATAAAATGCAAAACACTTGTTCCCTCTAATACCTTTTCTACCATCCTTAGGGTAGATAAATTGGTCTCCACCAATAAAATCTTAATTTCCCAAAACGGACTAGTATTCCCTAATTGAAGCATTTCTTGTTGTATTCTCATTTATTTTACTGTTTATTAATCAATATGTTACTTAAAAAATCACAAGCCAAAGCAATGGCTTTCCATTTTTAAACCCCAAAGCAAATGCCACAATTTTTACCGCTAAAATTTTAAAAATAAATTCCCGATATTCGCTTTAATGAGATATTTAATCCTTGCGCTTATAGCGCTAACCACATTCTTGCCTTTTACCAATGCTCAATCCAACCAAGATTGGTTGTCTGGATATGCCATGAAGGGCGACTCGCTTACCTTTCTTTTTTCTGAGGAAATCTACCAAATTTCGGCCCCAGGAATTTGTGTTACGGGTGCATTTCGAGGTTGGAGTCAGGACCTCAAAGACCCCAATTGGAACCTTCAAAAAACAAGCGAAAAAGAATGGAAATTAACCTTATACAACAAAGATTTTCAAAAAGTGAAACCAAGCAGCCCTTTTAAATTTAGAACCAGCGATGGAAAATGGCTTTCCCCTCCTAAATCTGCCCCAAACCTTGATGGCGGAAACCTAGCATTCATGCGCAACTTTCGTCCCCTAAGCGTGGAAGCCGGATTAACCCCAGAGGCTAAAATTCAAGTGACCATAAAAGGCCTTAATGAGGAAACAATTTTTCCTTTTACAACAAGCAATTTTAACTTATATGATGCCAACGGAAACGCCTATCCAATTAACGCATTAGAAAGCGACGCTAGCTATCTCAAAAACGAAATAACCGGCGTTGCCAAATTAGATACCAAAAAAGATATTTCCATCACCCTTAGCACAAAAACGCCCATCGACAAACGAAGGGTATATTACCTAGAAATTCCTGCACTTAAACAACGAATTCTGTGCTCATGGGAGCCTTGGTTCAAACAGATAAAAAGTGATAAAGAACTGGGCGCAAACATTAGTCAAGACGGCCAATCTACCACGTTTCGCGTATTTGCCCCGCGGGCCACAGCCCTCAAATTATACCTCTTTAACAACAAAGACCAAAAAGACCCCTCGCAATCCTTTCAAATGACCGCAGACAGCCAGGGTGTATGGGAGTTCGGTGTCAACCAAAACCTCGAGGGAATGTGGTACGATTTCACCGTTCATGGTTTTAACGACCCGGGAAATTCTTTCTACGAAACCAACCCCGTGCATGTTAGCGACCCCTACGCCCGCGTGAGCGACGATAGTTTTGGCAAATGTCGCATTACACGCAAAACCAAGCCTGCAAAGCCTTTAAAGAACGGAAGACCTAAAATGGAAAATGTAATGGCCTACGAAGTACATGTGCAAGATTTCACAGATTTATTGCCTGTGGATGACAACCTAAAGGGCACTATTCCTGCCATGGGAATAGCGGGTTTAAAAAACCAAAATGGCGCCGCAGTAGGCTTCGATTACCTAACAAAATTAGGCATCAACACGGTTCATTTAATGCCGGTACAAGAAATGCTGCATTGGCCAAAAGACGAATGGGAAACTGCATTTAAAAACGACCCTTACATGATAGAACAAGGTGTGGCAACAGAAAACTACGATTGGGGATACCGTACCTCTCACAGCTTTGCTATTGAATCTCGATACCGCCAAAAAAACACTGAGCCCGGCGCAGAAAGAGAGCAACTCAGAGATTTGGTTCAGAAATTCCATGATAAAAACATAGCCGTTATAGTTGATTTGGTGTTTAACCACACTGCCGAAAATATGGATGGCAGATCGTATCTTTTTCATTTCAACGCCTTCGATAAACAATATTATTACCGAACCAAAAACCTAGAACACATAGGCGAATATGGCAACGAAACCAAAAGCGAAAACAGGTACTTGGTTCAGCGATGGATAATTGACCAGTGCAAACAACTAATTGAGGAGTTTGGCGTAGATGGCTTTAGAATTGACCTTGCCGGCCAAACCGACAAACAAACCCTCCTTAGGCTCAAAGAAGAATTGCCAGAAGACATCATCATCTATGGCGAACCATGGATAGACAGCAACGACCCCGCTTATAATAAAAATCCCGATTGGCATTGGTACAAAGAAGATGCGCCTATTTGTTACTTTAACGACGATACCAGAAACACCTACAAAGGTCCGGTTTTCGAACTCAATAAAAAAGCCACAGACCGCGGTTGGGCTGGCGGAAACGCTTCTTTAAGAGGCGATGTGATGCTGGGACTAACCTGCTCGTTTCCTACACAAAAAAACATAAATACTGCCATTAATTACCTCGATATTCACGACAATTACGCCCTAGCTGATCAATTCGCAACAACAGACTTTGATGGGCGCTTTGGTGTAGATGAATTAAACTATAAAATTGCGGCAACCTTATTGTTTACCACACCCGGACCACTTGTATTGCATGGTGGCTCAGAAATGATGCGCAGCAAAGGCCTTGCCCCTTTAAAAGAAATTGTGAAGGAAATTCCAAGTGGCAAAATATATTTCCACGGCAAAAGGGATACTTATAATGTGCGTTTTGCCAATCACTTTATTTGGGAAAATGTTGGAAAAACACTCGATAAAAAACACCCTGCCAACGCTGCCATTCCTTACCAAAATGCCGATTACCTAAACATGGTCAATTATTGGAAAAATTTGATGGAATTTAGAAAGGAATTCCTGCTGCCACTTCCTGCCTTTCAAGCAGAAACCACCGACCCTAATTTATTACCTAGTGCAGCCTTTACTTTCATTAAACCACAAGACCAACACCTCTTGGGTTATGTGATCCATCAAAAGGTTTTTGTGATGTTAAATACCGGACCAAAAATGCAAGAGATTAACCTAAATCTGCCAAAAGGCAGATGGAAAATGATTGGAAACGACAACGAAATTGCGCTCAAAGCTAAGTTCGCAGAATACCACCAATCTATGATGGGCGGACCAAAAAAATACATTGTAGAACCCTACTCAATAAGCATTTGGATTAAAGAATAAGACTGCACCTGCCAACTCAAATTGGCAGGCTAACTTTATTTATCCAACACCTGTACTTTCACTTTTAGTTAAGCCGCAAAACCTTCTTAATAATCGATGTTCCTTCTTCTAAATTAATCTTAACAAGATAAAGTCCGCTGTTTTGCAATTCCATATCAAAACTAAGCTTGTTGTCCATTTGGTTAACAGCTTTGCTTTCAATTAAACGCCCTTCCATATTGTATAGTTCTATGGCGGTAGGACTAGCCTTTGCTGCATCCCAAGAAACAGTAAACATATTGATGACAGAGTTTGGATAAACATTAAAATCGGCAGTGGTTATAGCCTTATAATCATCCACAAAAGTGGATAGCAGGTTTTTGCCGATTATAATTTCAATTCCATTAACCCAACTGTTGTTGTTTTTTAAATTAGCCAAAGCTGGCAAGGTTTGTTTTCCAGCCATTTCACCCCATACTTTATAATTACCCGCTGGTACATTTTTAAAAATGAAGCTGCCATTTTCATGCGTATGGGTGTAGGTAATAATATTGTTTTTACTGTTAATTAAATAAATAAGCATTTTTGCTGCAGGAGTTCCTGGTGCAATTGACCCATTCTGATTATTAACGCCATTGCCATATTTAACCATTCCTGTTATGTTTCCTGCACCAGAGCTGTCCAAATTATATGGAATCAAGTTAATCCAAATTGAATCTCTATCGACACTCAAAAAAATAACATTTGCTAAGTCCCAATTGAGTTTGTTTTTATAATAAGTTGGCAAATAATACCCAGTATTTAAAGGGTCAAAAGCAAAGTCGGCTTGAACCAAATAAAAACCTCTTTTTAAATAAATTTCATACTGCCCATTTAAGTCGGTATAAGCGGTATTGCTATAATACATTAAGCTAGTAGCAGTATCAAAAGTATAAATATTTATCATAGAAAAATCAGATGGCATACCTCCTTTAAAAACTTGTCCCCGTAGCAAGTAATTGGGACCCATACTCACAAGCTTATTAATTGTATCGCTACACCCACTGCCATTATTTATCACAAGCTTCAGACAACCAAGCCTTATGAGATAAACAGGGTAGTTCAGAGATGGTGTTCGTAAAACAAAATGCCTTACAGTTGTATTTATGGCTCAATTACTACTTCCTATATTTCCTTCTAATACGGAATATTTAACA
>JAWXAZ010000031.1:0-67764 GCA_034439755.1 bacterium
GCAAAAGTCCCAGCTTATGATACCTACAGACAACTTTGCGCCTGGCATTTATTTTTATGTATTACGCAGCCAAAGCGGAGATACCTTGCAGGGGAGGTTTGTTAAGTATTAATTGCCCTTTTTTACGGTTGCCAAATGGTTTTGGTGGTATTGAATTAAGTTGGTTTTCCAATCTCTAATGCCTGTATTTACTTGGGCTTGGAGCACATTTAAAATGCTATACAAACCAAAATAAGTTCTATTAATATATAGGGCATGTTGCGAACCTCTTCCTACTTTGGATTGCTTTAACTCTTCCATTTTACTCACTTCTTCGCCCAATGCGTAAATTTTATCGATGTATTCGTTGTTGCCAAAATCAAAACTGCTTTCCATAAATGGGGTGGCCAACAAGCGGGTAATTTTCATAAATGCTTCGGTAATTTTATCCTGAACCAATTGGGTATCGTTGGCATTAATGATCTCTTGTTGTTTCATTATCTTGGAAATAATGCCGGGCTCATTCAGTAATTCTGGAATTAACAAGGCAAAATAATTATAATAAAAATCTTCGGGAATAACTTTTACACATCCAAAATCTATGACCCCTAACACGCCATTTTCTTTTAAAATAAAATTACCTGGATGTGGGTCGGCATGAACCGATTTTAACTCGTGTACCTGAATATCATAAAAATCCCACATGGCCTGACCAATAGAATTTCTAATCTCCTGAGATGGATTTGTTTTTAAGAAATCGTCTAAATGCAAGCCTTCCATCCAATCCATGGTTAAAACGCGCTTTGAAGAGTATTCTTTATAATATTTGGTAAAAGCAATGTTTGGAATTTGCGCACATTGAGAAGAAATTTCTTCCGATCGTTTAAATTCTAACTCATAATCGGTTTCTTCAATTAATTTAGCCTCAACCTCTTTAATGTATTTATCCAATTCCTTTTCATTCATATTTAATAACCTAAAGGCAATTGGCTTTACAATTTTTAAGTCGCTCTGTATGGATTCTGCTACCCCTGGATATTGAATTTTGATGGCTAACTTTTGCCCATTTAAGCTGGCTTCGTGCACCTGACCAATACTTGCGGCATTGCTCGCCTTCATATTAAAACTTTCGAAAATTTCTTGTGGTGCTTTGCCAAAACTTTTAATGAAAGTTTGCACTATCAAAGGACCAGAAAGTGGTGGAGCATTGTATTGTGCCATTTGAAATTTATTGGTGTACTGCCTTGGCAAAATGTTTTTTTCCATGCTCAACATTTGTGCAACTTTTAAGGCAGAACCTTTTAATTCGCTGAGGGCATTATACACATCGGTAGCATTATCTTCGTGCAATTCTTCCTTAGTGCGCGAAGGATCTAAGGCTTTTTTAGAATAATGTTTAATATAATTGCCACCTATTTGAGCGCCTGTTTTTACAAAGCGCATCGCTCTTTCTACCTTGGTAGTAGGAATGCTATTTTGTTCCATTTTTATTTGTTCTGAAATACAAATTTGCCAAAGTCAAACATAGAATCGAGTGGCGATTTACCCATTAAATCAAAAGCCAGATTAACCGATTTCTCAATGGCAGCATCTGTTTTTTCAAAGGCCTTACTATGGTCGTTGAGCCAAAAATTTACCACAAATAATAGGTTCAGCCACAAACCATTTTTGTATTTATCGCTTAAAAATTTGCGGTCTACGAGTTCGTTATTTTGAATTCCTTCATTAATAATGCTATCGGCAAAAGCTTCAAACGATTCCTTTAAAGGCTTTAGAAAGCTAGGCATTTTAGGCAGAGAAAGCATGTCTTTTTTATACTTCCATACCTCTTTCACAAAACTTCTATTGGCTTGTAAGGCTTCTATCCAAGCAAAATTTAAGGCCAAAATTTTCTCTCGGGTGCTGTATCCATCATATAATTCCGACTTCTCTAGGTTTTGTTTTACCCCAATAAACCACTGATTAAAAATATCGGCTTCTAGTGCTTCCAAAGACGAATAATGTTCGTAAAATTCCTTTTCGGCTATCTCTAATTCTTTGGCAAACAGGTAAACATTTTTTAATGCCGCACTGTCGCTTAATTTTAATTGGATGTATTGCTCAATTATTCGATCTTTCATGGTGTTTAATTTTATTCATATTTAAACGTAAAGAAAGGGCAATTGTTTTAACTTACAACTTTACCAAGAAATCTTTGCTCAATGGCCCAACATTAAATAGCAAATCTAGGATGGATAGGTTTGGAACAAACTCGAATTTCTCTGCAAAGACCTGAAAGTATTTTTTCTCAAATAGCAATTCATCTGCGTTTGGCCCTCCTTTGGCATGAAACGCAGTTCTTAAATCCAATTTTTCTCCTGTTTGCTTCTCATAATTTTGGGTAAAAATAGGAGATAGGTTTAGCTTAAGAAACTTAGCAATTAACTTGATAAACGCCAGGTTAAAGTCAAATAAATGGGTTTGGTTCGAACCAAAATAGAGTTGCTCAATGGGGTCGCGATAATATAAAAAGAAGGCAGATTTTCCATAAGCAGAGCAGATAGCTTGCCAATGTTGTTTGCGCCAATGCGCTGTGTCTTGAATGGCAATTTGTGTGATAAGCTGTTTTTTATCTGCATGCACAACGGGCACAATCAAATCCAATACCCCATTGGCCGTTAGTATTTTACAGCGGTTGCGGTAACTTTGTTTTAGGTAGTTTTCTTGTGTTTCCAAGTACATTGGTTCGGCCAAAACGGCTTGTTGAAACCAAGCAATGCTAGGCAAATATGCCGTAGTTAAGAGAATAGCTTGCTCCATTAACCTTCGCTTAAAAAGTGATAATGGTTAATGCCAGGTGCATGTTCTTTGTTGAGCAATTGTTTTATCTGCGCGTAATGCTTTGTGTTATTTACAAAATCTATGTTAGCGCAATCTATCATTAAAACCCTTTGCTCTGGATTGGCATGCAAAAAATCGAAATAAGTTTGTTGCAAATTTTCTAGGTATTCTGCCTCAATTTGCATCTCGTAACTGCGCCCTCTATTGGTAATATTCCATTGCAATTTTTCTATGGGGCAATGCAAATAAATGAGCAAATCTGGTTTGGGCAATTGTTGGTTAATAATGCTAAATAATTTGTAATACAACTCATACTCATCGTGGTCTAAATTTACCTTAGAAAACAGCAAGCATTTGGCAAAAATATAATCACTTATAATGAGTTCACTAAACAAATCTTGCTCGGGCAATTGTCTTTTTAACTGGTTGAACCGAGCCGCCAAAAAGCTCATTTCTAACGGAAAAGCATACCTTCTGCCGTCTTTATAAAATTTTGGCAGAAACGAATTGTCCTCAAATTCTTCTAATAACAATCGCGCTTCCAAATCTTTAGCAAGCATCTTTGCGAGGCTAGATTTGCCTGCGCCAATATTGCCTTCTATGGCTATAAAACGGTATGGAATGGTATTGCTCAAAGTGCTCAAATTTCTGTAATTGAAACTTTATTTTGTGCTTATTTTTTCCACGGAAAGCTGGTCGGGACAAATTTGCAACAATTGTGAAATGCTTTTAAGCAGCTTAGGATGTAAAAAATTTGGGGCCATTTCTGCCATTGGAATTAAGGTAAACCTTCTTTGGTGTAAATAGGGGTGAGGTATTGTTAATTCTGGTTCTTCCAAGATTAATTCATCGTAAAATAAGATGTCTAAATCGATGGTTCTTGGCGCCCATTTTAAGGTGCGAATGCGTTCCATTTTATCTTCAATTGTCAATAATATTCTTAATACTTGGCTGGCAGTTTTTTCGGTTCTAACCAAAATAATTTGGTTAGAAAAGGCATCTTGTTGGGTATTTCCCCAAGCGGCAGTTCGATAAATGGAAGAACTTTGCACCACATTGCCCACCCATTCTGCAATAGATTGGGTGGCAATTTCTAGTTGTTTAATAGAATTGCCCTGGTTAGAACCTAATAAAATATACACACTTGAAGCCATTAGGCAATAATAGTTGAAAATGATTTTACCTCATCGCTTTCTTTTTACTGCGAAGTACTTATTTTTACAAAAATTAGTATGCACATGAAACAACTTAAATTTTTAGCTTTTGTTTTTGTACTGGCTCTTGCTGCTTGTCAGCCAGATGCCACCGACGAGCCCACGCCAGACCAAACTGAGGCCATTGATTTTGTTGGCACATGGAACCGCGACAGTGTTTTGCTTAACGATGTGTATCCAAGTAAATTGAAGGTAAGAGTTGAAACTGAAGCTAATTTTGGCGTCTATATTTTGAATGCCGATTTGCAAACAGGTATCATGAATTTATCTGGTTCAGACTTTGCCATTACTTGGAAATATACAAGTAGCACTAAGTCCATCCTGATTTCTGAATTAGATTGGATGGGGCAAACGTATTTGGTTCAAACCGTAAGTAAAAATAAGCTCATTTTAACTGGCTACAAAGACACGGGCGACGGCAACCAAGTGGAGCGAATTTTATATTTAACTAGAAAATAAGTCCTGATAAAAAGTGCTTAGCTTGCAATATGAGTGGGATTAGTTTTTGGGTGGTGAATGTGCTTCACGCATCATTGATTCTGCCAATTCTTTACCCAGGTAGCTATCAATAATGGCATGAATTCCGTATAAAAGTGGGGTTAATAGCAATGCCACACTTAGCTTATAAATATAGTTAACGATGCTAATGCCTAGCACCAATTTTAAGTCCCAACCTGCACCAATATAAAAGGCAATAAATAGCACCACAAAACTATCTATTAGCTGCGATACCACTGTAGAACCTGTAGATCTGAGCCAAAGTTTTTTATCGCCAGTTTTGCGCTTTAAATAATGAAATACGGTTACATCAACCAGCTGTCCTACCAGAAAGGCAACCAGCGAGCCAACGATAATCCATAAGCCCTGACCAAAAATTTGGGCATAGGCATTTTGCATGTTTAAGGGGCCGTTGACCGTTTCTTTGTTGATCCAAAAATTTGCTGGTGTAAGCTGAATGCCCATGTAAATGGCAAGAAATGCGTAAGATACTAAAATGGCGGCTATATAAGAAAACAGCTTTACCCCGCCTGTTCCAAAATATTCGTTTATTATATCTGTCATGATAAAAACAATGGGCCATAAAATAACGCCCACGGTCATGTTAAAAGAAAGGGAATTGCCAAAGATGGACCAGTTTACTTCTCTTAACCCAAGGCTAGCCTCCAAGGAGAATATTTTTACGCCAATAAATTCGGCAATAATAGCATTGGCAATAAAAAAACTTCCTAATACAAGGAGGAGAATGGTTCTTTTGTTTTCTTTCATATATAGGTTAACAGCTTTGATGCAAGGTAGTTTTTTTGAAAAGATAGCCTATATAAAATTTTGTTGAAAATTAGTGATTGCGCTTGACAAAAGTATTTATCTTTGTGCTATGAATCAAAATGAAGTGCAGCTTTCGGAGCTTACTGTTGAAGGTATGACATGCAGTAATTGTGCCATGGGCGTGCGCAAGCGTTTAGAAAAGCAAGGCATGGAGCAAGTAGATGTAAACTTTGCCACAGGTGAGGTTCGCTTTCAAAATGTTTTGGGTAAGCCTGCCGAAGAAATAAAAGATAGCATTGAGGAGTTGGGTTATGTGGTGTTAAATGCAGCCAACGAAGCGGGTAAAAAAAAAAACTGCTAGCCTCACTCGAATCTAAGCTCATTTTTTGCCTTATTTTTACTGTTCCTTTAGTGTTACACATGCTCATTTCTTGGGCACCTTTGCATAACCCTTTGGTTCAATTGTTTTTATCCTTACCTGTTTATGTTCTGGGATTATGGTTTTTTGGCAGATCTGCCTACCATAGCCTAAAATCTGGCATACCCAATATGGATGTGCTTATTTTTATTGGTGCCTTCTCTGCCTTTTTTTACAGTGTTTTTGGCACCTATTATTTTTGGAACACGCACGAGATTCATGAATACTTGTTTTTTGAAACTGGCGCCACCATTATTACCTTGGTTTTATTTGGGAATGTATTGGAGAAAAGAGCTATTAAAAAAACAACCAACGCCATTCAAAGCCTTACTTCTTTGCAAGTAAAAATGGCCCGATTAATTACAAAACAAAATGGCCAAAGTTTGTTGCATGAGGTGGAGGTTATTTCTTTGAAACAAGGCGATTTACTTCAGATAAATAATGGTGATGTAATTCCTATAGATGCTTTAATAGTGGGGGGTGATGGCCACTGCGACGAGAGTTTAATGAGTGGTGAAAGCCTACCGGTTCACAAGAAATTGGGTGATAAAATTGTGGGGGGAACCATTTTAATAAATGGCAATATGCAGGCCATGGTTACTACTCATTTAAAAGGTTCTATACTGTCTCAAATTATTGAAATGGTTAAAAAGGCACAGTCGAGCAAACCCAATATTCAGAAATTGGGCGACCAAGTGAGTGCCATTTTTGTGCCCGTGGTGGTGGCAATTGCGCTCGTCACTTTCTTGGTTTCTTTTTTTATATTAGGTATTGGTTCAGCCAGAAGCATGATGCGCGCAGTGGCTGTATTGGTTATTTCTTGTCCGTGTGCCATGGGTTTGGCCACGCCTACTGCCATTATGGTGGGCATTGGAAAGGCGGCTAAAAGAGGCATACTTATTAAAGGTGGCGATGTGCTCGAAAATTTTGCCCGCAGCACCAAGATAATTTTTGACAAGACTGGTACCTTAACTAGCGGACAATTTGTGTTTGGCGATTTTGATTTTATACCCAGCGAGGCGGCGGCGCATAAAAATATAATTTTTGCCTTAGAAAAACATTCTTCTCACCCAATTGCTAAGGCTTTGCTTGTTCAGCATCCAGATTGGTTTACAGGAAGCATTAAATTTTCTGCCATCAAAGAAGAGAAAGGTTTGGGCATTATGGCAACAGATCAAGATGGCATTGAATGGATGTTGGGTTCTGGAAAATATATTGGTTCAGCCCAAAATGATAAGGATCTTTACTTGAGCAAAAATAAGGAAATTGTTTCCAGTTTTAATTTGAAAGACGATTTAAAAGAAGGCGCACTCAACCTTATTAAATACTTGCAATCTGTAAATATTGAAACCATTTTATTGAGTGGCGACAAGGAATCAAAGGTGAAAAATGTTGCTAATTTGTTGGGTGTTCACACCTATTATGCCGAGCAATTGCCTGCACAAAAGTTAAGGTATATTGAGACTTTGGTTAATCAAAAAGAGCCTGTGGTAATGGTGGGAGATGGGGTAAATGATGCGCCAGCCTTGAGCAAAGTTTCTGTGGGCATATCCTTTGTAAAAGCCAGTGATATTGCTATTCAATCGGCCAATTTGGTGCTTATGAATGGCAATTTAAACACCTTAAATGAGGCCCACCAAATTAGTATCCAGACTTATAAAACCATAAAGCAGAACTTGTTTTGGGCCTTCTTTTATAACATCATTTGCATTCCTTTGGCGGCCGCTGGTTTTATGCATCCCATGCTGGGCGCGCTGTCTATGGCTTTTAGCGATGTAATTGTGATTGGCAATTCGCTTTGGCTTGGTGTTAAAAAAATAAACACGAATCATTCCTAAGAATAATTCGTGTTTATCGTATAATTTTTTTCGGTCTGAACCGAACCTATTCTTTTACAAATTTTGATTGGTAGATATAACCATTGACTTCTCTTTTTACAACATAAACGCCAGGTTTAAGATTGCTTACATCAAATTTAACTTCGCCGGTCTGCGACGAATAACTTGGTGCTAAATTGAATCTTTGTCCAAGCAAATCGAAAATTTCATAGCTTCCTTCAGAAGTGTATTGGTTGATAGAAACATTTAACACATTGCTAACTGGATTAGGAAAAATTTTAATTCCAGCATATTGAAATTGTTCTTGAATGGCATTTGGCAATACAATATTTATGTCTATGGTACTAGAATCTAATTGGTCAAATTGAGTTGGCGATCCAGTAATTTTTAAGAAGGTTCTTACTTTAACCACTACTTCATACTTACCAACATGAACTGCCAATGGATTGCCATACAACCTTGCACAACCTTTAGAACCGCCATTCCAAGTGCGACTAACCTTATCGCACTCATAAGCAAATCCTGCGGGTAAATCGCTGATTGAAACCACGGTTGCCGAATCAATTACGGCATTGTATGTATTGCCCAGATATACAAAAACGGTATCTTTTGGAACCATTAAAGTGGCCACTTCAGAATAGGGTGTGCCGGCTATGGCATCTGCTAATTTTGCAGGGGAAATGCCTGGTTTGTTTACGCTTGGGTCTGGTGTACATTGGGCAAAACCAGCAAATGTAATGGCCGATAACGCTAAAATAAGGTATATTTTCTTCATGTTTTTCTGTTTATTTATATCAAATATAGGGATTATTTAATTAGTAGTTTCTTCTTCTTGGTTTTTGACGAAAAAATTAAATAAATAGATGGATATGAAACCCAAGCCCGCGATAAAAAAAGCAAGGGCAAAAGGTTTTAAAAACGGAAAATAGAACTCATAAAACATCCAACAGGAGTTTGCACTGATCCAACAAAAAACAGAAATGTTGATGAGCAATGCGAGCTTGCTGTTCCATGTTTTAAAGCAAATATATCCTGCTAGAAAGATGGTTGGAAAAAAGATAAGGGTTGCCATTAATTTATATTCTTGCATCCAACACATGTCTTTCCATAACCACAAAAATATATGCAGATTTTCTATGTGACGTACATTTTTTAGTGTTTTCATTGTACTAATATTTTGTTATTTAGGCATTTAGCCTAGTAAAATGATCAAATAACTTTGGGCAATTTAATAATTACAATTGGTATTAATTCCTTCAAAACTTGCAAGCATGGGCATCAATAAATCAATTTCACTTGGATTAGAAATCCAATGAATTTTGAGTCCAGATTTTTCCATTTTTCTAAAATACGTCATTTGCCTTTTGCTAAATTGTTGAATGGCTATTCCCAAATGTGTAACCATTTCGGTTTTACTAATTTGGCCTTCAAGGAATGTCACTACCCATTTATATTCTAAGCCAAAAAAGCTCAGTCTTTCCTTAGTTACGCCCTTTTCTAAGAGGTCTTCAACTTCGGTAATGAGTCCTTCTTTTATTCTTGAATGAAGTCGGTCAATAATCCTATTTCTCCTAAGCTCAAGAGGAGGGTTAAGGCCTATAATAAATGGGCGAATGGGCTTAGAGATGGGCAAAGCAAATTCTGGATTTGTAAGCAAGTAATCTAGTATTTCGATGGCCCTAATGGCACGTTTTTTTGTGGCTAAATCTGCTATTTCTTTATACGGGTGTATATCCATCAATTGAAATTGATGTTGCAATGCTAATAGACTCAATTCTTCAAGTGCGCCTCTTTTTTCCTTGTTAGAAGGAATCGAAGTATACTCAAAGTCTTGGATAACTGCCTCCAAATATAGACCACTTCCTCCTGCTAAAATGGGTGTTTTTCCTATGCATTGGATTGAACCGAAAGCCTTCTTAAAATCTTGTTGAAATTGATAAATATGGTAGTCTTCCCAAGGTTCAACAAGGTCTATCATGTGATAAATAATGGGCCGATTTTGGTGGGTATATTCTGCCAAATCTTTCCCCGTTCCAATATCCATGCCTTTAAATACCATTCTCGAATCTACGCTAATAATTTGGCCATGTAGCTTGTACGCAAGTTGCACAGCCAACTTGGTTTTTCCACTGGCGGTAGGACCAATTACAGCGATTGAATCGTATGATTTAATGTTGCTCATTATACCTTAAATCTAAAATCATTTTTAAGCTTCCAGCGTTCTGAACCGAAATTAATCCTTTTGAAAGAGGATTGTATTTAAATCTCTGATGGGTGTTTGGATTCACTTGAAACAATTGGGCTGTTGTTTTTTCTATTTCTTTAAATCCCATTTTTTTAAATGCATTTCCCATGCCCCAATCTAAATCAATATAGGTCATTAAATGCACCACATTTTTCTCTAAAATAAAATTTTTAATGAGTTTTTGAAGTCCGCCTACAACCGTAAAATATTTTTTGTTGGCAAATCCAATCAATTCATAAGAATGGTAATAAACATCAGAATCTACCATAACCCTGGCTTTACTAAATGTGGCTACTGCAACTAATTCATTTTTTAAAAATAGTCCATATTTAAATCCAGCTTGGGTTGAACCAATTAGGTGATTTTCTGCCATAAATTTATCGCAATCGCCCTTGTCTATTCTTTTAAGGAGGCAAGTTCTTGCAGAAATTTTCTTGTTTAGGCTTAAAAGGCTGTGTATTCTGCTTTTGATAATTTCATTCTTTAAATGCCATTGGTCTTCATATATCCAAACAAAATTGCAATCCAAAAAAGGGTTTTGGAAAAAGGTTTTTTCTGTATTTAACTGATATTCATAGGTGTATAGGCAGAATATTAATTTGAGGTCGATTAATTTATACAGGCAAGGAAAACTCGATAGAATTTCTATTTTTTGAGGATAAACTCCTGTTAAATAATTGTGTAAATCAGATTCAAATGAGCTTGTCACCTTGCGAAGAAATAAAAAAAACATGAAAATTAAACGAAATTCGTTTATTTGCAAAATAATCTTACCCTTTGAGAAGTGCGAATTTTAATACACAAATATATATTTTTCCTTTTTCTATTCACCCTCTTGCAGCAGTTTGCAATTGCGCTCCCCAAAATAGAGTTTAGCAAGTCGCCTATCTTTTTATTGGATAAAGAAGGGTGGGTTTTTTATCACGAAAAAACCTACGAAGACCTTGTTAATAATCCTTCTCTAGAAGGGAAGCCTATTATTGTTCCTGGTAATTGGGATGGACTAGGATATCCAAGTAAAAGCTATGGCACTTATACCTATAAGTTTACGCATGATTTGTCTAAGGAGGATATAGTAACCTTAAAATTAATGACTGTTGGTTGCAGTTACGATTTGTTTGTGAATGGAGTTAAGTTAAAGTCGGTTGGGGTTTTTGGCAGAAACGAATATGAATCGAAACCAGATTTTTTGCCCTATAGAATAAATTTTTCTTTAGAACAAGATACCGTTGAAATAGCCATTCAAGTTTCTAATTTCAGTTATAGAGAAGGCGGATTGTGGTTCTCTCCTTCAATAGGTAGCCCAAATGTAATGGATCAGAATTTTATAAAAGTAATATTCCTCGATTCCTTTTTAATAGGTTCTTTATTTGTGTTGTTCTGCTATTTTATTGCCTTTTATTATATTAAAACGGAGGACAAAACATCCTTGTATTTTGCCTTATTGTGTTTATTCGCCGGATTAAGAATTGGTTCAACCGGAGATATTTTAATTAAACAATTGTCTAACAATTTTCCTTGGGAAGTACTTGTAAAAACTGAATACATTTCTTTGGCTTTAATGCTTTTGTTTGGTATTTATTATTTAAGCAATTTATTCCCTAAGGATGTTAATCAAAAAGCATTAAAAATAATTACTTTTATTCAATTGATTTTCGGCACACTTTTCTTGGTGGCACCCGTGTATTATAGTTCCTATTTTATTCCTTATTATCTAATTGTTTGTGG
Source organism: bacterium (assembly GCA_034439755.1). Lineage (GTDB taxonomy): Bacteria > Bacteroidota > Bacteroidia > UKL13-3 > UKL13-3 > B1. The sequence continues at coordinate 11,509 of JAWXAZ010000031.1, forward strand.
ATTAATGCTTATTTATTTACTTAACCTAGTGGTAAAGGTGATGTTAATGAGAAGGGATTTTGCAAATTTGGTAGGTGGAGCCGTTTTAGGTGTTTCAATTGCTGGTACCAATGATATTTTGTATAGTCAGGCCATAATTAAATCTTACTATTTGATGCCAGCGGCAATTTTCCTTTTTGCCATAATTCAAGCTTTTGTTTTGACTAGGTTGTTTTCGAATGCATTTTTGGAGGTAGAAAATTTGTCAAATAAACTAAAGCACATAAATAAAAACCAAAAGGATATAATTTTAGAGCGAACGTCTTTGTTAAATAGCCAGGCGCAAGAGTTGCAAAAAAGCAATCAGATTAAAGATAAAGTGTTTTCAATTATTTCGCACGATTTAAGAGCGCCAATAAAATCGTTAAGTACGGTTTTAACTTGGGTTGCCGACGATGATTTAACTTACGATGAGTTAAAGAAGTCTTTGTCTGGAATAAGCAAAAATGTTGATACCCTAAATTTAACCTTAGAAAACTTGTTGCAATGGTCGCGCAGTCAATTAAATGGTTTAAACCCCGAGCCAGAATTAATAGATGTGAGGCGACCAATACAAGAGTTGATGGACTTGTTTAAATTGCAATTAGCAGAAAAATCGCTTCATTTTAAATTCACTTTTACAGAAAGGCATGCTGTTTATATAGACAAACATCAACTAAACTTGTTGCTAAGAAATTTAGTGAGCAATGCCATCAAATTTTCTAAGAGAGGAGGAATTATTGAAATTACGGTACAAAATTACGAAGGAGATAAAACGCTAATTGAAATAATAGATGAAGGTGTGGGTATGAATGAGGATGCAATTTCAAAAGTATTTTCTCCTACAGAACATTATACAACTTATGGAACCAACAATGAAAAAGGCACAGGTTTAGGGTTGCTTTTATGCAAAGAATATGTTGAGAAAAGTGGGGGTACAATTTGGATTGATAGTAAAGTAGGTGAGGGTTGTAAAATTTCTTTTACACTGCCCAATCACAATAATTAATATTAGCCAACCACCATTTGTAGGGTGTTTTTAGTCTTTTGTTCAATAAGAATTGGTTTACCATTTATTAACTCAAGTAAATTTTCTTCCGAATAATTTGTAATAGTTAGCAACTCTAATCCTTCATTGATATCCAATGAATAGTTAGGCTCAAGGGCCGCTTTAAGTTTATTTATTTTCTCAGATTCATTGTCTACGCATACGCTAAAACTAATAGCCGAGTTCTGCATAAGATTTATTTTGACTTTATGTAAGGCAAAAGCATTAAAAATCTTACTTAGATTATCCTCTACAATAAATGAAAAATCTTTGCTGCATATCGAAATCAAAAGTTGGTTTCCCTTTGATATAATGGTAGGTAAAACATTGTTTTTTTGCACACTATTTCCCACTATGGTACCTTCAGATTTTGGGTCTAAAAAGGACTTTACATACAAGGGAATTTGTTTGCTTTGTAAAGGCTGAATTGTTTTTGGATGAATAACAGTAGCACCATAATAAGCCATCTCAATGGCCATAGGATAACTTATGGCATCTATTTTAATGGCATTCGGAAACTTCTTTGGATCGGCATTCATTACGCCTGCAACATCCTTCCAAATGGTAACACTCTCGGCATCTAAACCATAAGCAAATATGGCGGCCGAATAATCTGAGCCTTCTCTGCCCAAGGTAACCGTATAGTTCTCCTTATTTCTTCCAATAAATCCTTGAGTTACCACCATTTGCTTTTTAACAATTGGCTTTAATTTTTTAGAGATTAAGTTTGAAGTGATTTCCCAATCAACTTTAGCTTCGCGGTAATTGTTGTCGGTGCTAATGAAATTCTGAGAATCCATCCACCTGTTTTTTATATTCGATTCGTTTAAATATGCACTTAGAATTCTGGAAGAAAACATCTCTCCATAGCTCACAATTTGATCATAAACTTTATCGAAATTTTCATCGGGCACACCTTCTAACTCACATTCCAACTCAATAAATAAATTCTCAATATCATCGTAGGTATGCGATTGACTATCGATTAATAAGCCTTTTATAATGTTGTGGTGAAAGGATTTTACTTCCTTGTAAAACGAGTTTAATCCAGTTTTTTGCTCGTAAAATGCCTTAGCCAACAACTCCAAAGAATTGGTCGATTTGCCCATTGCGCTAACCACCACCAGCACTTCCTCGCCGCCAAATTGTTTAAGCACCTCGCCCACATTTTTTACAGCTTCCGCATTTTTTACAGATGCACCACCAAACTTAAATACTTTCATATCGCAATATCATTGGTTTGCGAAGATAAAGCGCATTGACACAATTTTAAAAGTAAATTTCGTTTGCAGTTGTTCTCAATTTAGAAAATTTGCATTGCTTTCTCCCTATTTTCTGTAAATATCTAATCCTAATCTAAGTCCTAAATTAGCTATTCTTAAAATAATCGCATTTTCGGTCTGAACCAATTTGTATAAATTGCCGAATAATCATAGGTTTGCGCTAAATTATAAGTTTATGTCAATTACTACACTCGGTCAATTTATCATTGAAAAACAACATGAATTTCCACTTGCTAAAGGCGAATTTTCACGCCTATTAAGAGACATTGGAATTGCTGCAAAAATAATTAGCAGAGAAGTAAATAAGGCTGGTTTAACCCAAATTCTAGGCGAATATGGTTCTGTAAATGTGCAAGGTGAGGATGTTAAAAAACTTGATATAATTGGGAATGAGACTTTCATTTGGGCCCTAGAAAAAGGAGGAGAAGTTTGTGTAATGGCCAGTGAAGAAAACGACGACATTATTCCATTACAAGGTGCTTACTCAAAAAATGGAAAATATGTAATTTGTATCGATCCATTAGATGGTTCAAGCAATATAGATGTGAACGTTTCTATTGGTACCATTTTCTCAGTTTACCGCAGGGTTTCCGAACTTGGTTCAGAGCCAAATGTAAAGGATGTATTGCAAGCTGGTAATAAATTAGTGGCTGCTGGGTATGTGGTTTATGGAACTTCAACCATGATGGTGTTTAGCTCTGGTAGCGGTGTAAACGGATTTACACTCGATCCAAGTATTGGTGAGTTTTGTTTAAGTCACCCCGATATTAAAACGCCTGCTGATGGCAAAGTGTATTCCATTAACGAAGGAAATGCGGGCGAATTTCCGCAAGGAGTAAGCAATTATTTAAATTGGGTTAAGGAGACAGATATAGCCAGCAACCGTCCGTATACTGCTAGGTATATTGGTTCTATGGTGGCCGACTTTCACCGCAATTTATTAAAAGGAGGGGTATTTATTTACCCGCCAACTACAAAAGCGCCAAACGGAAAATTGCGCCTTATGTTCGAATGTATCCCAATGTCTTACATAGCAGAGCAAGCTGGAGGCACCGCCACCACTGGTACCATGCGTGTTTTAGATGTTGAACCAACAGAAATTCACCAACGTGTGCCGGTTATCATGGGTTCAAAAAACATGGTAGATAAGGTGGTAGAATTTATGAAATAAACTATTTTGGTTCGAACCATCTAATGGAAAAAAACGGTGTTTTTTTTCCATTAGATGGTTTTGGAAATACCTTGATTTTATTTGACTCATTGCCGAAATCTTTGGGCTCAAAGCAAAAAATACACTGTTCATCTTTGGACCAGTTGGGGATGCAGCTCCTTTTACTTCAACCATAATACTACAGGCAAGACTTAATCCATTGCGACAATTTGCGCATAATTGGATCCTTTGGCAATTGCGGTAAACTTTAAACATTAAGTTATAAACACCAGGTGTTGTGGTGCATTGGTAGATGCCATCCATTCGGGCAATAGTTGCTGCCTGAACCGAATTAATTTCAAAAAAATAAATCAATTCCTGCCAAAAGAATCTTAATACCTACTTAATAATTTTATAGCGTTCCGCGCCTTGCTTGCTCGGCTTCTATCGATTCAAACAGGGCTTGAAAGTTGCCCTTGCCAAAACTCTTTGCACCTTTACGTTGTATAATTTCAAAGAATAGGGTAGGCCTGTCTTCAACAGGTTTGGTGAAGATTTGAAGCAAGTATCCTTCTTCGTCTCTATCTACCATTATTCCCCATTTTTTCAATTCTTCTAAGTCTTCTTCTATAATGCCAACCCTATCTTTTACCGTGTCGTAATATGACCCTGGAACATATAAGAATTCTACCCCACGCTTGCGCATCTCACTAATCGTAAATATAATGTCGTTGGTGGCAACTGCTATATGCTGGCACCCCGCACCTTTATAAAAGTCTAAATATTCCTCCACCTGCGATTTCTTTTTACCTACCGCTGGTTCATTTATTGGGAACTTAATATACCCATTTCCATTGCTCATAACCTTGCTCATTAAGGCTGTATATTCGGTAGAAATATCCTTGTCGTCAAAGGTAACTAAATTGGCAAATCCCATTACCGTGCCATAAAAATCTGACCAAGTATTCATAGCCCCCATTTCTACATTTCCCACCATATGGTCTATATAACGCAAGCCAGTATCCCCAGGTTGGTAGCCCGTTTCCAGCTTTTCATAACCGGGTAAAAACAATCCTTTATAATTTTTTCTTTCAACAAATATGTGAACCGTATCGCCATAGGTATGAATGCCGCTCATTCTCACTTCTCCATCTTTGTCCTGAACCAATTTTGGTTCCATAAAAGGTTTTGCCCCTCTAGCAACAGTTTGTTTATAAGCATCAAATGCATCATCTACCCATAAGGCAATAACCCTTACGCCATCGCCGTGTAAGCGCAAGTGTGCCGCCATGTCGCTCTCTGGATCAAAAGGAGTAGTTAATACCAACCTAATTTTCCCTTGTTGCAATACATAAGAGGTTCTATCTCTTAAGCCCGTTTCTAATCCTGCATAAGCCAAGTCCTGAAACCCAAATGCTGTTTTGTAATAATGTGCCGCTTGCTTCGCATTTCCAACATACAATTCCACATAATCTGTTCCATTAATTGGCAGAAAATCTTGGGCCTTATCAAATATTTTGTCGCCAGAATATGTGAAGTTTTTTACTTCCGTTAAATTGGGGGTACTTTCCATTTTATTCAGTTTTATTGTTAATTAATAATTGTATTACTTAGCTCATCCAGCTTTGATAATAATCCTCAAACTCATATTTCATGGCTTCCTTGGTTATTTTAACCGGATTAAAAGGATCTATCATGACGGCCAATTCGTTGGTTGCCTTTTTGCCAATGCTTCTCTCAATTGCACCAGGGTGTGGCCCGTGTGGCAAGCCTCCGGGGTGTAGGGTAATCTGACCTTTTTTAATGTTATTTCTGCTCATAAAATCGCCATCAACATAATAGAGTAACTCGTCGCTATCTATATTGCTGTGGTGGTAAGGAGCAGGTATGGCATCTGGATGGTAATCATACATGCGCGGTACAAATGAACAAATAACAAAATTGCGTCCTTGGAAGGTTTGATGAATAGGAGGTGGCATGTGAATGCGGCCAGTCAAAGGCTCAAAATTTAAGATCGAAAATCCATAAGGATAGCAACATCCATCCCAACCTATCACATCAAAAGGATGGTTCTCGTAAACATAAGGATAAATCAATCCACGCTTCTTTATTTGAATCAAAAAATCGCCTTGCTCATCTATCGTTTCTAGGTTCTTAGGTAATTTTAAATCTCTTTCACAAAAGGGCGAAGTCTCAAGAAATTGGCCATATTTGTTTCTATACCTTTCGGGTGTTTCTATGGCACCAAAAGACTCAACTATCAGCAGTTTATTATCGGCATCATTAAAATGAATTTGATAGACTGTTCCTCTTGGGATAATTAAATAATCGCCGTATTCAAAATCAATATGGCCATACATGGTTTTTAAAACGCCTGTACCTTTATGCACAAAAATCATCTCATCGGCATCGGCATTTTTGAAAAAATATTCCGTTAAGCTCTTTGTTGGCGCAGCCATGCCAATGGTCATGTCGTCGTTTACAAATAAGGTCTTCCTGCTTTGAATATAATCTGCATTCGGTTCTACATCATAACCCATATAACTCCTCGCTTGCAGGTTATCTTCAATGGCTATTTCTGGTCTAACCGAATAGGGTTTTCCATGATCCTTTACCATCGTTGGTGGATACAAATGATATACCAAAGAAGAGGTTCCCGCAAAACCTTCCGTACCAAATAACTCCTCATGGTACAAGTTCCCGTTGGCATTGCGAAATACAATGTGGCGTTTATGAGGAATAATTCCTGCTTGTTGATATATGGGCATAGCTTGTAAATTTAATTTTCACAAAACTATCCACATAAGCAGCTCATCGAAATGACCTTGGTCAGGTTTTTATATGATTTTTTATCTATTTTAAGGAATCGCTAAAAAGCCTTTTAGGTTCAGAAAGAAAACCAAAAGCGTTACCGATGCGTATAAAACATACTCGCCAACATTGGTATATTTTCTTAAATCTACTCCCTCCATTTTGCAATAAACTACCAAAAGAATTTTCTCCACCATAAACGAAATTACCGTAGCATAAGCGATGCCTTCAATGCCCCAAATTCCAATAAACCAAAAGGATAATATGCAGTTTAATATGAGGTAATTGGAGCTCACCAAATAAAAGATCCTGTTCTTCATAAGGCCCATGATTACGGTTTGGGGAAACAACATTCTGCTTATAATTAACAGCAAATAAATGTTAAAAATTTTATAGCCCTGAACCAAATCTTGGTTATAAGCCAACTCAAAAAAGTGTTTACTCACCAACAAAAGCAAGATGGTGCTTGGGAAAAGCCATCGCATAAGCCTGGTACTACTTGCCTTTAGCTTTTCTAAACCCAAGGCCAAATCATTGTTCTTATTAAAATTGGCAATCTCGCCACTGTATATATTGCTTAATGAGTTTGCTAGAATTAGAAAAATAGGCAGCTCTTTGGCACCGTATCTAAACACAGCAAATTCTATTGCACTAAAATAATACTCCACAATATAGCTATTGATATAATCCATGGATCCTGCCAACAATATTGAAAACATAAACGGCATAACCTTTTTCATGAATTCCATAATTAGCCTGGTATGAAAGGAAATGATGGAATATTTCATCAATAGGATGATGGTATAATTAAATTTAACCAAGCTTAATATTACCAATAGGTTAATTGCTAAGTTCAAGGTTTGCTTCATGTAAATTGGCACGCAAAGCAAAACAATGTGGAAGAAAAAGGTAAGTGCCCCCCATATTAAAAGCGACCTATACTTTCCTTTTAAATAAAAGATGTAATCGGCTATGTAGGTTGGTGTGTTTAAGAAAACTACCAAGGCAAACATTTGAAATAAATCTGCGTCTTTGGGGTATTTTACATAGCCTACTAACGCCGTGATGATAGCCGCCAAAAAACTAAATATGGTTAAAACGGCAAAAGCATTAAATAGAATTCTCTTTTGCTTTTCCTCGTCTGAGGCATGAAAAAAAGGAATTAGGGTATTGGTAATGCTCGATATCCAAAAAAATGTTAAGCTAGAACTTAACAACATCAACATTTCGTGCTTGCTTAATATGAGGGTTCCAAAACCAGAGGTAAACCTAGCATAGGTGATTTTGGCCAACAGGATGGATATTAAAAACATCGATCCAAATCTCAAAAACTGAAATAATTGAAGGCTGTTAAACTTATTAAGCTCGAATTTTTTTATCGACGAAATCAAAAATTTATAATTATTCAACAAATATGCATTTTTCTGATAGAATTCCGCTAAATAGCCTTTCCGCAGGCAAAACTTTTTACTTCCCTAAATTCTTCTTAGTTTTGAAGCCATGTGGAGTAAAAACATATTAGAGACTATTGGCAATACGCCCTTGGTTCAAATAAATAAATTAACCAAGGACTTTCCTTGTACTGTTTTGGCAAAAATTGAGACAACCAACCCTGGAAATTCCATCAAAGACCGGATGGCCGTTAAAATGATTGAAGATGCCGAAAAAGCTGGCCTTCTCAAGCCAGGTTATACCATTATTGAAGGCACCAGTGGCAATACCGGTATGGGCTTAGCCATAGCCGCCGTAATTAAGGGATATAAGTGCATTTTTACCACCACCGATAAGCAAAGCAAGGAGAAGTTTGATGCGTTAAAGGCTTTTGGTGCAGAGGTAATTGTTTGTCCTACCGACGTTGAACCAGAAGATCCCCGCTCTTATTATTCGGTTTCGAGCAGGCTTATTAAGGAAGTGCCTAATTCTTGGAAACCCAACCAATACGATAATTTATCGAATAGTGCTGCGCATTATGAAGGAACTGGGCCCGAAATTTGGGATCAAACCGAAGGAAAAATAACCCATTTGGTGGTAGGCGTTGGAACAGGCGGCACAATTAGCGGCACAGGAAAGTATTTAAAAGAAAAAAATCCAAACATCAAAGTGCTTGGAATTGATACCTACGGTTCGGTTTTTAAGAAATATAAAGAGACAGGCATTTTCGATAAAAACGAGATTTATCCGTATATCACAGAGGGAATTGGTGAAGATTTCTTGCCTCAAAATGTTGATTTTTCGGTGATAGATCATTTTGAAAAAGTAACTGATAGGGATGCGGCCATTATGACTAGAAGAATTCCGAGAGAAGAAGGAATTTTTGCTGGAAACTCTGCAGGTTCTGCTATGGCAGGCTTGTTGCAAATGCGCCACATGTTTAAGCCAGGCGATGTGGTGGTGGTGATTTTTCACGACCATGGCACCCGTTATTTGGGTAAAATGTTCAATGAAGATTGGATGCGTGATAGGGGTTTCTTAATGAACGACCAAACCCGTGCAATCAATTTAATAGACGGACATAAGCACTTGAAATTGGTGACTGCAAATGAAAACCAAACCGTTGAATCTGCCTTAAAAGTAATGCGCAAATTCTTTATTTCTCAGTTACCAGTTACCAACAACAATGGAGCGTTTACTGGTTCATTAAATGATACCTCTTTGTTTAATGCGCTCTTAGAAAATACTGAGATTAAATTAATGCATGTGAAGGACGTAATGAGCGCGCCATTCCCATTTGTTAAGCCCGATGCAGCCATGGATGAGGTAAGCAAAATGATTACTAAAGACAATGCGGCGGTAATGGTAAAAGACTTGATGGGAGATGTGCATATTATTACCCGCCAAGATATTATTGAAGCAATTTCTTGAGTTTTGAATTATGAGTTATGAGTTATGAATTATGAGTTATGAATTATGAGTTATGAATTATGAGTTTTGAATTATGAGTTATGAGTTATGAATTATGAGTTATGAGAATAATAATAATTTAAACTCATACTTCATAGTTCAAACTTACCTTAAGAATATTCACGCAAACTTCCACCGCTTTTTCCATATCCTGCACGCTTACATATTCTTGTTTGCTATGAATTCCCATTTCTCCCGTAAATAAATTCGGACAAGGCAAGCCCATAAAAGAGAGTCTAGAACCATCAGTGCCTCCTCTAATATTTTTTATTTCTGGGTTCAAACCGCTTAAAACATAAGCCTCTTTTGCAAAGGCCATCACATGGGGTTGCAGATCCAATATCTCGCGCATGTTGCGGTATTGTTCCTGAACCGATAGGGTAAAGGTTGCTCCACAAAATTTAGCGATTGCCTCCTGCGCCAATGTTCCTAATTTTGCTTCGTATGCAGCGAGTTTTGCCGTTTCAAAATCCCTCACAATAAACTGCACCTTGGCAACTTCCAATCCGCCTTCCATGTGCACCGGGTGAACAAAGCCTTCATACCCCTCGGTTTGCTCTGGACACCATGCATCACTTGGTAACAAAGTCATAAAGTATGCAGCAACTTTTTGCGCATTTACCATTTTGCCTTTTGCATAACCAGGATGCGCACTTATGCCGTTAAATACGATGGTACAACCATCTGCCGAAAACGACTCTCCCTCTAGGTGACCGCGATCTCCACCGTCTAAAGTATAGCCAAAATTGGCACCCAATTTTTGCATGTCAATTTTGGCAACACCTCTTCCAATTTCTTCATCAGGTGTAAATAAAATGCTAACTTTCCCACGCTCAATTTGAGGATTTGCCATTAAGTATTTGGCTAAGTCCATAATTATCGCAACACCTGCTTTATCGTCTGCGCCCAGTAAGGTTAGACCAGAAGCAGTTATTATATCATCGCCAATTCTTTGCAACAAATAAGGGTGATTTTTTGTGCTAATGACCACCTGGTTGTCATCTGGCAAAACGATGTCATTACCCTGCCAATTTTGATGCAAAATGGGCTTCACATTTGTTCCACTGCAATCTGGCGCGGTATCTACATGTGCACAAAAGCAAATGCATGGCGCGGTATTATTACCTGTAGCAGGAATAGTGGCATAAACATATCCATGTTCGTCGAGCTCTGCATCCTTAACACCCATTTCCAATAATTCCTGAACCAATATTTTACTCAAATCTTTTTGCTTCATGGAAGAAGGTTGGGTTTCTGAATTTGGATCAGCAGTAGTGTCTATTGCAACATAGCGCATAAAACGCTCGGCTAGGCTCGATTGAAAATTTTCCATGGTAAATTCGCTTAAATTAAACTTTAAAATAAGGTTCAAATTAAAGCAAAAGCCTACATTTATTATCAAGATAAAATTTCTTAATTTTTTCTTGGAAGCCCAATCATAGCCTTATTTGATTTATCTTTTAAATTCAATTGATTATGATGAAAAGGCTCCACTTTTTGCTTCTAGTTTTCCTCGTTCAAACTAGCTTGTTTGCCATAAATGCACCAACGCTTAGCAGTCCAAGCAATGGGATTATTGTAACTAGGTTCGATTTATTTGTGAACGTAAGTTCAGTAACTGGAGCCAAAGGCTATCAATTTAAATTCGATACCACCCCTACTTTTACAAGCCCTTGGGTGAAATTGGATACCAATTCTGCAAGCTATATTTACAGTCCAGAATTGCGCATGGGTAAAACATATTATTGGCGTGCAAAGTGCGCTAATTCCATCGATACTGGCAATTGGTCTGCGCCTTTTAACTTCTTAACTACCCAAGATGTATGGCTAAGCAACCCAACAAATGGCGCAGTAAATATTGCCTTATATCCTAAATTAGAATGGGGAATTCAGGGCAGTTTTCCAGAGCTTAGGTTTCAATATCAATTAAGCAAAGATTCTTTGTTTACAAATGTTGCTTCAATTTTGTTGCCAGTAAATTCTTCTCCAAGCGTTACGGTAACTTGCGAGTATGCCACACAATACTATTGGCGTGCAAGGGCATTTCACCCATTAGATACCAGCAGATGGTCTGGCTTTTATACCTTTAAAACACTGGCTGTACCTGCACTTGGATCTGTTCAATTAGCATCGCCAACCAATGGTTTAATAAATGTGCCTGTAGGCCCAATAACACTTAGTTGGTTCAATTTAACCAATGCCCTAACGTATGATGTTGAGGTTTCGGATAATCAAACCTTTGCTATAGTTTTAGCGAATGGCAACACACCAAGTACTGGTATTTATTTTTCGGGAACACAAGCCAACACCCGTAATTATTGGCGAGTAAGGGGACTAATAACTGCATTAATTGGGCCATGGTCTGGGGTGCGCTATTTTACTACCGCCCCAGCCACAGGCACTTTGGAAATGGATGCAGATAATGCCATAAAAGTGTTTCCTAATCCTGCCCAACAATCCTTTGAAATAGAATTTGAAGGAGATTTTGAAACAAGAATTACCGACTTACAAGGCAAGATAATTTTAGAAACCAAAGCCAAAAATCTTTGCCAAATTAACTTTTCGGAATGGGAGCCAGGCGTCTATTTTCTTCGCCTAATAAAAGGCAACCAATGCCATATTCAAAAAATTGTTATTCAATAGATTACACCACATTTGGCGCGCCGTTGCCAAGTTGAAGGTGGCAGTGTGAGGCGTATAGATTCTCCTAGGATGGTTGGTTTATTTAGTGCAATGGCCTATAACAATATAGGTTTGATGAGAATTTAAAAAATAAAAAAATGTTTTAAATTCCTGCGTGTTTTCGTATTTTGGTGCCCAAAATATTTTAATTGATGAGCTCAAATTCACTCAAAATCGTTGCAAAAAAGCAAAGTAAAAAGTCTAAAACCGACACTAAAACGGCTAAGTTTAATAAATTATTTAAGCAGGTTGATTTGCTAGAAAAGGAAAAAGAATTGCTAAAAGAATCTCTTGAAAAGGCTTTAGATTTCAAAATCAAAAACATAAATCCACTTCAAGAAATGATGAATGAATCGCACATGGATTTAATAAAAACAAGCTTTAAACTAGTTCCTAATTTCAATTTGAAACGAAAAGATGAAAAATCTGTTACTGCTTTTTTAGTTCATTTAATAGAAGACTTAGACCAAAGAGAAGGTGTTCAATTGACTGAAGAAATAATAGAAATATATGATTTAATAGCACCTACTAGCTTTGAAACCTATAAAAACAATGAATCGGTTCAACAATTAGGTATCTTGAAAGCTATGTTGCAAAATGATGGAATTGACATAGATATGGATAAATTTAATATGGATGATTTAAGAACTTTCAATCCAGAAACTATGGGTAAGTTAATGGCAGAGGTTGCAGATAAACAAAACGAATTAAATCTAAAATCTGCCAATTCAAATAAGGAGTCAGGTAAAAAAACAAAGCGTCAAATTGCCCAAGAACAGGCAGAACTTCAGCAAAAAGCATTTGCTGCAAAAAGTTTAAAAGATATCTATACCAACTTAGCAAAAATTGTTCATCCAGATAAAGAATTAGACCCTGTCTTGAAATTGGAAAAAGAGGAGTGGATGAAGAAATTAACCAAAGCATATAGCGAAAAAGACCTAGCAACCATGCTAAAAATTGAACACCATTGGCTAAATGAAAGTAAGTTTAATCCAGAAGCTGCCAGCAAGGAAACCTACGATTTGTACCTAGGCTATTTAAATGAAAGAATAGATGAACTTGAAATGGAATTGGAGTTTATTAAAATGAATCCAAGGTTCTTAGGTTTATCTAATATTTTTTATGCAAAAAGAACCATGTTTTTAAGCATCTTGCAGGATGAAATAATTGGAATGGAAGAGCATAATTCTGAAATTCACCATGTTTTAAATGAGTTGAAAAATGATAAACTAAATCCTAATGCCAAACGAAAAATTTTATTGAATTTAGTCAAAAATCAAATGGATGATTTTGACCCCTTTGATGATTTGGAGTTTCTTAATTATAAGCTCCCTTTTTAGAAAAAAATATTTCCCCCCAAAACGCAACATAATTTTACCTAAAAAAAATCATTGCCCTTTTAATATAAAGGTAAATACAATCACATTTTTCAATACAAAATTCCTAATGACTCCCGCCACGCATCATTTTAAAAATATGCAACAAGGCCGGAAAAACGGCATCCATCGATTCTTCTGCACCACGCGTACTTCCTGGTAATGCCAAGACCACCGTATTGCCTATAATGCCACAAACACTTCTTGACAACATGCTATAAGGCATGCGTTGCTGGCCATAGTTTCTGATGGCCTCCGTTATGCCTGGAACCTCCCGCTCAATTAAGGGTTTCAATGCTTCTGGCGTTACATCGGTAGGAGAGAGTCCGGTACCACCCGTTATAATGAGCAAGTCTTTCCCCATTGCACAAAATGATTTCACATTTTCCTGAATTAAATTTACCTCATCTGCAATCACCAAATAATCGGTGTCAGAAAAATTCATTTTCTTCAATTTAACCAAAATGGACTTACCCGCTTTATCCTCTTTTTTACCAGCCGAAATACTGTCGGAACAAACCACCACAGCCGCCTTTAAGCTCGAACCAATATCGTTTTTATAATCAGATTTGCCGCCCTTTTTCTCAACCAACTTAATCGATTTTATCTCAATATTTTTATCAATTGGCTTCAGCATATCATAAATAGTTAAAGCCACCACAGCCGCTCCATGCATGGCTTCCACCTCCACGCCAGTCTTATAAATGGTTGCCACTTCCACAAAAATATGAATCTCCAAACCCTCAATTTTATACGAAATAGCAGTTTGTTCAATGGGCAAAGGGTGGCAATCTGGAATCGCATCGCTGGTGCGCTTCACCCCAAATAATCCAGCAGTCTTGGCCATTTCCAATACATCTCCTTTAGGCACCGTTTTGTTCACAACAGCTTCTATGGTTCGGTCTGAACCAACCAAAACCACCGCGCTAGCAAGGGCTCTGCGGTATGTATTAGATTTATACGTAATATCGATCATTTGTTTTACTGATTAATTTTCCAATGGGTACTCTCATCTATAAAAACCTCCTTGCCCCAAATGGGCACTTCTTTTTTAACGCGCTCCACCAAGTAGTCACAGGCTTCCAAAGCTGCCTTTCTGTGCTTTGAAGAGGTGAAAACAAACAGACAAATTTGCCCCGTTTCCACCATGCCCAAACTGTGATAAATATGCAGGCAAGTTAAGTTAAATTGTGCAAAACAATCTTCCCTAATCACCTGTAATATTGGTTCAGCCATAGCTGCATAACATTCATAGTTTATGCCAACAACCTCCTTGCCATCTATTAAATCGTTGCGCACCTGACCTAAAAATATGCCATGCGCACCTATGTCTTTTTTGCTGCTATGCTTGGCTATTGAATCGGCAATAAACGCCGCACTAATTGGCCCAACTATAAATACTTTCTTTGGCTTTTTCTCCATATAATTACAATTTAATGATGTCAATAATGTGAACCGGACAATTCATTTTAGCTCTTTTATTCTCCTCATACTCCCAATCGGGTATGTTTACATTAAACATGCCCCGCTTGTTAACAGCACCCACCAAAACAGATTTGCCATCTATTCTGCTTACACCCCATCGCTGCGGAGCCGCCTCCACACAAGCATTGCAGCCAATGCACTTGTTGCGTTGTTGAATAATTTTATACATCTAACGCATCTACAATCTTATACAACTTATCAGAATGGCGCACCTTTTCTGCCAAGGGCAAAGAGAAAATATCGCCCTTATTTATTTCCTCAACCACCACATCATCTACGCGCAATTCTGCCACCAAACTTTCTTGGTAACCACTACTTGGACCCATAACAATAACCTTATCGCCCACCTTCAATTGATGACTCTCAGCCTTAAATTCGGCCACACCCAATTTAGAAAAATAGTTTAAGCCTTTGCCAATATAAATCTTTTTCTGCGTAGCCTTAGAACCATACTCATTGTTCCACTCGCCCATTTTTCTACCTAAATAATAGCCATCCCAAAACCCACGGTTAAACACCATTGCCAAGCGTTCTTTCCAATAGGACAACTTTTCCAAACTAAAGGATTTGTCGTAATGTGCATCAATTGCCTCGCGGTAACATTGAGTAACTGTGTATACATAATCTGCAGAACGCCCCCTGCCTTCAATCTTCATCACCTTTACACCAGCATCAATAATCTTATCAATAAAATCGATGGTACATAAATCCTTGGCCGACATAATATACTCATTGTCGACCTCAAATTCAATGCCATCCTCCTTATCTGTTACCACATAACTACGTCTGCAATTTTGTATGCATGCACCCCTGTTGGCCGAAGCATTATGCGAATGAAGACTTAAATAACACTTGCCAGAAACCGCCATACACAATGCACCATGCACAAAGATTTCTATTTCAATTGGCTTGCCAGCAGGCCCACAAATATTCCTTCTTTTTATCTTAGCACAAATATCGGCAACCTGCTTTAACGTTAGCTCTCGCGCCAATACCACCACATCGGCAAAGGTGCTATAAAACGCCACCGTTTCAACATTAGAAACATTGGCTTGCGTAGAAATATGCACTTCCACCCCCTCCTTAAAAGCAGTACTAATTGCAGCATGATCTGCCGCAATAATGGCAGTAATACCAGCCTTCTTCACCGCCTTCACAATGTCTTTCATCAACCTAATATCATGGTCGTACAAAACGGTGTTTAAAGTTAAGTAAGTTTTTACCTTATGCGTCCTTCCAATTTCAGCAATCTTATCTAAATCTGCCAAAGAAAAATTATTGGTCGACCGTGCACGCATATTCAATTGCTCAATGCCAAAATAAACCGAATTACATCCAGCCTGAATGGCCGCCATCATTGCCTCATAAGACCCAGCAGGTGCCATTAATTCAATAGTCGCCACCTTGTTATTTTCTGTTGTCATACTCCTTTTGCACTGCTATAGATTCTTTGTGAATCTCGTTAAAAATAATTTCAATATAGGCTGCGTTTAAGCCCAATTCATTGGCTTGCAACAACCTTTTGCCTAAAGTTTTTTCATATTGTTCGGTCTGAACCAAAGCCATGTTTAAAGCAATTTTTTGTACTGCAATTTTTGTTGCCAAGACATTTCTTTGGGCTAAAATTTCTGTTAAATGGCTATCTATTTCATCCAAATTTTCACGCAAAACTAACAGCTTTTCATTGGCAGCATTTTCAAGATTTTTGTCGCCATTATGTACCAAAAACTTTTTTATGCCATCCTCTTTTTCAAGGGTTATTTCTTCATTAGAAATGTTTCTCATACCAACATAAGCATCAGTTGAAGGCTGGTTCTCTTTGTTAAACAAGCTTAATTTTTTATCGTTAAGATTTTTTACAATGTTATTTTCATTATTAACCGCAAGAACCTTTTTTGCACCCTCCTCTTTTTCAGGGGATATTTCTTCAATAGAAATGTCTCTTAATTCTGCACTGGTATCAGATGAAAATTGATCCTCTTCGTTAAGTAAACTTAAACTATTTTCGTTGGCATCTTTTAAAGTGTTATTCTCATTATTGACCTCCGTCTGTAGCAAATTTTCACCCAACGCATCTCCAACAACATTGCCTTGGTTCGAACCGAAATTGCTTTCGTAAAATACGTTGTGAAGCGAATGGTAACTTAGCATTTTATTGGCCAATGTGTTGCCTAATCCTGTTATAATTTTGAGTGCTTCATTGGCTTGTAGGCAACCTATGATACCGGTTAAAACGCCCAATACGCCTGCCTCGGCGCAGTTTTGTATGAGACCTTCTTTGGGTGGGTGCGGAAATAAATCTCGGTAATTTTTTATTTGTTTATGCTCATCTGGAAAGTTGAAAACGGCAACCTGACCTTCGTAGCGCGATACCGATCCATACACCATTGGTTTGTTTAAGGCCACACAAGTATCGTTTATTAAATAACGGGTGGTAAAATTATCGCTGCCATCTATCACCAAATCGTATGCACTCATAATCTCTTGCGCATTGCTTGCTTCCAATTTACAAGCATAACTGGTAAACGATGTATTGGGATAATTTGCCGCTAATTTTTGCTTGGCAATATCTGCTTTTAACAAACCTAAATCGGTCTCATTAAATAAGATTTGCCTATGTAAATTGCTTATTTCTACTTGGTCAAAATCTACAATGCCTAATTGTCCCACACCTGCCGCAGCCAAATACAACAAGGCCGGACAGCCAAGGCCTCCTGCACCCACCACTAAAACTTTGGCTTGGAATAGTTTTTTTTGCTCTACCAAACCAAATCCAGGAAGGCGCATTTGTCGGTGATATTTTGTGTAATCAAAACCGTTCATCAGCCACCAGAAAAGGGAGGTAAAAGAGCAAGTTCAAATCCATCTGAAAGGAGGGTATCATTGCCGCATATTTTCTTATTTACCGAAATAACATAATCTATTTCTTGCAAGGCTGGATAATCGTTGTTGAGCTGAGATTTTAGCGCGCCAACACTGCTCACCAATGGCATTTCCCAATTGTGCTTTTCAATAATTTGTGCTACCTCCCCAAATGCCAATACGCGAATTTTCATCATAAAAATACTGCTGTGTGATTGGTTGCAAAAATGAACATTTTTTCCCTTAGTTGTGCACTATGTCAAAAGTAGTTTAATAGAAGCCATTAAAAGCACAATTGCCAAGATGATTTTTAGTGATTTAATGGGCAGTTTTTTTGCCCCAAAATACGCGCCAACACTTCCTCCGCCAACAGCCAATACGAGCATTAAAATAAAGGGAAGATTTTGGTTCAGCCCAAACGAAACAAATGGAAAGGCGCTGCTATTTTTTAATAATCCCAATAAGCCCGCTATGGAATTTAAGGTAATAAAAAGTGCGCTGGTAATGGAGGTTTCTTTAAAATTTGTCCAGCCCAACAAGAGCAATAGCGGCGATAAAATAATGCCTCCACCTATGCCAATAATGCCCGATACAAACCCAATTATAACGCCAATAAAAATAGCTAAGGGTATCTTAAATGCTTGTATGTTTTCTTCTTTAATTTGATAAAACCCTAAAAGTCGCACTACGGGAATAAATAGCAATAGCCCAAGAATTGGCCTGTAATATGCACTTTCTATTTGTATCATTCCGCCAATAAAAGCTGCGGGCATAGAACCCAAGATTAAGGCAAAAAATAGGCGCCAATTTATTTTTACGATGCTTTTATAATGATAATAACTAATGAAGGAAACAAGAATGTTTAATACCAATGCACTTGGTTTCATGGTGCTTGGCGCAAAGCCAAACAAAGCCATCAAGGCCAAATATCCGCTGGCTCCGCCATGTCCAACCGAGGCATATAAAAATGCCACAATAGGTAGGATCACATAAAATAAAACATCCCAATCTATCTTTAACATGTATCTAAATTAAACCTTTAGTTCAATTAATATTGTTACAATAATACTATTGTAAATGAAATTATGTTTTATACCTTAAATACAAAATATATAGCCCAATTTCGATAAACATCTCATTGTACTATTATTTTGTTATATCGGCATTTACCTTAGTAAAATTATCAAATTGCTTTGGGCTATTTAATAATTACAATTGGTATTACATATAAATGCAATAAACTTTCCCCAATAAGCTAAATTAAAATATTGTAATGAAATTTTTCAAAAGAGCTAAGGTAAATTGCGGCAATTATTTATTACTAACCAATATTATAGGGTCTCATTATGTAACCAACATTCAGAAAATTGGTGAATTTCCAGAGGCGTTCCTTCACTTACCGCAGTGCTATCTTGCGGCATTATAGCCAAACAATTGGCATTGCTAAAAGCATTTAATTTATAGGATTCCTGACCATCGCACAAAAACACAAAACCTTGTTCAATCCTAGCTTTTAAGAAATGGGTGAGTCCAACTTTTTTCTGTGCATCGTGACCAATAGGCAAAAATAATTTTCCATACGGATGAAATTCTAAGCCCATCATTTTGCGTATGGCAGGCACCACATACTCATAGCAACAACTTAATATCGAAGCCGGATTGCCAGGCAAACCAAATACCAATACGCCTTTTTTCTTACCAAAATACAAGGGCTTGCCGGGCTTTTGTTTTACTTTATAAAAGATGGGTTCAACCTCATTGGAATCAAAAGCCTTCTCCACAAAATCGAAATCGCCTACCGAAATTCCGCCACTCACCAACAACAAATCGCAACAAGACAAGCCTTCTTTTATTGCATCAATCACATCTTGCTCGCAATCATCCACCGTTTTTTGAAAGGAAAATGACAAGCCAGCTTCTTTTAAAAGTCCGGCCAACATATACGAATTGCTCTCAAAAATCTGTCCGTGCTTCAACTCATTCCCTGGCGCAATCAATTCTTTTCCAGTCAAAATCAAGCCTATTTTTGGTTCTGGAATAACAGAAATTTCAAATATCCCCAAGCCAGCCAAATAGCCTATTAAACCCGGATTTATCCTCTTTCCAGCCCTTAATGCAATTTCGCCTTTTTTAATTTGCGAACCCATTTTTCTAATGTGCGTGCCTGCCACAAATGCATGCTCCTCAATTAAAATATGCTTGCCACTAGCCTTCACATGCTCCTGCATTATAATGCTGTTGGCACCAATTGGAATAGCCGCTCCAGTGAAAATGCGCATGGCTTTTCCTGGTTCCAAATGCATAATTTCGGTATCGCCCGCCTGTGCAATGCCCATTATTTCAATGGCAGTTTCGGGCCGAACTGAAGCCAAGTTAATAGCGTAACCGTCCATGGCAGATTGCTCAAATGGGGGAGAGTTTAGCGGCGAAACCACATCCTTTGCCAATATCCTTCCAAGGCTATTTGGCAGCGAACTATTGCAGGCTGGCATAGACTCGCAATGTTTCTCAACTAGTTCTTTGGCTTCTTCAACTGTAATCATCATTTTTAATTATCCCCCAATTTTAATCATGCTCCTGTTCGTAATATTCTCAGCAAGTGTTTCTTCATAACTACTTGCAAATTGTCCGCCTTGCCGGGCTTTCTTTTGCATTACCGTGTGCCTAATCACAGGCAAAACATCTTTACCCTTTCTTAGGCTAGCCAATAAATTGGTTTCATCTGCCGAAAACAGGCAATTTTTTATTTGCCCGTCTGCCGTTAAGCGCAACCTATTGCAATCTTCACAGAAGGGTTCGCTCATGGTGCTTATCACGGCAAAGGTTCCCATATATCCTTCCACTTGGTATTTTTTGGCGGTATCGTGTTTAAAATCCTGTAGTTTGTTTATAGAAAATCGCTCGCCTACATCTGCTAATATTTCTTGGTGAGTATAAACCTGTTCATGTTCCCAAGCATTGCCTGTAAAGGGCATAAATTCTATAAACCTCACATGCAAAGGCATCGATTGCGTGAGTGCAACAAACTCAGAAATTTCGTGTTGATTCTTGCCTCTCATCACCACCACATTCACCTTCACATGAAAGCCATTTTGTAACATCAACAAAATATTACTCCAAACTTTATCAAAGGAATTCCTTTGTGTAAGCTGTTTAAAATTAACCGCATTTAAAGTGTCTAAGCTAATGTTTACCGACCTAATGCCGGCTGCCAATAATTGATCAAGGTACTTATCTAATAATACCCCATTGGTGGTTAGTGTAAGCTCCACTGGCAATTTAGACAGTTGTTCAATGATGTCGCCAATATCCTTTCTAATTAAAGGTTCGCCGCCTGTAAGTCTAATTTTACTGATTCCTTGCGATACAAATATTTCGGCAAGTTTTACCACCTCATCGGCGCTCATTAACTCGCTGCTAGGCAAAAAATCCATTTGCTCATTGGGCATGCAATAAAGGCACCTAAAATTACATTGATCTGTTAAAGAAATGCGCAAATAATCATGTACCCTCCCAAACGAATCCTTCAACATCTTTATACCGTATTTACTAAAACCAAAGCAACCCTTTAAAGCAAGGTTGCCGTTTAACTTCTTTTGAAATTCTTGAAGTTGCGGTTTTTGTTTTTGTTAAATTTATTGTTGCGGTTTTGGTTGTTTCTGTTATTGTTACTACCGCTATACTTATCCTCACCAATTGCATTTACCTTACGTTGTTGCATGTTCTTAAACTGAAGGTCTTCGCCTTCGCTCATGCTAATTTTACCCTGACTTAAACTCTCCAAATGGTTCATTACCTCATCGTCGTTCAACATCTCCAAGTTCCAAGCTTTAGAACTCATTTTCATGAACGAACCAATTGCATTGATATAAGCAGTGCGCAACGGACCTTCTTCAAATTCGGCCACACGTTCAATCATTTTAGGCACAATTTTACCATAGAACCTAAATCTAATTTTTGATTGTGGATATCCCATTGGTTCAGGCTTAGACTTTATAGTCTCGGCAGTAGGCATTGGGTAGGGCGAATCTACATCCAATTTAAAATCACTCATTACAAACAAATGATCCCAGAGCTTGTGTTTATAATCGGCCACATCTCTCAAATGTGGGTTCAACTGACCCATTAGTTTGATAATATCGTTGGCAATTATTTGGCGTCTTTCTCTATTAGGTTCTTCAACCGCCACCTCAATCATTTTTTGAATGATTCTTCCGTATTCAGAAATAAGCAATTTGCCTCTTTCTGTATTGTATTCTAAACTTAAACTCATGTTGTTTTGCAATATAAATTAATTTATTGAATTCCCAATCAATTCGCGTGCAGCAGCCAATACATTATCCGACGGGTTTTCCCCACTCAACATTCTGGCAATCTCTTCTACACGCTCTTGCGTACTTAACGTTTTAATTGCGGTTTGAGTTTGCTCGCCTTCATTTGTTTTATACACATACAAATGTTGGTTGGCTTTTCCGGCAATTTGCGGCAAATGCGAAATGGCAATAACTTGGTGCGAGCTAGCATGGGCGCGCATTACACTGGCAACCTTTTGCGCCGCTTCGCCAGAAATACCACTGTCTATTTCATCAAACACTACAGTTGGTAACTTCACCTGATTGGCAATTAATGATTTTATACAAAGCATTAACCTGCTCAATTCCCCGCCGCTTGCCACTTTATTAATGGGTTGAGGCGCAAATCCCTTATTGGCCGAAAATAAAAAGTTCACTTCATCCATGCCTGCCGCAGTCGATTTCTCAAAAGCAAGTAAGTTTATGTGTATCTCAAAATGGGCATTGGGCATGGCAACCTGAACCAATAAGCCATTTACTTGTTCCAGAATTTTTGGAATGGCTTTTTGTCTCTTCTCCCGTAACTTAATGCCCGATGTTTCACAGTTTTTTGCATTCACCTGCAAGCTTTGTTTGGCCACTTCAATCTCATTTTCCAAAGAACCTATTGCTTGTAATTGCAACTCAAGCTCTTCTTGAAGGCTCATTAATTCATCCACTGTTTGCTTGCGGTGTTTCTTTTGAACCGCATAAATAAGCTGCAACCTGCCTTCTGTTTCAGATAAAAGGTTTGGATCAGACAGTGTGTTCTCTGCTATTAAATTTAATTCGGCTGCGATATCTTTTAAATCCACCAAATTGCTTTCTAGCCTAGGTAAAATATGGGCCAATTTCTCTAAATGTTTGGCCGCTGGTTGCAACAAAGATTTGGTAGTACGCAATAAATCAACAATGCTTTGCTCAGAGCCTTCTAAAATATTGCTGGCCTCTACAGAAACCTGCTGAATACTGCCAGCATTAGAAAGTTCGTCCAATTTTTTCTCTAATTCTTCCTGCTCACCCACCTTTAATTGAAGCGATTGCAATTCACTTAAAACAAAGTTTAAATAATCTTCATCTTGCTTCGATTTGCTTTCTTTTTCCAACAATACCTGCAGGTGTTTTTTACTTTGCTGGTACTTTTTATATAAATCTTGATACTGCTTTAAATCGCTGCCATTATTGGCAATGGCATCTAAAACAGATAGCTGAAAAGCCGATTCATTTAACTCCAATGTCTCGTGTTGTGAAACAATGTCCACCAAATTTAATCCCAGCGATTTTAACACAGGCAGATTAACTGGTGTGTCATTAATAAATGCCCTCGACTTTCCCGCCGAAGTCAACTCCCTTCTAATGATACAAATGGGCTCATAGTCGAGCTCATTCTGATTAAAAAAATCATTTAATTGATACGCTTCAATGTCGAAATGCGCCTCAACCACACACTTTTCTGCGCCTTGTAAGATCACTTTGGAATCGGCTCGCTCGCCTAAAATAAGGCCTAAAGCCCCCATTAAAATTGACTTTCCAGCACCTGTCTCACCCGTTATGATACTTAGGCCAGAGTGAAAATCAATTTCACTTTGTCTAATAATGGCGTAATTCCTAATTTTTAAACTTGTTAGCATTTTTCAGCAGCGAATATAAGCAATACCTCTCTGCGTTTTTCCACAAGCAATGACCGCTTACTCCAAAATTAAACGCTTGGCTGTTTTTTTTCCGTCCTGAACCAATTCTAATAAATAAACGCCTCTTGCTAATTCAGACACATTAAAGTTTCTTTCAGCTTGATTATTAAGCGTTTTGCTTAATATGGTATTGCCAAGTAAGTCATATAAATTTAAACCAATAGCAGATGCATCTGGTGATTCAATGCTTATTAAATCTTTTCCGGGATTTGGGAAAAAATTCACACCCGAAGTCACAACTTGTTTTGCAAGTGCAGTATGCCATACCTGCATATAATCTGTTTTCTTAAGGGTATTGTTTCCTATTGCATTGGTAACTCTTAACTGCACGCTAAAATTTCCCACTTGGTTAAATTGCACTTGAGGATGCTGACTCATGTTACTGGTTCCATTTAAATATACCACGCCAGTATTTGGCGTAATGGTCCACTGCCAAGAAATTACACCGCCTATGCTGGTATCGCGCAAAACAACAGATTCATTTAGCTTTGGATGGGTATTTAAAGCATAAAAATTTGCCACAGCACCTTCTCTTATTTTGATATAATTTAATTTGAGGGTATCGTCGCTAGCACCTTCATAACCCGCAATCAACTTCACGTTATAGTCGCCAATGGCATTAAAAATAACACGCGGACTAGCAGAGGTGGCCGAGAAGCCAGAAGCATAAGCAAAGGTGTTTGGAGTAATTTGCCAATTAAAAGATTTGGGCGAACCAAAAGAAGCGTTGGTAAAGTTGATGGTATCGCCTGGCTTACCCGTTAATCTATTGGCGTTAAAATCACAATTGTTGATATAGGCTTCAGGTCTAAATCTATCTTTAAATTTAATGCTCGTAACTTGATTTGTGGTATTATTTACCACCACTTCTAAAATCGGAAAGCCTTGGTTTTTTGCCAACCAAGTATACTCAGTTCTAGCAGCAGGAATGGGAATTCCAAATCCACCAAATACAATTGAATCGGTGCCCACAATAGTAGATTTAACCCTAATACAATCAAATGTTCCAAATGGCGTGGTTATTTTCCCCCAACCATCCACAACAGTTGTTCTAGAGCCGCTTTGTTTTAAAGCGCCAAGGGTAGGCAAACTGGCTTCGCCCAAATAATTTCCTGAGAAAGTTTTGCCAAAATTCATTGGAAACTTTAAGAGGGTATCTTTCAAAGAATACACAATTCCCAACGGCAAACTTTGAACTGTTGCTCCTCTTCCCATTACAACTAGCGATTGGTTGGTGCTTTTGTAAAAGCTATATACATTGCTGGCTAGTCCGCCTCCCAATGCTCCCAAAGCCAAATTGTTTTCTGGCAAACCATAAGAAGCCCCAAAAAACTGCAAGATATAAGGCGTTGAGGTGGCAGGAAAATATTTCTGAATATCCTGATTATCTATTTTTAAACTGGAGAAATTCCAAGTAAAATTTGAATCTGTTGTCTTATAATCAATCACCGAGGTGCTTGTGCTGTAACGCATGGTATCGTTTACCTTAGCCATATCTGTGGCCAAAATGTTTATCTGAGCCCGCATTTGGCCCGAGAATAGCAATAATAAAGCGAGTATTTTTATTTTCATAAGTCTAAAATTTTCTTAGGTTTTGGATAGCAAAATAATGATTTGCCGACAATTATCGATATCTTTACCGAATAAAATATTTATTTAATCTCAGGTTAATATAAATTTATACACAAGAAAAAAATATTTTGTGGAAAGCTTGTGGAAATAGCTAATGTCGCATTTTCTTACTTTGTGTTGCAGAAAGAAAAGAAGGATTTAAAGGTGGAAAAGAAAATTTGGTCATATATTATTCATTACCTACACAAGCATAATGAGTTATGCCTATCGGGATTTGGTCGCTTTGCAACCCAAGTAAATGAATTTACGGTTGATCCAGTGGCCAAAAAAATTACCCCTTCACGCAAAAGAATCTATTTCCAAACAGGAGAATTTAGTCATACACCCCAATTTATCGATTTTGTTGCCACTATTACCCAAGAGGAAAAAGGGCTAATTGTTGATAAGTTGAATGTCTTTATCAAGTCCTTGTTTATCCAATTAAAAAGCAATCCTAAAACTACCATCGAGGATTTTGGAACCTTTAGGCAAAATGTGATGGGCGATTTGGAGTTTGATTCCAATCAAACTTTATTTTTCGATGATCAATCTTTTGGATTGCAGCCCATTCATTTCGCAGCAAACTTGCTTAAGACAAAAAGAATTGTATTAGAAGCACCGGTAGAAGAGGAACTTGAGTTGACGCAAATGCGCGAATCTGCCCTCAAAGAATTGAAGGTGCTATTAGACAATGCGCGGGTAGCAGAGAGCAAAGAGAACAAACCCAACAGTAAAATTTTTCCCATTGTTGCAACCATTTTAACGCTCGTATTATTAATTAACCTAGGCTTCTTTTTATTTAGTGGTCCGGTTAACCAATTAAAACAGCATATTTCCCAAATGAACATCTTGGGCAAAACGGGCGAAATAATAGATTCTCAGCAATCTGAAACCCTGCAAGTCCCAAGCACCCCTGCTGTTATGGTTCAAGAAATTATTCGGTCTGAACCAATTACCAATTCAGATAGCCTAACCGCGCACATTGGTGCTTACCTTGGCAAAACTTCCTTTGAGCTCGATTCCTTGCAATATGCATTGGTTCAGCCCGAAATAATGGAAGCCCCCAAAGGAAGTTTGGAATTGCCTGTAGAAAATACGCCCGAACCCGTAAAGTTGGTGCCTCAATATTCGGCTGCGCAAAATCCTGTGGAAGTGATTGACCCAGGGGTGAAATATTACGATGCGCCCAACATGATGAATGTGGATGCAGCGCAAAATGGCATTGAAAAAGGCTTTTACGTTATTGCTGGTGCCTTTAAAAACAAGGGAAATGCCGAGCGTTTAAAGGATAAAATGGTTAAAAAGGGAGATAGTGCCGCAGTGGTTTTTAAGCCAAGCACCTATCCATATTATTTAGTTTCTTTTCAAAAAAGTAAGTCCTTAAATCAGGCTTTAAATATTTTGGAAAAAAAGGAGGATGCAAATCCTTCTATTTGGGTTTATTGCGCCTATTAAAGTGGCGGCCACCATGGGGCTTCAATGCCCTTTCATTAGAGTTAAATCCTCCAATTAAAGTCTTGGTCTCCACGGCGTTTCAATGCCTTTATTTTCGAATACCAACATCCTCGATAGAACGAAAAGAAAATCGCTTAGCCTGTTCAAATAAATTACCACCAAATCTGGAACCTCAGAGTTTGCCTGCAACAAAACCACCGTGCGTTCTGCTCTTCTGCACACACACCTTGCCACATGGCAATGCGAGGCAAGCACATTTCCACCTGGCAAAACAAAGCTCTTAAGCTCGGGCAAAACTTCATTCATTTTGTCCATTTCATGCTCCAAAACAACCACATCTTCAGGGGATAAATCGGGCACTTTCATTTTCGATTTTTCTGGGTCGCTCGCCAAAACAGAACCTATGGTAAAAAGTCTATCCTGAATTTCGTAAATAAGAGCCTCGCGCTCGGTATTGTTTAACTGATCTTTTATGAGTCCTAAATAAGAATTTAACTCATCAACGGTACCATACGATTCAATTCTAATATGAGATTTTGGAACCCTTACACCGCCAATTAGCGAGGTTTCACCCTTGTCTCCAGTTTTTGTGTATATTTTAAATGTCATAAAAAAGTATGCTTTATTGCGCAATTAAGGAATAAAACATGCTTTATGAAAATAAGTTTCGAAATATTATTGTCTGCTCAACGAAACTATCATACCAAGCGATAGTATTTGAGCCCACTGCAAATCTTTAGATTGATCGTAATCTTTAATCATATTCACCTGAAAATTGGTGCTAATATATTTGGTGGCTTTAAGGGTTAAATTGGCATTTAAAATATGCACAAAAGCATTGGGCTTGTCACTTTTAAAATAATCGTAGTTAACCATATACCTGGTTTTAAAATTTACATTTTTTACCAAATCCTTGTCAAAGTTAACAATGTACTGCAACACAAACTGATTTCTCAATTTATCGCCTGCCTTTTCTAAACCATACAATTGTGCGTTAGAAATAGCAGGGTCTAAAACAATTGTTTGCCTAAGTGTTCCAACCCCCAATCGCATCCACAAATAACTTAAAGGCTTGTACTCTAAACCCACCGATGTAGTGATGTAAGCCGGGGCCATAAAGTTAGAAATAAGCGAATCTAAGGTATTATCCACCGTACTCTTGGTTTTATAATCAAAACCTTCTCTAAATTGGGTTAAGAAGTTTAACGACCCAAAAATATTCCATTTCGAATTTAAAATATAACCTGCCTTTAAATCATAAAATAACCTATCGGCATTTTTTCTTCTAATGGTCTTATTGCTGTTTTCACTTTTATTATCCTGAAAACCCAATTGCATTTGCAAATCACTGTTAAAATCCCAGTTTTCGGTTTTGTGCTTTACGCCATAATTTACAAACCAGCCAAAAGCAAAACTGCTTACACCTCCACCGGTCCAATTGTCGCTAAAAGTCGATTGGTTCAAGGTAAAACCAAATTGGAAATTATGCTTAAATAAGCGTTCCTTGAGATTGTTATCTGCACTGTCTGTTTGTGCAATGGCAATTCCAATATAAGCCAAAAATAGCACGGTAAGTAATATTTTCTTCATATATTTAATTAGATTGGGTTTGGTTAATTTTTAACATCGCACATAATTGTGTTACCACATAATCCACTTCCTCTTGGGTGTTTTGTTTGCCAAATGAGAACCTAATACAGGGTCTGTCTGAACCAATATTTAAGGCGGTTAGTACGTGTGATCCCACATTTGAACCTGATGAACAAGCGCTTCCACCAGAGGCCGAAATGCCCGCTATATCAAGTTTAAATAACATCATCTCGGCAATGGGTGTAGGAGGGAAGTTCACGCTTAAAACCGTATACAAAGAGCTTCCTTCTGGATCGCCATTAAACAGAACTCCCGGAATATGCTTCTTAAGCTCGTTCATCATATAAGACTTGAGCGATTGAATTTTTAACTTGTCTTGATCTAAATTTGCACACGATATTTCAAGTGCTTTTGCTAAGCCCACAATTCCATAAACATTCTCTGTTCCTCCGCGCATGTTGCGTTCTTGTGATCCGCCAGTTATCAATGGCGTAATGCGCAACTTGCTATTAATGTAAATAAAGCCAACGCCTTTTGGACCATTGAATTTATGTGCACCACAAGCTAAAAAAGTTACAGGTGTTTTCACTAAATCAAAAGCATAATGTCCCATCGTTTGCACCGTGTCGCACTGTAATAAAGCATTGTATTGACTGCATAATTGGGCCACTTTGTCTATGTCTATCATATTGCCAATTTCATTGTTGGCATGCATTAAACAGACTAGTGTATTGGCATTATTTTGCAATAAATTTTCGAGGTGCAAAAGGTCAATATGTCCATTGGGTAACAAGTTTACGAGGTAACTTTTTACTTCACCCTTTTTACATACTTCTTCAATGGTATGACTTACAGCATGGTGTTCGATGGCCGAAGAAATAATGTTTTTTACACCTAAATCGAGCACCGATTTTCTGATAGCCATGTTGTCGGCTTCGGTACCTCCGCTGGTGAAAAATATTTCACCCGGACTGCAATTTAAAAGGCTCGCCACTTTCTTTCTGGCTTCTTCTACATGGGTTCTAACAATTCTACCATGTGCGTGTGTTGAAGATGGATTGCCATACTCTTCCCGCATCATCTGAGTCATCATCTCAATGACTTCTGAATTCATGGGCGTGGTAGCGGCATTATCAAAATAGACCTTCATAAGGCAATTATATTTATTTTAAAGTTTGAAAACCAATTAATTTGTAAACTAATTTGGCCATGGTAAATTCGGTTAAAATATTTCCCTTAACAGGAGCAATTTCAACTACATCAAATCCAACCACATTTCTTTTGGCAAATACTTCCTTTAAAAAGCTCAAGGTTTCGTGCCATAACATGCCGTTTGGTTCAGCCGTACCTACTGCAGGCACAATGCTTGGATCAAAACCATCTGCATCTATGCTAATATAAACATTCTCGCCAAGCGTTTTTAAAGCCTCTTTGGCCCAATTAGCGTTAGCCCTCACTTGGTGGGCATAAAAGGTATGAATATTGGCGCTGTCTTTAATCATTTGCGATTCTTCAATGCATTGCGCCCTAATGCCAATTTGTGTTAAAGGCACTTCCAAATCGTGCACCCTGGCCATTACCGAAGCATGAGAATATTTGTTGCCATTGTATTCCTGTCTTAAATCACTGTGTGCATCAATTTGCAAAACATGAACATCGGGAACAAATTTTTTCACGGCCCTCACCGTTCCGTATGTAATGGTATGCTCTGCTCCAAGGGTAATTGGAAACTTATTGTCGGCCATTAAACGATTGGTGTGTTTCTCAATATGTTTTATCGCTTTTAAATCGTGTAAGCCTTTAAAATTCATAGGAGGCAAGGTGCAAATGCCACCTTTTAAATAACTTTCCTGATCCAATTCCTCATCGTACAACTCCACAAATTGAGAGGCTTTAAGAATGGCAGACGGACCTTTATCGCTTCCAGCTAAATACGAAGAGGTGTATTCGTAAGGCGCAGATTGTATCACATATTTAGACAAGTCATACGCATAATACGCTTCATCTTCTATGGCTAAGAAGTTTTTCTTTTTGTTATAAAATTTCATTTTTGTGAGATTGCTATTTAAAATACAGATTCTGGAATTTCAAATTCATGATCTATATCGGTTAATACAAATGGATTTGCTTTGGTTACGCAAATGGTATGCTCAAATTGAGCCGATAATTTTCCGTCAATGGTCCTGGCTGTCCAACCATCTTTCTTATCTACTTTTGCCCTAGCTTTTCCAGCATTTATCATGGGTTCAATCGTAAAAATCATTCCTGGTTGTAGAATTGGGCCAGTATTTTTATCTGCTATGTGACAAACTTCTGGCTCTTCATGAAATTTTATACCCACCCCATGACCGCAAAATTCGTATACCGTGCTATAGCCAAAAGAGCTAGCATACTTGTTAATTTCATAGCCAATATTATTTAGGTAATTTCCAGAAAAGCACTGTCTGATCCCAATGGCGAGGCACTCCTTTGTTACTTCTACTAATTTTTTGGCATGCTCGGAAACGTTTCCAACTAAAAAGGTTTTTGAGGTATCGCCAAAGAATCCGTTTACAATGGTGGTTACATCTACATTCACAATGTCGCCATCGCGCAACTCATATTTGCCTGGTATGCCATGACAAATTACATCGTTTACAGAAATGCAACTTTCTTTGGTATAGCCATGATATCCTAAGGTTGCAGGCTTTGCCTTTTGAGAAAGCATATAGTCTGTGCAAATTTTATTGAGAAATTCTGTGCTAACACCTGGCTTAACATAAGGTGCTACAACGTTTAAAGTCTGGGCAGCAATGATGCTGCTATTTCTTATTCCCTCAATTTGCTCGGGAGTCTTAATAATGATTTTGCTCTTGGTGTCGCGAAATGCCAAAGTATTTAAAATTAATTGGCAAAAGTAAGTTTTTTAAGGAAAATAATTTTGTGAGAATATCACAAAAGTGGCTTCACTTCTGGTGAGGCCGCTTTGAGTAAAAAAAAAGTTCAAAATTTCCTAAGAGAATGTTTCCATTAATTAGGATTAACTACTTCTTAAATCGAGGCAAGAATTTCCCTTATTTCAATAATTGACTCGTCAACTAAAACAGTTACTCGTTCAATTAATTCTGGCAATTCGGAGGTATTATAATGCTCTTTTCCATAAGCCTCTAGCACCCTTATTTTGTTGAACAATTCGTTTGCGCCAAGCATTTGAATGGGTGCTTTCATTTTGTGCGCAAGGTGTCCAATGCTTTCAAAATCATTTTTTGCAAGCAAATCTTTAAATAATACCGCCTCATTAGCAGTTGAATTTATATATAATTCGAGCATTTCTTTGATAAAATTATTATCACCACCCGAAATTTCTTTTAAATAAGTTAAGTCAATTGTATTTGCCATTTTCAAATATTTTAAACAAAACTATGCAAAAAAACAATTTAATTGCATAACAAAATTTACAGTCTAATGGAGAAAGGAATTTGTCTACTTAGTTTGGTGCCTTTGCGCGCTGGGCCGTCGAGCACAAGTGAATTGGTTACGCAATTGTTATTTGGCGAAAGTTACGAAATAATTGAAAGGCATAATGATTGGGTAAAAATTACCACCACATCCGAGAATTATATTGCTTGGATCAGCCAGAATCAAGTTTCTGCTTGGGATCAATCGAGCGAAAATGTACTTCTATTGCGCAATTTCCCTTTCACAATTGCCTCAAACCAAATAAATAATACACCGCTTTATCTTTTGCCCGGAAGCATTTTGCATAATTTAAAGTTTGATGTAAGTGCTTCTACTTTTGAAATAAATCAAAATGTGTATGATATAAGTTTAGGTTTAGACGATATCAGAAGTTTACATTTTCAAGAAATTGGTCTGTATGCTACTTTATTTCTAAAGTCGCCTTACCTTTGGGGTGGAAGATCTATGTGGGGCATTGATTGTTCTGGCTACACCCAATTAGTTTATAAGGCTATTGGGGTGCAATTGCCAAGAGACGCCTATCAACAAGCCGAATGTGGCCAATTTGTTGATTTTGTGAATGAGTCGAAATTGGGTGATTTGGCTTTTTTTGAAAATGAAAGTGGCAAAATATCCCATGTAGGAATGATACTCGAGCCAGGCGAAATTATCCATTCTAGTGGCATGGTGCGGAGGGATGTAATAGATAGTTATGGGATTTTTGATGAGAAATTGGGTAAGCATACCCATAAACTCAAATGCGTTAAACGAATCATATAAAACAAAAACAAGGACAGCTTGTTAAAACAAACACAATATAAAAATAAACATTATGGCATTAAAAGTAGGAGACAAAGCTCCATCATTCAAACTAGTAGATTCAGACAAAAACGAAGTTTCACTAGAAAATTTTAAAGGTAAAAACCTTATTTTACATTTCTTTCCAGCTTCCTTTACTGGCGTTTGTACCACACAACTTTGTACGGTAAGAGATGCCATTAGCTTATACCACAATGATAAAAGTGAGGTAGTGGCTGTTTCGGTAGATCTTCCTTTTACCTTAGCTAAGTTCAAAGAATTGCAAAACTTAAACTTTACCTTGCTTTCAGATTTTAACAAAGAAGCATCTACTGCTTATGGTGCTATTTATGAGTCGTGGATCCTTGGTTTAAAAGGCGTAAGCAAACGCTCTGCTTTTGTGATCGACAAAGAAGGTGTTATTCAATATGCAGAGGTATTAGAAAGCGCGGGAGATTTACCAAATTTTGAGGCCATTAATGCTACATTAGCTGGCTTAGCATAAATTAGTGGCTTGTAAAACAGATAGGTTCAGAAAAAAATAATTGTCAATTTGTTTTATTAGGTTCTTTGCCTACATTTGCAGCCCACTAAGGGTTTCGTAGCTCAATTGAATAGAGCATCTGACTACGGATCAGAAGGTTATAGGTTTGAATCCTATCGAGACCACAAAGCCCCCTAGAGTGATAAACTTGAAGGGGCTTTTTGCCCAGATGGCGGAATTGGTAGACGCGCTGGTCTCAAACACCAGTGAGCTCACCCTCGTGCCGGTTCGACCCCGGCTCTGGGTACAAAAAGAAGGTGAGAAAAACACAAAAAAAAAGCATCCCTCGGGGTGCTTTTTTTTTGCTTAAAAATTCCACAATTCAGTGCTTTTAATTCACTCTATTATACCTTTCCTTTAATTGATTTAGTTAAAAATGTCAATTTGATTTTAGCATGGTAAATGCCGAAAGACAAGATTTTTAGTCATAAGATTTTTGGATTATTACATATTGTGTGTCGGTATAATTTTGCTGTTTGGTTTGCAGTTAAATAGTATCTTCGCATTTCGATTCAAATTTCATGAAATATCAATATACCATCATCGGTGGCGGAATTGTTGGCTTAGCAACTGCTTATCAAATGCTCAAAAAGCAGCCAGGTTTAAAATTGGCACTACTCGAAAAAGAAAATGCAGTGGCAGCCCACCAAACAGGTCATAACAGCGGCGTTATTCACAGCGGATTATATTACAAACCTGGTAGTTTAAAAGCCAAGAATTGTATTATTGGCTACAAAATGCTTATTGAGTTTTGCGATACCTATGGTATTCCATACGATTTATGTGGCAAGCTGGTGGTGGCAAGTAACAAGGAAGAAGTTGTTGAACTAGAAAAGCTGTACCAACGGGGTTTGGAAAATGGGTTAACAGATATTACCAAAATCTCGCAAGAAGAAGCAAATGAAATTGAGCCTCATCTTACCGTTTATGAAGGACTAAAAGTTCCCTATACAGGTATCATCGACTATTCGGTGGTATGCGAAAAACTAGCAGAATTGGTGCTTGAAATGGGAGGGGAGATTTTTACTGGACACAAGGTGGAAAAAATTAAATTGGCATTGGATCAGGCCAATATTATTACTGCCCAAAGAGTTTTTGAAACCCAACGTTATATTAATTGCGCCGGTTTATACAGCGACAAAGTAGCTGCATTTACACAAAAATCGATTGATACGCGCATCATTCCTTTTAGGGGCGAATATTATATGCTTAAACCCGAAAAGCGGTATTTGGTGAAGAATTTAATTTATCCTGTGCCCGACCCAAATTTCCCATTCCTTGGTGTGCATTTTACCCGCATGATTGATGGCGGCGTAGAAGCTGGTCCGAACGCCGTTTTTGCCTTTAAACGCGAAGGGTATAAAATGTCGGATGTAGATCTTCAAGAGATGTTTGAGTCCTTAGCTTGGCCCGGATTTAGGAAAGTAATGGGCAAATATTGGAAAACTGGATTGGGAGAATTTCATCGCTCCTTCTCTAAATCTGCCTTTACGCATGCCTTACAAAAACTCATTCCATCGGTTCAGGAAGACGATTTAATTCCAGCCGAAGCAGGGGTAAGAGCGCAAGCTTGCGATAAATTTGGCGGATTAATAGATGATTTTAAAATCATTGAAGAGCTACATGCTATACATATTTTAAATGCACCTTCACCAGCCGCTACTTCTAGCTTAAGTATAGGTTTAACCATTGCCAATATGGCGCTTAAATAAGTATGCACGTTTCAGAATGTCAATTACGGGTGCGCTATGCAGAAACAGACCAAATGGGTTATGTGTATTATGGCAATTACGCTCAATACTATGAGGTTGCGCGCGTGGAAGCCTTGCGACAAATTGGTTTAAGTTATAAAATGTTTGAAGACCAAGGGGTAATGATGCCTGTTTTGGACCTTAATTGCAAGTACCTTAAACCTGCAAAATACGATGATTTATTAACCATAAAAACCATTATTAATAAATTGCCTGGCGTGCGCATAGAATTTAATTACGAGGTATATAATGAAGCAGGTGTATTGCTTAACCGAGGCGAAACAACGCTTGTCTGCATCAATATGTTGAGCCAAAGACCTTGCAATGCCCCCGCAATCTTATTAGAAAAACTATTGCCTTATTTTGAGGTTTCTACTTTATAATCCAACTTGCTAAATGAAAAAGCAACAGTTATTTTTTATGAGGCCCATAAAATGGTTGTTAAAAAAAACAGCAGCCATTAGCATGCCCGGAAATAAAGAGGTTTCTGTGTATGCTGTGCTCGAATTTTTTATCAGAAATATTGGAAAAAGTGAACTCAATTTGCGCGCATCGGCTTTGGCTTTTAACTTCTTTCTTGCGCTATTTCCAACCGTAATTTTCTTTTTTACCCTAATTGCCTATCTGCCTTTAAGCTATACACCCGATGAGATTTTAGGTATTTTATCGCAAGCAATGCCTCCCAATGTTTACGAAACGATAAGGGAAACGCTCACAGATATTTTAAAAACACAAAGGCATAATCTGTTGTCAATCGGATTTGTTTCTGCCATCTATTTTTCAACCAATGGCTTTCATAACCTCATGGATTTACTCAATAAATATAGTCACTTCAAAGAAAATAGGTCGTTTTGGAAACAACGTCTTGTTGCAGTAGGATTGGCCCTCTTTGTTACCACACTCATTATTTTATCTGTCTTAATGCTTACCACCGGTACCATCGTTTTGTCGTACCTCGAAAAAGTAAAATATTTCCCAAGTTCTACCGTGCCTACCTTAATAGCTGGACTCAATTTTTTAATAGTGGGAACCATTGTTTTAGGCATCGTGGGCGCCATTTATTTTTTCGCACCAGCCAAACAGCGCAAATGGAATTTCTTTAGCACAGGTGCCATATTTGCCACCATAGTTACCCTAATAACCACCTATGGATTTTCGCAATATGTGAATCATTTTAATAGCTATAACAAAGTATATGGCTCTATAGGTGTGTTAATTGCCATTATGGTTCTGATTCAAATAAACACCTTTATTTTGTTGTTGGGGTACGACCTAAATGTGGCATTGGACCTTGCTCTGGGACAAGAGCGCAAGAACCGCGCAAGACGAAGCAACGAAAATAGAATCGTTTATATTGAAGGAATTCCTAATAAAGAAGGATAATGGATTTACTTGAACAAAAAAGCATGAAAAAGATAGTACGTGTGGGTGGTGTGCCAGAGCATTTTAATCTAGCTTGGCACCTAGCCAACGAAAATGACTCGTTTTCTAGTGAGGGCATTGAAATACAATGGCAAGATATTCCGGGTGGAACTGGTGCCATGTGCAATGCCTTGCGAAATGATGAACTCGATATTGCCATTACCTTAACCGAAGGAATTGTTGCAGATATTATGGCGGGAAATCCATCTAAAATTGTGCAATTTTATGTGAATTCTCCTTTGAGATGGGGTATTTATACCGGAATAAACAGTGATATTCATTCAATAAGTGAAATTAATGGAAAGAAATATGCCATCAGCCGTTTTGGTTCTGGCTCTCATTTAATGGCTTTTGTGAATGTCAGAAACTTGGGATTTACCATTAATCCAAACGAAGATTTTGTCTTGGTTGGGAATATGGATGGTGCCAGAAAAGCCTTGGCTGCAAACGAAGCCGATGTGTTTATGTGGGAGAAATACATGACAAAACCATTGGTTGATAAGGGCGAATTTAGGTTTCTTGGCGAGTGCGCTACCCCTTGGCCTTGTTTTGCGGTGGTGGCTCAAAATAAATTAATTGAAACTGACCCAGAGCTAATTGCCAAGGTGATGGAAGTGGTAAACCGCTCGTGTTACGAATTAAAGTTTAAAGAAAATGAAGCCACGCACATGGTGGCTTGGCGCTATCAATTAAAATTAGCCGATGCCAAACAGTGGTTTAGCGAGCTCGAATATTCCTATTCGGAAGTCATTGATGAAATTCAAATGGTGTCTATCCTCAACGACCTAAAATCGCTCAACATCATTTCTCGCATTCCGGCGCCAGAGGAGATTTGCTACGCACCAAACCTTCATCTAAATGCCAATAATGAATATTAAATTTTATACAGACCAAACAATTGTTTGCATAAAGCCAAACTTACCTATATTTGCGGTCGATTTTTTATAGCGGCATGGCTGATAAACAGAAAACAGTATACATTACAAGAAGAGAGCGCTTTAATGCGGCGCATAAACTTTATAATAACAATTGGACAGAGGCCGAAAATGAAGCATTTTTTGGCAAATGTTCCAATAAATATTACCACGGACATAACTTTGAATTGTTTGTGACAATTAAAGGCATTGCCAATCCCGAAACAGGCATGGTTATGGATTTAAAGAAGCTTAAACACATCATCAAAGAATCGGTAACCGAACAATTAGACCATAAAAACCTCAATGAAGATGTAGTATTTCTTAAAGGAATGATGCCTTCAATTGAAAATATTGTGGTGGCTATTTGGGATATTATGGCCCCTCAAATTGAAAACGGACAAATGCATTGCATTAAGTTAATTGAAACAGAAAATAACTTCGTAGAATACTACGGAGAATAAGCTTTAATTAGGCACTTGTCATAGCGCCCAAAACTCCTTACTTTCGTTCATTATTTTTTACGTATGATTGTAATAACGGGTGCAGAAGGATTTATTGGGAGTTGTTTGGTGGCGCGGTTAAATGCCGATCATTTTAACGATTTAATTTTAGTAGATGACTTTGGGGATGTAACAGGCAGAGAAAAAAACTTGTTTGGTAAAACCTATACAGCCTGCATTCCAAGAACAGATTTTTTTACTTGGATGGATGCCAATGCCCACGAAGTGCAATTTGTCTTTCACATTGGCGCCCGCACAGATACCTCAGAAAAGGATGAAACAATTTTTAAATTGCTGAACCTAGATTTTAGCATCGAGTTATTTAAACGCTGCACTGCAGAAGGCATCCCAATGGTTTGGGCATCGAGCGCCGCAACCTATGGCGCTGGCGAAAATGGCTATAACGATGACGAATCAAAATTGGATCTGTTGCAACCTATGAATACTTATGGCCGATCCAAAAATGATTTCGACAAATGGGTTTTGACCCAAGACTATAAGCCTTCCTTTTGGGCTGGATTAAAGTTCTTCAATGTTTATGGCCCTAATGAATATCACAAGAACCGCATGGCCAGTGTTATGTTTCATGCCTACAACCAAGTGAAAGAAAACAAACAAATAAAGTTGTTTAAATCGCACAAAGCCGAGTTTGCAGATGGCGCTCAAATGCGCGATTTTATCTATGTAAAAGACCTTTGCGATGTATGCGTGTATCTAATGCACCACCGCAAAAACAGCGGAATTTATAACCTAGGTACCGGTAAAGCGCGCACCTGGAACCATTTAGCAAAATCTATCTTTGATGCACTTAATCTGCCTGAGAATATCCAATATATTCCAATACCAGAAGATATTAGAGACTCCTACCAATATTTTACGGAGGCCAATATGAACAAACTCATTTCTGCTGGCTACAACAAAGAATTTACAAGCCTAGAAGATGGCGTAAAAGAATATGTAAGCGAATACTTAGAGAAAGAAAAGTGGTATTAATTTAAGCCTTGAATAAAACCTGGAAATACATATTATGGCTCGTTATTAGTCTGGTTATTTTAGGTTCCTTAATTGGGACCGAAATAGGAATGTTGCAAAATACCAAGCAACAAGAACTCGATAATTATAACCACATACAGCAAGTAATTTTAGAAAAGGAAGCAGAAAGTAAAGACCTGCTTTATCAGCTTTTACAAGATACTTCCCAAGTTGGAAAGAAGTGGATGGACTTTAAGGAAATTGCCGATCAGCACAATTTCATCATGCATCTTTTTAAAAATGATACCCTCATTTTATGGTCTAACAATGCCGTAAATTCTAAAAAATATTTGCCGGCCCTTAAAGATGGTTTTGTTTATTTAAACACCAATAACGGCTCTTATTTGGTGTCGTTTTTGCAAAAAGGTTCCTATAAAATGGCCTTGTTTTACCAATTAAAAACCAATTACCAATTTCAAAATCAATACATCCAAAACCACATCAACCAAGATTTAAATTTCCTTGGTTCAGCCCTGTTTACACCTTCTCCCATTAAGGATTTTCACGACCTAAGCGACCGCAAAGGGAAGTATTTATGCTCTATACAAGTATTTGGATTTCCTAAGCATACACCCTTTTGGTTGCAATTATTAATCTTGTTGAATTTACTGGTTTCGGCATGGCTGTTTCACCTCATTATTCGCGCCATAATTGGAACTCATTTTATTCTGGGATCGCTATTATTTATCTTCGTTACACAAGGCAGCAGGTGGTTATTGCTTTCTTTTAAAATTCCAGTTTTCATTTATAACCTCAAACTTTTTAGTCCAGATATCTATGCGTCTTCTACCTATAATCCTTCGTTAGGCGATTTTTTAACAGCCACTTTCTTGCTACTTTGGTTGTTGAATTTAATTAGGTTTTATGGTTTTAAACCCACCAAAAATAAGACGTTAAAGTTTGTTCAATTGGCCGCCATCTCTTGGTTTACCATGGTTTTGGCCGATGCTGCTTTTGATAGCATAAAGAGCCTGGTATTCGATTCACAAGTGTCTTTTGATATTAGAAATATTTATAGCATTAACCTGTTTACTTTTTTGGGACTGCTCTTGGCATTTATGTTATTGCTGGTTGCCTATCAAATGGTTTATAGGTTGTACCACCTGCTCTTAGATACCACCTTAAGTTTTTACGAGAAATTTTTGGTTCTTAGTTTGGTCTTTTATTTCCTACATCCATATTTGGTGGTGTATCTGTTTGAACGCAAGGCCAATTATTCGCTGGTAAGCAGCCTGCTTATTTTACTTTTTCTAGCCTATAAACATTGGGTCGATAGCAAGTTTAACCGCTTTCCTCAGTACTTTATTTTAGTGGTAATGCTGAGTATTTTCACTTCCGTTACCATATACCATTATACGCAAATTGAGGAGGAAGAAAGTCGGTTTTTATATGCCGCTAAATTGGTTAGTCAGAATGATGTTAATGCAGAATATTTCTTAGACGATGTAGAAAAGAAATTTGTTTCTAACAACTTACTTAAATCCTATTATACCAACCCCATTGCACTTAAATCGCAAATGGTTAAAAAGCTGAGACAGCTATATTTCTCTGGGTATTTGGGCAAATATGAAATATCCATTTACGATTATGATGCCAACTATAACCACCACCAAATTCGCAATGTGTACAGTTATGCCCAAGTAGATTATATTTATAAAAAACTTGGATCAACCACCATTAACAACGATTTTAGGTTCTTAAAAAATAATGCCTACCTCAAAGGTTATTTGGGAAAGTTTGTGGTGCGCAATTCAAATGGTGTTTTAGGGTATTTCTTTATTCACTTACAACCTAAATTACTGCAAGACGAAAATCGTTTTGATGAGTTGTTAATTGATGGGTTCAGGAATAATTATAACAAGCAAAGATACTACTCCTACGCCTTGTACCGCGATATGCGCCTGTTGAGCCAGAGTGGTGAGTATGCATATAGAACTACCTATACTTGGGACAATATTCAAGAAAAAAGCAAGGTGTTTACAGAGGCAGGTTATAGCCATTTATTGTTTAAAGAAAACAAGCAACTTTATGTGGTGGTAAGTAAAAAAGAACCAGCTTGGTACGAACCTTTTGGTTTGTTTTCTTTGTCGTTTACTTTTTTTACCATCTTACTCATTACCCTTATTCTCTTGTTTATTTTGGTGAATAATAATTGGATGAAGGACTTTTTAGAAAGGGCTTCACCAATATGGAAATGGGTTCACAAACACCTTAATAATTTTTTGATTCTGCGTGATGCCGATTTGTCGCTGATAAGAACGCGCATTCAATTGGGCATTGTGATGATTGTATTTATAACACTAGGAACCACGGCCTATTTTACCATTAATTTTATTAGCAGTCAAAACACGCTTAAGCAAGAAGATAAGCTGGTAAAAAAGATTAGGAGTGTGGTGAGTGCCATTGAAAATGAAAGTCAAGACATTAATTTTACTACCCGACAAATAGATGCCGAAGCCAGCATTAATCAGATAGCCGATTTTTATAATACAGATATTACCTTCTTTAATCCGCAAGGCGAATTGCTGGCATCTACCATTAAAAAGATATACGACGATGGCATTATTGCGCCATTAATGGATGCTCAAGCATTTTACCATTTAAACAAATTGAGAGAGTCGCAGTATGTGCAAAATGAACAGATTGCAACCTTCGAATACAAAGGCGCTTATGTGCCTGTGTTTGGTAAAAAGATGGTGCTTTTAGGCTATGTACAATTACCTAATTTTTATCAAAGCTCAGATTTAAACACAGAGATTTCATCCATTATTGTAGGATTTATAAATTTATATGCCTTTATGTTTCTTATTATTGGCGTAATAGCTTGGATGGTTTCTCGCAACATTTCTTACCCGCTTATGCTCATTCAAAAACAAATGGCCAATACTGCTTTTGGTAAAAAGAATGAGCCCATTAATTGGGATAGAAAAGATGAGATAGGCGAGCTGGTGAAACAATATAACCTCATGATTGATGAGTTAGAAGAAAGTGCAGTAAAGCTTGCTACCAGCGAGCGCGAAGGTGCATGGCGAGATATTGCGAGGCAAATTGCCCATGAGATAAAAAATCCGCTTACGCCCATGAAATTAAGTGTGCAACATTTAGAACGTGCATGGAAAGACCAATCTCCTAAGCTGCCAGAAACCTTTGCCCGTGTTACAAAAACGCTCATCACGCAAATAGATACCTTAAGCGATTTGGCGACCGAGTTTAGTAGCTTTGCCAAGATGCCTGCACCGCGTTATGAAAATGTAATGGTAGCCGAATTGCTCGATCAAATTGTGCACATGCAGGAGCAAACTTTTGAAGGAAAAATTTCTTTTTCTTGTGCGCTCAATACACCTATTTGGTTCGACCAAGGATATTTAAATAGAACCCTCACCAATTTAATTAAGAATGCTTGTCAGGCCATACCAGACGACCGATTTGGTGAAATTTCGGTAAGGGTATTTGAGCAAAATGGACAATTGGTTTTTGAGATAGAAGACAATGGCACTGGCATACCTTTAGAGCAAAGGGAAAAGGTTTTTATGCCTTATTTTAGCACTAAAGTTATTGGCATGGGATTGGGCTTGCCTATTGTAAAAAGCATGATTGAGAGCGGGGGAGGAACCATTTATTTTGATAGCATTACCGGTAAGGGCACAACTTTTACAGTAAAGTTGCCGTTAAAAATGGCAGAATGAAAAGGTGGCTTTTGCTCCATTTAATGGTGCTGCTTGGCATAGTGGCTGGCGCACAATCTGCTTATAAATTGAGTTCAAAAGGATTCATTTTACTACAAGATTCTTTCTTAATTGATACCGCAGTTTTAATGCA
Organism: bacterium; assembly: GCA_034439755.1. Classification (GTDB taxonomy): domain Bacteria; phylum Bacteroidota; class Bacteroidia; order UKL13-3; family UKL13-3; genus B1. Next base: position 54,024 of record JAWXAZ010000031.1, read on the forward strand.
TGGTTCTATTAAAGTGCATGGATATATGGAGAATATAGACTTTCGCATCAATTATTATCACAGCGCATTCATTAACCTGCAAATCCCCAAGGGGTCTTTCATTCAAATGCAATATGCGCCCATGCGATATCCCATTAAACAAGTATATCGAAACCGCGATTATGCATTGGTTCAGCCCGAATTTTCTGAAACCATTAACCCTTTTAAATTGAGTAATGACAAGGGAAATTTTGATGCCATTATGAAGAGTGAAGGACTCGTAACAAATGGCAGTATTATGCGCGGATTGAGTGTAGGAAATAGCCAGAATGCCGTTATAAATGCCAATTTAAACCTGCAATTGGCGGGCAGAATTAACAATGAGGTGGATGTATTGGCGGCCATAAGCGATGAAAATAATCCCATTCAACCAGAAGGAAATACGCAGGAATTACAGGACTTTGACAGGGTTTTTGTGCAGTTTAGCAAGGCCGAGCATAAACTTGTGGTGGGCGATTATTTAATGAGTAAGCCAGCGGAAAATTACTTCCTAAACTACTATAAAAAATCGCGTGGCTTATCTGCAGAAACGCAATTCGGTTTGAACCAAAAACAACAATTAAAAATAGGTGCGCAGGCAGCGCTTTCGCGCGGACGCTTTGTGCGAAACACGATCAATGGCATTGAAGGAAACCAAGGTCCATATAGGTTAACGGGTTCTAATGGCGAGTTGTTTATTATCCTAATTTCGGGTACCGAATCTGTTTATTTGGATGGGCAAAAATTAACGCGTGGCGAGCAAAATGATTATACCATTGATTATAATAGTGGGGAGTTGGTTTTTATGCCGCGCCGCCTCATAACACAGTATTCTAGGATCATTGTAGAGTTTCAATATTCGGATAGAAATTTTGCCAGAACAGTGTTTGCCTTGCAAACAAAATGGGAAACAAAAAAGAGCTCGGTTTACCTAAATTATTTTACCGAACAAGACAATAAAAATCAACCTTTTCAACAGAATTTAAGCGATAGCAACAAGCTGCTTTTGTCGCAAGTGGGCGATAATCTAGCGCAAGCGAAAGTGTTGAGTGAAGTTCCCCATTCGGCTTTTCAATCGAAATTAATTTTATACAGAAAGCGCGATACGCTGGCTTTTGGACAAGTGTATGTTCACACCACAGATGCCAGTTCTGATTCTGTTTTTTATGAGGTGAGATTTTCTTTTGTTGGTGCAGGAAAGGGAAATTACAAGCAAAGTTCGAGTACCAGTAATGGTCGGGTTTTTGAATGGATAGCGCCTGTAAATGGTTTGCCCCAGGGCGATTTTGAGCCTTTTGTTCAATTGATTGCACCCAATAGAAAGCAAATGTTGGTATTGGGTGCTTCGCATATAATAAAGGAAGGTCATTTGGTGAAAATGGAATTGGCAAAAAGCGATTTCGACCAGAACTTATATAGTGAATTAAACAAAAGCAACGATGCTGGTTATGCCGTAAAGTTAGAATGGAGCAATGAACTTAAACTTGGCAATTCTAGCAATCTATTAAAGAGCAATATTCGGTACGAATATACTTCACAGCATTTTCAATATGTAGAACGATATAGGAATGTAGAATTTGCCCGCATGTGGAATAGGCAACTTAATAATCTTGCTGGGAACGACACTGGAGCAAAGGAACATATCCTAAATTGGCAATTGGGATTTGAAACTAAGGAGCATGGTTTTTTGCGCTACCAATTGGGATATTATAACAGGGCAGATGGCAACTTTTTGGGGCTAAATCACCAAGTTAATTCGCGCCTTATGGATAGTAAAAATTCTTTGGATTTAGATGGCGAGTGGCTTCATTCTAACTTAAAGGCAATTGGTGTGAGTGACTACGGAAATGAGGTTAGGCGGATGCAGGGTGCTTATACAAGAAGCTTTTCTTTTATCCGAGTGGGCGCTTTGGTTCAAACCGAAAAAAGTGCCTTTAAACAAAACGGCGACTCTTTGTTGAATGGAAGTTTTGCCTTTAAAAAATTTGGATTGTTTTTAAAAAGCAAGGACAGTTCGCAATTGAGTTATTTTATGGAAGCCAATATGCGCTTGGATTTGTTGCCATTGCAATCTGAATTTAAGGATCATACTTTGGCCAAGGAAATTAAGGCGGGAATGAGTGTGTTGCAAAAGAATTTTAATAAGTTGAATTTGGATGTTTCTTTTAGGGATTTTCAGGTCTTAGATTCGGCCTTTCAACACTTAAAACCAGAGCAAACTTTATTGTCACGCGTGGAGTATGATTATGCTTTTTTTAAGCGCTTAATTACGGCAAATACCTACGTGCAATTGGGTTCTGGAAATGAGTTGCGCAGAGATTATCAATACCTGGAGGTGCCCGTGGGACAAGGAATTTACGTGTGGAAAGATTTTAACGAAGATGGTGCGCAACAGCTCAATGAATTTCAAGCAGCATCTTTTGCCGATAAAAATTTGGCCAATTATATTAAGGTGTATTTGCCTACCACAAGCTTAATAAAAATTCAAAGTACTCAGTTTAGTCAGACACTAAATATTAATAGTTTTGCTAACCGAAAATTATTAGGTTTTATGGGCTTTCTGAGCCGATTTAGTGATCAAGCAGCTTTGCGTTTGGATAGAAAGGTGCAGGCCAATAGCGACAATGTTTTGCTAACTGCTGTAAATTGGAATTTGCAAGATACCAGCATCATAAGTTTGAGTTCCTTGTTAAGGAATACCTTGTTTTTTAACCGCAATAATCCGCGTTATGGTTTAGATTTTGGTTGGAACCAAGGTAAGAGTAAGATGTTTCAAACCAATGGTTTTGAGAGCCGAAATAAAAGCGATTATTCGTTTGGTGGCCGGTATAATTTGAATGCCAATTGGACGCTTTCTGGAGCTTATGTGGTAGGCGATAAGGCCTATTTCTCCCAAATATTTAGCAGCAACAATTACCGGTTTTCTTATACCGAAATAAAGCCAAAAATTAGCTATCAATTTTTGCAGACTTGGCGCTTAAGTTTAGATTATGCCTTGCAACAATCTTTAAACAAGGCCGAGTATGGGGGCGATAAAAGCGAGGTAAATCAAGTAGGTACCGAGTTGCGTTATTCCTTTGTAAAGATTGGGGTTTTAACGTTTAAATACAGCTATTACCAAGTGCAATTTAATGGGAATATCAACAGTCCGCTTGCCTACGATATGTTGCAAGGTTTAAGCATTGGTAAAAATCAATTGTGGAGTTTAAGTGTGCAACAAAGGATTGGTCAAAATTTGCAAATTAATCTCAGTTACGACGGCCGTAAATCGGGATTAATTCCAGTTATCCATACTGGTAAAATGGAGGCTCGGTATTTGTTTTAGGTGCTAATTTTATAAAAGAATACCTGCTTTAAACATTTTGTAGTTTAACATTATTTATACCGATTATACAAAATAGATAGTCCATTTTCGACAAATATTTCATTGTACTATAACTTTAGGAGAATCGGCATTTATTTTCGTGCTTTTGTTTGTCAACATTAATGCTTGAATTAAGCATTTCTTTTACATTGGAATCACTTTATTTATCATGCTTTTATCAGTCAACAATAGCGCTTTCTTCAAGCTTCTTTCCAACTTTTGGTTCAATCCAAAACTGAAATAAAGTATAGCAAATAGATAATACAATGGCACCTAAAAAAAGTCCAATAAAGCCAGAATACATAAAACCTCCAACCACACCAATGAAAATAACAATCATGGGTACATTGGCATCATTTCCTAACAAAAAGGGTTTTAATATATTGTCGGCCAAGGTGCATAGAAAAAAATAAGCCGTCCATAACCCAGCATATAAATGGCTTTCGGTTTGAAACAAATAGGCCACAATGCCTATCAAAACAATACCTGGCCCAACTTGAACGATGGATAATATTAAGCAAAGTAATACCCAAATAGAGCCGTTTGGAATGCCACAAATGTAAATACCTAAGGCAACTAGGGCAGTTTGTATAACGGCCACACCAAGAACCCCTTTTACCACACTTCTAATTGTTTGTACAATAAGCCTCACGTAAGTTTGTCCATCCTTGCCTACCAACCTGTTAAATAGTTCTTCCGAAACACCTTTTTGATCCCCAATTTTCAAAAATATTCCAGCCAAAATAATGGATACTAGAATTTGTAAAATGCCCATGCCCGTATCAATTACAGCGCCAATTACAATTTTGCCTAAGGCCAATAACTTGGTTTGATAGGTATTAAAAAAGTCTTCTAAACTCTTGTTAAAGGTATTCATGATGACATGAAGTTTCTCTCCAATAACAGGAATATCATACACGAATTTTGGCGGTTCGGGCATCGAAAATCCTTCCGTATCAAACCGCACTTTTAACTCCATTATAGTGTGCGTTGTAGAGGTGAAAAACAAGGCAGTTGGCACCAAAATAATAGAAAGCAATAAAATGGTAATGACTATTGAAGCCAAGCTTGAACCCATCTTAAATTTGGTTTCAAAAAAATCTTGAATGGGGCTAACCGCAATGGCAATGATTAATCCCCAAAGCACTGGCATAATAAAAGGCGACACAATTTGAAAACACCAAAACAGAATTCCAAATAACAGAACCATTCTAATGCCAATGTCTATTGCCTGTTGAGAATAGCTGATATTTTCTTTTTCCATGTCTTTAGATTATATAACCAAATTTACAATTTTACCTTTTACTACAATGATTTTTTTAGGTGTTTTTCCTTCTAACCATTTTTCTACTATGTCATCAGCCAAAACACTTTGTTCAATAAAATCTTGCGCTGCATCTAAAGCAAACTCAATATTGGTTCTATGTTTTCCATTGATAGAAATAGGATAGGAGAAGCTTGTCTCTTCTAAATATTTTGGTTCAAATGTTGGATAAACCGCCTTGGTAATGCTTTCCGCTTCGCCCAAATTTCTCCACAACTCCTCACAAATATGCGGCGCGTAAGGGGATAAAACAACCAAGAAATCCTTTAGCACCTGTTTATTAGTACATTTAATATCACTCAGTTCATTCACACAAATCATAAAAGTACTTACCGATGTATTGAAAGAGAAATTCTCTACATCTTCGGCCACTTTCTTAATGGTTTTATGCAAACTCTTTAATGCATTTTTTTCTGCAACTTCATCCACCACCTTAAGCTTACCCTCTGCATCATAAAACAAACGCCACAGTTTTTTAAGGAAGCGTTGAACACCCTCAATTCCTTGGGTATTCCAAGGTTTACTTTGCTCTAGCGGACCAAGAAACATTTCATACATGCGCAAGGTGTCGGCACCGTATTGCTCTATAATAAAATCTGGCGTAACCACATTCCATTTCGATTTCGACATCTTTTCAACTTCCCACGAACATTGATATTGATGGTCTTCGAGCACAAATTTTGCTTCTGCAAAGTCTTCTCTCCATTGCTTAAATAAGGATTGGTTCAGTACGTCATTTTCTACCAAATTAACATCTACATTGAGTTTAACTACCTTGATTTTAGAAAAATCTAAACTCAATTTTTGCTGATTTTGTTTGTTGAATTCCGCAAATAAAATAGGAATGTTTTTGATGCTTTCATTCTCATCTATGTATCCTTTAGAAGCAAAAAAGCTAATCGTTTTTTGATCTCCATTATAACAGTCTATTCTAAATACAAAATTACTCCTGCCTTGTATCATGCCTTGATTGATAAGTTTCTTGGCCGGTTCGTTGGCCGGAATTAAGCCCAAATCAAACAAAAATTTTGTCCAAAAACGAACATACAATAAATGTCCAGTTGCATGCTCACTTCCGCCTAAATACAAATCTACCTGCTGCCAATATTGAAGAGCTTCTTTGCCCGCAAAACTTTCACTGTTTTTAGGATCCATATACCTTAAGAAGTACCAACTGCTACCAGCCCATCCCGGCATGGTAGACAATTCAAAATCATACTCGCCTTTATACTTCCAATTGGCAGCCCTGCCCAAAGGTGGATCGCCATCTTCGGTAGGCAAAAATTTATCAATCTCGGGAAGAATAATAGGTAAGTCTTTTTCCTCAACAGGGTAAGGAACGCCATCTTTATAATAAATAGGAATAGGTTCACCCCAATATCTTTGTCTTCCAAAGATGGCATCGCGCAACCTAAAATTAGTTTTGCCTTTGCCCAAACCCCTTTCTTCAATTTCATGAATGGCCTTTTTAATTGCCTTTTTTACACCCAAGCCATTCAAGAATCCAGAATTAATGCAATTGCCTTCTTTGGCATCAAAAGAAGACTCTAATATGTTATGATTGTTGCCATTGTCTATAACTTGTAATATACGCAAATTAAAATGTCTGGCAAAGGCATGGTCTCTGCTATCGTGCGCTGGAACTCCCATTACCGCGCCAGTGCCATATCCTCCCAACACATAATCTGCTACCCAAATGGGCACTTCTTTTCCAGTAAAAGGATGTATGGCATACGCACCAGTAAACTCTCCCGATACGCGTTTCACATCCGATTGACGGTCGCGCTCGCTTCTGTTTTTTGCTGTCTCCACATAATTCATCACCTCATCCAATCGATCTGGACTAACCAAAGCCAACAGCATTTCATGCTCTGGCGCAATAACCAAAAAGCTCACACCAAAAACCGTATCGGGTCTGGTGGTAAAAACTTCTATGTCAAATTTTTGATCTTGTATCTTAAAAAACAAACTGGCACCTTGCGATTTACCAATCCAATTGCGCTGCGATTCTTTTAAACTCTCTGTCCAATCTAAGCCATCCAAATCTTGCAATAAACGATCGGCATAAACAGTAATTCTTAGGCTCCATTGGTGCATCAATTTGCGCTCCACTGGGTAACCACCGCGCTCACTTACCCCGTCTTTTACCTCATCATTGCTAAGAACAGTGCCCAAAGCAGGACACCAATTTACATAAGCCTCGCTTAAATAAGCCAACCTAAAACCCAATAATATTTTCTGCTGATTTACCTCGCCAAACTTCTTCCATTGCTCGGCAGAAAATGCTGGATAATCAAACTCAATTCCACCCGTAAGGATACAATCATTTGTTCCCTTAAATCCTTCCGTTTCAAAAAGTGCCACTAAGGTATCTATAGGTTCAGCCTTATTATTTTTCGGGTTGAACCAACTGTTGAACAGTTGCAAAAAGATCCACTGCGTCCAACGATAATAAGCCGGGTCTGACGTGCGCACTTCCCTAGACCAATCGTAGCTAAAGCCTATCTTATCCATTTGCTTGCGGTACCTTTTGATGTTTTGCTCGGTGGTAATAGCTGGGTGCTGTCCAGTTTGAATGGCATATTGCTCTGCCGGCAAACCAAAGGCATCATAACCCATTGGATGCAATACGTTATAGCCCCTCAATCGCTTGTACCTGCTATAAATATCGCTGGCAATATAACCCAAAGGGTGACCCACATGCAAGCCCGCACCACTTGGGTAAGGAAACATGTCTAACACGTAATATTTGGGTTTATTGGGATCTTCTTTTACCTCGTAAATTTTATTCTCTGCCCAATATTGCTGCCACCTGGCTTCAATTTCTTTGTGGTTATATTCGTTGGTCATGCGCTTAATTTCTGTTTAATATAATTGGCCTAAAGTAAACTTTTTTTGCTTTAGCTGCTGTTTTTAAAAGTCTGCAAAAATAGACGGCTGCGCAGCCTTTTCCAAAGATGTGACTTATTTATTCTTGCAGTCCCCAAAATCCTTTTTATTTTTGTGTTCAATAAAAGCAACAAACCGTGAGTGAACCTATAAAACGCAAGAAAAAATTTAGTTATGCCTTTTCCATTGTCAGTATTTCTATGGTATTGTTGATGTTGGGGCTGTTTGGCTTTTTGGTTTTAGCAAGCAAACACATGGAAACCTATATCAAAGAAAACATGGTGGTAAATGTGTTTATGCAAGTGAATGCCAGCGAACTAGAAGTGCAGGAGATGCGTGCCAAAATTGAATCGCAACCCGCTTTTAAGTCGCTTAGCTTCTTAACAAAAGAGCAAGCCGCTACCGAATTTTCTAACGAATTGGGCCAGGATTTTGTGAGCTTTTTGGGCTTTAATCCTTTAATGAGTTCTTTTCAAATTAAACTAAAAGCAGATTTCACCAATACCGAATCCATTGCGGCGCTGGAATCGAGCCTAGGCGCTATGCCTGGTGTAAACGAGGTAAAGTACCAGCGAAATGGGTACGACATGGCACAAAAAAATATTCGCAATATTGGGTTTACTTTTATGGGCCTGGCTATTATATTTTCGCTAATTGCTGTGGTTTTAATACACAATACCGTTAGGCTGAACCTATACGCCCAAAGGTTTTTAATAAAAAGCATGCAATTGGTGGGCGCTACGCCTTGGTTCATCACGAAGCCTTTTGTTTGGCAATCTGTGAAGAATGGTTTGTGGGGTTGGGTCATTGCTTTTTTGTTGTTAACGGCGTTGGATCAGACCGTACCTGCCTTTGTACCCGAGTGGGGCCAATTTAAACATGGCAGCACGCTGTGGCTCTTATACGGCCTCTTGTTTTTATTGGGCATGTTTATGAGTGTAAGTAGCAGTTTAATAAGCACACGAAAATACTTAAACGCGCGTTTAGAAGATTTATATTAATACCTACGCGTTTCATTTGTTTTTTTTAAGTTTAATTTGAATATTGCAGCCATGAGTAAAGAAAAAATCGTGAGTAAAAAAGGCCCTAGTGCCGAAAAAGATTTTGTTTTTGGAAAAGAGAATTATACCTTAATGATAGCAGGTATTGTGGTCATAATTATTGGGTTTGCCCTTATGGCTGGCACCGAAGATATCTTTGATTTCCGCAAATTAACCTTGGCGCCAATTGTGGTGTTATTGGGATTTGTGATCGAAATTTTTGCGATTATGCGTAAACCAAAAGTCTAATGAATATTTTTGAGGCGGTTGTTCTTGCAATAGTAGAGGGCATTACAGAATATTTGCCTGTGTCTTCTACGGGTCACATGATTATTGCCTCGTCTATAATGGGGATTGCGGCCAATGATTTTGTGAAAATGTTTACGGTGGCCATTCAATTTGGTGCTATTTTAGCCGTAATTGTTTTGTATTGGAAGCGTTTTTTTCAGACGCTCGATTTCTATTTTAAATTATTCGTAGCCTTTTTGCCTGCCGCTGTTTTGGGCTTTTTGTTTAACGATTACATTGATGCCATGCTCGAAAATGTGGTGGTGGTTGCCTCTTCTTTGTTAATAGGTGGTGTGGTGCTCTTGTTCATAGACAAATGGCTCGATAATACTGGCAAAGAGCAAGATGAAATTACTTATCCAAAGGCCTTAACTATTGGCTTCTTTCAGGTAATATCAATGATACCCGGCGTATCGCGCTCTGCAGCAACAATTATTGGCGGTCTGAGCCAAAAGTTAAGTCGGAAAGCCGCTGCCGAATTCTCTTTCTTTTTGGCTGTGCCTACCATGTTTGCAGCTACGGCCTATAAGTTGTTGAAATTTTATTTGGCAGGCGGATTTAGCACAGCCGAGGCCAGTGATAATTTAATGGCTTTGTTAGTAGGAAATGTAGTAGCATTTGTGGTTGCGTTAATTGCTATAAAAGGCTTTATTGCTTTTTTAACCAAACATGGCTTTAAGGTATTTGGTTGGTATAGAATTGTGGTAGGAATAATTATTCTTGCCTTACATTTTATGGGCTATAACCTACAAATGGTTTAGCCTTGAAAGATTTACTAGATTTAGATACCGGCGCCGTGCTAAGGGTTTACAAACCCTATACCTGGACAAGTTTCGATGTAACCAAGAAAATTCAGCGTTTGGTGTTGCGTAGGTTGAGCCGCATGCCCTTGCCTGCTAATGGTGTGCGCAGGCGTGTAAAGGTTGGACATGCAGGTACCTTAGACCCATTGGCAACTGGTTTGTTAATTATCTGCATTGGCAAAGAAACCAAGAACATTGAGAAGTATATGGGCATGCCCAAGACCTATACTGGCGAAATGTGTTTGGGTGCGAGCAGACCCAGCGACGATAAAGAAAGTGAGGTTATGAAAGCGTATTCCATTGAAGGAATAACGGAAGAGATGATTTATGCCACTGCTTTAAAATTAACAGGCGAGTTAGACCAAGTGCCACCCATTTTTTCTGCCGTACAAAAAGATGGAAGGCGCGCTTATCAATTGGCTAGGGCAGGAGAGAAGGTAGAATTGGCCTCTAGGAAAGTGTGGGTCGAATCCTTTAAGATAACCCATATTAATTTGCCCCTGATAGGCTTTGAAATAGTATGTAGCAAGGGGACCTATATACGTGCATTGGCGCGCGACTTTGGCAACTTGTTGCAGAATGGAGCCTATTTAGAAAGTTTGCAAAGAACTAAGATAGGAAACTTTGATTTAAGCGAAGGCTTTACCCTAGACGAATTGGCCGAAACCTTTGCAGAGCCTTTAAAATTTAAAGACATGGGTTAATTTATTGTTATTGGTTTTCAGTTGAGTAAAGTAAATAATAGAAATAATTATCAAAAGGTTTGTTAGATTAAACAAAAATGATAATTTTGCACCGCGTTACAGATAACCAATGTAACCGATTCAGTAGCTCAGCTGGTAGAGCATTACACTTTTAATGTAGGGGTCCTGGGTTCGAGTCCCAGCTGGATCACAAAAAAGGCAATCAATTTTGATTGCCTTTTTTTATGTTGTTTTTTTGCTTGGAAAATTCAACATTATTTTCTGCTCCGAAATTTTTGACATTGGTTTATTGAGAAAAAGTTAGCTAGGGGAGCAGTTAATTAGATAGGTGAAATTAATTCCTGAAATTTTTCATAGAAAAAGACCTTTTTAAATCCCATGCATTATTTGAATATCCTTCTACTAAACGGGAATTTTTCAATTTTTGCTAAGGTAATTTTTTCAAAGTCTTTGTGCTTGGGTTAATTAAATTATTAAAGTCCCCTTAGGTTAATACAGATGCAATAGCAAAGAGGCAATGTTTGTTTTCTATCACAAAATCATCCCCAAATTATTGAGTAGAAACTGAATGGGGAAAGTCTCTCCAATCTATTTCAAGTTCTGATTCTCTTATTTTTTGTATGGTTAATTCACTGGGAATTTGATGCGTAGGATTACATAATCACCTGGCAAGGTAGCAAGGGTAAAATGAACGGCGACTTCTGCCATGTCCAAAGGCCTGTTTTGGGCAGTATAAATAAGTTGAACGCAAATAGCGTTCCAGCGTGCTCCTTTAATAGCATCGCCTTTGCCCGATAATGGGGTTGCAAACTTTTCTCTTGAAAGTCGATAAACTTCGATGGTTAAACTAGGATGGTTAAACTAGGATGCCAAGGTTTATGTGAAGGAGTTCTGTTATCACTAATTCTTTTCAATAAGAATTTTTGAGTAATTCAATTGGCATTTTACTGCATAAGGCAAAGTTTGGCGTGGTTAACCAAAGCTATAATTTGTCTATATTGTAAGACATATTTCCACTCAAAAACAGTTTTTTTTTGCCCTAACATAGATCAGGTTTATTTATGATTATTATCAGAATGAGCTTCATTATCAATTGGTACCAAAAAAAATAGCCATCTTTGTTTTGAATTTAATGTTCTTGTTGTAAGTTGAATTATTTTGTTCTAGCTCCAAACTAGCGGCATTGGTTCGTTAAACCCATTATTCCGTAAGTCTTATGGCAGTAGGAATCGAAATAAAACGAAAATCCCATTCACGCTCATTCATTTCACTCATTTAATATTAATATTATGATTGCTCAAGAAGAACCCAAAACCAAAGTAGTGGCAAAGTACCCAGCTCATGTAAAAAAGGTTTTGAAGGGGAATTATGCTGCTGCCGAAGCGGCAAAATTATGTCGGGTAGAGTTTATCCCGTCTTATCCTATTACACCACAAACAACCATCGTAGAAAAATTGGCTTCGATGATTGCCGAGGGAGAATTAGATGCTACTTATGTGAACATGGACAGTGAACACTCTGTTTTTGCTGCCGCAAAAGGTGCTTCGTTAGGTGGCTCTAGGGTGTTTACGGCCACTAGCGGACAAGGTTTGTTGTATGCACACGAGGTATTGCATGCCATTGCTCACATGCGTTTACCCATTGTAGCCTGCAATATTGGTAGGCCTTCTTTTCCTTGGAATATTTGGTGCGACCATTCCGATTCTATTTCGCAAAGAGATACCGGTTGGGTTCAGTTTTATGGCGAAACAGCACAAGAAACATTGGATACTTTAATTCAATCGTACATGCTGGCAGAGCAATTAAGGTTGCCCGTATTTGTGATGTTAGATGCCTTCTATCAAAGTCATACCAGCGAGAATATTTGGATTCCAGATCAGGCCTTGGTTGATACATTTTTGCCTAAAAGAGATGCCATGAACGAAAGCATTGATCCTACTCATCCAAAGTCGTTTGGCGGTTTGGTGCCAAGCAAATTTTATGATCATTTTAACCAAGCTTATTGGACCGATATTAATTTAGTAGAAGACCTCACCAATGAAATTGGCGCCAAATTTGGAAAGCATTTTGGTAGAAATTATGGGGCCGTTGAAGCCGTAAATATTAACAAAAATACCAAGACTATTTTAGTCACCATTGCCTCCATAGTTTCTACAACACGCGGGGTGATCCAAACGCATCCTGAAGTAGGAATGTTGAAAATAAGGTTGTTTAAACCTTTCCCCAAAAAATCTATTTTGATTGCATTAAAAGACATCTCAAAAGATTGCGTCATTGTAAACATAGATAGAAATTTTACGGGCGACAATGAAGGCGCTTTGATGCGCGAAATGAAGACCGCATTGTATGGCAAAACCTATAAGATGTATAATGTGTATGCCGGATTAGGTGGCAGGGATGTGCCGCCATCTACCATTGAGCGCATCATTGAAAAGGTGGCCAACCAATCAATGGAAGAAGTTTGTTGGATTGATTTAGATTAATGCTTAAAAAATTAAGAGTATGAATAACGCAGATAATTTTCTCATTAAAGATGAAAATGTTTACTCAGGCGCATTGAGCTGCCGTGGTTGTGGTTGGACCCTATTGGTTCGGCATCTTTCTTCTATTTTAGGGGAAGACACCGTATATGTAGTGCCTGCAAGTTGCTTCTCAATTATTGCCGGACCTTATCCCATGAACTCGGTGAAAGGCACCATAGTGCATACTGTTTTTGCGGCGGCATCTGCTACTGCTACAGGCGTTCGCGCTTCCTTGGACCGACAAGGAAAACAAGCGTCGAAAGTAGTAGTATTAGCAGGCGATGGTGGCACATTTGATATTGGATTGCAATCTTTGTCGGGCGCGGCATCGCGCGGCGAAGACATCATTTACATCTGTAACAACAATGGTGCTTATATGAATACAGGTGTGCAAACCAGCACAGCAACCCCTTATGGCGCCATTACCACAACCAATCCTGCAGGCAAAAAAACATGGCCTAAGAACTTAGTAGAATTGGTGGCCGCACACAATGTGCCTTATTTGGCAACCGCCTCTCTGGCTTTCTTAGATGATTTTAGGGCTAAAATTAAACGCATGCGCGATGCATCAGGGTTTAGATTTTTGATGCTAGATAGTCCTTGTCCTCCAGGCCATAAATATGCACCAGAATTGTCTATCGATATTTCTCGCTTGGTGGTTGAATCAAAATTATTTCCGCTGATGGAAATAGAAAATGGGGAATATAAAATTACCTATTTCCCTGCCCACGAGGTGCCAGTAAGGGATGTGATGAAATTGCAGGGTAGGTTCTCTCATTTGTTTAAAAA
>JAWXAZ010000032.1:0-14841 GCA_034439755.1 bacterium
AAAAATTAAAAATTCATAACTCATAATTCATAATTCATAATTCATAACTCATAATTCATAACTCATAATTCATAATTCATAACTCATAATTCATAATTCATAATTAAAATACGCGGCTAATGAAACTAAAAATTAAATTAAGACAAAGAGTTAACCAATAACAAAAAACAAAAAAGAGTTTGATACTACGGAGAATTAAATAATGCCACAGGTTTAGAATGAATAAGCAAAATGGAGAAAATAAAAATTGAAGAGGAAATTATAAAATTGGAAATCGTAAATTGGAGATTAAAAACTGGAGTTCGTAAAAAGGAAATCAACCATGAACCGATTCCTTTTTTCCATATTTTACGATAATTGAATTTTCAAACGCAAGCCATTCCTTCCAACGCTTATCAACATCAATCCCTACCCCATATTTTTTGGCGTAACCCAAAAAAATAGTATAATGTCCGGCCTCACTTACCATTAAGTCGTGGTAGAATTGAGCCAATTCCTTATCGGCAATATTTTGTGAAAGCACCTTAAAACGCTCGCAGCTGCGCGCCTCAATCATGGCCGAAAAAAGCAACCGTTCCACAAAAGAAGAAATTCTACTTCCACCTTTAAGCATAAAGTTAAAGAGTTCGTTAACATATTCGTCTTTGCGTTCCCTCCCAAGTTTTAATCCCTTTTTCTTGATCATTTCGTGCACCATTCCAAAATGTTCAATTTCTTCTTTGGCAATAGCAAGTAAATCGGTAACCAAATCTTCGTGTTCAGAGTTGAAGGTAATAATTGAAATGGCATTAGTAGCTGCTTTTTGTTCGCACCAAGCATGGTCGGTTAATATCTCCTCAATATTTGTTTCTACAATATTTACCCAGCGTAAATCGGTTGCTAATTTTAAGCCTAACATGTTTTTTTTGCGCGCTAAATTACGTGTTATTTTGCCTTTTTTTACGTAGTATTTGTGAGAGAAAATTATGAAGTAGAATATAGGAACTAGGAAGCACGTTGGCACCGAAGGTTTGGCATACTCGAACGTGTAGGGGAGTTTTTTTTGTCCATAGACCATGATCCATAGTCCATAGCCATTCGTGGTTTCTTATGCTTTGTTAAAATTGTTTAAACTTCATTCCTCAATTTAATAACTCTTAATTCTTAACTCAACAAATAAGCTAAAGTTCCGGATCAAACATAACTCATAATTAAAAATTAAAAATTAAAAATTAAAAATTAAAAATTCATAACTCATAATTCATAACTCATAATTCATAACTCATAATTCATAACTCATAATTCATAACCCATAATTCATAATTCATAATTCATAATTAAAACTTCATAATTAAAACTTCATTCTTTAGGCCCAAATTAACCAAAAACTCCCCCTCCATTTCCGGTACAATGCTCAAAGTATCCTGCTGCAAACAATATTTCACATCATCGGTTTGCAAGTGTAGTATAGTAAACCGTTCGGCATGCGAGCTTTTGCGCACCAATGCTTCCAGGTTATCTTGGTGTTGCTCAAATAAAAAATAAGCCGACAAAGCGGCATCGTCGTGCATGCCGTAAGTAGCGGCGAGTTTATGGATAACAGCACCCGCAAATAAGGTGTCTTCCAAATTATATTTGTCTTTCCATCCTGAACATAAAAGAATTAAATCCCTGCCCGATTCTTTAATCTTTTTACTCAGGGCGGTTATGTTCAGAAATGAACCAATTAAAATGCTATGTGGGTTCATGGCTTTTGCCATCTTAATGGCTTTGGTGCCATTGGTGGTGGTAAAGGCAATGTTCTTACCAGCTATCAACGGATTTTCGTATTCGAAGGGAGAATTCCCCATGTCGAATCCCGGTACTCTAACAGCATTGCGCTCGGCCGCAATAATAAAATCAAACTCTTTAAACATGAAACACTCGTCTGGACTAGCCACTGGAAGTATTTTGTTTACGCCCGTGTTAAAGGCCACACACATGGTGGTGGTTGCGCGCAAAATATCAATTACCACCACTACCTTATCCTTTAAATCGTATAAAGGCAAGAGGGCAGGCGAATGAATCACTTCTACTTTGTTCATGATAAAAAAAATAAACCCCGAAGCAGTTTCCCTTCAAACCTGTTTTTGGTTCAGACCGAAACCTGCTACGAGGATATAAAATTAAACTATAAAAAAGGCGTTTTTACCACCTTCGCTTTGATGGCTTTGTCGCGAATTTCGATAAAGATTTCTGTATCTACTTTACTGTTTGCGGTAGTCACATAACCCATGCCAATTCCCTTGTTTAAAGTAGGCGACTGGGTGCCAGAAGTTACCTCACCGATAACATTTCCTGCAGCATCTTTAATAACGTAATATTGACGCGGAATGCCTCTATCCACCATTTCAAATCCCACCAATTTTTTGGTAGCACCATTGTCTTTGATGGCCTTGTGGTGCTCGTGCATAATGAATGGCTTGGTAAATTTGGTGATCCAACCTAGACCCGCTTCAATAGGCGAAGTTTCGTCGTTGATATCGTGTCCATACAAGCAAAATCCTTTTTCCAAACGCAGGGTATCGCGGGCACCTAAACCAGCAGGCTGAATATCAAATTCCTTACCCGCTTCAAATACCGCATCCCAAAGTTTACGCGCATCGGCATTGTTTACATACAACTCAAAACCGCCTGCACCTGTATACCCAGTATTAGAAATAATTACATCGCTTATACCGGCCAATTTGCCATGCTTAAACGAATAATATTCCATGCTGCTTAAATCTACTTCGGTTAATTTTTGCAAAGCCAAAATAGCTTTAGGACCTTGCACCGCAAGCAAACTCATGCCTTCACTTAAATCGGTCATCTCAACCCCAAAAGTATTGTGCTGGCTAATCCAATTCCAATCCTTTTGGATGTTACTGGCATTTACCACCAAAAAGTACTCGGTAGCACTTCTGCGGTAAACCAATAAATCGTCTACAATGCCGCCTTTATCATTTGGCAAGCAAGAATATTGAATCTTACCATCGGTTAATTTGGAAGCATCGTTGGAGGTCACTAATTGAATAAGATCAAGTGCTTTTTCGCCTTTAAGCAAGAACTCACCCATGTGACTCACGTCAAAAACTCCCACACTATTTCGAACCGCATTGTGTTCCTGAATGAGGTTATTGTATAAAACAGGCATGTTGTATCCTGCAAATTCAATCATTTTTGCTCCAAGCGAAGCATGCAGATCATTGAGTGCAACGTATTTCATTGTTAAAAAAAATTATTTAAATTGAAGTTCGAAATAACGAAAAATATCTGGATTATCATATTCTTCTATTGTCAAACCAATCTTTTCTTTTTGGCACCTTTAGGTCTTGCAAAACAGGCGACTTTACATTGATGTTAAAAATGAAATATTGGTTGCCATAAGCAGAAATGGGTGTCCAGGCGAAAGTAAATTGCCAGCAATGCAAATCTCGCCTTAAATCCATGCCCAAATGCGATATTTTCTTCATTGTAAAATCGTATCCCGAATTAAAATTCACAAACCAATTTTTGGTGGGAGTTATGCTTCCATTAAAAGAAAGCGTCTGAATAAATTGTTGCGCCGTTGGTTGAATTTTAGACCTGTGGTCGTAGTTCACTGTATAATTCATGCTCAAACTCCAAGGAATGCTTACTTCCATAAAATGCGCATCGCTTAATTCCTTCTTTTTGCGCGCAATCTTATCTTCGTTCTTGCTCTTAAACATCTCTGGCGTGAGGCTGGCACCTAAACCCAAATTGGCATTGGTAATTGCACCTAACTTCTGCTGCTCTGTTACATAAAACTGATTAATTCGTTGGAAAGAACTGTAGCCATTATTGGTAACCACTTTATTAAGATAAGGATCCAAAGTAGCGCCACCATTGAGACTCACAGATTTAAACAAAGTAGTTCTAAACGTAATGGGAATGGTACTTAATTTTAATGAATCGGCATAAATATTATAGCTTCCTCCAAATCTGATGCTTTCGAATATCTTTATTTTTTCAATCTTCTCGGAAGTATCTCTCCCCCGTTTCCATTTAATTTCGATGTTGTTATCGAGGCCAAAGCTAATGTTCCCTTGGCGGCCTCTTCCCGGACCACCATATAAGGAATTTTCGAAAACAGAATAGGTACTTTTATTGCCAATGCTATCTGTTTGCACATCCTTATAATAACCATATTTAGCCTGACTAAAATCGGGTACATAAGAGAAGCTTAAATCGGGATTTGCCACATGCCTAATGGCCTTAAACCTGCCCTTTTTAAACTGCAACATGCCATAAAAACGCGTAGATAAGCCGCCCCTAAAAGAGTACTGATTAGCCCTTTCAAATCCGCTTACATTCTCGGTATTCACCAACTTGCTTTCTGGATCATAGTTTTTGTTTACGGTTTTGAGCGTCCACACCTCACTATAATCTGCCGCTATGGAGAACGTATAATATTTAAACAAGTTAATAGAATTCTGAGCCGACATTCGATGCTGCGCACCGTTTTTCATCACCGAATCTAAAAACAACTTGGTATCGTAATTACTTCTATTTTTAAACAAGGTGGTATCCTTAACATTTAAAATATTTTGGAACGAACCCAAATAATTGATGCTGGTTTTCTCATACCATTTATCGGCCGTTGGCTTCCATTTTGGCTTAAAGGGTTGAAAGCTTGCCACAGAGAAAGTAACATCGGGTAAGGTTACAGATAAGTCTCTTGTTTGGGTATTTTGCGAAGCCCTGGCATTGGCCGACAAATTATATTTACCCTTGCCCATCGACTTAGAAAAATTGATAGAAGAGTTAATGTTGTTGTTAAAAGCAGTATTGTTAGTGGTGTATGTATTAAAGGCCAAATATTGATTGCCAACCAAATTTACATCTGCCCCAAATGAAGTTCCAGGCTTTGCCTTGCCATCCATGCTGTGACGCCAATTGATGTTAAACGTTTTAAACTCATTAAAGCTAGGGTCTTCGGGCATGCCATTTTTGTTGTAAGCATAATTGGCGTTTAGGTTTCCATTATACCTATACCGCTTAGAATAGTTGTAACGGCCACCCAATTGCCAACTCAGGTTAGCATAAATATCGCCCATGAGCGCCAAATCAGAGTGATCGCCCAACCCAAAATAATAACCACCCTGGCGCAAAAAGAATCCCCTGCCACTTGCATTTCCATAAGCGGGAATTATGATGCCCGACTGCTGCCCGCGCTTTAATGGAAATATGCCAAAGGGTACAAATAAAGGCGTGGGAACGCCCAAAATAGACAGGTTTGCTGGTCCGGTAATCACTTGCCTGCCTGGAATTACCTTTAGCTTCTTGGCATTAATAGAGAAATGCGGTTCATGCTCGCTGCAGGTAGTATAATAACTGTCTCTAATATAAAAATTATTGAACTCATCGCGCTTTACCCGTTCGCCTCTAATAAAACCCTCCCCCTCCTGCGTTCTAAATTCGCGCATCAAACCCCTTTTACTTTGGTAGTTAAAAGTTACCTCTTCTATGTTGTAGGTTTCGGAGCCTTGTTTAAAGCTGGGCGTATTAATTAATTTGCCAACGCTGTCTTCCTCCCCAATGGCATTCACAATGGTTTTATCAAAATTAATTTTTATTTGAGCCGACTTCATTTCATAGTTGTCGAAATTGATAAAAGCATCCTTGTATAAAACCGTGGTTTTTTCTTTAGCCAAATATACAATTGAGTCTTTGGCGTTGTATTTGACTTTATTCTTTATGGCAGATTTGGTACGAGGTAAATAATTGCTATCCACAATTATTGAGTCTGAGGCTAATAATGCTATGTTTTTGGAGCTATCTGGAAAAATACAATAAGTTGATTTTAAGATATTTAAATAATTAAAACTTATTTTACTTGCAGTTCTGGCTGATAAATGGTTTAAATTTGTGGATAATTTAACATTAACAGCAGAGCACTGATTATCCTCCAATAAAATAATAAAAAGGAATAAACAGATTAAAAACAGCCTCACAGGCCTAAATGTTAGATGATATGAAAAATATGGTTTCAATGTTGCGTACAAATCTAAATAAACTATTGAATTTACCGAAATGGGAAAAAACTGTGCCATTTTTGGTCATATTCATGTTTATTGCTGCAACACCTCCAACAACTAAAAAAGTTTATAAGAAAAACATTGGCACCATTGTTATTGATGCTGGACATGGTGGTCATGATCCTGGCTGCATTGCCAACGGGGTAAAAGAAAAAGAAATTACTTTGGCCATTGCATTATCTATTGGTTCAAAACTAAGAGAACAATTGCCAGATGTGAAAATAATTTATACCCGCAGTGGGGATAAATTTATAGAATTGTGGGAAAGAGCTGCCATTGCAAACAGAAACAATGCAGATTTATTTATTTCCATCCATTGCAATTCGGCCAAAAGTGTACACATTAGCGGCACCGAAACTTTTGCAATGGGCTTACACAAAGCAGAAAGTAATTTAGAGGTAGCCAAAAGAGAAAACGATGTAGTGTTATTAGAGGACAATTATATTGAGAAATACGACGGGTTTGACCCAAGCTCACCAGAGTCGCACATATACTTTTCTCTCTTCCAAAACTCATTTATGGACCAAAGCATTCGCCTAGCAGCCAAAGTAGAAAGCCAAATCAATTCTGGTTTGAACCGACCAAGCAGGGGGGTTAAACAAGCAGGCTTTTTGGTATTATGGAAAACTAAAATGCCGAGTGTACTTATAGAAACTGGCTTTTTAACCAATAAAAACGACCGCGAATACCTAAACAGCAAAGGAGGTAGAGAAGAAATGTCGAACGCCGTTGCCAATGCCATTATAGAATATAAAAAATCTTTTGAGGCAAGTGCTGCAATTAAGAATAATTAGCATAAGCGGCCAAAATGCTTATTTTTGCTAAAAAATCTATATTTTGAAAATCTCCAAAGAAGCTAAAATCGGGTTATTTGCTATTTTTTCTTTAGCAGCACTCTATTTTGGATACAATTTTTTAAGAGGGAAAAGGGTTTTTTCTTCACTCAATACCTATTATGCCACCTACGATAAAATAGATGGCATTGTTAAATCCACGCCCATTTACTTTAGGGGACTCAAAGTGGGTCAGGTAGAAAAATTAACCCTCATTAGAACCGACAAAGCCAACAGAGTTTTGGCCACCCTGCTTATCGACAATAAAATTCAATTGTCTAGAAGCACCGAAGCAAAAATTGTGAGCATGGATTTACTCGGCGGCAAAGCCATTTCATTAGATATTCCCTCTCTAGTTGATCCAATTATAGAAGGTGATACGCTCATTGGTTCAGAAGAAACCAGTTTATCAGCCTCTATTTCGGAAATGATTACGCCTGTAAAGAACAAAACCGAAAACGTATTGGTATCGCTCGATAAGGTGTTGGGTCAGCTAGAAAAAGTATTGGAAAATGGCGGCACCAACAACCTAACCAATGGCATAGACGACTTAGCCGGAATACTTGCGAACTTGCGCAAAACCACCGCGCAATTAGACATGATGATGGAAGGAGAAAAAGGTAAAATAAGTAAGATTACCGCCAACTTCGAAGTCATTACCGAAACCATCAAGAAAAGCAATAAAGAAATTGAAGCTAGCCTAAAAAACTTTAAAGACATTAGCGATTCGTTGGCTTCTGCACCGCTAAAATCAACTATTGTGCAGCTTAATAAAACTTCTACGCAATTAGCTAGCATAACAGAAAAAATAGATAAAGGAGAAGGTACTGCGGGCAAATTGGTGAACGACAAAGAGCTTTACGATAACCTCAATAAATCGGCTGCCGAACTGCAAGCCTTACTCAAAGACTTAAAAGAAAATCCAGGTCGTTACGTGCAAGTTTCGGTTTTTGGCGGCAAAAAATCTAAGAAAAAATAGATTTTTAGAAGCATCAAAAACCCTAAGCCAAATTGATTTTGATTAAACTAAAAGTAGTTATAAATAATATCAATTGTATTCAAAACAAAAAGGCATAGGGTTTTAATACTCCTACTGTATTAATGAACCGCTTAATCTTTGTAGCTCCACCTCACTTAATTTGGCATCGTAAGCTGCTTGCTGCAACCTCACCACCGATTGAATTAAATTAACCTGGGCAATGCGCAAATCGTTGATACTAATCATGCCTTGGTCTTGTTGCAATTTAGCCAAATCAAAATTTTGCTTGGCCACATCCAAATTGCTTTGCTCAAACTTATACAAATCAATATTGGTTAAATATACTTGATAGGCCTGAGCCAAGGTAACTTCCAATTTAAGCAAGGAATCTTTTAGCAACAATTCACTGGTTCTGAACCCAATTTTTGCGTTAGTCATTCTCCTATCCACATCAAATCCATTAAACAAGTTCATGTTAACCCCAAAACCATAATGCAATCCTTGCGTGTTGGCAGACTGTAAAAAACCTGCCTCAGATTCTTGTTTAGAATAGGTATAACCGCTTCTAAGCTGCAAACTGGGGTAACGCTCCCCGCGTATCTCTTTTACTTGAAACTGGGCTACGCGCTGGTTTAACTTGGCAATGCGAATGCCACTGTTGTTTTCCATGGCCTTGCTCTTTATCTCCTCAAATTTTAACTGCTCATCGGGACTCAAAGCATCGCTCACATCAAACACAAAACTAATTTGCATACCGAGCAATTGGTTCAAACCGAGCTTGCTGTTTTTTAATTGTGTTTCTAGTCTTTTGTATGCGGCAATATCGCTATTTAAGTTTACCAAAGCTGTTAGCATATCCGATTTTGGACTCTTGCCATTCTCTAATTTTGCCTTGGCTACTTCCAATCTTTTCTCACTAATTTGCACAAACTCCTTGCCCGATTTTAATTGCTCTTTGGCCAATAAAACATCAAAATACGATTTGGCTACCCTGCTTAAAGTGGCTTCCATTTGTTGCCTTAATCGCAGTTCGCCCAATGCCTCCCACTCTATTAATTTGCTGCGCGTGGCAAACATTTTCATGCCGTTAAATAAAGTCCAACCCATTTCAACATTGCCATTTAAGGAATTGCTTTTGGCGCCATCGCGGTTGTTCTCTGCCCCGCTTAAAAACTTCTGCTTGGTATCGATTACTTGGTTGTCTTGCGTTAAAGTTCCGGTTAGGGAAGGCAACATACCGGCATTGCCCAAAGTATTGTTGCGCTTGGCAATTTCCAATTCGTTGCTGGCAATTTGAATGGAATAATTATTCTTTAATGCCAATTCATACGCTTGTTTTAAGCTCAAACTTTCTTGCGCCAAAACCATTTGGGCCGAACCCAATATTAACAAGAAATATATACTAGTTCTCTTCATGAATGTTCTCTTTATTTTGAACGTGGTTTCTCTTGTTGCTCGATAAAAACTGATACACCACGGGTATCACATAAAGGGTTAAAAACCCCGAAAACAATAGTCCGCCAATAATAACCATACCCATAGAAACGCGACTCTTAGCACCCGCACCCAAGGCAAGCGCAATGGGCAATGCGCCCAACATGGTTGCCAAACTGGTCATCATAATAGGGCGCAAACGAGATACAGCCGCATCTTTTACCGCCTGCAGTTTAGGCAATCCTTGCTCGCGTTTTTGGTTGGCAAACTCCACAATTAAAATACCATTCTTGGTTACCAAGCCCAACAATACAATAATACCAATCTGGCTAAATATATTCATGGTTTGATCAAAATACCACAAGGTAATTAAAGCACCCGCCAAGGCCAAAGGCACGGTAAACATAATGATAATGGGGTCTCTAAAACTTTCGAACTGTGCGGCCAATACCAAATAAATTAATACCAAGGCCAAGATAAATGCAAACTGTGTATTAGATGAACTCTCAGAAAAATCGCGTGAGGGCCCGGCCAAATCTGTTGTAAAGGATTCATCCAACACTTTCTTTTTGATCCTATTCATTTCTTCTATGCCATCGCCAATGGTTTTTCCTGGCGCCAAGCCCGCCGAAACTGTGGCTGCTTTGTAGCGGTTGTAATGGTATAATTGTGGCGGACTACTTTGTTCTGCTACCGTTACCATATTATCCAATTGTATAATTTCGCCTTTGTCGTTGCGCACATACAAGGACTTCAAATCAACTGGATCGTTGCGGTGTTCGCGTTCAACCTGACCAATGATTTGGTATTGTTTGCCGCCCTTGGTAAAGTAACCATAGCGCACGCCGCCGTAAGCAAACTGCAATGTTTGGGCAACAGATTGAACGCTTACACCCAAGTTCTTGGCCTTTTCGCGGTTAAATGAAACCACCAATTCGGGTCGGTTAAACTTGAGGTTTACATCTACCCCTTGAAACACTTTGCTGTTATTTGCTTCCTCCAAAAATTTGGGTAAGTAGCTTTGTATTTTGTTAAAATCTTGGTTCTGCAAAATAAACTGCACTGGCAAGCCCGCCCTAGAACCGCCCGAACCACTAATGGTTTGGTCTTGTATAACAAATGCTTTAGCACCCGTAAAATTCAATAAGTTCTTTTGAAGCCGTTGGGCAATTTGTTGCTGTGTGAGCTTTCGCTCGCCGGGTTCGGTTAAAATTACGCGCACAAACCCGGTGTTCATGGCACCACTGCCGGTAAAGCCTGGGGCAGTAACCACCAAGGTTAGGCGCTTCTCGGCAATAGAATCGTCTATCATGTTCGAGACTTCTGTCATATACCGATCCATATAATCGTAAGAAGCTCCTTCTGGCGCAGTAG
Organism: bacterium; assembly: GCA_034439755.1. GTDB lineage: Bacteria > Bacteroidota > Bacteroidia > UKL13-3 > UKL13-3 > B1. The sequence goes on from JAWXAZ010000032.1 coordinate 10,680, forward strand.
CGCTAATGCGCATCCAACTTCTGTCGTCCATTGGCGAGAGTTCAGATTGTAGGTTCGAACCAATTAAAAAGATTAAGACCACGCTTAATCCAATGATGCCCCATACCTGCCATTTATTTCTAAAAAAATGCTCCAGCGATTTGGCGTAAGCATTGTTTAAGCCCACAAAAAATGGCTCGGTCATGTCGTAAAACTTCGAATGTTTATTCTGCTTGCGGGTTAGGTAAACATTTAAAACAGGCGTTAAGGTAAGCGATACAAATGCCGAAATCATAACGGCTCCGGCCACCACCACGCCAAATTCTCTAAACAAGCGGCCCACAAATCCTTGAATAAAAATGATGGGTAAAAACACCACCGCCAATGTAATGGAGGTAGCAATTACGGCAAAGAATATTTCGTTGGTGCCTTTAACGGCAGCTTCGCGCGGACTCATACCTTCCTCTACCTTTTTAAAGATGTTTTCTGTTACCACAATGCCATCGTCTACCACCAATCCTGTTGCCAAAACAATGGCCAATAAAGTTAAAATATTGATGGAATATCCAAACAGGTACATGATAAAAAATGCGCCAATTAAGGAAACCGGAATATCTACCAAGGGTCTAAATGCAATGAGCCAATCTCTAAAGAATAAAAAGATAATGATTACTACCAATAAAAATGCAATGAGCAAAGTTTCGCTTACCTCGGTAATGGAGGTGCGCACAAAACGGGTATTATCAAGAGCCACATCGAGCTTAATATCTGCCGGCATGTCTTTTTGAATTTGATCGTAGCGTTTATAAAACTCATCGGCAATTTCAATGTAATTTGCACCAGGCTGCGGCACCAATCCCAATCCTATCATGGGCACCCCACGCGATTTTAGTCCGGTTTCGTCATTCTCTGCTCCCAGTATGGCATAACCCACATCGGATAAGCGCACCACTTGGGTTCCAATATTTTTGATTACAATGCGGTTAAACTCCTCTTCGGTGGTGTACCTACCCATCGTTTTAATGGAAAGCTCGGTATTATCGCCCGAAATTTTGCCACCCGGCAATTCTATATTTTCCTTATCGAGGGCAGCTCTCACATCTAAAGGCGTAAGTCCAAATGCCGCTAGCTTGTCTGGGTTCAGCCAGAGCCTCATGGCATATTTCTTTTGACCCCAAATTTGAATGGTACTTACACCTGGTATGGTTTGTAGGCGCTCCATCACCACATTTTCGGCATAGTCGTTTAGCTCCAGTTTCGACTTGGTATCACTTTGCAACGTGAGCGAAATAATGGCATCCGAATTGGCATCTGCCTTGCTCACCACAGGAGGTGCATCGAGGTCTTGCGGCAATTGCCTCACCGCTTGTGAAACTTTATCGCGTACGTCGTTGGCGGCCTCCTCTAAGTTGGCACTCAAATTAAACTCAACGGTAATGATGCTACTTCCTTGGTTGCTCGACGAGGTAATGGACCTAATGCCCGCAATGCCGTTGATAGCCTTTTCTAGCGGCTCGGTAATTTGCGATTCAATGATATCGGGGTTGGCACCGGTATAATTTGTTCGTACCGTAATTACCGGCGGATCGATGCTGGGGAACTCGCGCACCCCCAAATAGCTAAAAGAAATGGCTCCAAATAATATAATTAAGATGGAGCAAACAATGGCCAAAACAGGCCTATTAATGGCGGTACTTGCTAAACTCATTTGCTTTTACCTACAATTACTTTCACACCCTTTTTCATATACATAATGCCATCGAGCACCAAAGAATCTCCCGCCTCTAATCCTGCTGTAATTTCAATTTCTTTGTCGGTTCTAAACCCAGTTTCCACCAATTGTTCAACGGTAGAGTCGCCCTGAACCAAATACACTTTCTGCCCTTTTAATACCGGCACCACACATTGCGTTGGAATCATGATACTTTGTTTGTTCGAACCAATATTAAGCACAATATTGGCAAACAAACCCGGCAACAATTTCTGGGTGGTATTGTGGCAAATAGCCTTCATTCTAATGGTGCGTGTTTCGCTCGAAATAGCAGATTCTCTAGCATAAATTCTTGCCTTAAACACCTCGCTAGAGCCACTTACTGTAAAGCTCACTTCATCGCCAATCTTGGCCAATAAAGCATACTTCTCTGGCACCGAGAAATCGAGCTTAAGCCTGCTCTCATCTTGCAGCGTAGCGATATTGGTATTGGCGGCAATAAAGGCACCCTCGCTTATATTTCTTAAACCCACTACGCCAGAGAATGGCGCCCTTACTTCGGTCTTCCTAATTTGCTCTTTTATAAAATCGATGTCGGCATCAATGGCATTTAACTCGGCCTCAGACAAGTCGAAATCTGCTTGGGCAATGGCTTCCTTTTTAAGCAAAGCCTCGTTGCGCTTTAGGTTTTCGTTGCGCAGTTTTTTGTTGGCCAGGGCCTTTTTCAATTGCGCCTGAAAATCTGAATCGTTTATCTTCACCAACAACTGTCCCTTTTGCACGCGGCTGCCCTCCTTAAAAGAAATGCTTCTAATGAGACCTTGCGTTTCTGCAAACAACTGCACCATTTCGTTGGCAACAAGGGTGCCACTCACTTGGTAAGTAGGTGCAAAAAATGCGGGCTTCACTACTTCAACACTCACCTTAACCGGCATTTTAGATTGCCCGCCTTTGACGTTTGGTTCAGACAGTTTATTGCCGCAAAATAACTTGGGTATTAATAATGTGCCTAAAACGACCAAGGCTATCAATATATTTCTAATTTTCTTCATGCTTATGTGTGTACTTTATACTTAACTGCTTTCGCAACATTAGTTTAACCCAATAAAATTAAACCTTTTCTAGCGTAGAAAGTTTTTGGTTCTGTAAAACTTTGGAAACCCAGTATGAAATAGCCATTAAACCAGCGCCAAAAACATAGGGCAAAGTGTACTGAATATTATATAACAAGCCGCCCAAAACCGGACCAACAACCCTGGCTAAACTGCCAAAAGATTGGTTCAAACCCAATGCCTGACCTTGTTCTTTGGGCGAAGAAGACTGCGAAATGAGCGACGAAACCGCAGGGGAAATACAGCCATTTGAGAACGCCAAAAAGGCCAAGCTAATGAGCTGCAACAAGAAATATTCAATCGGCACAAAAGGCAGCGAAAACATACCAATGGCCATGGAAACCGACCCTATTAACAGCAGTTTTTTCTCGCCAAATTTGTGCGTTAATTTCCCCACCAAACCACCCTGCACAATGGCACCGGTAAGCCCCATGTACATAAACACAAAACCGATGCTTTTCTCTGTAAGCAAATACTTATCTAACCACAAGAGCGACGAGGTAATTTGCATCATGGAGAAGGCTGTTACAAACAAGAAATTAACGGTAAATAGCTCCCTAATAACGGGCTTTTTAAGTTCTAAGCTTAGGTCTGAAAACGGTTTGAACCTAAATGTTTTATTCTTTTGCTTTTGCTTAATAGATTCGGGCAAGAAATTATAGGCCAAAATCCAGTTGAAGGCACATAAACCAGCCGCTACATAACCCACCATATCTACACTACCCGGTCCACTTAAAGCTTTAAGATAACCCCCTACTGGCGGCCCAAAAATGAAACCCAGTCCGAAAGCCGCACCCAATAGTCCCATGTTTTTGGCCCTGTCTTGCGGCTCGGTGATATCGGCAATATAAGCCTGCGCAGCAGAGATATTGGCCGACCCAATTCCCGCAAAAATGCGCGAAAAAACCAAGAACAAAAGGTTATGCGTAAAAGAGAAAAAGACATACGCTAGCATGGTCACAAAAATGCTGATAAGCATAACGGGCCTTCTGCCAATTTTATCGCTAAGCGTACCCCAAAACGGCGAAAACAAAAAATTCATGAGCGAGTACAAACCTGCAATAACCCCAACCTGAAAAGCGGTGGCATGCAACTCCTTAGCAAAAATGGGAAAGATGGGAATAACCAAACCAAACCCCAGTAAATCAATGAGAATGGTAACAAAAAGCACAAAAATTGGCGACCGATTTTTCATGCCGCAATTAAAGCAAAAATTAAGACCTAAATTTATAAATATATGTTAAAACATTGATTGGGGGCGTTGGGTTTTGGGTTTTGGGTTTTGGGTTTTGGGTTTTGGGTTTTGGGTTTTGGGTTTTGGGTTTTGGGTTTTGGGTTTTGGGTTTTGGGTTTTGGGTTT
>JAWXAZ010000033.1:0-16375 GCA_034439755.1 bacterium
AAAATATATAGACTAAACATCTTGTAGTTTAAACTGTTTTAATTTAAGTAAAGGTTTATTATTATAAAAAAAAGTTTGAATAAGTCGATTCAATTATTTGTGTTTTTATTTTTGATGGTAATTAGTATTACCTCAAATGGACAAAATCATCCTATTTTGGATAAGTTTAGTGTTTTTGAAGCAGGGGGAAGGGTTTATATCAATTGCGTAATTAGCGCGGGAAATACTTGTAACGGAATTATGGTGATGCGTTCGGAGGATAGCCTTTATTATGAGCAAATTGGGCAAATTGATGGGGTTTGTGGCAGTTCTTCTGAGCCCATACAATACAATTTTACGGATGACAAACCAATTAAAAATAAAGCAATTTATTATAAGCTTGAACTGGGTGGTTATGGGTTTACAAATCCTTTGTCTTTAAAAATAATTGATACAAAAGAGTTTGGATTTCAAGTTTGGCCCAACCCAAGTAAGGATCAAACTACGGTGTATTTTGAGAATATAATTAAAGGGCAGTATGTTATTTCTGTTTTTAATCATTTAGGTGTAATGGTTATTTCTGAGCAAACTACACAGAATTATTTTAAGGTGGAAGTGAGTGAGATTCCCCCTGGCATTTACCCGTTTGTAATTTCGCGGGGTACTGATAATCCTGTTATTTTTGGAAAGATTTTGGTTCAGCATTAATTTTTTTTAAAATTTTTGTCAGGTTGAACCAATCAATGCGACTAATGTTTTAAAAGGGCAAGGAAATAAACAGAACGATAAAATAATAACGATTGCAAAAATAGATAGTCTAGTTGATTTTGCCTCCGTTAGACTTTGATTTTTACATTGGTATAAATAATTTTTAACCATAATAAACCAGGATGAAAAACAATTCAATTTTAAACCAACTTATTTTAATAACGGCCGTAATTCTTACTATTCAATCTTGTAAAAAGGATGAACCAAGTGAACAAGAAATTGCAGGTTCAAATGTGCCCGAATTTTTTTTAGATGCCGCAAATGCTAAGCCCCAATTTGTGCTTATAGCCAACGCTGATTCTAGAATTAGTGAGCCTCAGGACCTAGATTTTAATCCTACTAGGCCTAATGAATTGTGGATAATTAACAAAGGAACAGCTATAACAGGTGGGTCTACTGTAATGCTTACAGAGACTGGTACGCCAAATCAAAAATTCGATTACAGAAAAGATGGTAATTCTTGGCATTTTATGTCTTTACCTTCTGCCATTGCCTTTGGCGATAATGGAAATTGGGCCACTACGGCAAATGTACAAGACGCCAATCACAATGGGGGTACTTTTACCGGACCAACTTTGTGGTCGAGTGATTTAGATATTTATGCAAAAGATCATGGTCCAGATGCTAATGGAAGTCACCTCGATATGTTGCATACAAGCCCGTTTTCTATGGGCGTTGCTTCACAAGTGGATAATATCTATTGGGTATTTGATGGATTTAATGGCAATATTGTGAAATACGATTTTGCCGCAGATCATGGTCCGGGTCAACATTATCATGGCGATGGTAAAGTTCATAGGTATGCAGAAGTAAAGGTTAAAAGGGAGCCCAATGTTCCTTCTCACATGGTTTTGGATGCTGCCAAAGAATGGTTGTATATTGTAGATGGTGGCAATAAGCGCATTTTAAGGATGAACATAAAAACAGGCAGTAAGTCAAGAGATTTGCCTCTGGTAAATGAGGAGTTGGCAGAATATTGGGAAATGCTGAGTGTAACTTGGGAGGAGTTTATTCCAAGCAGTTTTGGTTTGAATAAGCCCTGTGGAATAGCGATAAATGATAATCGACTGTTTGTTTCAGATTACGAAACCGGAGAAGTTATTTGTATTAATATACCAACAAAAACCGAAATGGCCCGCATTAATACAGGCGCAAAAGGAATAATGGGCATTGCCTTAAGTAAGGATAATACTATTTTTTATGCCAATGCTTTAACCAATCAAATTTTAAAAATTAATCCAACAAAATAAATCAAAACTATCTTATAAGTCATATTAGGAACGCTGGCCTTTTTAGGAATCTATGCTTTTAATAAGCCCAATGTGGATTTTGAAAAAAACAGTGATGGGGGTGTTCAATTTCACAAGGGTGCGTTTAGCCCAAAAATATGGTGTTAGCGCTTATCCAACCTTGCTGTTTTTAGATGCAAATGGCAATGTTGTTGCAAGTGCAAAAGGGTATCACAACGCCAAGGAATTTATTACACTAGGTGAGTCTGCGGTTAAATAGTTTGGTAATTTCTATTTCAAATTGTCAATGTTGTCCAAGGCCCTATGTTTGCCAGATGCTTTTATGTTTAGAAGAAGGGTCTCATACCCAATAAAGTTAATAAGCAGTTTATCAATTTCTACTATCTTTCTGTTTTCGAAACAATTTTAAAAAGTAACTCCGTCAATCTCTGTTAGCAGGTAAATGCGAATTGGAGGTTATCCAAGCTAAATAATATTTATTTTTTTTGCATTTTTAATCAACGGGTTTAACCAAATATCTAAATCACCCGTATATCTTGGGTGCCCATGGATGCCCACTGCGTAACCCCAACAATTAGGTATTCTGCTTTATTTTTAATTAATAATGCTACAAACTTTTTGAAGTCTTGGCTAAACATCTTTTCTGAAATTGATATATTGTTCTCTTAATAGTTCTATTGCTTCTAGTGCCTCCTTTACACGCTTAGTTTTCCAATAATCATAATCAGAATGCTTTTCTATTTAACGATACAATTTTGACAACTTGGTCTATAAAACAAATATATTGGATTCTATCTAATACTTTTCAAGAAGATTCGGTTTGAACCGAAATAGAAAATGGGGGTAATTTTCTATCGCTAAACTTGCTTAAGCCAGACTGTTTTTCTTTGGCAAAAAGAGAGGAGTCCTTCGGGTCCTAATTCGCGACCAAAGCCAGAGTTTTTGATGCCGCCAAAGGGGATGCTTACATCGCTTTTTACCATTTGATTGATATATACCATGCCGGCTTCTATTTGTGTTGAAAGGCGTTTGGCTCGAACCAAATCATTGCTAAAGATACTGGCGCCTAAGCCAAATGGTGTTTGGTTGGCAAGTGCTATTAATTCTGCTTCGGTGTTATAGCTATAGATGGATAAAACCGGACCAAAAAACTCTTCTTCACGGGCAATATTATTATCCGAAATTTGGTACAAAAGGGTGGGAGGGAAGAAGTAACCTTTGCTTGGAATTTGCTTGTGCTGAAATAAAATTTGAGCGCCTTGCGACAAACTTTGTAAAACTTGAGCAGCAAGTTTTTCTTGTAAATCTTTGCGTGCTAAAGGACCAATTTGTGTGTTAGCGTAAATTGGATTTCCCAGTAGAAAAGCGGCTACTTTTTGTATGGCCAATTCTTTAAAAGCGGGCATTAAACTTTGGTGTACAATAAAGCGTTTTGCTGCCACGCAACTTTGTCCGTTGTTCTGAAAACGTGAAAATAAAATCTCGTCGATGATGTTGTTTAAGGGTGCGTCTTCAAGCAAAATAAGTGGATCGTTGCCACCCAATTCTAATACCGCGGGTTTAATATATTTTGCTGCTAAGGCTGCTACATTTGCACCTGCTTTTCCGCTGCCGGTAAGCGTTACAGCTGCTATATGTGGGTGAGCAATAAGCTTTTCTATTTGCTCAATTTCTATGAAACTGTTTACGAATAGGTTTTTTGGCAAGCCACATTTGTCTATAATAACTTGCAAGGCCAAGCTACTTTGAGGTACATTGGGCGCGGGTTTTACCAACATAGCATTGCCACTTACGATGCTAGGAATGGCGCTTCTTAATATTTGCCAATAAGGAAAGTTCCAAGGAAATATGCCCAGAATAATTCCCATGGCTTGGTACTGTAATTCAACGTCTACATTGTTGCCCAAGGTTTTATTTGTAGGCTTTAATATGCTTGCGGCCTCTGCATAATAATAGTCGCACAGGCTGGCGCTTTTTAAAACTTCTGCCTTGGCATGTGCCAAAAGTTTTCCCATTTCAATGGAGGCAATTTTGGCTAAAGAATCGGCCTCTAAACGCAATAATTCTGCTAATTTTGGTAGAAAGGCTACTCTTTCCTGAACCGATTTGTTGCGCCAAACTAATTGCGCCGCCTTCATTTCTTTGAGGGTTAATTCTAAGATTGCATCGCTGTTAGCGGCATAAGTTGCGAGCAATTCTTCGGTGTATGGATTGATGCTTTTAAAGCTTGAATTTTGGTTCATGAAAACAATTTAATGCGGCGGTGAAGGTAATATAAGTGTAAAAAAAATGAAGTAAATTTTGTGTAAGACTTGATTAATGACTATTTTCACTTAATGAAACAAATAAAACTTTTATTGCTATTCAGTTTATGTGTAAAATTGGCTTTGGGTCAGCCCGGAACTTATACACTTACCCCCATGAAGCCAATGGCAACTATGGTTGGCGGCTCTGGCTTGTTTTTGCAAAAGGTACAGGTTGATCCAAAATTTTATGGCATGTTTGATACCAGTCGCACCGTAAATTTGCCTGAAGGATACACGGCTCATTTATTTTATACCGGCGGATTAACAAAACCAAGGGTACTTGAATTAGATGAGAATGATGTTTTACATGTTATTGATTTTAAAGTTAACGGTGCTATTTATGCCTTGCCAGATACCAATAACGACAATGTAGCCGACCAAATGAAAGTGGTGGTAAGTGGCGTGAATGCGCATTGTTTTAAATTCTACAAAGGCAATATTTGGGTGGCAGAGCAAACACGTGTTTTAAAATGCAGCGACCTTGATAAAGATGGGGTTTATGAAACCAAAGAAGTGATTATAAATAATCTTGCTTCGCAAGCACCGCAACCATTACTCGGGCATACAACAAGAAGTATTTTAATTGATGATGCAAAGCAAAAGATTTATGTATCTATTGGTTCATTGTGCAATGCATGCAGAGAAGATTACCGAGCTGTAATTGAAGAATATAATTTAGATGGCAGTGGTAGAAGAATTATTGCAACGGGAGCCAGAAATGCAGTTGGATTGGCTAAGCATCCTAGAACGGGAAAGTTATGGGCCAATAACAATGGCAGCGATAGGCAAGGCAATGATGTACCGCCCGAGTGGATAGATTGGGTGCGAGATAGCGGGTATTATGGTTATCCATTTGCCTATGGCCACCAAAACTGGTTTAATTTTGATGCCCATGCTGATTATACTGCCTTAAAACCAATAATGGCAATAGACAGTGCCAAAGTAAGCAAGATGCATCATCCAGCGGCACTTTTACAAGCGCATTCTGCTCCAATGGAGTTGGAATGGGTGAATTTAACGGTGAATGGTGAGCAAAACCCAAGTGGATTTATAACCGCCTTAAGAGGTAGTTGGAACCGCACACCTGCAACCGGATTTAAAATCATTTATTTGAGGCAAGAAATAAATGAATATCAGCAAGATTCTGTTGCTTCTTATGCAGATTTCATGACTGGCTTTTTAACAGACAGTGTAAAAAGAACTTATTGGGGTAGGCCTGTGGGCATTGCTGTAAAACAAAATCACTTGAGGTCTTCAGATATTTATGTTAGCAGTGATGAAGGAAATATGTTCATTTTGAAATTGCAGGGAAATAGTTTTTGGACAGGCTTAAAAGAACAATCGCAAGAAAAAATTACTGTTTATCCAAATCCATTTACAGACCTTCTAAATTTTAGGGGGGCGCTTCCTTTATTGGCTACTTTACGCATTATCGATCCTTCAGGAAAAGAGGTATTTAGTGGAAATGCCGCTGGTATCACAGAACTTAAATTGGACTTTTTGAGGCCAGGAATTTATTTTATGATCATAGAAAGTCCTAAAGGAAATTGGCATAAAATCATTCACAAGATAAATGAGTAAGTAGTTTCTTTTTTCAAAATCGACTATACTGCATTTGACGTATTTTTTGGAAAGATTAGGTTTTAATTTTTAAATTAATCTACTTTCGAGTTACTAAATAGTTATAAATTATGAAAAGACTAATTTACAAAATGAAACTTGTAGCAGTTTTTAGTGTTCTTACCACTCAAATTTATGCGCAAGATGAAATGTCAACCTTCCTGAAAGCAGGCGCTAAGGATGGCGAAAAAATTCTAAATGGTTATGCCTCACCCTTGTTAAAATCATTTGGTGCAGGTTTAAATGGAGGGTGGTTTAATAGCGCTAAAGTGCATGGCATAGGCGGTTTCTCAATAACTGTTTCTCCAAATGTTGCTTTTGTGCCAGTAGCCAATCAAACCTTTGATGTTTCTGCCTTGAGTTTGAGTAGCAATACCCGTATTATAAATGGAAAAAACACTTCGCAAACTGCTTTTGGCGAGGCCTCAGATAAAAATAATACTGAGCTTGGAATGTTTGCGCGCTATCCTGGCGCTACACAAGACTCTATGCTTTATTCGTTTAAATTACCCCAAGGAATAGGACTTAACATTTTTCCGGTTCCTACAGCACAGTTGGCCGTGGGTGTTGGACTTGGAACAGAAGTGGCGGTTCGTTTTTTACCTACAATTAAATCGGGTGAATTTGAAATTGGCATGATTGGGTTTGCCGTAAAACATGATGTAAAACAATGGATACCTGCCATAAAAGAAATGCCTTTTGATTTTTCTGTAATGGGTGGTTTTACAAAGTTGGATGCCAGTATGAAGTTGGCCGAGCTAAAGGCGGAGGCTGCTAGCAGCAGTGTTGACAATCCAAATCCCAATAAGGTATATTCACAAAGTGTAAACTTTACCTCAACAGCCTATACTTTTAATATTTTAATTTCTAAAAAACTGTCAGTTTTTACGCCTTATTTTGGTCTAGGCTATCAATCGGCTACTACCAAGTTGGATTTAAAAGGCGAGTTTCCAATTACAGATTTTAATTCCAATTATAATCCTATGGATCCAACTTCTAAACCAAAAGTTGTACGCGATTTAAAAGACCCAATTAGTTTAGAAGATAAATTAAGTGGCATAAGGGCTACTGCTGGTTTTCGTTTAAAATTAGCGGTGATAACCATTCATGGCGATTATACCTTTGCCAATTATAATGTGGCTTCTTTAGGCATTGGTTTACATTTACAATCAATATCACCTTTTACATTGTAATAGTATCAATTAATACTATTAAATAATACTATATTTAAATTAAATTAGATCAAATTGCAATTTAATTTAAGTATAGGTAAAATGCCAAAAGTCTAGATTTTTTAGGCGTTACATCGAAAAAATTCTGAGTTATATAACTTAGGCCTTCATAGCCAAATTCTTGCTAATATTGCGAAACGGATACGCATTAATAACATGCCTGCGCACAAACCGCCCTTGGGTGCTCGAGTTTACCATTTTGATATATAATGAGCGAGGTACACCAAAATATTCATATGTGCTTCCATCCTGAAAAGTAACCTTGAGCGTTTGTCCCTTCCATTCATAATCGTCAATTGAACAATCGGTAACCGTTGCCAAATAATGTTCAGCATTTAGGGCATGCGTTTCGGGCGAAATGCTCACTAAAAAGTGATAGCCTTCAATAATCGATTTGCTTTTATGCTCTGCCTCTAAACGTTTTTCTTCATCGCTAGGAAACTTATCAGGATGCCATTCCTTTATTAAGCCACGGTATTTCAACTTAAGTTCGGCTAAAGGAGTGTTGTGGTCGATGCCAAATATTTTTCTATAATCTACAATACGTTTCATTCAATATTCTTATGTTGGTTTATGTTTTACTTTACAAATAAACCCTAAATCGGTTCAGCCTGTAATACTAAATTTCTGCAAAGGTAAGGTTATTTATGTTTCTCTGTCTGAACCAAACAAAAATATGACCAATCTTTTATCCTTTGATAATGAGGCTTATAAAATTTAAATTAGACTAAAAGCAAATTAGACTAGAATGTTAATTGGTTTTTTATTCGGCTAATTGTGGCAAAAGCCATTGTTTTTATAACATTAAACCGCATAAATCGCGTAATTTGCTCTTCTAATCAATTATGAAACAATTTCTTCTAAGTACCTTTACTGTTCACAAATTAAGGCGACTCGTCATCGGTGAAACCATTGGTAAGTTTTTTGCTTTTATGATTGGTCTTTCAAGTGCCAAACTATTTACCTATAAAGTTATTGAGCAAAAGGGACTAAAAAACCTTTTTGGTTTATTGCCCCGAAAACAAATAGTAATGCACCGCGTACCACATTGGGTGGAGCTGTTGTTTGCCGCCATTATTGGTTTTATTGTGATGGAGATTTTTTATTATTTTTTCCTGCAAATAAATACTGTTTGGGTATGGAGAAAATGTTTAAGAGGTTTTGTTTACCTCAAAAGAGGGTTTGCGTATTTAAAGTTGATTATTACGCAGGCAACTGTTCAACCATAAAAAAAGGGCAGGAAAATTTTCCCCTGCCCTTTTTCTTTATCAAAAAAAATAGTTAACTATTTAATTTTATTGCCATCAAGAATTACAGCTGTTTGAGCCAAAGCTCTTCCGTTTAGGGATGCACCTGTACCTAAGGTAATGCCTGTTTTCGACAATATTACTCCTTCAAAATGAGCAGTAGTTCCTATAACAACTTTTCCCGCTACTTGCCAAATAATGTTCTTCGCCTGAGCACCGCCAATAAGGGTTACTTTTATGGCTGAGCTGGTTGTAAGGTCTCCTGCAATCTGAAAAATCCAGATATCATTTGCCGCACCAGAAATGGTTACACTAGTAGGAACTGTAACAGTATTGGTCCATTTGTAAAGTCCTGGAGTAAGTGTTTTTCCTCCAATATTACCGGTACCCAATTCAAAGAAATCAGGAGTAGGACGACCAGCTGCATCGTTATAAGCGGTATTCATATTGTCTACTGCCGTGGTAAGGTTAATGGGTGTTGGAGATGCCATATCTGCACCATAAATCCTGCCTGTTACTTGGCTAGCTGTTGCATACCCCGTGGCAGCAGTTAAACCAAATCCAGTTATGTAAGAAGTAGCTGCTGGACTCAATCCTAAGTCACCAGTTATATTAGATGTTGGGTTATTGTTGATGGCCGTTTTAGCCAGAATTACATAATTACCAGCTGTACCCAAATCAACCACCGCTAATGTTGTATTGCTTCCGCCAGTAGTAAAATTCCATGTAGTATTGTTTGCTAACGCTTTTCCATCGGTGCTTTTAGCACCTGTAGATATAGATGCTGTATAAACCAAATTAGCATCTAGCATAACTGCTGGTGTAAATGTGGCAATTTTTGCCGAATAATCTACAATGCCTGTAACAGATGTTGTTCCTTGTTTTAAGGTAAAAGTAACTGCATTGATTGTTAAAGAATCCATGGCCACATTAAAGTTTATAGATATTACCTTGCTGCGTCCAACTCCTACTGCCTTATCGGCAGGACTTGTAGATACTACCAAAGGTGCCAATATAACGGGGGTTTGTGGATCGGTGGTCTTGTCTTTTTTGCAGCCAACTACCCATACAATTAACATCAACGCTATAAGCGGCATGCTTTTAAATAATTTTCCTAAGTTTTTTAGTTTTGAATTTTCCATTTTTTGTTTTTAAATTTTCTCTTTTCGCAATTTACCGTGAATTTATTTTCACGTTATATTTTTTGTTCATGTTGAATTAATGCTTGCCTTTATGTTTGCCTTTATGTTTGCCTTTAGGCATCCCATTGTTTTTTTGACCTTTTTGGTGCCAGCTTCCTTTTACCCAGGTTACGCCATGTTTGCCATTCTTCCAATATCCAGGCTTATGGTAATATCCATTTTGTGGTGGTGCTACCCAATGTCCGCCAGCGTACCTATAAGAACCACCAACCAGCTCCCAATCTTCCTCTATCCATATATAGGTAGGACTGGGTTGTGGTGTTCTAACTATTACTGGCAAAGTTGGACGAATTGTGACATATATCTGTGCAGATGCCGAAAGTGTTATTGTAAAAAATAGGACCACTAAAAAAAGCCACTTGAAGGATTTTTGTTTCATAATTGAATGTTTTTATTTATTTATGAAGTTCATTTTTGCGGGTAATTGATTGAGCAGTAACAAGTCATAGGTATGCCTTAAATGCCTGCTTAAGCAAGGTCAAAAGTCAATATATCCAACCCATAATTTGTTACATATTTTTAATAATAACTTTCATTAAGCCCACTTTGGCTTATGCTAACTCGCAATAAAAATGAAGCTATATTTCTGGTCTGAACCAATTAAGTTTTCAATAAACTGGATTCCAATCTGTAATTCATGTAGTTATGGCATTGTTAATGAAAAGCGACAAGATGTTAAGTCAAAACATTTTTGGGCTATTACATATTACCTATCGCGATTTGGTATAAAATAGCTCTCTGTTATTTATTGCAGTTTGGTATGTTTTTATGACGAATGTCGGTTTTGTAAGCGTTTTTGAAAGTTGGTTTCCAAATAAAATTGTCAAGTTTTGTTACGATAAATATTTTGTTGGAGTCGGCTTTAAGGAGGTAGTTGGTAAAATTATTTTCCAGTGTTCTTAAACTAGCAAGGCCGCAAGACGATAGTTGTTGTTTTGTTGCCAATGCTCCTAAACGGTCAATTGATGTGGTATGTCTCTTAGTATAACAAAATGACTAAGGCTGTTTTTTGCCGTCAATATTGGCTTTTTATTTACAATAGCTTTTGCATTAGAATTTATAATTGTAACCAAATCTTATTACTTGTGTTTCGTAATAGTCGGTGCTTGTGTAATTGAAACCTCTACCCTGAATATCTTTTTTGATGATCATGGTATTTAGCATATCTGTTGCGTTCAAAAATAATTCGCCTTTTCCTTTTTGTAAACTCTTTTTTATGCCAAGATTTAATGAAAATCGTTGGGCAATTTTGCCTTGTGGAATAATGTCTGGCGCCAAATAAATAGCGGTTAATTGTACATCCACATTTTTAGGAAAATGAAAGGTATTGTTTAATTTAACATTCCCCGATATAGCTTCTTGTTTGGCGGCTGTAAAGGTATTTGGTTCAGGGTATTTATTTAACACTGTAAAAGCATTAATCTGATTGTGATAGCCATTAAGGTTTAAATTAAAGGAATACCATTTTGCAATTTCTTGAGACAACACAATTTCTAAGCCTGTGTTATAACTTCTACCTGCGTTTTGAAATATGGCATATATCAAATTGCTGTTTGGCGCAATACTCGAAATACGTGTAATGGTTCCATCGGCAAAACGATGATAAGCAGCAGCATAAAAATAGCCCTTTACCCAACTTGTTTTGTAGCCAAGTTCAAATGAATTGGTGAACTGTGGTTGCAGGGCAGGATTTCCAACTTTAATAATTTCGGCATCATCGTATTTTGGGAAAATCCTTATGTCCACTTCATTGGGTCTATCTACTCTGCGGTTATAGAATAGTGAAATTTTGTTGCGATTATTTAACTTATAGGCTAATCTTGCATTGGGAAAAGGCTGCGTGTAATTATATCCATCACTTTTGTAGGTGTTATGATTGTGATTAACTTCATACTGAATTTTTACATATTCTAAACGCAATCCTAATTCGGCTTCCCATAATTTGTTTTCAAAGATATAGTTTCCATAAATGGCGGGAATCAATTCTTTGTATGTTGCCCAGCCTCCTGCATTGGTGTCTAAAACAGAATTTGCCCCAGGAATAAATTGCATATTAGTGGGAATAATTCTATTGCGAAGTTTTATTCCTGTTTCAATTCGTCCGTATTTTAAAGGTTTTATATAGTCTATATTGAAATCGTAAACTTGCTCGTCTGATAATAATTTAAAGGCATCTGTTCCTGTTGAGGTTGGTAAATAATTATCATAAAAATATTTTTCGTCCTCTCTATGAAAGGTATAGTTCAAGCCAATATTCAATAAGCGACCTGCTTCTTTAAATTTATGTTGATAGGCAGCAGTTGCCATAAAGGTTGTCTTTAATTCGTCTTCTAAAAACTGCCATAATCTTTGCCTTTCTGGATTGTTGGCAATAAAAAATGGTTGGTCGCCTCTGTCTATTATTTTCTCGCTGCCAAATAAGGTGGAAATGGTTAGCATGTTGTTATCGTTTATACTCCAATCAAAACCGGCTTTTGACGTGAAAAAATTGGTATTTCTGTTCCTTTTTAATTGCTGATTAATCACCGTTCCATCATCGTACCTGCGGGTCACAAATTCATTTTTGTTTAGGGTTTGTGTATAAAGGTTATCAGCTTGAAAGAAGGCATTTATTTTCTTTTTTCTGTAATTTAAGGATAGGGTTGGATTTGTTTTTGGCGTATTTTGGTATTGCGGACGAATGGTGGACAAATTTTCTTGTCGAACCCACAAAGATCCTAAACCTATTGTGAAACCAACCTTGCCATTAAATCCTTCTTGCTTGTTTTTCTTATAAACAATATTGATAATTCCTGCGTTGCCATTGGCATCATATTTTGCAGAAGGATTGTTGATGATTTCTATTTTTTCGATTGCCGAGGCAGGGATATTATCTAGGCCGGTTTGACTTCCAAAGCCAGTTAAGGCAGTTTGCTTGCCATCAATTAATATGGTTATTTTGTCGTTTCCTCTTAATTGTACTTTTCCGTCTTGAACCGATATGCCAGGCAGGTTCTGCATGCTTTGCAAAACTGATCCTCCACTTTGGCTTATGTTATCATCGAGCGAAAAGGTTTTTTTATCCATTTTGCTGCCTACTTCATCTTTCTTAGCCGAAATAACAACTTCACTGAGTGTTTTTAAATCTTCCTCTAACACTATGCTGCCAATATCTAAAAAATCTGAAAGGCTTCCTACGTAAAGTGATTGCTTCTTGGTAATATATCCAATGAAATAAATTTCTAAGTAATAGTTGCTTGGCTTAATATTAGAAAGGGTAAAACGGCCCTCCTCATTGCTCACTGCTCCTGTGACAAAAGCACTATCTTTTTCTGTTTTTAATACTATGTTTACGTAAGACAAAGCAGATTTACCTGCCTTGTCTTTTATTAAACCTGAAAGGGTAATGCTTTTGTTTTGGCCAAATGATTGAGACGCCAGAACAGTGATTAAGATTAGTATGGAAGCAATTTTGGAAAGCATTTTAGTTTTTAATTTCTTTGATGAAATTCCCCTTGCTGTCAAAAATTAAATCCATTCCTTTTATTTCTACTTCAAAGGTAACCTTGTCATTTGCATCAGTAATTTTAGCGGCTTCTTTGATTTTTTTACCCGGGTATTTTTTTGAAACATATTCTTTCACATTTGCAGGAAGTGCATCTATGCCGATTTCTAATTCTGTTTCCAAAATTTTCCCTGAAGCATCTATCAAAACAGAATATTCTGTTTCATTCATTTCAAACTCGGCTTCGTAGTTACCTTTCTCTTTTTCCCACTTGGTTTCTTTGGCATTGGGATATTGTTTTTGAAATGCAGTTTTTACAGGAGTAGGAACATCTTTTTCCTGCAATTTTTGTGCGAAGGTGAGTGATGTAATCATCGCTGCAACCACCATTAATGCTAGTTTTTTCATTGTTTTTTCTTTTGTTGATTAAAATTTACACCACAAAGTTACAAACAGATTTAGAAGAAATTTAGAGTATTATTACCAGCATCAAATTTATTTATATTTAGCTCTTTTGTACCCATAATACAAAATATCACTAGCGTTGCGTTGTTTTAATAAGTATTTCTTTTAAAGCATTGTTAATATTAGGTCCGCCAGGTTTATTCACCTAAGACGATTTGAATTTATTTTAAAATTAATAGCCTTATTTTACAGGAAATCATTCAATGATGAATCCCAAAAAATAGGTGTTTTCTCAAATAATGAGTATGGTGTTTTCCGCCTCGTTTTAAACCATGGTAAATAGGCACAATGGCAAATTAAAATAAAGTGTATCACATGGGTATTGGAAATGTTGTATCGGTTAGCCCAATTAATTGCTTTAAAAAGTTACCGAAAAAGCATGAAACTTATCCGTAAATGAATAGGATATTGTCCAGTTATTGTGTTCCGCAATCTTCTTTATAATGGCTAAACCCAAGCCATTGCCCTGCTCGGATGGATTTGATTTAGAGAAGCGGTTAAATAGGTTCTGGGCCAACAATGGCTTTAAGGGGCCCGAGTTGGATATAACCAGAGAATGTTGAGTTAGTTTAATCAAAATTTGCCCATCGGTAACATTATGCCTTATTGCGTTAAGAAATAAATTGCTGATAAGAACTTCTGCTAAAACAGGGTTTGATTTTACCGGTACTTTTTGGGCCATTTCCATTTTTATAAGGAGGTTCTTTGCCCTTGCCTGCTCTGTAAAAAAATCAAGTTGCTTTTCAATGGTTTCATTCAAATACACTATTCCTTTTTCACTATAATTTTCGTTTTCCAATTTAGAAAGCAATAATAGATTTTTGTTTAATCGGTTCAGGCGGAAAACGCTTTCATTTAAAGAACTCAAGATATTATATTGTTCTGGGCTGAAGTCTGAACTTTGAATAAATGTATCGATTTTTGCCTGAAAAATAGCCAAAGGTGTTTGCAATTCGTGGGCAGCATTTTCAACAAATTCTCGCTGAATTTGGTAGATAACGGTGTTTCTTTCTATCAGTTTTTTGATGCTATTGTTTAGGCGGTTAAACTCTTCAATATTTGTTTTTTTCAAATTGGGTTGAATAGACTTATCAACTTCAAAGTTTTCAATTTCATTTATCGTTTCGTTAAATGGCTTCCAAAGATTGATGGATAATCTTTTTGTGATTGCATATAAGCCAAGGAGTAACAGTGAAATAATAAACAAAAACAGAAAAGCAATACTTTCCATTAAGTCCTCTGTTTCCACTAAATTAATTCGTGCCGAATAGGTATATGGATTCCCCTCAATATGGATAGAAGCATTAAGCTCACGGTAGGGCTCAATTTCGGCGTCTAAAGTATCGTAGTAAGTGTTATTAAATAAGGAATCTTTCGCCAAGTTTTTAAATGGTTCAATCTTAATATTTCTATTGTATTTATTCCAATCCGCAATTTCCTCCACGGTTAATGTTGGCAAGGAATATTTAATAAATTCATTCTTATGAAGTATCAGTGTTTCGTCTGTTTCTTGGAGGTAGAGTCTTTCTGCAATAAAATAGAACAGAGGTGCAGATACGGTTAAGAGCAGTACTGAAAAAATTAGATAAGCGCTTGATGTTTTATGTAGCAGTTTTTTAGTCATTTTGCCATTTGTAACCTAAGCCATAAACTGTTTTAATATAATCGCTGCAAGCAGCACTTTTCATTTTGTTTTTGAGGTTTTTGATATGCGCATAAACAAAATCGTGGTTGTCTAACATGTCGGCCATATCGCCCGAAAGGTGCTCTGCAATTGCACTTTTTGAAAGAATTTTGTTTTCGTTTCCAATTAAAAATAGCAGCAAATCAATTTCCTTTTTAGTGATGTCGATTTTCTTGTTTTTTATTTTTACTGTTTTCGAAAGCAGGTCAATTTCAATTTCATTGTAAGAAACGAGGTTGTTGCCCTTAAATTTTTTTCGCGGAATGAGGGCCTGAATTCTAACCAAAAGTTCGGATAAATGAAAGGGCTTTGTGAGGTAATCGTCGGCACCCAAATTAAAACTTTCGATGCGCGTTTCCAATGTTTCTTTCGCCGAAATTATTATTACCCCCTCGGCCTTATTTTGTTTTTTTAAGGCTTTAATTATTTCAAATCCATTTCCATCTGGTAATGTCAAATCAAGTAATATGCAATCGTAGTCATAATTTGATATCTTTTCAATTGCCAACTTTACATCGTTGGCCCACTCACACACAAAGTTGTTTCCCAACAAATAACTTTGAATGCTAAAAGCAAGTTCTTGTTCGTCTTCAATGAGCAATATTTTCATCACAACAAAGGTAAGTATTCAATTTTGAAGAAAATTAGCATTTCGCAATAGGGCAAAAAATGAGTTGACAATATTGAGTTGGCAAAAAATGAGTTGGCAGTTTTGAGTTGGCAGTTTTGAGTTGACAATATTGAGTTGACAATATTGAGTTGACAATATTGAGTTGGCAATATTGAGTTGGCAATATTGAGTTGGCAATATTGAGTTGGCAAAAAATGAGTTGGTAGTTTTGAGTTGGCAATATTGAGTTGACAGTCTTGAGTTGACAAAAAATGAGTTGGCAATATTGAGTTGGCAATATTGAGTTGACAAAAAATGAGTTGGCAATATTGAGTTGACAGTCTTGGTTAAAGACTTTGTAAACTAGTTTTCAAATGAGCCAGGAATAATGCCCAATGCAATTTGGTTTTTTTATTTTTTTTAGGACAGAACAAATCCAAAAAACAGAAATAAAAAAAAAAAAAAAGAGAAAAAAAAAAAAAAAAAAGAAAAAAGAGAAAAAAAAAGAAAAAAGAAAAAAACAAAAAA
>JAWXAZ010000034.1:0-68113 GCA_034439755.1 bacterium
GTTAAGTTTGGCGATGTAAAAACTAACTCAGGAGCCGAAGTTGCAAAGGTTCCGTTTCTATCATAGTCAATATAAATCCTAAATAAGGTTTGGTTACCTGCACCACCTCTGATAATATAATAAACAGTGTCACCAGCTCCAGCCCTTACAATTAAATTGGTGAAATCAAAATAAATTTGAGTGCCATTTCCTGAAGTTGTTATGTTGTTAAATTGAGCAGGTAAGGCGGTTGTGCCCATTTGCACCCTCTGTATGCCCATTTGAAAATTGGCATTGTTAGCGGCAGTAATGTTGGTACAATAATTTGGATTGGTATAACACTGTGAATAAGCAAAATTCGCCAAAAGTGCCATAAATGCAAATAAAGCGAGGACTTTACTCAAATAAAAATTTCTAGATTGCCAACCAGGCCGAGCTAGTTTTTTCCTTGTTTGATTTGTAGACATTTGATTCCGCGTGTGGGAATTGACATGTAAAACCTTTTCCATAGTTATAATAATAATTAAATTTAAGATTTTAGTAATAAGCCAACCTTATATTTTGACCTAATTATAGACCAAAACCAATTTTCAAATACTAAAATAAAAACTACATTAGCAAGTAAAAAAAAACGGTTTTCCCATTTTATAGGAAAACCGCTTAACAATTAAGAAGATTTTAAGTAAAAAAATGGTGTTAAAAACTCAATGCTTCCGCTAAATCAAAGAGTAAATCCTCTACATCTTCAACACCCACACTAATTCTTAATAAATTATCCACAACACCTGCCTTTTCTCTCTCTTCTTTTGGAATGGATGCATGCGTCATGGTTGCAGGATGATTAATTAAACTCTCCACTCCTCCTAAGCTTTCTGCTAATGTAAATATTTTGAAGGCAGAAGCCACTTCAAATGTTCTTTGAAGATCGGCATCTTTTAAAACAATGGAAATCATTCCGCCAAATCCACGCATTTGCTTTTTTGCAATTTCATGATTGGGATGCTCTGGAAACCCAGGCCAGTATACCTTTTCAATGGCAGGGTGATTTTTAAGGAAATTTGCAATAATAATCCCATTCTCGCAGTGCGCTTTCATTCGTAAATGCAAAGTCTTTAATCCGCGTAAAACTAAAAAGCTATCCATTGGACCCGGAGTAGCCCCACAAGAATTATGAATAAAAGCTAAGCGTTCATGCAGATCATCGTTACTCGTTAATAAAGCGCCCATAATCACATCACTATGTCCGCCCAAATATTTGGTAACACTGTGCATCACAATATCGGCTCCTAGGTTAAGTGGGTTTTGCAAATAAGGCGATGCAAAAGTATTATCAACAGCAAAGATCAAATTATGTGCTTTTGAAATTTCGGCACAAGAAACGATATCAATTATTTGCATGGTTGGGTTGGTAGGTGTTTCAACCCAAAGCAATTTGGTATTTTGATTAATATAAGGAATAATATTAGCGGGATTGCTTAGATCGATAAAATGAAATTTTATCCCAAAACTGGCATAAACTTTTGTAAACATCCTATATGTTCCGCCATATAAATCGTTGCCTGTAATGACTTCGTCGCCCGGTCTAAGTAACCTTACAACAGCATCTGTTGCACCCATTCCACTGCTAAAACACAGGCCATGTTTGGCATTTTCTAGAGAAGCTAGGCATTTTTCTAAGGCCGTTCTTGTGGGATTTTTGCCACGTGCGTAGGCATATCCTTTATGTTTACCAGGACTTTCTTGCCAAAAAGTACTGGTTTGATATATTGGCGTCATAATTGCGCCAGTGGTTGGATCAGGCTCCTGCCCTGCATGAATTGCGCGAGTGCCAAATTTTGTTTGGTGGTGGTTCATATGATAAACTTAGGTGTTTTAAATATTTGGCAAACTTAAGGTTAGATTATTAAAATGCCGGTATGAAAGGACATATTCTTTAAGAAACAATAAAAAAATTGTGTTTTAGTATTATTAAACTTAATTTTCACCGCTAAACGTAAGTATATGCCTACTCAATTTATACATAATATGAACAAGACAGAAGCAGGGTTTCACCTATTGATGACCCTAAGTCTTGTTGATGGTTCTATTCAAAGAGCAGAAAGCTCTGTAATTTTAGACTATTTGGAAGAGCAATTCCATGAGCCTATTGAAATTATTAAGGAACAGGCCTTTCTTCGCGCTTGTCCGATAGAGGAATTGCTACAACATTTCACAGAAACCGCGCAACAGTTTTATCGCATATCGGATCAAACCGAAAGAAACAATTTGATTGAATTTGCGATGAAAGTGGTGATGGCAGACAATAAAATGGAAAAAGAAGAAAACGAGTACATCAATAGTTTGTACGATTGTTGGGGCTTGGATTAAAGCCGAGCACTTTACCTATTTTTAAGAGCCTTAACCTTTATTTCCTTGAGGGCCTTTAATTCTTTAGCGGTACATTTACAATTATCAGGACTGGTGCTAGAGAAATACATTAATTCGCTGTTGGCAGCGCTAACGACCAATTTATTACAATATTTTTCGTCTTTAGAATAGTAGTAATAAGCATAACTATTGTCTTGCCATTTTATGGCCTTATGAATATCTTCAATATCAACTTCCTCTATATCTCCATCAAATAAAGTGGTGGCATCCTCTTTACCTTTAAGTTCTAATTGCTTGTCCTCAAGAATTAACTTTTTATCTACCAATTGACTTTTATCACTTGGGTAATTGTTCATCATTGAACTGGTGCTTAAGGCTCCGTCCTTTTCGGCCTGAATGGCATAATTTAAATAATTATTCATAAGTTGAATGGCCCTAGTTGACTCAAATTCCCAATCTGCGGTATCGATTTTGTTACCACAAAAACCGTATAATAATAAGTTGTCTGGAACAATTCTTTTGCTGTACTTTTTCGTAATAACAAAGGCATTCATATCTTCTTCTGAACTGGCGATGCCTTTGGTTTTGTTTTTTGAGCCCTTTGATTTGCTGAAATAAAGGAAAGCATAATCACCTTTTTTGTACCGATACAAAGAGGTGTCTTCGGCAAATTCGTAGCCCGTAAAAGTCCAATATCTTTCTACGGCGGCAATAACAGAAGCACTGTAAGCACTATCGGGTATTAACACAACCACTAAACGAGTGTCTTTAAACTTTTCTAGATCTGCTTTCTTTTTGAAATTTCCGAATTGGGCAAAAGAAAACAACGCCGTTAAAATAAATGAAGCAAGTAGGATAATTTTTTTCATGACAAAAATATTATTTCACCCAGAAGGTGAAGCGCAATTTGCCAAATATTTAGTTAAAAAAAAAGTAGTTTGTCATCAAACTGCTTTTCTATCGTTATTTTTAGGCTACATTTTGCTCGCCAACGTATCCATAAATTCTCCCATAATTAGAAAGAGCCTTTCTTAATTCGCGCCTGGCCATGAAGATTCTTGTCTTAACCGTACCAATAGGAATATGCAGGATTTCGCCAATTTCGTGGTACTTAAAACCACTCACATTCATGGTAAATGGTTTTTGCAAATTTAAAGGCAATGCAGTAATTGCAGCAGAAATATCTTTTTTTAAAAAGCCTTGTTCCCCCTCATTTTTAACCAATGGAGCAACGCTATCTAAATAATATTCATTATCGGTTTGATCGATAAAAGTATTTCGCTTCACCATTCTGCGGTAATTATTTATGAAAGTATTTTTCATAATAGTATATAACCATCCTTTTAAATTGGTGCCTTTTTCAAATTTTTCCTGGTAGGTATACGCTTTAAGCATTGTCTCCTGAACCAAGTCATTGGTATCCTCAACATTTCTTGTTAATTGATACGCGTAATGTCTAAGAGGCTTTGCCTCGGTTTGAACCATTATTTTGAAGTCGATTGATGTCATTTTGTTTATCTTTTTGATTGTTTCGTTAAACAAAAGTAGGTTAAAAAAAATAGCAGGCAAGTTATTTTGTTTAATATTTTAGTAATATTGTTAAACAAAATATAAAATACTGATTTTTAATGACTTAAAATTGTCGTATAAAAATATAAAAAAGCTATATACAAATAAAAGTTAATATATAGCCTATAAAAAAGCTTAAAATTTAAAAAATATAACTGTTAATTTAAAACATTATGTTTATTATTTTGCTTTATAGATTAAACAAATTTTAAAGAACTAAATAGTTCCTAAAATATGTTTAAATTTGAAAATTGATGAAAATAACTGTATCAAGAAAAGCCCACTTTAATTCGGCACACCGATTGCATTTGCCCCAATGGAGCGAAAAGGAAAACAAGGATTATTTTGGCTTGTGCAATAATCCGAATTTTCATGGCCACAACTATGATTTAATTGTTTCAATAACTGGTGAAATAGATCCAATAACAGGATACTTGTACGACATGAAGAAGCTGAGCGACCTTATTAAATTGGAGATTGAGGAAAGATTTGATCACAAGAATTTAAATTTAGATTGTATTGAGTTCTCTACGTTAAACCCAACCACAGAAAACATGGCAGTGGTAATATGGAATATACTTAGAGAGCAATTGGGAGATAACTTAAAACTTAAAGTAACACTTTATGAAACAGAAAGAAACTTCGTTGAATACAACGGAAATTAAAAATCTTCAGATTGAAGAAATTGGTGAAAATCATGTTGGGTTTTCAATGGAAACTCCTATTAGGGAAGATGCATTTGCCATGGATGATGAATTAAAAATCGAACTTATTGAGAAGCATTTTAAAGAAATCATGCTTATTTTGGGTTTAGATTTATCTGACGATTCATTAAGCGGTACGCCACACAGGGTAGCAAAAATGTATGTGAAAGAAATGTTTAGAGGCCTTGATCCTAAAAACTTACCGGTAGCAAAATTGTTCGAAAACAAATATCAATATCGCAACATGCTTATTGAAAAGAACATTTCGTTTCACAGTGTTTGTGAGCATCATTTTGTTCCAATTATTGGCAAGGCGCATGTTGCCTATATTCCAAATGGCAAGGTAGTTGGTCTTTCCAAACTAAATAGAATTGTAAGATACTTTGCGCAAAGGCCACAGGTTCAAGAGCGCATGACTGTTCAAATCGTAAACATGCTTAAAGAAGCTTTAAACACAGAAGACGTTGCAGTTATTATTGAGGCAGATCACATGTGTGTAGCAATGCGTGGTGTTCAAGATATTACTAGTAGCACCATTACATCTGAATTTAGCGGAAAATTTTTAGATGGAAAAACAAGAGAAGAATTGATGAATCTTATTACAATGGACAAATAATGCCTTGTTAATTTTATTGGTTCGGCACAAAAACTTTTCCTGAAATTATGGTTTTATCTATTTGATCTACGCCAAAAAAGTAAGGGATAATGGCAAGACTTTGCATAGGTTTAGTTAAGATAATATTTCCTAATTTTCCAATGCTGATTGAACCTAATTCATTGCTCAAATCTAGCGCGTAAGCTCCATTGATGGTACAGGCGTTAATTGCTTCTTCTGGGCTTAATTTCATTTGAGAACAAGCGAGTGCAACCACAAAGCCCATTCTACCATTTGGCGTGGTTCCAGGGTTATAATCGCTGGCTAAACATACAGGTAATCCTGCATCTATCATATTTCTTACAGGTGCATAAGGTATGCCTAAAAAGAAAGAACACCCAGGCAGTGCTACGGGCATTGTTTGGCTGTTCAAAAGAGCGGCAATTTCTGCTTCACCGGTGTATTCCAAATGGTCTACACTAAGTGCATTATTTTGCACGGCCACTTGAACACCACCGGTATATCCCAATTCATTTCCATGTATTTTGGCCTTTAGCCCAAATTTTGCGGCCTCCTTTAAGAGATAATTGCATTCGCTTACACTAAAAAATCCTTGATCGCAGAATACATCCATATAATCTGCTAAGCCTTCTGCTATAATAACAGGCAACATTTCGGAAACAATTAAATCGATATATGCTTGGTGATTTTCCTTGTATTCTTTTGGGAAGGCATGTGCCCCTAAAAAAGTGGACTTTATAGGGATAGGAGAAATTGCTTTTAGGCGCTTAATAACGCGCAGCATTTTGAGCTCATCCTTAACCGTAAGCCCGTATCCACTTTTAATTTCAATGGCACCTGTACCGAATGAAATTACCTCGAATAATCTGTTTTTTGCTTGGTTAAATAATTCGCTTTCACTCATTTCTTGTAAACGCCTGGCAGAATTAAGAATTCCGCCTCCTGCCTCGGCAATTTCCTCATAGGACTTACCATTGATTCGCATAACAAATTCTTTTTCGCGCGTTTTGGCAAATACAATGTGCGTATGTGAATCAACATAACAAGGTAACACAAATCTTTCACTAGCATTGATGTATTGAAAGGTTGGTTCAGCCCAGTTTTTTTGATCAAATTCACTCATAGGACCATAGGCAGCAATGCGACCATTTTCTATGATTAAATAGGCATTTTCAATTGACTTTAGCTCACTCATTTGAGCCCCCGAAAGTTTCAATTGTTGCGATTCTAATATTCCACAAAGGGATTTAATTTGAGTTAGAACAAGATTTGACATGACAAGGGCAAAATACCAAAAAGAAAGAACGACACCAAACTATTTCGACAGAAGCTACCCGAATACTCAATTAGAATCTTGCAGAAATTTCAATATTTTTTGTGATTCATCCTCGGTCAGACTTGTTCTAACGCGCATGTGCATTACTATTACCTCCCATTGGGCATCGTTGTAATCTTCTGGATCTGGGGAATAATGACACCTTGAACAGTTTTCGCTCCATAAAATTGCACCCGATTTTTCTTTTACCGCGGCCGAAGTTTTGCAAGAAGGTAAAGATAAAAATAGCATTGAAACAAAGCAGGCAAAAATGATGGTATAGATTAGCTTTTTCATGTAAATAAAAAATTAAAACCCCGTAACAAATCGAACCAAAATAGCTTCTGTAGAAACACCGTGCAATCCATCTCCTTTTTCATACGCGATACGCAAACCTATTCGTAGGCTCAACCAATATGAGATTCCTAAATCTGTGCGCTGTGCATATCCACCCCATAAAGCGTCATTGGCAAAATCGGCCACACTGTATCTGCCTATAAATTCGAACCGCTTCATGTATT
Organism: bacterium; assembly: GCA_034439755.1. Taxonomy (GTDB): domain Bacteria; phylum Bacteroidota; class Bacteroidia; order UKL13-3; family UKL13-3; genus B1. The sequence goes on from JAWXAZ010000034.1 coordinate 7,072, forward strand.
TATTGTGAACCAATGCAGGACGTAAAGACAACCTAACATAATAAATATTACTCCTATTTTCGAAGGAATAAACATCGCCCTTTTCATCAAAATAATTGGCCTTATCTACCTCCAGAAAATTAACCTGACCTTTAAAATCTATCATTGATTTAAGGGCAGGATAAGTTTTGTGATAAGTAACATCAAAAGAGTATGCCTTAGACATCAAATGCTCGTAGGCAGTTTTAACATCCCCAACTTCACTGTAACTCCAAGAACCACCTATTTCTAAAGAAGAATTTGAAAGCGGCAAATACCCTATTCTACCACCAAAAGATTTATTGGAATTATTGTCGAAAAAGTTCTCATAATTTAAGGTTCCAGCTAAATGCGTTTCGGATAAACCATCGTTTAATTTTGCGCCATTTGAAACATATAAAACATAATTCATTTTACTATCTCCCACGTAAAAACCACCTCTTAAATCCACACCCATTTCGGGAGAAATTGGACCAATATTTGGGACGCCATCCATTTGTCTTAAACCAAGCGGCGCATTAGGCAATTTCTCTATAAATGGCGCTTCAATTCGCTCGGTGTATAAACCAAAAGGAGTAAGCATTTTTCCCATTCCAACGGTCATATATTTATTGATAATATAGGACAGTTTTAGGTATTCAATTTTGGTGTTAATATTACCGCTATCGGTATAAAATTCGACCTGACTTTCGAAGAACAATTTTTCTCCCAACATCCATACCATTGTTGGGCTGAAACCAACACGCGTAAAATTGGTTTTTATTTCGCTGTGTGGATCATAAATGAAGTCGGAATAGGCATAACCGATTATGACATTTTTAGTAATTCCAGATAAGCCTTTAAAATCCTTTGGTTCTTTGGTTTCGGTTTGAACCAATTTTGGCTCTTGTTCCATTTCTTGCGCAACGGTAGGCATTGCATAAAACCCTGCTAACAGCAACAATAAAATACGCGTATTCGTTTTTTTCATACACATTCGAAATTATTTTTTTCGTTTCCTTTTATGAGATCCTTTAAATTGATTTTCGCTTTGAACAAGTCGGATATATAATACAACTTGCCAAATTTCGGTGGTATCCAACTTTGCGTTGAAACTAGGCATGGGTTTTTTACCCGTATATATTTTCCAAAAAAGCGATCCATCCGATTCAGCAAGTACGCCCTTATGGTTTAGGTCGCCAGGAGAAACACTGAGTCCAAACCCGGCCTCTCCATCACCATTGCCCCATTTGCCATGGCAAACCTCACATTCCATAGCATAAATTCTTTTTCCGTTTTGAAGATGGATTGGTTCAGGCAGAATAGGCGATACCAAAGTATCTGTATAGGAAGGTGCAATCCATTTATTTACTGGGGCATTTCTATGAACACCAATTTTCAATACCTTGGCATTAACCCAAAAAATTAGGATAAAAACGGAGAACAAAATTGATAAGTAGTATTTTTTGGACAGCATGGGAACTATTAATTCATAGGCAAAAGTCAATCTGATTTACACAAAAAATCATGACTTATGTCAGGTTAAAAAGTGAAAACTATCACATGGTCCACTGATATCCATCATAAAAAACTGGCGCACCCAGAGGCATATTTGTGTTAGCAAAAAGTCGAAATAATTAAACTTACATCATAGAAACATTTAATAATTATGAAACCAAAATTTAAAATCTTATCACTTTCGGTTCTAACCATTTTCCTTGCCTCATGCGAGAAAGAATATATACCAGGACCAGCACCAATTGACCTTACGGTACCAGTTAGTTTTTCGGCGAAAGTTATTCCCATTTTTACAACAAGTTGTTTGGGATCTGCTTGCCATGGAACAGGTGGTATTGCTCCAATTTTAACAGCAGACAAGGCTTATAGCGAATTAACTACCAAGGGCTTTGTTATTGATTCGGTTGCAATAGGAAACAATTCGTTATATGTAAGTATGACAAGTACCGATGCTCCAATGCCTCCAGGAGGATTATTAAGCAACGAAAAGATTGATCTTGTAAAAACTTGGATATTACAAGGCTTTGAAAACAACTAATCATTTAAATAAAACATTCATGAAAACTAATCATATTAAAGCCGTAATTTTATCTTGCATAATGTGGGCACCAATATGTGTACTTGCGCAGGAAACACCAGCAGAAGCTGAGGTTCCAGAGGTAATAAAAGGAACCTTTGAAAACAGCATTCATATTAACAATCAAACCGTCCAAACAACCGATAAAGGTTATTTGGATTTTTTAATTCAGCACAGATTCGGAGTAGTAGATAAACCTTCTGATTTTTATGGTTTATATGCGCCTTCAAACATTAGAATGTATTTTGGGTATGGTATAACTAGAAATTTATCTGTAGGTATAGGCGCCACAAAAAACAAACAGTTATATGATTTCAGTTTAAAGTATGCCATTTTAAGACAAAAAACAAGTGGAATGCCTGTATCTCTTACCTACTCGGGAAATTGGGGTATAAAAGGAGGAGATAAGGAAAGTCTAATAAATAGCACGCTAAATTACAAAGCCACTAACAGATATTCTTATTATAATGAGCTTTTATTAGCTAGAAAAATAACCAAAAAACTTTCCTTGCAAGTTGGTTTGAATTATGGTCATTACAACCTAGTGGATAGCGCTACCATGTATGGCAAAAATGATTTATTTGGTGTATCTTTTGTAGGCAGATATAAATTTAGTCCACAAGGCTCTTTTATACTTGAATTTGACAACCCGTTAAATGTATCTGATATGCCAATAAAAAATAGGCCATTGCCTAACTTAGGTTTAGGTGTAGAGTTCTCTACAGGATACCATCAATTTCAATTGTTCATTTGTAACTCAAGTGGAATATTAAGTCAGGAAGCCAAATTTTTTAACCGCAACGATTTTAAGAATCTTGGCGTACCGGGCTATTTGATTGGCTTTAACATGACCCGTCAATTCGGATTTGGAGAATAATTTTTAAGTTTCTAAGCTCTTTATAAAGGTAATTATGAAAAAAGAAAATGAAGACCCCAACAGAAGAAGTTTCTTGAAACTTGGACTATTGGCAGGAGCTGCGGCTGTTGTGACCGTGGGGGCTAAAAATTCACTTTTGGCAGATGAGCCAGGAGAAGATGCTGGCAATAAAGTAAAGGTAAAAACATCGGATGGGGAAATTGTAGAAGTAGATTCCAACATGGTAAACCATCCTGCAGAAGGTAATCTTGAAAAAATAAATGTTCGTGAACCTATTGCCGGCAAAAAGTTTGTAATGGTTATTGATTTGGCACGATGTTCCAATGAGCGGGCATGTATTGAAGGTTGCCAAAGCATGCATGGAATGATGGCACCTGTTGAGTATATTAAGGTAAAGAAGATGCAAGACTCGGAGTTGGCAGCTCCCTATTGGTTCCCTACCTTATGCTACCAATGCGACAATCCACCTTGCACCAAGGTTTGCCCAGTAGACGCCACATTTAAAAGGGCAGATGGTATAGTTGCGGTTGACAGTGAGAGGTGCATTGGATGTAAATTTTGCATGGCAGCATGCCCTTATTCTGCCCGTAGTTTCAACTTTGGTAGGCCAGAGCAGGTTACTATTAGTGAAACCAAAAAATGTGATGATAACCATTGCTGCACCACTAAATCAGAAATGGTTGGAACTGTTTCAAAATGCGATTTTTGTCCAGATAGCGCGGCTAAAGGAATACTACCAGCCTGTGTTACAGAATGTCCAAATGGAACCATATTCTATGGAGATGAATTAGAGGATGCCGTTACAAATGGAGAGGAAACATTTAGGTTAAGTGAATTGCTCAAAAAAAGGTCTGGATATAGGCAATTTGAGGAATTAGGAACTAAACCAAGAGTATATTATTTACCGCCAGTTAATAGGCAATTTCCATTTGAAGACGCAGAAGGACCAGTTAATACCATAGAATAAATGTAAAGGAGTAAAAATATGATAGATCAAGATTTTCACCCAGAACGTACAAAAAACGAAACCTTTACTCAGGAAGAGTACATGGAAATGAAGCGGGACCTTTTAAAGCCCATTCAACATATTGGAATCTGGGGTAAAGTATGGATAGGTTTTTTACTAGCAGTAATATTTGCTGGAGTTTATGCCTATTACTTACAAGAAACAAAAAGTAAATATGTTACTGTAAGCTTAAGAGATTATACGATGTGGGGAGTATATATTTCTAATTTTGTGTTTTTTATTGCGCTGAGTATGATTGGTGTTTTAATGTCGGCAGTGCTTAAACTCACCAATAACGAATGGTATAGACCCTTAGCACGTATTGCAGAAGTAGTAGCCTTGGGCGCAATTTGCTTTGCGGGCATTAGTATTGTTGTTGCCATGGGGAGGCCAGACAGGCTACATTACCTATTTATGTACCCAAGACTTCAATCTCCAATTACATGGGATATTATAGTGGTAATTACTTATGTGGTTGCCAGTATGCTGTTGTTATACATCCCTATGATTCCGTCTTTATCAACTTGTCGAAATCACCTTTCAAATATGCCTAAATGGCAAATGAAAATGTACGAATGGTTATCATTTGGTTGGGAAGGCAATCCAGAACAATGGAAGCTACTAAGAAAAGGTGTAAAAATTCTTACCATCATGATTATTCCATTAGGGGTTGCCATACAAACGGTAGATGCTTGGTTATTTGCTACCACCTTGCGCCCTGAGTGGGACAGTACAAATTTTAGTGGATATTTCATTTCAGGCGCATTTTTATTGGCTACCGCAGCCATGATTGTTGCCACCTTCGTTATTAGAAAAGCATACAATTTAGAGAAATATTTAACAGAACTACACTTCGACAAATTGGGTCAAGCAATGGTTTTAATGTCGAGCATTTATATTTTCTTTAATATCAATGAATACTTGGTACCTGCCTATAAAATGAGCAGCATGCATGCGAATCATTTGTTGGATATGTTTATTGGAGACGGCGCTTTGATGTATTGGTTGGTGGTAATATTTGGCTTATTTACACCCGCCATTTTACCTTTATTTCCAGCATTGCGAAAACCAGTTCCACTTTTCATTATTGCGCTTATAGCGGTTATTGCGCATTGGTTCAAGCGTTACCTCATTGTAATTCCTGGACAATTGCACAATTACTTACCCATTCAAGATGTGCCCGAATCATGGACACATTATTTCCCAAGTGCGGTAGAACTAACCATTGTGGCGGCAACATTTGCAGGAATGCTCCTAATCATTACCTTATTCTCTCGATTTTTCCCCATCATTTCTGTTTGGGAAGTGGCAGAAGGTAAATTAGAAGGTAAAGACGAAATCATAAACTATAAATAAGAAGGTATTATGAAAAATATAATTAAAACGCTAATTTTTGTTTGTCTGTACCTGTCTTCTGGCATGGTGATTGCACAAGATAAAACAGCAGATATGAGCATTAACTTTGTGAAAGCAGATGATAAAGATGCTTGCCAAGTAACCATTACATCAAATAATAAACCCGTGGCGGAAGTAGCAGTAAAACTTTATGTAAAAAGGTTGTTTGGCAACCTATCCATAGGCAACGAAGTAAGCACAGATGAAAATGGAATAGCCACTTTTGAATTTCCAAATGATATTCCTTTGAATGCTGAAGGAAAACTATTAGTTTTGGCTAAGGTAGAGGATGATGAAAATTATGGCTCTATGGAAGTTGAAGCAAATTCAACCATAGGTGCTAAGGTAAATCTAACTCAATTGGAACTAGAAAATAGGTCCATCTCTGGTACTAATGCACCCTATTATTTTATTGCGGGGTCCCTTGTTATTTTTGCAGGAATCTGGGGTGCAATAATCTATGTGGTACTTTTGGTATTCAAAATTAAAAAAGCAGGAACTCAAAGCATTTAACCCTATAAAAAAAATTAAATTATGAAAAAAATTAAATTATTCTCAACAGGTTTATTCCTATTTTCATCGGCTATGCTCATTAGCAATGCTACATTTGCGCAAAAACCAGCAGGTAAGCCGTGGCCCGTATCTGATGCAGCCACCGCAAAGAAAAGTCCGGTTAAAGTTGGTGATGCCGATGCAATTAAAGAAGGAAAAGATTTGTACGTTCAACATTGCAAATCTTGTCATGGTACAAAAGGCAAAGGAGATGGAACAAAAGCAGAAAAAATAGACATTTCTTGCAATGACTTTTCAACAGCAGAATACAAAAAGAAAACTGATGGAGAAGGTTATTACAAAACAACCGAAGGAAGAAAACCAATGCCTTCTTACAAAGAAAAAATGAGTGATAGCGAAAGATGGAAAGTTGTGGCCTATATGCGCACTTTATAATCTGCAAAGCAACCTTTTAAAAATCCTCGCAAAATTTGTGGGGATTTTTTTTAATATTTACCCACTGAACTTTTATCACAAAACATGAAAAGAATTGCTTCCATTATTCTCCTATTATTCTGTCTGAACCAAACAACAACTGCCCAAACACCTAGTCCCTACTCTACCTCAGCAGTTGTTTCTTATTTAAAAAAGTTAACCAATACCGGAAGCGTTTTATACATTGCAGCACACCCAGATGATGAAAACACCCGACTCATTTCGTGGTTGGCAAATGAAAAAAATGTAAGAACAGGTTATTTAAGTCTTACCAGAGGAGATGGCGGACAAAATTTAATTGGATCGGAACAAGGCATAGAATTAGGCGTTATAAGAACACAAGAATTATTGGCCGCAAGAAGCACAGATGGAGGCGAACAATTTTTTACCCGAGCCTATGATTTTGGTTACAGTAAAACACCCAAAGAAACTTTTGAAAAATGGAACCACGAAGAAATTTTAGGTGACGTGGTCTTTGTTATTAGAAAATTTAGACCCACCATAATCATTACCCGATTTGCTACAGATGGCAGCGGCGGACATGGCCATCATACGGCATCGGCCATTCTTGCAGAGGAAGCTTTTGAGGCGGCAGCAGACCCAAAAAGATTTCCAGAACAACTTACTTATGTTGCTGTTTGGCAAGCAAAAAGATTGTTTTATAACAGTGCAGCACGCTTTTGGAATCCAACAGCCGATATGAGCAATTTTATTAAGCAAGATGTGGGAGGATTTAACCAAAACCTAGGAAAAAATTATGGTGAAATAGCAGCAGAAAGCAGAAGCATGCACCGCAGCCAGGGTTTTGGAAGCACCAAACAAAGAGGCGAAATGTTCGAATATTTTAAACCCATAAAAGGCGATACCGCTAATTTAACAAACATTTTCGACAGGTTAGATTTAGGATGGAAGTCGCAAGAAAATGGATCAAAAATTGGGCCTTTACTTGCGGATGCAATTGCTGCATATAAAAAAGAAAACATAAAGGTTTGCAACGACAAATTAATTCAGGCATTGTCATTTTTTCCTACCCTAAATAGCTACGATAAAGCCACCAAATACAACCAAATTATACGGGCAATAATTTTGGTTAATAGCCTATACCTAGAAGCAGTTTCGGATGGCTCTGCCATTGGGGCAATTGGCGATTCATTAAAGGTAAAAGTTTTTGGTCTGAACCGATCTCAAACACCCATTTCTATAGACAAGATTTCATTGAAAGAATACGGCACTAAAGGAGGCTGCAAAACCATCGTTCAAGAATTTAAAAACAAGGAATTCTTACAAAACAATACACCCTTTACAAACAATTTAGCAAGTGTAATTTGTAAGCAAATACCCCCATCAGAAATGAATTGGTTGAGCCATGAAATAAAGGAAAACAAATTTGTAATTGAGCAAGCCAACATTGGAAATCCGTACGACCTAAATAGCGGATATTTTGTTCAATTTGAATTGAGGGTGCAAGAAAAACCCATTACCATATATATTGCGCTTCAATACAAATGGACCGACCCTGAAAAAGGAGAACATTACAGACCCTTTATAATTACAGCTCCGGCTTATGTGAATGTATTGAGCAATTCACTTGTATTTAATGATACCCTAGAGAAAGAAGTGAGGCTTAGAATTAAGGCAGGAAAAGACAAAGTAAATGGAATATTGAGGGCGCATTTTCCTTCGAATTGGAGCGTAAAATTTGTTGAAAGCGGCGCATTGGTTCAGACCGAAACCTGCGAATTAAACTTTGTTTTAGATAGAAAAATGGAAGAAAAGGAAATTGTGTTATTGGTTAAACCGCCCACAAAAGACAACCAAGGAAGTTTAACATTTGAATTGGAAATTGGCGGCAAAATTTACACGCATGGCATCAAAGAAATAAAGTATGACCACATTCCTATACAAACCTTATTTCCTGTTGCAGAGTTAAAATTAGTAAAAATAAATGTGGTTCGCAAGCGCAAGAAAATAGGCTATATTCCAGGTGCTGGCGATGAAATTCCTGCCGCTTTAAACCAAATGGGTTATGAGGTAACAACCATAAATGACAACATGATTGCCTCTGGAAATTTAAACGATTATGAGGCCATTGTATTAGGGGTTCGTGCATTTAACACCAATGAAAAATTAAGCATTAACAAGAAAAAATTAATGGCTTATGTTGAATTGGGAGGCAACTTAATTGTGCAATACAACACCAATAGTTTTGCTGGTCCGTTTAAAGGCGATATTGGTCCGTACCCATTTAAAATTACACGAGAAAGGGTAACAGATGAAATGGCGATTCCTGTTTTTGCGCTACCCAATCATGAAGTGTTTAATAAACCAAATAAGATAACCGAACAAGATTTTGACGGTTGGTTACAGGAAAGAAGTATATACCAAGCTGGTGAAATAGACGCCCGTTATGAAATGCCGCTTACCATGAATGACCCAGGCGAAAAAGCTAGCAATGGTGCGCTGCTTATTGGCAAATATGGCAAAGGAAATTTCATTTATACCGGCTTGGTTTTCTTTAGAGAATTGCCTGCAGGCGTACCTGGTGCTTATCGGTTATTTGTAAATTTAATTGAATTGAAATAATAGGTTTTACCTTGTTATAAATTTCTTGCTTTCGCAAAATCTTAAACGATAAAATAGTTTCTATCGTTGCCATAAAAAAAGCCCAAAAGGAAAATTCCTTCTGGGCTTTTTTTATCGAAAACAAATCTTTAAAAGACCCATAAAATTAATCTAAACAGCTTTTGTATTGGCATTTACCATGAATCTTTAGGACTAATTTATTAATCAGTTTATCATTATTCGGTTTGAACCAAATCTTAGCTAAAATTTAAGCTTATTAACTGTTTGCCTTAGCATGATCTGCTAAGAATTGGGCCAAACCAGAATCGGTTAAAGGATGTTTTAACAAGGCCAAAATGCTTGAAAGCGGACTGGTTATAACGTGTGCTCCAAGTTCTGCCGATTTAATGATGTGAATTGGGTTACGGATAGATGCAGCAAGAATTTGAGATTGGTAACCTTGCACTTGATAGATGTGGGCAATTTGCGCTATTAAATCCATGCCATCATAGGAGATATCATCTAACCTACCTACAAATGGCGATATATATGTTGCGCCTGCTTTTGCGGCAAGGATTGCCTGACCAGCACTAAATATTAAAGTACAATTGGTTTTAATTCCTTTTGAAGTAAAATATTTGATGGCCTTAATTCCGTCCTTAATCATAGGAATTTTAACCACTATATTTTCATGAAGGGCAGCAAGCTTTTCGCCCTCTGCAACCATGCCTTCATAATCTGTGCTAATTACTTCTGCACTTACATCGCCATCTACAATATTGCAAATATCAATATAATGTTGAAGAACTGCCGCTTCGCCCTTAATGCCTTCTTTGGCCATAAGGGTTGGGTTGGTGGTAACACCGTCTAAAATACCAAGATCGTTGGCTTCTTTAATTTGAGCCAAGTTGGCTGTATCGATAAAAAACTTCATATTGCTAAATAATTTGCCGCAAAGATAACCTACTTAATCTTAAACTATTAACACCATGCCCACAATAGACGAATTATACTGGGAAACGCGCTACCATAAAAGAGAAACAGGATGGGATATTGGTTCAGCCAGTGACCCAATTATTAATTTTGCCCACGAGCTTGGCCATAAAAACGCATCCATTTTGATTCCAGGCTGCGGAAATGCACATGAGGTAGATACCCTATTAAACTTGGGATTTGAAGATATTTCGGTGATAGATTTTGCCACAGTGCCTTTAAAAGAATTGGCCAAAAGGCAGGCGGAAGCTGTTGAAAGTGGCAGGTTAAAAATATTTTGCGGGGATTTTTTTGAACACAAAGGCAGCTATGATCTAATTTTAGAGCAAACCTTTTTCTGTGCCATTAATCCTGGTCAGAGGCAATTGTATGCGCAAAAAATGAATGAACTGTTGAAACCCAAAGCCAAATTAGCTGGACTCTTGTTTAACTTCGAATTTCCATTAGAAGGACCTCCATTTGGCGGATCAAAAGAAGAATACCACGAACATTTTAGTCCGTATTTTAAAATCTTAACGATGGAGCCTTGCCAAAACTCAATAAAACCCCGTTTAGGAAAAGAACTAATTTTTATTTTACAAAAGCCAGAATTGGTGTTAATTTAGCACCCAATTTTAAAACATGAGCGATCACAAGATTATATTTTCAATGGCGGGCGTTTCTAAAACGTTTCCTCCTCAAAAACAAGTACTAAAGAATATTTACCTAGGATTTTACTATGGCGCTAAGATTGGCGTTTTGGGTTTAAACGGTTCGGGTAAATCGAGTTTACTTAAAATTATTGCAGGCATAGACAAAAACTTCAGTGGTGAAGTGGTGTTTGACAGCAAAAATTATAAAATTGGTTTTTTAGAACAGGAGCCAAATTTAGACGAAACCAAAACCGTTGTTGAGGTGGTAAAAGAAGGTGTTAAGCACATCACCGATATGTTGGATGAGTTTGAAACCATCAATAATAAACTGGCTGATCCAAACCTAGACGGGGATGAGATGATGAAGATTTTGGATAGGCAGGCCAATGTTATGGAAGAACTTGATAGGCTTGATGCTTGGGAACTTGACACCAAACTAGAAAAGGCAATGGATGCCTTGCGTTGCCCAGAGGCAGATGCACCGGTAAATGTATTGTCGGGCGGAGAACGCAGGCGCGTAGCTTTGTGCAGGTTAATATTAAGTCAGCCCGATATTCTTTTACTAGATGAGCCTACCAATCACTTGGATGCGGAGAGTGTAGATTGGCTAGAACAGTATTTAAAGAATTTTCCAGGAACGGTAATTGCAGTTACCCACGACAGGTATTTCTTAGATAATGTGGCTGGCTGGATTCTGGAACTAGACCGTGGAGAAGGTATTCCTTGGAAAGGAAATTACAGCAGTTGGTTGGAACAAAAAGCAAAGCGTTTACAAGCCGAAGAAAAATCTGAGAGCAAGCGCGCCAAAGCTTTGGAACGCGAATTGGAGTGGGTACGACAAGGTCCAAAAGGTAGACAAGCAAAGCAAAAGGCCCGTTTAAACAGCTACGATAGGTTATTGAACGAGGAACAAAAAGAGAAAGAATCACAACTTGAATTGTTTATTCCAGCTGGACCACGTTTAGGAGATGTGGTTATTGAGGCCAATGGGGTAAGCAAACAGTTTGGCCATAAATTGTTATATGAGAACCTAAATTTCTCCTTACCAAGAGGCGGTATTGTTGGTATTATTGGCCCGAATGGCGTGGGAAAAACAACCTTATTTAGGTTAATGATGGGCTTAGACAAAGCAGATGGCGGCGATTTTAAAGTGGGCGATACGGTTCAAATATCTTATGTAGATCAGAGTCATAAAGATTTGCTACCCGAAAAAAGTGTTTTTGAAGTAATAAGTGGTGGCACAGAAACCATGATTGTAGGTGGCAAGCAAGTGAACGCGCGTGCTTATATTTCTAAGTTCAATTTTAGTGGTACCGACCAAAGCAAGAAAGTAGGAGTTTTATCTGGTGGAGAGCGCAACCGTGTGCATTTGGCAATGGCGCTTAAGCAAGGTGGCAATGTTTTGTTACTGGATGAACCAACCAATGATATTGACATAAACACCTTGCGTGCATTGGAAGAAGCCATTGAAAATTTTGCTGGTTGTGTGGTGGTTATTTCCCACGACAGGTGGTTTATAGATAGAATTGCAACACATATTCTAGCCTTTGAAGGCGATAGCCAGATTTACTTTTTTGAAGGAAACTACTCGGAATATGAAGAGAACAAAAAGCAACGCTTAGGAGATTCTGCACCACATAGAGTTAGGTTTAAGAATATCTAGGTGATTTAAAATGTTTTTTCAAATAAATCAAAATAAGCAAAATAAGCAAAATAAGCAAAATAAGCAAAATAAGCAAAATAAAATTACCTGCGGACTAGCCTCGCTAGCACTACTTTTATCGCTAATAAAATTATTTGGTGCACCCATAACACACGATAAAGCTATCACTTTATAGAACTATGTAAAAGACAGTTATTGGCATATTATTACCTTCGAGTATCCAAGTGCCAACAACCATCTTTTACATACCCTGCTTGCCAAGTTGTTTTATTCAATATTTGCCAACCAAGTCTGAATTCTCAGAATACCGAATTTACTTGGAGCTATTATTTTTTACACAGCAGCTATTAAAATTATAAAATTGTTCGACCCAAAGCTATGTATGCCCATAGCTTTAACCCTTTTTTTTAATACCTATCTAATAGATTTTTTTGCTTTATCAAGAGGATATGCATTGTCCATTGGTTTTAGCACTTTGTCTTTACAATCTTACCTAGCAAGTTTTAATAAATTAGAAACAAAAGCATTCACCTATGCTTGTAAAGCCATTTTAGCTGATTTTAGCTTACTGTATTATTTGGTTGTTTTAAGCACAATACATTTGTTTGTTTTGGTACAAAATTGGGTTCAAACAAAAGATATTAAACGTATATTTCTGAACCAAAAGGTAGCTCTGGCATTTATCCTTTTTGCATTATCCATCATTTCTATGCCAATCTATTAATTGGTTTTACACAAGCAGTTTGATTTTGTTGGCCATAATTCTACCTGGTAAGATTCAGTAATGACCATGTTTTACGCTAGATTTAGCAATTTACATTTAACAAGAGAATCACGAGTACAAATTTTCATTTTGGTCTCTACTATTGTAAATATATCGATGCATATCCCTTCCTTTCTGTTTATACGATCTCTAATTTTTAACAAACTAAAAATTAGTAATTGCACCTACAAGCCAAGCTTAGTATATTTCTTTTGGCTTTTGATGTTTGCATAACTATTTTTTTAAATGATTTTTTTGGACAAGGAAATCTAATTCATAGAACTACTTTGTTTTTATATCCCTTATTAATTTGGCATATATTTAATGGTTGGCAACCCATACTCAATTATAGGCCAACTAAATTTATTTGGCTTTGTGCAGGTTGGGTTATTGGAATTAGTTTTTTTGCTAATGCACTTATTAACCTTCAGGTAAAAGAGTTTAAATATTGCACCTATGATGCTCTTAGCATTAATATGTTTAAAGCTATTGAAAAAGAAATAAAAAATTCCCATGAAACACCCATTTCTCTTGGTATTTCATGGGAATTTGAGCTTGTTATAAATTATTATATTCGCAAAGATTATGCAAATAAAATAAATGAAGTAAATAGAGATGGCGTTAAACAAGAGCATACCTATTTATACTTAAAACAGGAAGATTTAATCAAGAATTACCCGATTGCAGCAGATACTATATGGATGGACTCTACGAGCAAAGAAGTCTATTTTTTGCTTCGAAGAAATTAAATTTCTCCCATTCATTAATCCCCAATTCAGCATTAAAAAATTTCAAATCGCTTAAATTTGCATACAAAGACTATAACCCATCAAAGTAATAAACATGCGTATCGCTACCAGTAGTATTTTTTAACCAAAGTTCTTTGGTTGCTAACCTTTGTAAATTGTATATTTCTACATTGGTGCCAATGGTAATCTTAACATCTTCATCATCGTTTTGGAATGTCCAAGTTCCTTCTCTAATTGATCTTGTAGCAAAGCCAAAAATTGAACCTTCTATGGTTTGCGTTAGAGTACCATCATTTTTCACAAGATAAGTATAAGTAGTGCCACTTATATCTTGTTGAGCGCCATTTTTTTCATATTTGTTAAGTGTCCAAGTATTTGTAAAACGGTCTTTTCTCGTTTTTAAAGATATAACAGGGTCATCGGTGCCTTTTTTGCACGATGAAAGTGAAAATAAAGAAGTTAAAGCAATTGCAATTGCTAATAAAATTAAATTGGTTTTTTTCATGGTTTGTAGTGTTAAATTATAACAGTACAAAATTGAGATATATTATATAATGGATCAGTGCATAAAAAACGGTAAATGTTGTAAATTTAACATGTTTTGTGCAAGAGCATTAACTGTATTAAATCACTTTAAATTAGAATCACAGGGCAATATATAATAGAAAAAAAATGGAACAAACACATTCAGTTCTAATCAGGAATCAAGCGCAATCTATTTTTGCTTTTAATCTCTGCCGCGCCAATGACGCTTAGGCTTGTGTGCAGGTTTATTTGCTGGAGGCCTATTGTGCGCAGGAATTTGTTTCTTAGGTTTAGCCATGTTAGGAACACTTTCTACATAACGTGTATCTAGTGGGAAAGGATGGTTCTCTTGAACCGGAATTGGCTTACCAATTAACTTTTGAATGTCTTTTAATTCGCCAAATTCTTCCTCTTCGCAGAAAGAGAAAGCGATGCCATTAAAGCCCGCTCTACCTGTTCTTCCAATGCGGTGAACATAAGTCTCGGGCACATTAGGCATTTCATAATTAATTACGTGAGACAACTCATCGATGTCAATTCCACGCGAAGCAATATCTGTTGCCAAAAGCACTTTTATTTTACCCGATTTAAAATCGCCTAAGGCTGCTTGGCGTGCATTTTGAGATTTGTTGCCATGAATAGCAGCAGCCCTAATGCCCGCCTTATCTAAATCTTTCACAACCCTATCGGCACCATGTTTGGTTCTGGTAAAAACCAACACGCTGTTCATTTTTTCTGTTTCTAATAAATGAATAAGCAAACGTTTTTTATCGCCCTTGCTCACATAATATAAAGATTGCTGAATGGTGTCGGCGGTAGAAGAAACCGGAGTAACTTCTACTTTTGCTGGATGATCCAAAATGCTATCTGCTAAGCTTTGAATAACAGGTGGCATGGTAGCAGAGAAAAATAAAGAATGTCTTTTCTTAGGCAATTTTGCAATCACCTTTTTAACATCGTTTACAAATCCCATGTCCAACATGCGATCTGCTTCATCTAGCACAAAAAACTGCAACTCGTTTAAGTGCACATAACCTTGTTGCATTAAATCGAGTAAACGACCGGGCGTGGCAATTAACACATCAATTCCCCTGTTTAGCCTATCTACCTGACCGTGTTGCGAGACACCTCCAAAAATAACAGTTTGCTTAATGCCTGTGAACTTTCCGTAAGAGGCAAAACTCTCTTCAATTTGAATGGCTAACTCGCGCGTTGGGGTAAGAATAAGCGCCTTAATTTTGCGCCTTACCTCTTGGTGGCTTTGAGCTTGCTTGTATAATAATTGAATAATAGGAATGGCAAATGCAGCCGTTTTTCCTGTGCCAGTTTGAGCGCATCCTAATAAATCTTTCCCTTGTAATAAGATAGGAATTGCTTGCTGTTGAATGGGTGTAGGCGTAATGTAACCTTCGGCTTTTAAAGCCTTTAAAATTGGCTCAACTAAATTGAGCTGATCAAATGTAATCATAAAAAATTGTGGGCAGAAAACGGCCTCAAAACAATGATCTAAGCTACCTCCTCTGCAATGATTTCCTTCTAAATTATAGAAATCAATGCCACAAAGATAAGCCTAGCATTGACTAAAACTAATTTAAATTTTTTAACGAGCCACCAATATTACATTAAATCAACTAGGTCTTTTGCAATTTTACTACCCAATGCAACACCCATTCCATTAAGTCGCACACCCATAAATTGCCGCTCGCTCAGCCTTTTTACCAAAGGTAGCTTATCCTTTCCAAAAGCCATAATTCCGCTCCATTTATATTCAATTTCAAAAGCTGTGTTGGGAAGAATAATCGTCTTTAAATACACTTCTAGTTGGTCCAATATTTTTTGGTTCGAACCAAACGCTGCTGTTTCTTCTCCTTTAAAATCTAAATTTCTACCACCCCCAAATATGATGCGATTTTCGAAATTTTTGAAGTAATAATATCCGTCATCAAAGAAGAAAATTCCCTTCACTTTTAAATTGGGAATGGGTGCTGTGGCAATTACTTGTCCGCGACCAGGATTCAACTCAATACCAGACACAAGTTTTTGGGTAAAGGCATTGGTGCAAATAAATATTTGTTGGGCATAAAACGCCATATCAAGCAAGTCAATCATAACGTGGTTACTGTTTTCTTGAATAGATAAAACCTCCGCACCCGTAATTATTTTTACGCCCAATTTCTGGGTATACAACCAAAGCTCTTGCATCATTTTTCCTGTATCCAATTGCCCTTCCACTTCATTAAAGACGAGCGATTGAACTTGGTTTTGTGCAAAGCCAAATTTGGCAATATCATTAGGCCTAAATGAGAATACATTTTTTTTAAACAGCGGATAAAGCAAGGCATTCATTTGGGGTAATTGGGAAACAAAAGCATCGTCTTGGTTCTTTAATATAAGTTCATAGCCGCCATGCGATTCAAAGCCAATTGCATGATCCCCCAAACGAGCCCTGAGTAATTGCAAACCCATCCACCTATTTTCTACCAATTGTAGTAAATTCTCCTCACCCATTAAATTAATGTCGTGCAGATTTTCGCTCAATGAACCAACACACGCAAAGCCTGCATTCTTAGTACTTGCACCTGTGGGAAGCAAGCCCTTTTCTAAAACAAGAATTTGCTTATGCGGGTGTTTTTCTTTTAGCTCACAGGCAACAGACAAGCCCGTAATTCCAGCACCTATAACAATATAATCATACTTAATAAGCGAGTTCTTTTCCCAAAAACTTAACATGTTTTTACCACAATTATTTTGCCAACTCAATAATGCGGATGCTGTTTGGAGCCAAATTTATTTCAGATAAATTAAGCAGTTCCTCTTCTGTAACATGATCCTTTCCACGGGTAAAACCAGCCATTCTTTCTTGCATGCGTTTGGTATTTAAAAGCTCGGCCTTCTCTCCCCTATTTAACACAATCATAAAACATTCTGTGTTGGTATATCTAAAGTACACATAGGTGTTTCCTTCGGGCGTAAATTGCATGAGTTTACCGGTATTAAAGGCTTCATTGTCTTTTCTTAATCGGGCAAATTTTTGAATAAAAAGATATGCTTCATTTTCAAGTGAAGTTCTGCCAGCTGCGGTAAATTTATTGAGGGTATCGGTAGCCCAACCTCCAGGAAAATCTTGGCGAATTTGCCCATCATTTGTTCTGGGTATGGGGTTCGTTAATAAAATCTCTGTTCCATAATATATACTTGGCACACCCCTCATAGTAAGCAGCAATCCCATGCCTATTTTCCATTTGGCAAAATCTTCATTGATATCGGTAAAGAAACGATTTAAATCATGGTTATCTAGAAAGGTAAGATTCATATTGGCATTATTATAAAGACCGTCATGACCAAGTGTATAATATATTTTGGCCAAGCCTTTATCCCATTCTGGTTTCTGATTTAAAGCCTCCAAAACAGACCAATAAAAATGAAAATCCTTGGCACTTGTAAGATGGCTATTGCTTGCACCTTTATTGTATCCATTGCGTTCGGTAAAATAGGCCATATTAAGTACACCCGCTTGTTCCCAAATTTCGCCAGTGCTATAAAAATCGGGATATTCGCGTTGTATGTATGCCATACATTGATTCATAAAATCAACATCATTATAGCTATACGTGTCAATTCTAAATGCATCTACACCTGCATAATTAATCCACCACAAATAGCTTTGCATTAAATAATTGGCAACCCAAGGAGTGCGTTCATTTACATCGGGCATGTGTTGATCAAACCAGCCATCCACCATTCTCTTTTTATCGTAATCGCTGGCATGCGGATCCATGTGGGTTGTAGCTCTATAATTGGTTCTGGTAAACTCTGTCCATTGGTTCACAAAAGAAGAATCTGGCAAATCTAAAAACATCCAATGCCTGCTTCCTATGTGGTTAGACACCATGTCCATCATCAGTTTCATACCACGTTTATGCAATTCATCGGCCAACTGTTTATAGGTTTGGTTCGAACCTAAACGTGGATCGGTTAAATAATGGTCTGTTAAAGCATAACCATGATAACTATAACTAGGCTGGTCGTTAATTAAAGTTGGGTTTAACCACAAAGTGCTAACCCCTAAATCCTGAAAATAATCGAGGTGGTTGATAATTCCTTTAATGTCGCCACCATGTCGTGCACCAAGTGTATCGCGCGCCACAGTCTTTTGTTGCAAGTTTGGAAAGGCATCATTTTTAGGATCGCCATTGCTGAACCTATCTGGAAAGACCAAATAAACTAAATCTGATGCTTCTATTTGATGCGGCATTTTTTGCAAGGTTTGTAAAACATAGTTGACCGACTTTATTTTTCCTTCATAAACAAAATCTAGTTGAAAATCCTTGCCGTGATAATTTTGTAAATCTAAGTTGACAATTAAATAATTTGGGTTGGCCAATTTTTGAATTTCTTTAATAGCCAAACCCTGTGTATTCATCTTCACTTCAAAGGCCGCTACCTTATTGCCATAAATGCACAATTGTAAATCCCGGGATTCTAAGTTATGCCACCAAAATTGGGGATCAATGCGCTTTATCTCGGGCTTTTGGGCAAAAATGGATATGCAAGTTCCAAAAAATAATAATAAAACAAAGCTCATTTTGTAGGTAGGGTGCTGGGAATTATTCATAGAACGAAGTTACATTTTTTTCTTAGAGCACATCATAGTTAAAAGGAAACTTTATATAACCCATTGTATAAATTTGGATTCCCTGCTTTTTTATAGTAAATCAAAGAAAAAAAACAGCCATACAAGATATTATTTAAAAAAATAATACTTTTGATTAAAGTACTGTATTTTTTCAAATTAAAACTTATCGAAATAAGCCATTATAGGCAAACGGGCGCGTTCAAATAAAAAACAAGTCTAAAAGATACAATGAGAAAATAATCTATCAATCTACATGAATTTAACAGAAAATATCCCTACCTACATCAGTATTATTTTTGCGATTACAACATTGCTAACTGTTTACTTTTTCTATTTGGCTACCAAAAAATCAAAGGCATTTTTAATTCTAATTTTATCGTGGCTTTTGTTGCAATCATGGCTTGGACTTGCCAACTTTTACCAGCAAACATATACCATTCCCCCTAAGTTTTTACTGCTCATTTTACCACCCATAGCCTTAATTATTGGATTGTTTACAACAAAGAAAGGCAATTTATTTTTGGACCAGTTACTCATTCAAAAACTTCATCTGCTTCATGTTATTCGAATTCCAGTTGAATTGGTGCTATACGGTCTATATATTCATAAAATGGTTCCACAATTAATGACATTTGAAGGAAGAAACTTCGATATCCTTTCGGGAATTAGCGCACCTATCCTCTATTATTTTGGATATAAAAAAAAACAAATACATCCCAAAGTTATTTTAATATGGAATATCATTGGCTTGGCATTACTCATAAACATTGTGGTTAATGCGGTATTATCGGCTCCCTTTCCTTTTCAAAAATTCGCCTTCAACCAACCCAATATTGCGGTTTTGTATTTCCCCTTTAATTTGCTCCCATCTTGTGTTGTTCCTCTTGTTTTATTGTCACATTTAGCAAGCATCAGGCAGATCCTAATTGAAAACAAAATCAAATCATGACAAATCAAATCGAAATACATACAGAAAGGATATTGTTAAAAAGCATCACGCCCCAAATAATTCACAGCTTGTTTTCTACTAAAAATAAAATCGAAATACAAGCATATTTTGGTTTAGATGAAGATGGCTATCAGTTGTTAAAAACTATGCATGAAAAAGGCATGGAAACTCACCGCATTTCCTTATTTTACTTCCTTCTTATTGAAAAGGAAAGTGGCATAGTTTTGGGAGATTGTGGTTTCCATAATTTAAATGCCACACATAGAAGGGCGGAACTATTTTATGCGCTAAAACACGATTTGGATAAAAGAAAAGGATATATGACTGAGGCTTTGCCAATTATTCTTTCTTATGGTTTTAAAGAATTAAATTTACATAGAATTGAGGCCCTCATTGCCCATGAAAATATAGCATCAAAAAAATTGGCAGAAAAACAAGGGTTCAAGCGAGAAGGAATTATGCGAGAAGATTATTGTGTAAATGGTAAAAATGAGGATTCCATTTGCTATTCCTTGTTGCAATGGGAATGGCCCCACAATTCAAATTAACGAATCAGATTAAATTAGAATCTCTTATACATCAAGAACAAAGTTGCTTAATTGGCCTTAACCAAAAAACGAATTTGTATGAAACCAAAAAAATTAGCCTAAAAAGTTTTTGCATCAGCACTATGCTAGAAAGTTTTAGTCTTAAACAATAATTTCTTTAATCTATTTGCTATTTGGAAGGAAAATGTGCCAAGTATTCTTTTGAAAGCTCAACATAAGCCAAAGCATTTAATTTCACCTTTTTAATATGTACCTCGCTTAGTTGTTTTACCACTTTCGCTGGAGATCCCATCACAATGGAATAATCTGGAATTTGAGTTCCTTCTGTCACTAAGGCATTGGCCCCAATTATGCAAAAATTGCCAATTTTAACGCCGTTGAGAATAGTGGCATGCATGCCTACTAATACGTTGTTGCCCATTTGCGCTCCATGCACAATGGCACCATGACCAATAATACAATCTTCACCAATCATAACCGGGTAACCCGGATCTACATGCACAACAGCATTTTCTTGCACATTGCTTCTATTTCCAATGGTTATTTGGTCTGCATCGCCGCGCAATACCGCGCCAAACCATACAGAGGAGTTGTTGCCCAATTTAACCCGCCCAAAAACACGGGCTGTATCTGCAATCCAAACCGACTCGCCCATCTCAATAGGTGTATTTAAAATGTCCTTCATTTTACCCATAAACGTAGAAATACTTTGGTTATTTTTATCCATTTTCAAAACTAAAACTATTTATTTTGGTTTGAAAAAGTAAATTGCAATCAAATTAAATTAATATGAAAAAATTTATCCTTTTGGCAGGAATTAGCACTTGCCTTTCTTTCGGTCAAGTTGAGGCACAATCAATTCCGTTCCCACAACCTAGTCCGACAAGCAGCATTTCACAAAATTTTGCTACATCAAAAATTGAAATTAATTATTCGCGTCCTTCTGCTAAAGGTAGAAAAGTATTTGGCGAAGTAGTTCCTTTTGGCAAGTTTTGGAGAACAGGTGCAAATGGTGCAACCGTTATTACTTTTGGTGAAGATGTAAAAATAAATGGCACTGAAGTAAAAGCTGGTAAATATGGTTTAATTACTTTCCCTAATGAAACAGAATGGATTGTTGTTTTAACAAAAGACCTAAATATAAACAGTGCTGATGCTTACAAGCAAGAAAATGATGCTGCACGTTTTACGGTTAAAACAGAAAAAGCAAATGATTATGTAGAAACCTTCACAATAGAATTAAATAACATGCGCAACGATGCAGCAGATTTAATTTTAAAATGGGAACAAACCAGTGTAAGATTAAAGGTATTGAGCTTTTACGATGATAGACTTACCAAACAAATTGGAGAGGTAATGAGCAAAGATACCCGTCCTTATTTTGGTGCTGCAAATTACTATTATGAAAACAGCAAGGACTTAAATCAGGCTTTAAAATGGGTGAATGTGGCTACAGAATCTAACCCTAAGGCATATTGGGTTTGGTTGTTAAAAGCAAAAATCCAAAAAGGTTTAAAAGATTATAATGGCGCTTTAGCAACCAGCAACAAATCACTAGAATTAGCCAAGGCCGATAACGATGATAGCTATATTAAACAAAACGAAAAACTGCAAGCAGAAATTAAGGCTTTACCTGATTTCAACACAGGAAAAAGCAAAAAGAAATAATACCTAATGTAATTATTAAATAGCCAAAAGCTATTTGATAATTTTACAATGGTAAATGCCGATATACAAAATAATAGTACAATGAGATATTTGTGAAAATTGGATTAAATATTTTGTATAATCGGTATAATACCATAATTTATGTTAAATTACTCCTTAGAACAATTTGATTTAAGCATGGTAAATACCGAATAATAAAATATAATAGTCCAAAAACATTTGGGCCAAACATTTTGTGATATCGGTATCATAAAAAAAGGCGCATTAAGCGCCTTTTTTTATACAAATTCGTATCCTATATCTTTTCTATAATACTTGTTTTCATATTCAATTAACGAGGCACTCATCAAACTTTTTTCCAAAGCTTCTTTTATGTCCGAACCCAGCGAGGTTATAGCCATTACCCTTCCGCCATTGGAGAGCAACTCTCCATTGGGGCCTAGTTTGGTGCCTGCATGGAATAGAATAGAATCCTTCACCTTTTCCATTCCACTTATTGTCTTTCCCTTTTCATAAGCCTCTGGATAACCATGAGAAACCAACATTACAGTTACTGCAGTTTGTGCATCTACTTGCAAGTGAAATTCGTCCAATTTTCCATTTGCAGCTGCCAGCATCAATTCCACAAAATCATTTTTAATTCGAGGCAAAACCGCCTCTGTTTCTGGATCGCCCATGCGGCTATTGTACTCAATTACCATAGGCTCTCCATCCATGTTCATTAAGCCAATAAAAATAAAGCCCACATAATGAATTTTCTCTTCCAATAAACCCTTCATGGTAGGCTTAATTATCCTTTCTTCTACCTTATCTAAAAAGGCTTGATTGGCAAATGGTACCGGACTAATAGCACCCATTCCGCCTGTATTTAGGCCCTTATCTCCTTCACCTATTCGCTTATAATCTTTGGCAGAAGGCAAGATCACATAATTCTTCCCATCACTCAAAACGAAAACCGACAATTCAATTCCGCTCAAGAATTCTTCAATGACCACACTGTCACTGGCCGAACCAAACTTTTGCTCTTGTATCATCAATTGCAATTCCGATTTTGCCTCATCTTTGCTCCCGCAAATTAACACCCCTTTGCCAGCAGCTAAACCATCGGCCTTTAACACAATTGGCAAGCTATGCCCATCAATATAGGCCAATCCATCTTGTAAATTTTCTTTGGTAAAAGTTTTATAGGCAGCAGTGGGTATGCCATATTTTTGCATAAAATTTTTGCTCCAATCCTTGCTGCCTTCCATTTGTGCACCTGTTTTATCTGGGCCCACAAAAGCTATTTTATCAAGGCTTGGATCGAACCGAAAAAAATCTTTTATACCTTTTACCAATGGATCTTCTGGGCCCACAATTAATAATTCAATTTTATGTTCTTTACAAAAATCGCCCACAGCTATAAAGTCATTTGGGTTTAAAGACACATTAATGCCATGCTCCGCAGTGCCAGCATTTCCAGGCAAAATATATAATTGTTGGCAGTGCTCGCTCTTAGAAAGATACTTGGCAAAGGCATGTTCTCTTCCGCCCGAACCAATTAAAAGAATGTTCTTCATTTGGCAAATATAAGTTTTATACCGAAAGCAAATCTGTAGTAATACCATTACTTAAATTAAATTAGTCCAAAGTACAATTTGATTTAAAAAATGGTAAATGCCGAACGGCAAGATGTTTAGACCAAATCTTTTGGGACAATTACAAAATGCGTATCGGTAGAAACCAAAAAAACTGGATTAAACAATTAATATCAATTGTAATTATTGAATAGCCCAAAGCCATTTGATGAATACATTGTTAAATGCCGATATGAAAAAACAATAATACAAGGAGATATTTGTCTGAAATTGGACTATATTTTATATTAGGCAGCGCCAAAAAATATTAATGGCTAATTCTTTGATACAACTCAAAAGTATGTGCATGGGCATTCTTTTCATCAGCATCAAATCGTTCTGAACCAATTAAACTCCATTCTTTTGGATTTAGAACAGGAAAGAAGGCATCTGCCTTAAATCGATGGTGAATTCTAGTTAAGTAAACCTTATTGCACAAGGGCAACGCTTGCTGGTAAATACTGTCGCCACCAATGATAAATACAATAGGGGAATTTTTTACTTTAGCATGGTCTAAGGCACTTGCCAAAGAGGAAAAAACCAAACAACCATCAATTTTTTGAGTGCTTTGCGACAAAACCATATTAGTTCTATTGGGCAAAGGTTTTCCTATAGAATCATAGGTTTTTCTGCCCATTAAAACTGCATGACCAGAAGTTACGCGTTTAAAATATTTTAGGTCGTTAGGCAAATAGCATAGAAGCTTATTTTCATTGCCAATTCCATTGTTTTCATCTACAGCTACAACAATTGATATTTCCATTTTTTCCTCCTTCAAATATACTCGTTTATGATGCTGGCAATTTAGGTAAATCCATAAAAAAAGCCCTGCAAGGCAGGGCTTTTTTTTAAACTAAATTCATTTTAATCCGTTTGCCTATTTCATCGATATCGGCTTTAAATTTCTTATCGGTTTCCATTAAATCGTTAACAGTTTGACAAGCATGAATAACGGTAGAGTGATCTCTACCACCAAAATGCATTCCGATTGTTTTTAACGAAGACTTGGTTAAATCTTTGGCATAAAACATTGAAATCTGACGCGCTTGTACAATCTCGCGCTTACGTGTTTTAGACTTTACTTGCTCTACCGGAATGGTAAAGAAATCGCACACCAATTTCTGAATATATTCGATAGAAATCTCACGGGTATTGTTCTTCACAAAATTCTTTAGAATTTGCTTCGCTAAATCAATATTAACCTCTTTGCGGTTAAGGCTGGCCTGAGCCAAAAGGCTCACCAAAGCACCTTGCAATTCGCGCACATTGGTGTTTATATTATGAGAAACATATTCTACCACTTCTCTATTTAAGGTAATGCCATCGTTGTACATCATGTATTCTAGGATGGCAAGACGTGTTTCAAAATCTGGTGTTTGCAAATCTGCCGACAATCCCCATTTGAAGCGACTCAATAAACGCTCGTCCATGCCTTTTAAATCCTTGGGCGCACGATCACTCGTTAAGATAATTTGTTTACCTTGTTGGTGTAAATGGTTAAATATGGTAAAGAAAATTTCTTGCGTTTTTTGTTTGTTCTCTAAAAACTGAACATCATCTACTATTAATACATCAATTTGTTGGTAATAGTTAATGAAGTCTTGGTTTGAATTGTTGCGAATAGCATCAACAAACTGATTCATGAATTTTTCAACTGGCACATACAAAACAATTTTGTTGCGGCTGTTTTGCTTAATTAAATTACCAATGGCATGAACCAAATGTGTTTTCCCCAAACCGGTTTCACTAAAAATCATCAAAGGATTAAATGAAGTGCCACCCGGTTTGTTGGCAACTGCGATACCTGCGCTGCGTGCCAGTCTATTACAGTCTCCCTCTATAAAATTATCAAAAGTTAAGTTAGGATTTAAGTTGCTATCTATATTAACCTTTTTAATACCAGGAATAATAAATGGATTTTTAATACTTGGGTTTAGGTTAATTCCTACACTGCTTTGCTGCAAATCTGCTTTAGAGCTGGTGCTACCTGGAATATTTACAACATACGGACTAGAATTCCCTGTTCCATTTTCTACAATAATATTGTATTCTAAACGGGCACCTACTCCCAATTCTTGTTTCAAAGTTTTCTTAAGCAAGCTAACATAATGCTCTTCAAGCCACTCGTAAAAAAACTGACTAGGAACTTGAATGGTTAAAACTTTGTTATCTAATTTGATGGGCTTAATTGGTTCAAACCATGTTTTAAAGCTTTGCGCTGGTACATTGTCTTGAATCAATTTTAGGATTCCGTTCCAAACATCTTCACAAGTTTTCTCTGTTGTAATAATCTCTTTCATAATCGGAAGTAAAAATGACTAAAAAAGTTCACACATCAAAATCTTTTCAACATTATTTTTAAAAAAAAAGTGACTAAAAAAAATTACCCACTGATTTTTAACATACTTATAAAATGTTCGCAAAAAAATTTTTTGATATCAAGTTTAGAGTGTAATGAATTTATTTACAATTTCTTCACAACACCCCAAGAGGTTAATAATTATTAGCATCTACAGCGATAACAAAAAATTAACCTAAGCCTTGCATTCAGTGTTTGTTAGCGAATGCAATTGACTATTCACCTCATTGTGAGTGTTAACAAAGGGTTCAAAAGTGTAGTTTAGCTGTCCCACTTGTAAACCCGCCCATCCCACTTGATTTACACATACCTTTTTGTTGATAACATTGGTGTACACAACCGGCTCTGGCAAAAATGTGTGGGTATGCCCGCCAATAATGAGGTCAATATTTTGCGTTTGCAAAGCCAAAATCTCATCACTCACTTTTTTCTCTTTATACTTATAACCTAAATGAGAAAGACAAATAACCAAATCGCACTTTTTTCCTTTCTTTAACAATTCGGCAATCTTGTTTGCAACCGGAATTGGATGTTGGTAAACAATGCCTCCATATAATTTATCTGGCACCAAACCTTTTAACTCAATACCCAATCCAAATACCCCAATCTTCAATCCGTTTTTTCTATAAATTTTATATGGCTGCACTTTACTTTCTAAAGCTGTTTTTGAAAAATCGTAATTGGCATTTACAAAATCAAATTTTGCATGCGGCATTTGCTTCATTAGGCCTTCAATGCCATTGTCAAAATCGTGATTCCCCAACGTTACACAATCGTAAGCCATTTCGCTCATCAACTTATACTCTAACTCACCGCCATAAAAATTAAAATAAGGTGTGCCTTGAAATATATCACCGGCATCTAACAATAAAATCTCCCCTGCTTTAGAGCGAATATCTTTTATTAAAGAAGCCCTGCGAGCCGCACCACCCATTCCCCCATAGTTTTTATCGATGGCAGGAAAAGGTTCAATTCTGCTATGCCAATCATTGGTATGCAATACCGTTAACGTTTTGGGTTCGGTTTGAGCCAATACGCGCACTGGTGAATTTGCCAGAGCTCCAAATCCTACCAAATAAAGCGTATGCTTTATAAATTGCTTGCGGCTATTTTTTTGAGATTCGTCCATCTTTCACTGCATTAAGATTTTGACCACGGGAATTCATAATCTTCAATTGCTCAATCAATGCATCCCGCATTAATTTTTGCGTATCAATTCTTTCTAATGGATTCAACAAAGCCTCTGCCTTATCTCCCCCATTGGCCAAATAATCACTCGTTAAAATCCAATAATCTTTAGCAACATCAAAAGGTACTCCCATTATTTTTATGTTGGTAGCCAAATCATTTTCAATATCCATATTTAAGCCAGCAACTGGCGCTCCATTGTTTTGCGCCAACACATTAAACAACTCCAAACATTTTTGGCCGCGCACCTTCACCAAAACCACTTGGTTATCGAAAGGCAACAACTCAAAAACAGTTCTCACCGCAATTGGCCCTTTATACAAAACAGGAATGCGCAAGCCCCCATTATTTAACACACAAAAATCGGCCTGCAGCTTATTATTTTTGGCATACTCCATAAAAACATCACACACCATATTCCCCAAACTTCCCTCTGGCTGAGCTTTCTTTAAATCGGTGGAGGCATCAATCACATGAATATTCATTAAACTATCCAGCGCCAATTTATAGGGCTTAATTAAATCAATTACGGTTTCATCCGAAGCCAAAGATGAATCGCCCTTTATTCCCCTATTTTGATTCTGCTGCTCTTTAACTTGATAGCTTGTACCGCAGGCAGAAATAACAACCAAAAACAATAAGAAAATCTTATTTTTCATGCACCAAATATATTAAAAAAATTGGTGCAATCATGGGCCAAAACATGAAAAGCAGTATCAACAAAATGATAATACAACAACTCTAAAAAATAGCTTGCCTTAATTATACATCCAAAATAGAACGGGTTTATTACTTGATTTTATTATTGGGTCCAAAATTTCAAAACTGTTATTAGAAATCGTAGGGCATCCCCACCCTTCAGGCGTTCCATTTGGATAAATTTCTTCATCTGGCACTTGCTCCCAAGAATGAAACACAATATAGCGTTTTATGGCGTTGCTATTAGTTGATTCCAAGCCATGTAAAACATATTTTATATGAACACCCCAATCGCTATAGGCCCTTTCGCCAATTTTATATTTCCCAAGAGAAGAACAGTGACTTCCATCCTCATTGCTAAATGTTGGATTCTCCTTTGTAAAATCACTATTCCATGGATAATTACCGCAACCATGTCCAACTAAAAAACTATAAACAATGGTATCTAACTTAAAATCCCAAACCAAAAACCTTTTTAAACCAGAATGAACTCCCATATTAATTAAAATACAAAATTGGGTATTGAATTTTTGCGAAAGGCAAAACTGATAGGCATCTATTGCTTTCAACTTTGTTGCGCCAAATTCCCCTCTCAAATTATTGTTTAAATTTGTATTTTCAATTGCCTTACTTTTGGTAGCAGGCGCACTGCATCCCAATAGGTATGTTAAAAATAAAAAAGGAATAATATTTCTTATATGTATTTGCATTTACAAACAGTTAAAATTAAAGATAACTGCTTGCAAAACGCAATTTAAAAGTAAAAATTATGCCCTGTACTCCCCAAAAACTTCTCTAAAAGTATCGGCAATTTCGCCCAAAGTAGTGTAGTTCTCAACTGCATCAATTATCAATGGCATTACATTGGTTCCATCGGTGGCGGCTTGTTTAATTTGGTTCAGGCCGGTTTGAACCAAATCATTGTTGCGCTCTGACCTGAGCTGCTTGAGTTTCTCCATTTGTCCAACCCGAATGTTATCATCCACACGCATAATTGGTGGCATTACATCGTGCTCAGAACCATACTTATTTACCCCAACAATAATTTTCTCTTCATGCTCAATGTCCATTTGATAGCGGTACGATGCAGCGGCAATTTCTTTTTGCATATACCCTTGTTCTATGGCAGAAACCGAACCGCCCATGGCATCAATCTTTTCAATATAAGCCCATGCCGCAGCTTCAATCTGGTTGGTTAATTCTTCCACAAAATAGCTACCGCCCATTGGATCAACCGTATCTACTACCCCACTTTCATAAGCAATGATTTGTTGGGTACGCAAGGCTGTGCGCGCAGCCGCTTCTGTAGGCAAACTTAAGGCTTCATCAAAGCCATTGGTATGTAAACTTTGTGTGCCGCCCATTACCGCAGCCAAGGCTTGCAAGGTAACACGCATAATGTTATTTTCTGGTTGTTGGGCTTGCAAGGTAGCCCCGCCTGTTTGTGTATGAAAACGCAACATCATGGCTTTGGGATTTTTTGCACCCATGTCTTTTGCCATCTTAGCCCACATTCTTCTGGCGGCTCTAAACTTGGCTATCTCTTCAAAGAAATTGTTGTGAGCGTTAAAGAAAAAGCTCAAACGCTGACCAAATACATCAATATCCAATCCCTTTTCTTGTGCGGCTTTTAAATATGATTTTGCATTAGCCAATGTAAAGGCAATTTCTTGAACTGCTGTTGAGCCTGCTTCTCTAATGTGATACCCAGAAATTGAAATGGTATTCCACTTAGGCACTTCCTTGCTACAATATTCAAAAATATCGGTAATGATGCGCATACTGGGCTTTGGCGGATAAATATACGTGCCCCTTGCAGCATATTCTTTTAAGATATCATTCTGAATGGTGCCACTTATTTTTTTAATATCAGCACCTTGTTTTTTTGCCAAAGCAATATAAAATGCCAATAAAGTTGAAGCTGTTGCATTTATGGTCATGGAGGTGGTAATTTTCTCCAATTCAATTCCATCAAACAATGTCTCAACATCTTTTAAAGAATCAATGGCTACACCCACTTTACCCACTTCACCTTCACTCATTACATGGTCGCTATCGTAACCAATCTGCGTTGGCAAATCAAAAGCCACACTCAAGCCCATGGTGCCATTGGCCAATAAATATTTATACCGCTTATTACTTTCTTCTGCCGTACTAAAACCTGCATATTGCCTCATGGTCCAAAGTCGGCCACGGTACATATCCTTTTGCACACCACGGGTATAAGGAAATTCTCCCGGCATTTCGGAAGCATCCTTTACAGAATATATTTCCTTAATCTCTATCTCAGAATCGGTGATATACTTTTTCTCTTCCATTTATTTACTACTTTACTATTGTCGCTTTCAAATAAATTTGTTCTTATTAGCTTACAAAAGGTTTGTTATGAAAGCTACATTTTAATTATTATTTGGTTCAGCAAAAAAAAATCCTCCTAAAAAATCTTAGTTACATGAAACATTCAAAACAATATCTATGAATTAAATCATTGGTTTCGCCCCCTTAGCAAAAAAATCACTATCCAAAAACTAAATCAAATTCCTTTTTAATAAAAGTCAATGCTTTTGCGGTTGGAACAGATTCTATTTTAATTAACTGCTCAAAAATGGCTTTGCTTAAATCTAATCCCACCGAATTAGGACCAAGATCAGAATAGGAAGTATTAATGAGATTAATCATTTCTTCTTTTACCACTCGTATTACTTGCCATGCCTGAGCCGACACATACAATTGTTGAGATAAGTTGTGGTTGTATTCTGAGTTAATGGCTGCAATAAGCTCCATTTTTAATTGAGAAGCACTAATACCCGGCTTGTGTGTGCGAATAACCAAACTTTCTGGACTCATGCGTTCCATCAATAAAACGCAACGTTCGTAAGCTTGCAAACGCAGTGGTTGCATGGTTTTAATCTGTTCAGACTTTAAATCCATCATGCGTTTTTCATATTCTGTATCGAAAAATATTTTAAACTGATAGTAGGTGATTACAAATACAATTAATGCGGGAATTAGGTATTTCGTGATCTCAAGGAATAATACAATTACTTCGTTCATGGAGTCAAATTTTGCTCAAAAATAAGGGATTTTGCCTAATTTGTTTTCTTAATTAGAACATTTTCAAAAAGGATGTGAATAGTTGAACTAATTTTCAATTAAAAAGAAGTAGAATAACTAAATTCGTACTTTGAGAAAAATGGCAAAGAAGGCGAAGGAAAATAAATTAATTTTTGGCAACGTAGAGGAGTTTCCCGAAAAAGAGGTAACTGCAGAAACCAAAGGAAAAACAAAGAAAGAAGCCGCTAAAAGCGACAAAAAAAAGTATTTTAAATTTTTGGCTGATGAACGATTTTTAAAGTCGGCCGGAATCTTTTTTGTCTTCTTTTCCTTGTTTCTTTTTGTTTCGTGTCTTTCATTTTTTAGCGTTTGGGAAAGCGACCAAAGCCTTGTGCGCTCCATATCTTGGGGCATGCTAAGCGAAACACAACCCAATTTAGCCGAAAATCTTTTGGGCATTATGGGGGCATGGCTAAGCTATGTTTTCATTTATAAAGGTTTTGGCATCGCATCCTTTGCTTTTGTATTGTTATTTTTCCTTTTGGGCATTTTACTTTTAACCAATTTACAGCCCATTTCCATTTCAAAAACTTTGCGTTACAGCTTTTTTGGTGGCATTTGGTTATCGCTCACCATGGCCTTTTTGTTTCACAGTGCCAATCCACTTTTGGCTGGTTCGTTTGGACATTTCGGGTTTCTCTATTTAAAATCTCTGTTGGGCTATGCAGGCACTGGTTTTGCCCTACTTGCCTATGTGCTCATATTTTTTGTGGCCGTTTTTAACATCAAATTCTATGAATCTAAACCTGTTGAAGAAAAAAGCACGACTAATTCTTTAAGTACAGTAGGAGAAAATGAAAAAAGCATTTCAGAAATAGAAAATGTGCCCATAGATGGCAATGATTTCGTTCTAACCCAATTGCCCGTGGAGCAAAAATCAGAGCTGCAAGCTCCTGAGCCAGAAATAATGCCTGCAACAGTAGAAGCAATAAGTGCAGAAGAACAAGGCTTGGTGCTAGAAATCAATGAAAGTGCGCCAGACGAAATTGAAGAGATAAAAGATACACCTGAGGTTCCAATAGAAATTCCTGACCATGCGGCAATGGAACCAGAAACGGAGTCGGTTCAGACCGAAACTAAAACGGGATTAACCACAGACAGCGGCTTGGTATTGCAAGTGCAAGAAACGCCTGTTGAAGAAGAAACCGACTTAGATGCAACGCCTGCCCACAGCGGGTTAACAACGCCTTACGACCCAACATTAGACTATAGTCACTACCAGTTTCCTACCTTAGATTTATTAAATGATTATGGCGATAACAAAGCCAAAGTAGAGAGTGCAGAATTGAGCGAAAAAACCCGCATGATTGAGGAAACGCTCAAGAATTATGGCATTGGTATTAAGCGCATTTCGGCTACCATTGGGCCCACGGTTACTTTATACGAAATTATTCCGCAAGATGGGGTGCGCATTGCAAAAATTAAAAACTTGGAGGATGATATTGCCTTGAGTTTAGCGGCTTTGGGCATTCGTATTATTGCGCCTATTCCGGGCAGGGGAACCATTGGTATTGAGGTGCCAAATGCAAATCCTGCCATGGTAAGCATGCGTTCTGTGCTTTCATCCCCTAAGTTTATTCATGCCGAAATGGATTTGCCTATTGCATTTGGCAAGACCATTAGCAATGAAGTTTTTGTAACCGACTTGGCCAAGATGCCGCATCTTTTAATGGCCGGTGCTACAGGGCAAGGAAAATCGGTGGGCTTAAATTGTGTGTTGGCTTCGCTATTATATAAGAAGCATCCATCGCAAATTAAATTTGTTCTGGTTGATCCAAAGAAGGTGGAGTTGAACATCTATAAAACGATAGAACGACATTTCTTGGCTAAGATTCCGGGCGATCAAGATGCGATTTTGACCGATACCAAATTGGTGATTCATACGTTGAATTCTTTGTGCAAGGAGATGGACGATCGCTATGATTTGTTGAAGGATGCGCAGGTAAGGAATTTGAAAGAGTATAATGCCAAGTTTATTAGCAGAAGGTTGCCGCCTACCGATAAAATAAAGCACAGGTATTTACCTTATATCATTGTGGTAATAGATGAGTTGGCCGATTTAATGATGACGGCGGGCAAGGAAGTGGAGTTCCCAATTGCACGTTTGGCGCAGTTGGCTAGGGCAATTGGCATACATTTAATCTTAGCAACGCAAAGGCCAAGTGTGAATATTATTACTGGAACCATTAAGGCAAACTTTCCGGCGAGGTTGGCTTTTAGGGTTTCGCAGAAGATTGATTCGCGTACTATTTTGGATGCAAATGGGGCCGATCAATTGATTGGAAAGGGAGATATGTTGTTTAGCAATGGCAACGATTTAATTAGGTTGCAATGTGCTTTTGTGGATACGCCTGAAGTTGAAAAAATAACCGATTTTATTGGCAGTCAGCAAGGGCGGGAACCATATGAATTGCCTTTGGTTCAGACCGAAAGCGACGATGTGGGTGGTGGCGAAGGTTTTGACCATGAGAACCGTGATAGTTTATTTGAGGAGGCTGCGCGCTTAATTGTGGTGCATCAACAAGGCTCTACTTCATTGATTCAGCGTAGGCTTAATTTGGGGTATAACAGGGCTGGCCGCTTAATTGATCAACTTGAGAAAGCCGGCATTGTGGGTCCGTTTAAGGGCAGCAAGGCAAGGGAGGTAATTGTGAAGACGGAGGCCGAGTTGGAAGAAGTTTTGAGTAGGCTTTAAACCATTGAGTCTATTGACTATCTAACTGATTGATGTCATTTTTAAAATTTCTTTCCAATTTTAGAATTAATAATTAAATATTTGCACTGTGAAAAACATATTGATTACATGCGCGGCATTGTTTTTATTTAACATAGTTGGCGCTCAAACTGTCAAACAAAACGAGGCAGAAAAACTGATGGAGCGCATCAGCAAAAGGTATAAGGCATTTAAGTCTATGAAGGCCGATTTTGTTTATACCATTGAAAACAAACAACAGAAAAGTCAGGAAAAACAAAAAGGCAATATTTTAGTGAAGGGCAATAAGTTTAAATTAGACATTGCCAATCAATTAATTATTTGTGATAACAAGACTATTTGGACATACAGCAGAGAGGTAAATGAGGTGCAAATTAACAATTATTCTCCTAAGGAGGGCGCCATTAGAATGGACGATTTATTTACCATGTATGGCAAGGGTTTCTTATATAAAATTACAGAAACCAAGAAAGATGGAAACAAGGAAATTGTGGTGATGGAGTTAACGCCAAAGGACAAGAAAAAGAAGTTTTTTAAAATTAAGGTTACTTTGGATAAGACCAATCAAACCATATTAAATTCTCAGGTTTTCGAAAAATCTGGCACCATCCATAATTATAGCGTGACCAACCAAGTGCCAAATTTAAAATTTGACGACAATCAATTTGTGTTTGATGTAAAAAAATATCCAGGCGTTGAGATTATTGATCTGCGTTAGGTTTCTTTAAAACCCGCCTCCTACATCAATCTTAACGGGCGATTGTGGTTGCTTTGGTGTGTCTTCAACAGCCCCACTAATAGTTAGCTGTTGAGAACCGTTTGTAGCATTAGATTGCACAGTTATTCCTTTCGAAAATGGACCTCTAAAATTGCCAGGATTGTAAATGGCTTTAATTTTAGATTTTTGTCCTGGCATAATGGGTTCTCTTGGCCATTCTGGTGTGGTACAACCGCAACCGGGCTGCACGTTGCTTAAAATTAATGGCGCTTTGCCCTTGTTTGTAAAAACAAATTCGTATTCTGATTGCCTACCGTCGTAGATTTTCCCAAAATCGTGTACCAAAGTTTCAAACTCAATACTTGCTTTAGGCTCATTGTCCTTTTTTGTTTCTGTTTGAGCAAAAGTGAGTAAGGCAAAAATGCTAAGAGAGGCAGTAAAAAATATTTTTTTCATATACATAAAAATAAAAAAACCTGCGCATACAATGGATGCGCAGGTTTTTGATTATAACAAGGAATTACTTTTGTTCGGCAGGTTTTACATCACCTTTAAGATACAATATAATAGTTGAGTTTTTTGCATTGCTCACTACAGTTACACTTTTTGTAAAAGGGCCAGGAGAAGCTGCATTGTAAGTAGCTTTAACAGTTCCTGTTTTACCTGGCTTAATTGGCTCTCTAGTCCAATCTGGTGTAGTACAACCACAGCTAGCAGAAGCGTTAGTAATAATCAAAGGCGTTTTTCCAGTATTTTTGAAAATAAAATCGTAAGTTGCTGGAGTTCCTTGAGGAATTGCACCAAAGTCATGCGTTTCTTTATCGAATTTAATTTCAGCAACTTTGTTGTCTGTTGCTGGAGCTTGTACATCCGGAGTTTGAGCATTAACGGATAATAGTCCTCCAAATGCAATGATTGCGGTTAAAATTAGTTTTTTCATTTGATTGTTTATTTATTTTAAATAATATAGTCTTTTGCAATTACCGATCCAAAAATAAGCTAGTTTGAATAGTATAGCAATAATACGCATTTAAAAAATTGTTAAAAGCAAGTTGGCAGATATTCTTTAATTGTTTTGGATAATTCTTAAAAATCTTTAGGTTTGGAAAGGAAGAAAAATATGGATATGACGGAAACAGCATTGGTTCAAGCCGACCAAAAATATAAGATAGTAATTTTAGAGGATTACCGCATTGCTTATCAGAGCAGGTTAACGAGTTTATTGGGCAGAAAAGAAGTACTTACTGGAAAGGCCAAATTTGGCATATTTGGTGATGGCAAAGAATTGCCGCAGATAGCCATGGCAAAGGCTTTTCGCAAGGGCGATTTTAGAAGTGGGTATTACCGCGACCAAACTTTTATGATGGCTTCTGGCTTGTTAAATATACAAGAATTTTTTGCACAATTATATGCTAATACCGATGTAAATGCAGAGCCTGCAAGTGCTGGAAGAATGATGAATGGCCATTATGGCACAAGGTCATTGGATGAGCATGGACAATGGAAAGAATTAAAAAACTTAAAAAACTCTTCTTCAGATATTTCACCAACTGCGGCACAAATGCTCCGCCTGGTTGGACTGGCACACGCGTCAAAATATTATAGGC
Organism: bacterium; assembly: GCA_034439755.1. GTDB lineage: Bacteria > Bacteroidota > Bacteroidia > UKL13-3 > UKL13-3 > B1. Next base: position 43,131 of record JAWXAZ010000034.1, read on the forward strand.
AGCACAAAGATTTAATTGGCACCAACGCGTTTTCCGTAAATGGCAATGAGGTTGCTTGGGGCACCATCGGAAATGCAAGCACCAGCGAAGGTCATTTCTTTGAAGCTATCAATGCAGGAGGTGTTTTACAAGTGCCTATGGTTGTTTCTGTATGGGACGATTCTTATGGCATTTCGGTTCATGCAAAATATCAAACCACAAAAGAAAATATTTCAGAAATCTTAAAAGGGTTTCAAAGGGATGAAAAGGGAGAAGGCTATCAAATTTTTACGGTGAAAGGTTGGGATTACCCAGCACTTTGCGCTGTTTATGAAGAAGCAGGAAAATTATCTAGGGAAAAACACATCCCTTGTTTGGTGCATGTAACAGAATTAACCCAGCCACAAGGTCACTCCACCTCTGGCTCTCACGAAAGATATAAGAGCAAAGAGCGTTTGGCATGGGAATTAGAAAACGATTGCTTAAAACGCTTTAAAGAATGGATTCTTAAAAATAATATTTCTACTGAATCTGAATTGGAGCAGATTGAAAATGATGCAAAAATTCTGGTAAATGTTTCTAAGAAAAACGCATGGGAATCATACTTAAATCCCATAAAACAAGAAATTGCAGAATCTTGTAATTTACTAAATAACCTAGCAGAACAAACTAGTAAAGGCGACGAAATTGCAGCCCTTGCGCAAGAATTAAGCAGCATTGCGGAACCCATTAGAAAAGAAATAGGCGTTGCCATTCACAAAGCCCTTAGGTTAACTTTTTCTGAAAAAACAGATGCTAGAAGAAACTTAGAATCGTGGAAAAGCACTTTTGAGAAAAATAATTTCGACCGCTATAACTCATACCTGCACAGTGAATCTTCCTTGGGTGCATTAAAAGTAGTTGAAGTAAAACCTATTTTCAATGAGGGTTCAAAAATGGTCGATGGCAGAGAAGTCTTGGTTGCCTATTTTGACCAATTGTTTAGCAAAGACCCGCGCGTAATGGCCTTTGGTGAAGATGTTGGAAAAATTGGCGATGTGAACCAAGGCTTTGCTGGCCTGCAAGAAAAACATGGCGAAGGAAGAATATTTGATACGGGCATTAGGGAATTAACCATTGTTGGGCAAGGAATTGGAACTGCCATGCGTGGGTTGAGGCCTATTGCAGAAATTCAATACTTAGATTATTTATTGTATGCTTTGCAACCACTGAGCGACGATGTTGCTACCTTACAATATCGCACCAAGGGTGGTCAAAAGGCTCCGCTTATAATTAGAACACGCGGACATAGATTGGAAGGGATTTGGCATTCTGGTTCACCCATGGGTATGATCCTAAATTCATTAAGAGGCATGCTGGTGCTTACACCTAGGAATATGGTTCAAGCTGCTGGTATGTACCAAACCTTAATACAATCTGATGAACCAGCCCTTATTATTGAATGCTTAAATGGTTATCGATTAAAGGAACGCATGCCAGAAAATTTAGGAGAATACACCATTCCTTTAGGCATTCCAGAAATTATTGAAGAAGGAAGCGATGTTACGGTAGTTTCTTATGGCTCTACCTTAAGGGTAGTGCAAGAGGCCAGCAAAATGCTAAAAGAAGTAGGCATATTAATTGAAATTATAGACGTACAAACCTTATTGCCATTCGATATAAATCACCTTATTTCTGAGTCGTTAAAAAAGACAAACAAATTGGTGGTAATTGATGAAGATGTTCCAGGTGGAGCCAGCGCTTTTATCTTGCAACAAATACTAGAGCAGCAAGATGGATATCACCATTTAGATGCCAAACCAATTACCCTAACGGCAAAGGCGCACCGACCAGCTTACGGCACTGATGGCGATTATTTTAGCAAGCCTAATGCAGAAGAAATGTACGATGCTATTTTTAATCTCATGCTTGCCTATAATCCAAATAGGTTCTAAAAATACCAATTGTAATTATTAAATAGCCCAAAGCTATTTGATAATTTTACTAGGGTAAATGCCGATATAACAAAATAATTATCCAATGAGATATTTGTCGAAATTGGACTATATATTTTGCGTTTTCGGTTTAAGACTAAATAAAATTCGGTATGAACCGAAAGCAAAAAAAAGCGGCTGTTTTCATTGTTGAAACAGCCGCTTTTTTTTTAATGATTTACCTGTATTCGCCTGATGGCAATTCCATCCTGCGTTTCAATGGTAAGTATATAAATACCACTTGGCAACTCTTCTAGGTTCAAGACATTTGAATGGCTCATTTTAATTAACTCTTTTCCTTGCAAATCATTTAATTTCAAGTTTACAATTTTACTATTTGCCTGCACATTTAATAAACCATTTACTGGGTTTGGAAAAACATTCACAGAAACTAATGCATTTGCAATATTTAAGCCAGTGGTTTTAGTTTTAAATACCGTAATAATATTCTCCTGTACAGAAAGTTTAGTTTGTGTATTAAATGATGCCACCATGCGAACTTTCAAATAAACAGAATCGCCAATGCTTAGCCAAGGAACCATGCTCGAAATCTGTCCATAACTGATAGAACCTGTAGTATCTATTCCAGTATTTCCAGAAACACCCATGCCTAATGGAACAGAAAAATCTCCATTCGATTCATCTATTAATAAAGCATAATTCACCACGCCTACGCCCCTTACTATATTAACCTTTGAGCAAGAGAATGTAAGTTGTGTATTGCTATCTAATGTTAAATCTATTGGGGCAAAATATACTGGTGTAAGTAAAGAGAAATCAGTTATTGAATCACCCGTATTCAAAGAAATATCACTCAATCTTCTTGGCACAAGTCTATAACCCGTAAAAGGAAATGGTGCAGTATTATTAGGTGTAGCTTGCCCTCCCATTCCTTTCATTGAAAACTCGCCAGAAGGTGCAGGTTTACCACCAATTCCTGTCATAGGATTATAAATTCTAATTGGAATGGTATCGCCGGTATACGAATTCTTAGCATATAAAAGCACATTGGTGGTAGGCCAATTGGTTATGGGCGTAATTAATGTAAGGCGGTCGAAAATTACTAGGTCATTTTCTGTTCCTTCATTTAAAAAGTTGGATTTCTTTGCAGCTGCTATATTTTTCCCTGAACCCAATAATTTAATGGTATCAAGCGTGGTAATAACAGACAAACCAAAATATTGAGAAATTTTCCCAGTTACTTCAATGCTATCCCCTTCTTTTGGGGTATAAGAAAAGGTCTTAGGTGTACTATAAACTGTTATACCACCTGTTGCGTCTCTTATTACAAATTGTAAACCTGTAGCCAAATTATTTCCACCATAAACAACCCCTCTTACCATAGCACGTTTGCCACTCGAATCAACCACTCCTGTAGAAGGATCTGTCTTCACCAATGGCGCAATATTATATACCAATGGCGCATCCAAGGTTTTGCCAATTGTAGAATTTGGCTTGCTATAAACTGAATCTGTAACCCTAACACTATACACAGTAATGTAATAATTGGTACCATATACCAAGTTATTTATTGTTACAGATGTACCTGTTCCTCTAAAAACACATGATGCATCAATATCATTTTGAAACTTAGTACCAGATCCAAAATTGGCATTAGCGGTATATCTATTTGGATTCCTATTTGGACTACCTGTAACAATTGCAGTATTAGCCTTTACAAAAACAAGGGTTGTAAAGGTACCACTCACATAATTGGCAGGCTTTGTCCAACTAAAATTCACGGAAGAACTATTTGCTCCAACAGCCAATAAATTGGCTGTGGTATCCACCATTGTTCTGCCATTAATTAAGTTTGGCAATGAAAAGTAGCCAGAATCAGTTCTAGCAACATAAGCAACCAAATAATACCTAGAATTAATAACTAAGTTTGAAACCATAACACTATTGCCATCACCATTATAAATACATTTTGCCAAAGGGTCACCTTCAAATCCTGTACCCGCACCAAAGGCAGAATCTGCCGTGTAGGTGTTCGGACTATTAATAGGTGCTGGATAAATAAAGTTAAAGGTATCTTTTCTCATAAACACCAAAACGGTATGGGTAGCATTATCATATACCGCTGATTTTGTCCACGACACGGTTGAATTATTTTCTAGTCGACCAGTAAACCTAAAAAAGGAAACTTGGGCTGGGCCATTACTTAAAGTATACCCATTGGTTAAATTGGAATTGGAGTAAACAGTATCAAAAACATTTGCACCAACCAAATAGGCATAATACCTTGTACCTGCCTTTAGCCCAGAAACATTTACATAATTGGAATCGCCATTATACACACATTTTGCCAATGCATCGTACTGGTATGGACTACTATATTGAGTATAATTGGTGTCAGGCAAATACAAATTTGGACTTTGTGTATTGACACCTGTGGAAATTGCCGAAAGTTCCTTTAAAAACACAATTGAAGTATGATTTGTATTATTATAATTAGCAGTATTCTTTATCCAAGATAGCCTTATAGAGCTAGTTGAAGTTGCTGTAAAACTAAAGCCAAAAGAATTACCAGGTGCGGTAGATGTTGTGATAAAAGAAGTAGAAATAGTAGAATCTGAATATAGCGAATCACCAATTGAAATACAAAAACCCATAGCAATATATCGGGTAAGCGGCTGAAGTCCTACTACATTTACAATTGTTCCATCCCCATTGTAAACGCATTTTGCTGTATCATATTCGTAAGCTGTTCCTGTACCTGCAAAATTGCTATCTGCTAAATAGTAACTTGCAGACTTAACTGGATTGCCAGCAGCAATAGAAGTCCCCTTTTTCAAAAATATTAATATTGAATGTAAGTTATTGCTGTAATTAATGGGCTTCGTAAAATTTATGCGGGCAGTATAAGCAGTAATGTTATTCACAAAAACAAACCCCAATTTGCCAGGTAGCGTTGAAGTAGAGCCATTTAAATCGGCCCATGTATTACCAACCCTTAATCCATCAAACATAATAGATGGCGCGTTCAATGCATTTCCTTGCCTTAATCCTAAATAACCAACATTGGTCATGTCGTTCACTCCATTACCCCTTGCTAAAGCAGTAGGTGTTGTAGGTTCACCTGCTGGAAAACCACTGGTAAATTGAAACATCGAAACAGAATCATTGGTATTTGAGCCCGTGGCAAATTGATATTTTACCACCACCATGGAAACAGTTCCAATTAGAAAAGAATCTGTGGCATACACTGGCCCATCAGTGGCCTTAGACACCCCAACTCTATAATATCCAGTTCCAGCGGCTTTAATATAAACCCTGGCAAAATAATTAGTTACATTGGAAGAAGTAAACAAACCAAATACATAATCCCCAATTTTTGCCGAATCAGGTCTTATCATCATCGAAGCATACACCGCCCCAGAATTTGTGGTGGTTAATACTTGCTTATAATAATCTAATCCGCTACTTTTTAAATACGCCGCATTACCCAAATTCGATAATACGTACCCAGAATAACTCAATCCAGGCGAATCTACCAGTATTGGATTTACAGAAACAGCACCATTCAGGTTCCAAGTATTGACACTTAAAATTTGGCCTTTGGTGTAATCAAAATTTTCAGTAAGTAACTGTTGCGCCTGAACCAAAACAACGCTCAACATCACCAAAAAAAGGAGAAAAATTCTTTTCATATTTTAATATTTTTAAATGCAATCTAATGACTTGACAAGCAGTTTACTAATAAAAAATTCATAAAATTTATTTTTTATTCTATTTTAATGGTTTTTTAAGGTTTTTCTTTTACCAAATCAGGATTTTCTACCCTTTCAAAACATAGACTTTATACAAATATGACGTAAAACCGATAATTTAATATTGAAATAAAGCTTCTCTAAAGAAATAATCCAAAATTACCCTAAATTTGGCAGTCGAAATTATTGAGAATAAAACCTAGCCTGTGAAAAGAATCTGTTTACAAATACTCCTTCTTTTGTTGCCTTTTTTGTCGATAAGCCAAAATACGGCCTCTTTATTTGGGAAAGTAATAGATAAGAAAGACCAAAGTGAACTCATTGGAGTAACCATCCTAATTAAAGGAACTTCCTTTGGAACCACCTCAGACGTCAATGGAAAATTCATGTTAAAAGGAATCAAGGCAGGAGAATACAGCATTGAAATTTCCTATATTGGTTATAAAAAAATCATTCAAACTGGCATTAAAATCAAAACTGGAGAGAGCAAGGATTTAGGTATTTTTCAAATGCAAGAGGCTAGCGCAAATATTGACGAGGTGGTAATTATGGGAAAAAAGCCGCTCATTGATATTGAGAAAGGCCAGAGTGTAAATACCATCACACAAGAAAATATTGAATTGGCACCTGCACGCCAATTACAAAAAATTATCAATACCCAGCCCGGTGTTATTCAATCGCCCGCAGGCGTTAGTATTAGAGGAAGTAGAACCTATGAAACCGGAACCTATATTGATGGCGTTTCGGTTACAGATCCAATGGCTGGAACAGGGTTTGGGCTCGACATTGGGGCAAATGCCATTGGTGAAATTGAAATTACAACGGGCGGTATTGGTGCAGAAATTGGTGATGCCACAGCAGGTGTGGTAAGTGCCCGAACCAAAACCGCTGGCAACAAATTGGATATAAGTGCCAACTACAAACGAGATAACTTTGGCTTCAACAAGGATTGGATCAGCACGTGGAATAGCCAGCTAATTGAATTGAATATTGGTTCACCCATATTTAAAGAAAAATTTTCGAATAGGTTAAAAGTCAACTTCGCATTAAGAGCGGCATTTACCGACGAATTTTACAGAAACCCTGCCAACCAAGTTCAATCTTCGTTATTAAAGGAACAAGGATTTTCGGCAACCCAATTAACACCTAATCAAGACAACCGCTGGAGCGGCTTCTTTAAATTAAGTTACGATTTTAAAAAGGGCAAAATTTTAACGGCCACCATGCTCAGAAGCATCACCGTTAACCAAGATCAAAATATGTTACGCATTTTTGGCAACGATGCGCCTTATCAGCCCGGCTTCCAATATAATTTTAGTCAGCAAATGGACAATGCAAATACCTTTACGCACGAATCGTATTTGCAGATGATAAACTTTAAACATTCCATCAATAAACGCCTTAGTTATAACGCAACGGTATCTAGGTTGCTCGTAGAATTAAGGGCCGATGCCAATGGAAGAACTTGGCGACCAACTAACGTAGACCAAATATTTGATGCGGCCTCTATTAACCAATTTCCCATTGGAATTTTTGAACCCACTGCTCAAGATAGCGTGGTGTATATGAACCCTCCTTCTGGCTTTAACAACAACAACGGAATTGCGGCACTGTGGCACCATCATTATTTAGAAGAATATGTTGCCAAAGCAACAGGTAATTACTTTAGCAAAAACTCTCTCAACAAACTCACCTTTGGTTTTGAAATGAAATTCCAAGATATGCTCTGGATAGACATTGTAAAACCATGGATTGGCGCACCCATTCAATTAGCAGATGGCACCTATTCTCAAACATTTAGATTGGGTCAGCAAAGCGATTTATGGCAAGTAAGTCCCAGACGTGGCGGCTTCTTTGTGAGCGATCAAATAAAATACAAAGGCTTAATAGCAAGTATTGGCGGCCGATTTGAATATTGGGCACCAGGAAAATACATCGATGATGCCGTGGCTGATCCAAAATCGCCCATTCTGGCTGAGGTTAGGCGCGATTATTTAAATAGCTCTACCAAAATTGGTGGCTTAAGGTATAAGTTTAGGTTCTTACCAAAAGTGAATGCCACTTTTCCAATTGCAGAAAACAAGATGTTGTATTTTAATTACGGCCATACAACCATACTACCACACCCTAGTTTTATTTATCCCGGTCTGAACCCATTTTATCAAGACAGATCTACCCTTTCTAGGGTTGGAAATCCGAATCTAAACCCGGAGGTAGATATCAGTTACGAGCTTGGCCTAAAGTTTCAAATTACGGGCAATGATGCCTTAAGTTTCTCGGCCTTCTTTAAAGACAAATACGATTTTGTAACCACAACCTCCATTATCATAAAAGATGTTACTGGCCGCGAAGTTAGTCGCACCATGCGCATCAACTCCGATTATGCGCGCACCAGGGGAATCGAATTAAATTATATCAAACGCATTAGGAATTGGTATCAAGGTCAGGCCTCTTTCACCTATATGGTTAGCACAGGCCAATCGGCCTCAGCCAACGAAGCGTTAAAAGATATTTTAGCCACTGGAAATGTGGAAGACACCAAAGAGTATTATTTACCTTGGGATGTCCCATTCGATTTTAAAACAAATCATGTTTTCAAGATTGATAAAAAAGGTGGGTTATTTGATAGGCCTTGGCTCAATAACATGAGTTTCTATTTTGAAACCGTTTGGCGCTCTGGCGTAAGGTATACACCTTATGTTTTCTCTAACAACGACCCAAATACAGGCCGCCCTATATACATAGAAAATACAGACCCAAATGCTAGATGGAGCAAAATTGGAACTTCGTGGTTCTGGGCAGATTTCACTTTTAGCAAATGGTGGAAGTTTAAGACAAGCACCTTGGGTTTCAATTTACAAATCACCAATCTCTTTAATAACAAGAACGCATCCATCATTAATCCAGTAACAGGCAAAGCCTATAATTTAGGCGACAATGTACCAGATTCTTGGGTTGATCCAAGGTTTGTTGACCCAAGATTGGGAAGCGCAGGCCCACCACCTACAAACCCTGCCCGCTTCTTAGAGCAAAGGCATATCATGGTGGGAATAAGTGTTAAATTTTAAGAATGGTTTCCAAAACCATAGAAATTTTAATAAAGAAGTGCTTAATTTGTAACCTTAAACTAACTAACAATCAAAACAATAATTATATGAAAAAACTATTTACAGCATTGGTCATTTGTTTCGCTCTTTCTATGCAAGCCCAAACCACCCTAATGGATAATTTTAATTATACCAACGATTCTTTGGCTGCAGTATCAGTAAACAATGGATGGATTATCGCTAGTGGAGTCACTACAAATGCACTAAGGGCTAATGGAACAGCGCTAACATATAGTGGATATTTTGCATCTGGAATTGGCAATTCTGTTCCAATGACCAATAATGGTCAGGATGCTGTTAAAGATTTCAATGTTGTTTACACTTCTGGAAATGTTTATGCATCCTTTATGGCAAAAATAAGTGCTAGTCAAGCTGCTGGCGATTACTTTTTTGCCTTTTTACCTACAGGTTCAACATCTTTATTTGGTGCAAGAACTTTTGCAAAACTAAGTTCAACAGGATATTATAGAGTAGCCATTTCAAAAGGTTCTGTTGGTCCAAGCGAAACTTTAACATATTCTACTGATTCTTTCGCAAATAATACGACTTATTTATTTGTAGTAAGGTACAGCATTATTACTGGAACTGCCAACGATTCTGTTCATTTATATGTTTTTAATGGTGGCGTTCCTGCTGTGGCACCAGTTACAGCTACAGTTTCAACAATTGGAGGAATTAACGCAGATGCAACTTCAATTTCAAGATTAGCTTTAAGACAAGGATCTGCATCTAATGCTCCATCTTTATCGATTGGCGGTATTCGCGTTTCCAGCACCTGGGCTGACGGACCATTACCTGTAAACTTCACATCATTTAAAGGATATTCGAACAAAAACAACAATACCTTAAACTGGGTAACTTCAAGCGAGATGAACAACAAAGGGTTTGAGGTTGAACGCAGTTTAGATGGCGATAATTTTGAAAGCATTGGTTTTGTTAAAGGAGCTGGCAATAGCAGCAAAATACTTTCTTATCAATTCAACGACGAGAATGCTCAATTTCCAATGGCATATTATCGTTTAAAGCAAATCGATTTTGATGGCAAATTTGAATACTCTGCAATCATCTCAATTTCTAATGAAGAAACTCAAATAGATATTACACCTAACCCTTTTGTTGAAACTATTAGCATTGTGGCACCAAGCCAAGATCAATTTGTTTCGGCGGAAATCATAGACATCACGGGTAAAGTAAAGACCAATATGAGCGGACAAGGAACACTAACCATGGATACCAAAGATTTAAACCAAGGTGTTTATTTCATTAGGGTTAACCACGGCGAAAAAATAATTGTAAAAAGAATTATCAAAAACTAATTTCTTTAGTCAAAAAAAAGCGTCTCAACCACAAGTTGAGGCGCTTTTTTTTTGGTTCATTATTATTTGCTTAACTTTGCCAGATGATTACTACCGAAAAGAAAAATAGCCAATATTTTATAGACCTCGAACTTCAATATGGAGCGCACAATTATCACCCAATTGCAGCCGTATTAGAGCGTGGAGAAGGCATTTATCTTTGGGATGTAGAAGGCAAAAAATATTTCGATTTCCTCTCGGCATATAGTGCGGTTAACCAAGGCCATTGTCACCCCAAAATTGTGAACGCCATGATTCAACAGGCAAGCAAACTTACTCTTACGAGCAGGGCATTTCACAACAATGTGTTGGGAGAATATGAAAAATATATCACCCAATATTTTGGATACGATAAAGTTCTTCCTATGAACACCGGAGTTGAAGGTGGAGAAACGGCCATAAAATTAGCCCGCAGATGGGGTTACGATGTGAAAGGCATAGCAGATAATCAGGCCCATATTTTGTTTGTAGAAGGCAATTTCTGGGGTAGAACAATGGCGGCAATTAGCTCAAGTAGTGATCCCAGTAGCTATGATAGGTTTGGACCATATATGCCTGGTTTTAGCCTTATCCCTTACAATGATTTAAATGCTTTAGAAGCAGCCTTTGTTGCCAATCCAAATATTGCAGGTTTTATGTTCGAACCCATCCAAGGCGAGGCAGGAGTAGTTGTTCCAGACGAAGGATATTTACGAGGTGTAAGAAATTTATGCACCCAATACAAGGTTTTAATGATTGCAGATGAGGTGCAAACTGGACTTTGCAGAACAGGCAAAATGTTGGCTTGCGACCACGAAAAGGTGAAGCCAGATTTATTAATTTTAGGGAAAGCACTCTCGGGCGGAACCATGCCGGTATCTGCCGTTTTGGGTAACGATGAAGTAATGTTAACCATAAAGCCAGGCGAACATGGTTCTACCTATGGCGGTAATCCTTTGGCCTGCGCTGTTGCAATTGAGGCATTGAAGGTTTTAAAAGAAGAAGAATTAGCAGAAAACGCAGAAGCCATGGGGATCATTTTTAGAGAAAGAATGGAATTGCTAAAAGCTAAATCTCCTTTAGTTACCACGGTAAGAGGCAGAGGCCTGCTCAACGCCATCATCATTAAACCATTTGACCATGGCAAAACCGCTTATGACGTTTGCAAAATTTTAAAAACAAACGGATTATTAGCCAAACAAACTCACGGCGATATCATTCGATTTGCACCCCCATTAGTTATTAACGAGGAGCAAATTCATGAGGCCTGCGATATCATTGAACGCACCATTTTAGCTTTGGAAGTTTAAATCCCTTTTAATCGTTACGCAAACTTTTAAGGCCTGCGATATCCTTGAACCCAAAATTTTAGTTTTGGAAGATTAATTATTGCGATTTTTCTTTTAAAGTAAGCCAACACAATGATGCCAATAATAAGGCAAACCCATAAGAATTTGGGGCTTTGCCAAAAGTTCATTTCAATCTCTTTTTTTTGCGGCTTTGCCATTATTTTGGTCCAATCCAAAGTGAGCGACTGAATAGGCGATTTTAAAATCTCATCAGAAAATTGGATCAAATCGTAATGAGGCACTGCCAAGGCAGCATTACCACAAAACAAAGTGGGTTTATCGCCCGCATTTAAATAGGTATAAAGCACCATGGGCTTTGCCTTAATACCAATTGCTCTATGCGCAATGGAGGGTTGTTTAAGTTCAAAATATCGATGGCTAAGGTATCATTGAGCACAAGGTTGAAATCGAATGAATGGCCCTTTCCCTTCTCAAGTTGAGAAACCATTATTAGGTTGTTTTGTGTATATGCTCTTCCCCTTCTTGGCTTAACGATCTGCTTGGTATAAAACTGCAACTCACGAGAATAATAAATAGGCGATTGAACCTTAATTTGAACCGGGTTGAACTCATATTTTTGATCACTCCAAATCTGGATGCGTGTAATTTGATCTTTGAGAATTTCTTTTGAAATTATTTGTATCCTGGGACTATCAGATTGCTTATCGCTAGGCAGAATATTAATCGGTAATATTCTGCTATCCCAATGGCTTGTATCCTTCTCCTCTACCCTAATAAAATAGGGCAATTCAATGAATGAATCCTTTTGTGCAAAAGACCTAAATTCTGGCGACAATTGCACCTTGTACAATCCGCTTTTAGAGATGGTGCCAAGGCTATATTCGCGCGTAAATTCTTGAGAAAATCCGGGCTGAACCAACAAGAAAAATGCACTTAAGCATAAAAATTTAAGCTTCCTCATTGACAGCTTCCTCATGAGCATCTTCATCGAGAATAATGGTTTTAATTTTTTGGTAGGTAAACGAAATAATAAGTAGCACAATACCCAACGCAATAAAGGCCCCAATTTTGCCCCCCTTCGAAACATTTTGAATATCGTATAAAAACAATTTTAAAATGGTTATTCCAATTAAGGTAAGGGCGGCAATACGCAAAGGCTTTCTTCGTCGCCTTATACCTTGGATCAGCAAGATAAATGCCAAGCAACCCCACAAAATAGGGAAGCCACTTTTTACGACCGTTCTTTCCATGATTCCTATAACAGAATAATTAGCCTCACTAAAGCCCATTTCTATTAATTGCGGCAAAGAGAATTGTAGTCTGAGCCAAATTAATTCTGTGCTGGCAAGTATGCAAAGTGCTATCATTAATACCCATGCCGAAAGTTCTGCATGCTTTTTCTTGTTCGATTGATACAATAAAACCATTTGATGTACAAAAGGAATCATGGCAAGCAAATGCAACCAATAAGCAAGGGATAATCCGCCTCCTTGTCCAATGATATATGTAATTTCATTTTTATATTGAGCACTAAAAAATATCAGGAATAAAAGCAAATTTAGCATGCCACCAAACTGAATGCTATTATACAAAATGGCTTGCTTAAACCTTTTAACAGATAGGAATAATATGCTACTAAAAAATAAATGGTAGGTAAGCATGCACACATTTACTTGATAGTAATATGGAATGGCATTATTAACATGGTAACGCAATTCTAGAAATCCCATTAAGTATATAAGGGGAATCAAAATGCAATAAATTGCTTTTTGAATACTTTCATTTTTCCAAATTAAGCCATAAAAATTAAACACAGAATTAGTGTCACTTTGTAAACTTCTGGCATAAAAAATAAAACTGCCAACAACAAAAGCAGCACTTAAAAATGCACGATTTAAAATAGGTGTTAACCCAATTTCTATTGGATAAATTTGACCCCAATCCATTGCTAAACTCACCACACTTAAGGCCGCAATGAGAATGGAAACAAATCGGTAGACCTCCAATTTAGATTTTTGTGCCAGCCACAATAAAAGACTTGCTTCGGCCGCCCAAAACAGGGTAATATAATTGCCATCCAATTGAATGGGTGCTGCAAGGGTGATAAAGGTTAAGGTTAATCCTATGAGTAAATAAAACAAGTTCTTATCTACCGAATAATTTTTGTTTACTAAGTATGCTATTACCAAATTAAACAATGCCAATAAGATGGTAAATAATCCTTTATAATTTGGGTTATATAAATTTAAAATGGAAATGCCAACCGAAAAGAATAAGAACGTATTGCTTAGAATTAAACTTAATTCTATTGTTTTAAAAGGGCGTTTCTCTTTAATCTGGTTAATTAAATTACTGAGCATAAAAACAAAATAAAATGCCGATCCAAACAATAAGGCGCCCAAGTAGGGTGCATTTAAATCCCCATTAAAAACTTTTTGGTTCAGCCAGCCCCCATAAATAATGAGCGTAAAAACAAAAGTTAAGATATTTAAGAGGTGCCAATTTCTAAAATAAGCCAAGATTAAAATACTTAAATCTAAGAGAAGTAAATACGTAAATAGCACTTGATAATTGCCTTCTCCGGTGCTTACCATTATGGGACTTGCAACGCCGCCAATAAGCGATAAAATGGCCAATTCTTGCCTATCGTAAGCCAAGGAAATGTAAACACTAAAGCAGGTTACAACTGCCATAAAAGTAAAGGCTAGGGTTTGAGAAAATAGGTGATATTGTTGAAAGGCGATGGCCAATGTAAAATAGAAAATTGAGATTCCGCCTGCCACTAGCACGCTGCTAAAAGCTTTATAATTTGCGCGCAATTTATGGGCAAAACCTAGAACAATTCCGCCTGCCAATATACCCACTCCTGCTCTCGCTGTTTCGTTAATCCAATTGTTGTCTATGGCAAATTGAACAAAAAAAGCAATGCCTAAAACCAAAATAGCAATACCAATTTTGCTAATTAAATTCTCGCCAATAAAACGTTCGATATCTGGATTGTTCTTGATAAAAGAATCGTACCAATTGCTTTTTTCTACTTCCAATTTTTCCATTGGGCGCTCACTGCTATTCTTGGATTCTTGAACAAGGTAATTTTCTGGCAAAGTTTCACTTAAACTAGAATTAGTTTCATCTGAATCTTCCAACTCAATAGAGGACATTTCGAAGGACCTGATGGTTTCAAAAGTTGAAAACATAGGCCTTATCTTTTCCTCTACTAACAATTCAACTTCTGTTAATTTGGGTGCAGCCAAATCTACCATAGGCAATTCAATAGGAGCCGCCAAATCTAATGGTTTTTCAATATTTTTTAATACAATTGCTGGCTGATCCAACTGCTCTTTATTGGAAGAAGCATGGATAGCAACTCCATTTATTATTTTGTTGCTTAGTTCATCAAGTTTAGTTTCTAAGAAATGAACTTTGTTATAAATCCTATCTAGCTCTTTCTGCTCGTGAAGTTTGGTTTCTAAGGTCCATACTTTGTTATAAATATTTTCTAATTTGCCTTTTAAAACAGCGTTGTTATAAAATAAAAGGGCGAGGACCAGAACAATTAAAAAAATTTCCATGCTAAGTGAATTTATCAAATTTAAAATTTTATCTCAATTTCCATTACGTATATCTGATAAATATCATTTTGGAAAGGAGAAAGACTCTTTGTTAATATCAATAAATACCTATTAATTTGAATGAAACTATATCACAAGAAATATGAAATCAGACATTGAAATTGCCCGCGAGGTAAAATTGCAACCAATTCAAAACATTGCTGCTCAAATTGGCATCCACGGTGATCAAATAGAACAGTATGGAAAGTATAAGGCCAAAGTAAGTTATGAAATGGATGATGCTAGAATTGCAAAAGGAAACTTAATTTTAGTTACTGCAACCACACCAAATAAAAGCGGTTCGGGTAAAACAACCACTTCGGTAGCATTGGCACAAGGCCTAAATAAAATTGGCAAGAAGGCCATTGTAGCTTTGCGTGAACCAAGTCTTGGTCCGGTTTTTGGCATGAAGGGAGGCGCTGCCGGCGGTGGGTATAGTCAGGTTCTTCCCATGGAAGACATTAACTTGCATTTTACTGGCGATTTTCACGCCATTACCTCTGCCAACAATACTTTAGCGGCATTGATAGACAATTACCAGTATTATAATAAAAACAATCCTAAAGGCTTAAAGCAAATTTTATGGCGCAGGGTATTAGATGTAAACGATAGGTCATTGCGTTATGTGGTTACAGGCTTGCATGGCTCTAGCAATGGCATTCCAACCGAAACAGGTTTTGACATTACGCCCGCAAGTGAAATTATGGCCATTTTCTGTTTGGCTTCTTCCATGGACGATTTAAGGAAACGCATCGAAAATATTTTGGTGGGATATTTTTATGATGGCACACCTTGTTATGTGCGCGATTTAGGCGTGGCTGGTGCCATTGTTACTTTGTTAAAAGATGCCCTGAACCCAAATTTGGTTCAAACCATAGAAGGTGGAGCAGCGTTTATTCATGGCGGCCCATTTGCCAATATTGCGCATGGCTGCAACAGCATTATGGCAACAAAAGCGGCTTTACAGTTTGGCGAATATGCCATAACAGAGGCCGGATTTGGAAGCGATTTAGGGGGAGAGAAATTCTTAAACATTAAATGTAGAGCTGCAGGCATTGCACCAAAAGCTTGTGTGTTGGTTACAACTACGCAATCCATCAAATTGCATGGCAAGGTAGACGAGAAATTAATTAAGCAGCCAAATATGGATGGATTAAAGGCTGGTATTAAAAATGTAGAAAGACATATTGAAAGCTTGCAACAATTTGGTCAGACTGTTATTTTAGCGTTGAACAAATTTGGGTTTGATACCGAAGAAGAAATTCAATTCATAGAAAATTGGTGCAAAGAAAAAGGTGCGCACTTTGCCATCAACGAAGGATTTTCTGCAGGTGGTGATGGTGCAGTTGCCTTGGCAAAAAAGGTGGTGGAGATTGTAGAGAACAGTCCTTCAAAAGCCATTCAGCATACCTACGAAATGAGTGATACCATTGAGGAAAAAATATTTAAAATTGTTACCAAGGTATATAAAGGCGGCAGTGTTACTTATGGCAAAAATGCTAAAACTGCTCTCAAGAAAATTAAAGAATTGGAAGGCGACAAGATGCCTGTTTGTATTGCTAAAACGCAATTTAGCTTTACAGACAATGCTGCTTTGGTAGGCGCAGCAGAAGGCTTTAACATACACATCGAAAACGTTGTTTTAAATAACGGTGCAGGTTTTGTGGTAGCAGTTGCTGGTGAAATTATGCGCATGCCTGGTTTGCCAAAAGAACCCGCTGCCAATATCATCGACTTTGTGGATGGCGAAATTGTGAATTTGTCGTAATTTGATTTATAAATTAGCACAAAATTTACATAGCATTACTACTTTGTATAAATAAAAAATCCCGCAAAAAACAATTGCGGGATTTTTTATTTATAGGATTCTTGAAGATTTTTTATGATTTCAATTTCTTCTTTCAAAGGGCGAAAAATAAACTGGTTAGGTAATTCAGCTTTTTTAAGCTCATCGATGTATTTAAGTACAACTTGCTTAAGTTCATTTTCTTCGGAATAATTATTAACATAGTTACTGAATTCTTCTATCCAATTTGCATTATTTAATCCGAAAATTTGATAATTAAACGGTTCAAATACATATTCATCCATTGGAGGTACAGTACGAGCTCTTATTTGCATGGCTATAAAATCATGCTTGAATTCTTTATTTTCAATGATATCTCTAAAGAATTTTAATGCCTCTTTTGAAATAATTATGCGATTGATTTCCAATTCTATTGTTTCAATATTGCTATATAAATTTCTAACAATTGAATAGTTTAAGTTATTGATATTTTTGAACAATTTCTTAAAAGCAAAGAGCATTTCTTGTTTAAATTCGCTTATATCTATTGTACTAAATAATTTAATTTTATTGTTTATGGTAGCGCTCAAAACTCTTTCAATTAAAAAAAAATTAACTGAATTGAGCTTTTCATTATTTATGATTTTCTTAATTACAAATTCACGAAACTCCTCACGATTTGTTATAATATAGATGCCCCATTTTTCATTGGAAGATAATTCACGGACTATATAAAGAACCATTTGACCATCAGTAAGAGATAAGAAAGCCAATAACTCGAAAAATTTAACAAATTCTTCAAAGTTAACTAAATGTTCATTTCTGAAATCTAGCATTTTGCCGAGGTTCATTGTACTTTTTGTTTCTTGCCAATGCTGAATAAAAGCCATTTGTTCATCAATTGTTAATTCCCAAAGAGCCCTTTCTTCATGCTCAGAAATTCTGTTGAGTTCAATAAAATTAAAATTATGGGTATTAAATAACGCCAATTCGCAAAGAATTTCTTACCAAAATTACCATCAAAAATATTTTTTAAAGTGATTTTCATAGTGCATTAAATGGTTAAAACCTTTGTACACTCTTCTCCAAACTGACTGACGATTCGCACCGCAATTTTTTGTTCTTACTTTTTGATTTCTATTGGGTGTGAAATGTGGCCATATAAACGGTCAAATGCTTCATCGTCAATTTCTATTTTCAAGGTTTTTTCTACTTTCTTTTTGGTGCTGTCTTTGGCTAAGTTGTCTAAGCCTTTTTTCCATTTGTCAAATTCAGATTTCTCTCCACCGCAGAAAAAAACCTGTTTTACTACAAAGTTGCTGCCGTCATAATCTTCGTCCACCATCCAATAAGCAATATCGTGAACATTACGGGGTTTTACTTCGTCTTTGATTGGATCATAAATATCAAGACCCTTTATTTCCACTTGGATAAATTCTGTTTTAGAAGTGGAGATGGCCCAGCCCAAACTGTTTGTACCCAAATCAACACCTAAAACAGATTTATTTTTTGCTAAATATTTCAGGTCAATATCTGGTTCTCCAATGGTTACAAAACTTGCGGCTGATTTTGCTGGTTTCTTTTTCAAACCTTCCTGCAACAAATCATCGTGTATGCGGACTTTATCTACTTGGAATGTTCCCATACTTTTGGTTTGCGAACCGCCTTCAATAACTCATCATACTTTATATTTGACCCTTTTGATTTATCTTTTGGATATTTAATTCATTAATTTTTTAATTTTTCCGTAATTATTTTCTTTATATTTAATCCATAAAAATATGCGAGCAAGAAGGCATTGTACAAAAACATCAGTAAGTTCTTGTTTAACTTTATTTGAATCCATATCAATATCATTTTCCCATAAAAATAATTCAAGTAATTCAGACGCCTCAATTGATAAACTAATATCAAGGTTTTTTTCGGTATGAAATTGTTGCCAATCCCTTTCGTCTCTATACCGTTAAATTTCATCTATATTCTCGTTTCGTTCTGATTTCATCCTCTATAAATGTTAGAATTATGCCAATCAATATATTTTTCATTTGGCTTATCAATTTCCCTATTCGGCAGAAAAAGCAAATCTTTACCATGATATTGATAATATTCTTTGCCGTTTTGAAATTCTTCTTTTATTCTTGTGCTAATCTCTACCTTTAAATCATTCGTAATTGTAAGATAGCCACCATCAAAAAGTTTGTGCATATCGGAACGAAGTAATAAGCCATTAGAAATAAAATGTGGCCCAGATTCTGCATAAGGTTTTATATGTGCCGCTTCTAAAACTGGCAAAGTCTTTTCGCCAGTTATCGAGCATCTCCTCGAATAGGCATCTGTCACTAAAACTCTAAAAGCACCTTGCCCTAATCTAACCTTTGTTAGAATAGAATTTCCATAAGCAGGTGATGATGGTTCCTCTATGATAAACTGACTTTTGCCTTCATCAACAGCGTTTAAGTACAAATATTTTTCGAGTAGTTTTTCAACTTTGAGCCAAATACTACTTCCTATTTCATCTTCAGAATTATATGATTTTCCTTGTACTATACCTTTACCCCAATCTGGTGGAGTTTCAATCCAATCCTCTTTTTTAAAAAATATTGGATTATTAAGGACTATACATCCGACTGTTGGATTTATGTTTTGTTTGTCCGTGCGGTAATTTAATATCATGCGACTAAATTCATCAAATGTTTCACAGCCATTTCTATTTTTAAAGGTATCCCAAGCTATACTAATTGGCAAGAATGTATGACTAGAGAAAAAACCAATGCCTCCAATCGAATTCAAAGGGCTTTTAAGTTTAAATAAAAATGGAGCTCCCTCCGAATGTAAGAGCCTTAAAATTTACAGTTCCTCCTGGTTGCCAAAAATTAATATCCTCAGGATTTATCCTGCTTAGATAATTATACCAATTGTTATCAGTAACTCCTAAATAGAATTTCATTTAAAAAATTTTAAAAAATTACTGTTCACATCTTCGCAACCCGCTTCTTCCTTGCTTGCTTGGTATATGGGCACGTTTGTCGCCTTTATGTTTGATGGATTCTACTTTCTTTGCCATTGTTATTTGTTTTTGGTCTACCATTTTCCTGATGTCAGGAACATGGTTTTCTATTTTAATTTTTTTATACTTTTATTTTCTACCAAGGATTTCATTTGGATAATGGCAACCTTGTTTAACTCAATAATCCTTACGGATTGATGCAACCCTTGATGTATAAGTACTGCGTTTATACTCTCCAAATTGCTTAATACAACCAATTGTTCAATGGTAGCTTCATCTCTAAGATTTCCCTTTGCAGAAGCATTTTCTTCACGCCATTGTTTTGCGGTCATTCCAAATAATGCTACATTGAGTAAGTCTGCTTCGGTGGCATACACTATACTTGCTTGGCTTTTGCTTAGTTCTTTCGGGATTAGGTTATCCTTAATAGCATCGGTATGAATATGGTAGTTGACTTTAGCCAAAGTGCGTTGGAAGTTCCATTCTAATTTTAATCGATCATTTTCATCTGTTTTGAGTCTTTGAAATTCCTTGATGATATAGAGTTTGAATTCAATTGAAATCCAGGAAGCGAATTCGAATGCAATGTCTTTATGAGCAAATGTTCCACCATACCTGCCAGATTTTGAGATTAGGCCAATTGCATTGGTTGCTTCTATCCACTTTTTAGGGTTTAATGTAAAACTATTTAACCCTGCCTGTTTTCTAAACACATCGAATTCGATGTGTTTAAAATCTGGATTATACAATTGCTCCCAAAATCCCAATAGTTCAATAGTATTTCTGTTTCGCAGCCAATTTTGAATGATGGTTTCTGTTCTTTCCAAATCTTTGAATCTTGCAATATCTGTAAGAGAAATATAGTCGGTATCTTCACTTTGAAAAATGGTTATTTCTGTGCCTTTTACATTTATAGTCTTATTTTTTGCCATAGTTATATTTCTTATTGTACCGAATTCGGTATAACTAAATGTTTTGGATTTTTTCGATTAATTGATTTTTGATATTTCTGATGTCGTTTGCCACTTCAATAAAATGCCATTCGGGATATTCGTATTTCTCCTTCAACGCATTTACTGCAGGAATCCATCGGTTCTCTACAAACCATTTTTTCTCTACTTTGTCTTTACTCATTCCGCTTAT
Organism: bacterium; assembly: GCA_034439755.1. GTDB lineage: Bacteria > Bacteroidota > Bacteroidia > UKL13-3 > UKL13-3 > B1. The sequence goes on from JAWXAZ010000034.1 coordinate 64,094, forward strand.
TTCAATCATCAGATTTTTCATTGAACCGTCTTTGCTTTTTACCCTTGCAATAAAATCGGTAAAATATTGTCGGTCTTTTCCATCTTTGGTGTAAGGAATGGCAAAACCTAAAAATTGATTTTTTACATAACATTCTACCGTTTCTATTTCTTCTAAAGTCTTTGCACAAATGCCTTCCCAATCGCTGTCCATCACTACATAATTTACGTGGCTTTTTTCTGTTGGGTACACATCTTTTACCGTGTTTCCGTTTACATATTTGGTGCTGCTAAATTTGTTGTAATAATTAAACACAGGTCTAATATGTTCGGTGGTGTTTAATTGTGGATTAATGCCACGGGCAATATGCGTTAAGTCAACTGGTGGCGGTTCTGATTTGCCACCTTTAAACATTTTGAATGGAACACCAATGATGTGAGCATATTCAGGTGGAAATTTCTCGATGACAATTTTACGTTTGTCGCTAGTTGGGTTTCCGTCTTTGTCGTAGCCTTGCAAAAAGTAATTCATTCTACGCAATGCTCTACCTGCAACCTGCTCACAAAGCAATTGCGAACCAAAGGCACGTAAACCCATAATATGCGTAACTGTGTTTGCATCCCAACCTTCGGTAAGCATAGAAACAGAAACTACACAACGAATGTGTGAACCTAATTTTCCTTGCTGCCCAACTGTGTTTACCACTTCACGCAAAATTTCGGCATCAGATATTTTATCGGTGCTTCCTTGTCCGTGTATCCGGGCATAAGCTTTTTTAAATTCTTCTATTTCCGAAGAAAATATTTTTTTGAAATCTTCATTTATTTGCTCACCGTTTTCCAAAGCATCGCTGTCAATAAGCAATGTTGGCGGTCGTTTCATAGGTTTATTATTTGCAGGGTCGTAATTAGAAAATAATTCTTTTGCACCTTGTACAGTTATTGTATTTCCATCTGCATCTTGGTATTCGTAACCAGCAATGTATTTATAAACTTCTTTTGAAACACCTGTATTGTTGCACACTGCAATAAATACTGGCGGTGCTGAAAAGATATTTGTTTTTTCTTCTCGGATCTTTCTAATACCGTTGTAGTATTCTACATAATGATTATAAAATTGGTCTAATGCACCTTTAACTAATGAAGGCAAACGAGGCGGTAATTCAATAAACTTATTGCCTTCGGCTGCTGCATCTTTCTTTTGTGTACGTTGTCCTTTTTTTGGTAATTCGTCTTTAACGTGGTCGTACAAATTCCGCAATACAGGCATTGTCAATTCTTGCGTATTGTCGCTTTCGGGCAAGAATGGAATTTTTACTAATCCGCTTTCAATAGCTTCAATTAAACCAAAGTCAGAAACTACCCAAGGAAATAAACTGTAAGGTGTGTAACCTGACCCTGTCAAATAATAAGGTGTTGCCGATAAATCATAAACCGATTGAAGTTTGATTTTTTTTGCAATCTCTCTTATTCCACTAAACCAAACTGCTGCTCTTGCGTTTTCGTCTGCTTCTTCGTTGTCGGTTGTTTTACTTTTTGATTTAGGCAAATAACAGTGATGTGCTTCGTCATTTAGTATCAAAACTCTACTGCCTGCTTTAAATTTGGCTAAAGTTCGTTTTACCACTTGGGCAAAATCTTCTTTGTTTCCCGTGTCAATTTTTTTGCCTTCTAAATTTACTTTGCCATCAAACGGACTGCGTTTGTTTCCTTGTAAAATCTTAGGTTCAAATGTGTGGTAATTGGTAATGACTAACCTTGCATTTAGATTTTCCAAACGATGTTCCATATTTGCAGGAATCAAACCACGAACACGGTAATAATCTTCAATGTCTTTTGGATTTTTGTTTTTAGTGTCTACAAACAAAACACCTAAACGGCTTTTGATAGTAACGCCCGGAGCAACAATTAAAAAATAGTCTGCAAAACGAGTATCGTTTCTATATTCTTGTCTATTGAAATAATGATAGCAAATTAAGCAAGCCATTACAACGGTCTTGCCCGAACCTGTCGCCATTTTAAAAGCGATACGTGGCAATTGGTCTGCTGCATCATCGCTTACAGTATGTTGTCCGTTGCGAAGCAAGTTTAAAATGTGTTGTCCTGCATTTGATTTCTCGGCAACTTCATTTATCCAAATAGCAGTTTCAACTGCTTCTTGTTGGGCAAAGAATAATTTTTTTGTAACTAATCTTTCAGGATTGTTGAACCAGAAAGTCAATAGCTCTTTTGTTACTCTTGTCGTATTTGGATAGTTGGCTGTTCGCCAAAGTCCAATTTCTTTTCGGCAAAGGTTGATGATGTGAGTTAGATATTCTTCAGCATCTTCATTCCATTCAAAAACTTCTTTTTGTCCAGTAGGAATTACAGCCGAATCCGCTTTAAATATTCTTCGCCCTTTACGAATGCTTGTATAATCCAAACTGCTTTCGCTATCTGTGTCATAGTGCAATATTGGTTCTAAGTATGGATTGTTTAAAATGGGATTGTTTGAAGGCATTATTATTTTGTTAAATTTTATTGGCGTACTAAAATACATTTTTTAAGCTAGATTTTCGTAAATTGAGCCGTAACAAAGACAATTTCAACGCTCAGGATATATTTCAAAAATAAATTTGCAATTGTAAAATCAATTAATAGCTTTGTGGCTCAAAGTACTTTTAAAATGTCAAATACCGAAGAACAATTAGCAGCACTCAAAGACATCCAAAAAATGATGGAACGCTCCTCGCGTTTTCTTTCCTTAAATGGCTTGTCGGGAATTTTTGTTGGCCTTATTGCCTTAGCTGGCGCATTGGCCGCCTACCTATATATTGGCACCAAAGCTGGCAAGCTCCCCTACTTTGAATATGCCAAAAATGCCAATGGCGAAATGAATATTTCTTTTGTGGGCTTCTTTTTAATAGATGCCTTAAGTGTATTGTTTGCTTCTTTATTGGTTGCCACCTGGCTCACCTTAAGAAAAGCTAAACGTGAGGGCGAAAAAGTATGGACGGCAAGCGGGAGGCGACTTATGTTTAACATGGCTATTCCATTGGGTTCGGGCGGATTATTTTGCATGATCATGTTGTTTCATGGATATGCTGGAATGGTTGCTCCGGTAACCTTGGTTTTTTACGGACTAGCCTTAGTAAATGCAAGTAAATACACTTTTGAACACATTAAATTTCTTGGATTAGTAGAAATTTTCCTGGGATTATTTGCGGCCATTTTTATCAATCACGGACTCCTTTTTTGGGCGCTAGGATTTGGCGTAGCACACATGCTTTATGGTATTATTGCCTACTTTACCTTTGAAAAAAGTAATTAATTTAGCAAATCTAAATGGCCGCAAAATTTAACATAGACCAACTTAATAAAGCCTTCGAAAGCCGAATCAGGCTAGGCATTATGTCGGTGCTAATGGTAAACGACCAAGTAGATTTCACCACCATGAAAGAGCTACTTGATGTAACAGATGGCAATTTGGCCAGCCATATAAGTGCGCTCGAAAAATTAGAATATGTGTTGGTTCAGAAAAAATTTATTGGCAAAAAACCCAATACCGTTTTTGAAGCAAGCAAACTTGGAAAAGCCGAGTTTAAAGTCCATTTAAACGCACTCGAAAAATTACTTAAATCTTAACTTATATTTTTTTATCTATTCACTTTGCAATTCAAAGTACTTTTAGCTATGGAATCATTAATTGCTTTAATTTTTTTACCAAACATGCTTGTTGCAATTTGGTTAATCGTAACCCTAACAAGTGGAATTTCGCAACTTAACACCGCACAAAGCGAGCACTTAAACGGGTGGCGTTACATACTCATAGAATTGCTTACCACGCTGTTTTCGCCCTTTCTTGGCTTTGCGCTGTTAAGCGAAAAAAATTCTGATGAATATTCATCATTCACATACAACCTTTTCCCACAAGAAATGATTCCAACGATAATGGCTTTATATGCCATTTGCATAATTGGATATTGGGTTATCAAACTTAATCGAGCACTCTTAGCCCAAACCAGTTATCTGCTCATATTTTCACTCCTGGTTTGGGTACTTA
>JAWXAZ010000035.1:0-9605 GCA_034439755.1 bacterium
GATAAGTTGGCGCAAATACCTGCAAATGTGGCCGTTTGTGCCCAATCGAACTTAATGCCACATTTGGCCAACCGCAACAAAATTTACCATTTCCCTTATGTAAAAGATGCCAGCGTTCTGGTGGTGATGGAACCCAATTTTAACACTTATCCCTTAAATCCTCAATCGGGCATCGTATGGCTCGATTCAATTAGAACCTCTGGGTTTTGGAAAGAAGATAGCAGTGCCGTTCCCCTGCGAGTTTTTACCCGCTAATTTATTGAGAATTTTTGTTTTCGATGTGGTACTTTACAAGATCCTCTAAGGGCGACTTTATCACTTTTCCCATGTGCATATCATAACTCAAAGCAACCTCTTCTAATATATCCTTAAATACAAATCCAACCGATCCTATGCAATTAAATTTATAGTCCTTATAATCGGGATATTTGCTTGCCAAATTTTTAAAGAAATCACGGAAAGAATCGCGTACCTTATTTCTAATATAAGGATGCGTTACAAATTCATCGGCAAATTTGCAAAAACTAGCCAAGTACCTGTTGGGGAATTGAGTGGTATAAAGGGTATGGAATATCTGCTCATTGTCCTCTATTTGAAAGCGCTCCTTAAACCTTGCCTGCAAAGGTGGTTCCAACCTACCCCTCATAAAATCGCGCACAATCTTTTTACCAATATAGCTGCCACTTCCTTCATCTCCCAACAAATATCCCAATGAATCAATATTCATTGAAACATCGTTCCCATCATATAAACAGGAATTACATCCAGTACCAAGTATGGCAGCAAAACCTTTTTCTTTTCCTAATAAAGCCCTAGCTGTGGCCAATAAATCATGACCAACAAAAATAGATGCCGCCTTAGGAAAGGCCTTCATCAAAGCTTTTCGTACAATATCTTTTTTCTCTGGCGTGCTACATCCTGCGCCATAAAAATAAATTTCTGTTACCAAATCTCCATCCAAATTCTTTAAAAGGTTTTCCGTTAAAGAATAGTAAATGGCTTCTGTATCTATAAAATAGGGGTTGTATCCTATGGTATGGTAAATTTTTTGATTTTCACCCGATTTTTCAGTTAAACACCAATCTGTTTTGGTTGAACCACTATCAGCTATTAAATACATAATTGTTTATATTAATGTTATACGAGAATATAGAAATCTTTTTTCATTTACAATATCAATCGACTATTCAAATATAAAAAACACGCATTCAAATGCTTATGAATATGGTTTGTGAATGTGTGAGGCAATGCTTATCATTGGATTTTAAAAAGTAGAATAGGATATGAACTTCAGTGGTTCTGTGAAGAGTAAATTACCCCATGTTGGTACAACCATATTTTCGGTAATGACAGCCCATGCCAACGAGCATGTTGCCATAAATTTAGCTCAAGGCTTTCCAGATTTTAACTGCTCTCCAAAACTGGTGAGTTTGGTTAATCATTATATGGAAAAAGGGCTGAACCAATATGCCCCCATGCCAGGGGTAATGTTCTTGCGTGAAAAAATTGCCGCCAAAACAGAATCTTTGTATGGCGCAATTTATAACCCAGAAACAGAAGTCACCATTGTGCCCGGTGGTACACATGGAATATACGCAGCCATTAGCGCAGTAGTAGGCGAAGGCGACGAGGTAGTTGTTATAGAACCTTGCTACGATAGCTACGTGCCTGCCATTGAATTAAACGGTGGTAGAGCCGTTTATTATGAAATGAAATACCCAAATTATGCCATCGATTGGAATGAGGTTAAGAAATTAATCAATTTCAAAACACGCATGATTATGATCAATACCCCACATAACCCTACAGGAACAATTCTTACCGAAAATGACATGCTGCAATTGCAGAAAATTCTCGATAATACCGATGTGGTGGTGCTAAGCGATGAGGTATATGAACACATTATTTTCGACGGAAATGAACACCAAAGTGTGGCCCGCTTTCCCAAATTAGCAGAAAGAAGTATCATCATCTCTTCCTTTGGAAAAACATACCACACCACCGGTTGGAAAATGGGCTATGTATTAGCCCCAGAAAATTTAAGTAAAGAGTTCAGAAAAGTTCATCAATTTATGGCCTTTAGCGCCAATACACCCATTCAACATGCATTGGCAGATTTTATAGATGATACAGATGCTTACCTTCAATTAAACAAATTTTATGAAAACAAAAGGGATTACTTTCAAAAGCTCATTAAGGGGTCAAACTTTAAGCTATTGCCGTGCAAAGGTTCATATTTTCAAATGCTCAACTATGCTAAAATTACGCAAGAACGCGACCTTGACTTTGCCGTGCGTTTAACCAAAGAGTTTAAAATAGCTAGCATTCCTACTTCCGTTTTTTACCAAAAAAAGGTAGATAACAATGTGCTTCGATTCTGTTTCGCTAAAAGCAATGAAACACTCGAAAAAGCTGCCGAAAAACTCATGAAGGTTTAATATTATTGATTAATATCATACTCTTTATTGATATTGGTCAAGTGATTTTAACCTAAGCCCTTTTATATTTGTGCCGTAATTAATAGCAAATATGAAAACTGAATTTACCGTTGAGGCTTTTATGACGAGAGATATTATTGTGGCTGGCTTTCATAATAAATTTAGCGAGGTCCTCAAATTCTTTTCTATTCATGGCATTAGGCATTTACCTGTCGTTAATGAAAATGAAGAATTGGTTGGAATTGTTTCTCTCAAAGATTTAATCAGAATAGTTTATACAGAAACACAACATAACGGATCCTTCTCCTTAGAGGAAGTGAACCTAAAATATCCTATGGGCGATTTAATGTCTAAAAATCCCCTCACAGTTTCACCAGATACAAAATTAACCATAGCGCTAAAAATGCTGCAAGAAGTGCCTTTTCAAGCTTTACCCGTTATTCAAGATAATAAGGTTGTGGGTATTATTACTACCCTAGATTTTGTTGAGATATTCTCCAAAGATTTAAATCCACCACACCCTTTTTTTACAATAGAAAATCCCGGTTTCGGAATTTAGTTTCATAAGTTTTAGGTTAAAAAGCGGTGCAAATTTTTTGTGCCGCTTTTTTTATTTTCATGATTTTTATACCCTATTTATAACAAGAGTGTAATTATACCAATACGCAATATGTAGCACCAATTGTAATTATACCAATACGCATTATGTAGCACCAATTGTAGTTATACCGCTAAGCAATATGTAGCACCAATTTTAGCTATACCGATACGCATTATGTAGCACCAATTGTAATTATACCGCTAAGCATTATGTAGCACCAATTGTAGTTATACCGATACGCATTATGTAGCACCAATTGTAATTATACCGCTAAGCATTATGTAGCACCAATTGTAATTATACCGCTAAGCAATATGTAGCACCAATTGTAGTTATACCAATACGCAATATGTAGCACCAATTGTAATTATACCAATACGAATTATTTAGCACCAATTGTAATTATACCGCTAAGCATTATGTAGCACCAGTTGTAGTTATACCAATACGCATTATTTAGCACCAATTGTAGCTATACCGATACGCAATAGGAAATATTCCAAAAATATTTGGACTAAACATCTTGTCTTTCGGCATTTACCACTACCATTACCACTACCATTACCACTACCATTACCACTACCAAAATCAAATTGTCCTTTGCACTAATTTAATCTAAGTAATGGTATTATATTTGACCCTTTAAACACGATTATGATTTACCAGAGCATCAAGCAAAAAATTGCCGATTCCCTTAAAGAACTATACCAACATGCCATTCAACCCAATGATATAGCCATTGAAAAAACAACTACAGATTTTGAAGGCGATTTTACCTTCGTAACATTTCCGTTTTTAAAAGTAAGTCGCAAAAATCCAGAACAAACTGCAAACGAAATAGGTAACTACCTTAAAAATGTCTTTCCAGAAATGGAAAAATTTCAAGTAGTAAAGGGCTTTTTAAACATTACCATCAAGCCAGAATTCTGGATACAATTCCTTGGTTCAGCCAAACAAATAGAAAATTATGGCTTTGCCCAAGCAAATACCAAAGAACCTGTTTTGGTAGAATACTCTTCGCCAAACACCAATAAACCTTTGCATCTAGGACATATTCGCAATAATTTATTGGGATTTTCTGTAGCCGAAATTCTGAAAGCAAACGGCCACAAGGTTTTTACCTGCAACTTAGTAAACGATAGGGGAATTCATATTTGCAAAAGTATGTATGCCTGGATCAAAAATGGTAATGGCGAAACCCCAGAAAGTACCAAACTCAAAGGCGATCACCTCGTAGGAAAATACTATGTTGCGTTCGATAAAATGTATAAAAGGGAAATTGAGCAACTCCGTTTAACTGGCATGTCAGAAGAAGATGCCGCCAAAAAAGCGCCAAGTATAATCGCCGCGCAAGACCTGCTCGTAAAATGGGAAGCCAATGATGCTGAGGTGGTGAATGTTTGGAAAACCATGAACACTTGGGTTTATGCCGGTTTTGAACATACCTATAAAAAAATGGGCGTTTCATTCGACCATTATTACTACGAGTCGAATACCTATTTACTTGGCAAAGAAATTGTTCAAGAAGGATTAGAAAAGGGCGTGTTTTTTAAGAAGCCTGATGGCTCCGTTTGGATCGACCTAAGCGAAGACGGACTAGATCAAAAATTAGTTTTACGGGGCGATGGAACTTCGGTTTATATTACCCAAGACCTAGGCACAGCCGAGCTAAAATACCAAGACTTTAATTGCAACCGTTCTATCTATGTGGTAGGAAATGAACAAGAATATCATTTTAAAGTATTGCAATTAATTGCCATGAAATTAGGCAAATCTTATGCGGCCGGCATATATCATTTAAGTTACGGAATGGTAGAGCTTCCACATGGTAAAATGAAGAGTCGCGAAGGTACCGTGGTAGATGCAGATGAACTCATTGCCGAAATGGAACGTACCGCCGAAGAAACCACCAAAGCCCTCGGCAAAATGGAAGGCGAATCGGATGAAAATCTGCAAAAATTGTATCATACCATTGGCATGGGTGCGCTTAAATATTACCTGTTAAAAGTAGATCCCAAAAAGAAAATGATGTTTAACCCAGAAGAAAGTATCGATTTCCATGGTAACACAGGGCCTTTCATTCAATATACTTACGCCAGAATTAATTCAATCCTGCGCAATGCAGCAGACTATTCAAATATCGGTCTGAACCAATCCGTTGCTTACAGCAATGTTGAAAAGGATCTCCTTATGAAACTTTATCATTACCCGCATGCCATTCAAGAGGCAGGGAAAGATTTAAGTCCCGGTGTTTTATGCAACTATATTTATGAATTGGCAAAGACCTATAGCGCGTTTTATCACGATCATCCCATATTAAAGGAAACCGATTTGGATAAAAAGAATTTCCGCCTTGGCCTATGTCAATTGACCGCTCAGGTGATTAAATCTTGTTTCGAACTTTTGGGAATAGATGTACCAGAAAAAATGTAATACAAATAAAGAATTTGCTTAGAATGAATAAATATTTTTGGCTATTTTGTGGGTTCCTGATCTTTATATCTTGCAGTCCGGTTAAAAAATACATGGAATTGGGCAATGCCCAATTTGTCAATGGTAATGTAGATGGTGCCGCAAACTATTATTACAATGTGTTGCTGCTAAAACCAGATCACCCAGAAGCTAAGGATGCCTTGCAAAAGTCGGGCGGACAAGTGCTTATGGGTAAATTTTCTGGCTTCAGCAAATATGTAGTTGCCAATGACGATGAGAACGCTGTAAAACAATACATCGCCTGCCAAAAATATTTTCAAAAATGTAAATCTGTGGGGGTTGAATTGGCATGGCCAACCATGTACGATGAAATATATTTGGACATTAAAAATGAATACATAAGCAAGCAATATGATGCTGGTTTGGAACACATGCGTAACAACAAATACGACCAAGCAGAGTTAGTTTTTAGCAATATATCAGAAATTGATTCTACCTATAAAGATGCAACCGTGTTAAGGCTTAAGAGCATATTAGAGCCCTTGTATCAGCATGGCAATAAGATGATGGAACTTGAAAACTACAAAGAGGCTTATCGCGATTTTCATAAGGTAATTAGTTTGGATCAAACCTATAAAAATGCATTGGCCTTAGAAAAGGAATCTTTAAGCAAAGCCAGTGTTGGTTTAGGAGTTTTGCCCATTCAAAATCAAACCAATGTGCAGGGCTTCGATGTAAGGCTATACCAACAAATAGTTGCGTCATTGGTTCAGACCAAAAACCCTTTCTTACGCGTGGTAGACAGAAGTTCAATGGAAAGCCTTTTACGCGAGCAACAATTAGGCATGAGCGGAATTGTAGACCCCGAAAGTGCGGCAAAAGCAGGTAAATTAATTGGCTTAAAATACGTGTTAATGACCGCTATTAGCGATTTGGTTTATGAGGACAAAGGTTTGCAAAAGGACTCTATTTTGGCCTATGAAGCCGTTACCGAGAAAATGCCTTCTACCATACCCAATGGCCTGCCTCAAACCATTACTCGGTTTAAGAAAGTTAAATATTACGATGAAACCCAAAAACGCAAATTGTATTATAGGGTATTTTATCAATTGGTGTCTACTCAAACCTCGCAAGTTGTGGCAAGCGATGTTATTAGCGAAGAGGCTTCAGATGAGGTGCACAACTCAAAATATGCGGGTAACATTAATACCTTGTATAATGAATTGCCCGTAAATAAAAATATGCCTGCCGCTCCAAAGGAATTTAGAGAACAATTCAACAAAGTGAATCAAGAGGTGAAGTCGCGTGAGGAAATTACCCAAGTAGTTTGCAAAAAACTTACCCAAAAGATTATTGAAGATATCAATATCTATATGGAGAAATGACATTTTTTCAGGCGAATTTACTCGCTTAAGTCATTTTGTCTTTTAATTGAACTTTTTTCAAGTGTTTTTTATAAAATATTGTCATAATGTCCTGTTATTCAGTTTGGAACATAACTTGATGGAAAGAGTTATCCAATAAAAAAACAAAGGAGAAAACAATATGACACTAATTAAATTTAATCCAGCAAAAGAGTTCTTAAGAGAAAGAATGATGCCCAATGAAATCAACAGTTTGTTCGATTCATTTTTTAACGACGGCATGGCCAAATTTGAGCGCAATGTGTTTTTTACACCCCGCGTAGATGTGGTAGAAAACGAGCTTCAATTTGAAGTGCATTTAGCCTTACCAGGTTTAAAGAAAGACGAAATCAACATAGAAGTTGAAAAAAATGTGATGACGGTGAGTGGCGAAAGAAAAATAAAAGCCGAAAATAAAGGCGAAAAGTTTCACATGGTAGAAAATTTCTATGGAAAATTTTCGAGAAGTTTCTCCTTACCCGAGAATGTAGACAGTACTAAAATAGATGCCCAATTTACAGATGGTATCTTAAGTGTCTTACTTCCAAAGTCGGAGCTAAAACAAAATTCCACTAAAGTGGTTATAAAGTAATCAAGCTGGGGAGCTTGAGTTTTCATAGGTTAGGAAAAGTCCGTTTGGGGAACCAGACGGGCTTTTTTTGTGCCAATATTTTCTTAATTTGCGAGCGCTAATGAAGGTATACCGCAGTTTAGAACAGTTTAAGAAATTAGATAACGCCATTGTAACCCAAGGTACATTCGATGGGGTGCACTCGGCCCATCAAGTTATTTTGTCTCAAATCAAAAAGATAGCAGCCCAAAAAAATGGCCAAACGGTGGTAATCACTTATGATCCCCATCCTAGAACAGTGCTTTTTCCGGAAGATCATGGGCTTCAATTGCTCAATACCACCGAAGAGAAAATTGAGCTTATAAGAGAACAAGGCATAGATCATTTAATCATTTTGCCTTTTACCAAAGATTTTTCGCGATTAAGTTCATTGGAATTTATCAGAGATATTTTGGTCAATAAAATTGGAACTAAGTATTTAGTGATTGGATACAACCACCGCTTTGGCAAGAACCGCGAAGGCAGCTTTGCCCACTTAAAAGAATTTGCCCCAACTTATGGCTTCGAAATAAGCGAAATCTCTGCCCAAGATGTCGACGAAATTTCGGTGAGTTCAACAAAAATTAGAGAAGCCCTTAACAAAGGAGATGTTACTTTTGCCGCAAAACTATTAGGCAGCCCCTATCTATTGAGCGGTGAAGTGATAGCTGGCAAACAACTTGGCAGAACAATTGGCTATCCTACCGCTAACATAAAAGTAAGCAATCCACTCAAACTCATTCCAGCCGATGGGGTTTATGCTGTATGGGTTGGTCTGAACCAACAACGTTTCGGGGGAATGCTCAATATTGGCAATAATCCTACTATTGAAGGAAAGGGTAGGAGCATAGAAGTTAACATCTTTGATTTTAGTGAAACGATTTATAATCAAACCATAAGTATCCAATTTGTTGATAAGCTGCGCAACGAAGAAAAATTTAATGGACTAGAATCACTCAAATCTCAATTACATAATGATAAATTGCAAGCCTTGAGTTGTCTGGGTATGGCAACAAAAAGTTATGCAATGAGAATTAAGTTATTTCTATTTATAAGTATATTCATTTGGTCTATTAATGCTAATCAAGCTAATGCCCAAGTGGTAACTAGTCCAGATTCACTCGATACTTTTGAAGAAGTTGAAGAGAATGAAGAAGATGAATCTGCAGAATACGACAGTGTTGTTGTTTCAGGATCCGATAAGTACTGGGATTTTGTAAGGCCAAGAAATTTTTTATTCGACACCGCCTTTGCGCCTGCCACTACATTTTATAAGAGCTGGGATACTATCACCATTAATCCATATAAGAAAGACCTGCGCAACATGGAAGATACCATTAGGTTGGTATTGGCAAACTTCGATGATTGTTCTTTTCACCCACCTGCTATCGGGGATGTAACCTCTAATTTCGGATTTAGGAATTGGGGGCGCCGACAAAAATTCCATTTTGGAACCGATATCCGCATGGAGGTGGGCGATCCAGTATATGCAGCATTTGAAGGCGTGGTGCGCATAGCTAAAAAAAGTGCAGATTATGGTTATGTGGTACTAATTAGGCATAACAACGGATTAGAAACCTTGTACGCACATTTCTCACAATTGCTTGCCTACCCAGGCGAGCCAGTTAAAGGCGGTAATATAATAGGCTTGGCTGGCAGCACAGGAAGAAGTACCGGACCTCACCTGCATTTTGAAGTGAGGTTTCAAGGAGAGAAGATAGATCCCGCGGCCTTAATCCATTTTCCTAGTGGTTCTTTAATGAATGATACCTTTCAGGTAGATAAAGGATGTTTTAAACATTTATATGATGTACAGTCGGCCAAACTAAAAGCGGCAAAGAAAGCCAAAACACCTAAGTATATTAAGGCCCGCAAAAACGATACATTAACTAAAATAGCCAATAGATATGGTATAAGCGTAAAAAAATTGAGCAAGTTAAATGGCTTAAAAGCGAATACTAAAATAAAATCTGGCCGCAATATTCGCCTGCGATAGGCATACTTTAATTGCTATAAATACTTTTTAGGCCTCAAATACAGCAAATTGGGCCTTGGCCTTAAAATATATTTGTGTGAGCAGAAAATGTCCTTACATTTGCAGCCCCTTAGAGAGCGAGCGA
>JAWXAZ010000036.1:0-70690 GCA_034439755.1 bacterium
ATTTATTCATCAAACTAAATACTAATTTACTGATAGAAATTATCTTTAATCAGCAATATTTCTGGAAGTATTATCTGCATCGGTATACTAGCATTTTCAGCTTTCCACCAAATCACAAAATTTATTTTAGCCGATTCAATTTGATAACCTTTGTTGAGGTATTTCTTTAATTCGGCTTTGCCCTTTTCAGAAAATCGCAATATTTCATGGTTAAGATTATCAAAACAGGATGTTTCGGTACATTTCAATTTATCACCACTAACCAAGGAATTAATGTCAAATTGTTTGTTGCCAAAAAAGCCTAACCAAACATCTTTATATCCAAATTGAAGCGAAATTTCATTCGGTTCAGAGTAAGAATTTGAATCAACAAAATAATTTACTCCTTCCATAATTTCATCAGAAAATTGAGACTGATTTTGATAAAATGCAAGGTGTGTTTTTGCACGCGTTATACCCACATAAAGTAAGCGCTTATCTTTATCTTCCATAGCCTTTTCGCCATCAAACAAAATAAAAACATTATCAAATTCCTTTCCTTTGGCTTTATGAATGGTTGAGATGATTGTTGTTTCCTGTTCCAATTGATAAAAATCCTCCAATCTAGATTCTTGTAAAAACATATCAAAATCACTTTTGTATTTCACCTTAGAATTCACCTGGTCAAATTGCCTTAATAACTCAAGACAGATTGGCAATAATGAGCTACGTTTAAACTCCATTACGAATGCTCTATACCCTTCATTCCATGCATCATTACTAATAATTGAAGTACTCTCATTATTATTTACCTTTTCAAAGAACCACTTAATTTCTTTAAGCGCTGATAAATTAAACTTCTCATTTGTTTGAATCAATTGACTTTTTCTTCCAGCCTTGTTCAACATTGTATTTATTTGAAGGGCTTGTAAATTAGTACGCGTTAATATTGCTGTAGTTCCACCAAACTCAGATTTTAAAAAATCTATCACTAACGGAACAATAATTCTCTCGCTACTATATTGTTTAATTTTAACCGTGCCATTATCATCGTTATTGCCGAACAAGCTTTCTGTCTTTATCCTATTACTAATTGATTTAACATACTTATCTGTAAATCCAACCAAATCATTCTTGCTTCGGTAATTTACATTGAGTTCATACTTTGTTGCTAATTCATCTTTCAAAAACTGCTTCATGTATAAAGAACTAGCACCCCTGAATTCAAAAATATTCTGATCATCATCACCGACCATCAACACCCTTAAATCTTCATTTTCTGTTATCAAAAGTGAGATCAACCTATATTCATCTTCATTGATATCTTGGGATTCATCAATTACCAAAACTGTTTTGGTAATTTTATTTAATTCAATATCCTTAGATTGAATTTTTTCTATGGTTGAATGAATAATTGAACCCGATTTTTCGAGGTTCCCTACCCTTCCTAACAAATCAAAACAATAAGAATGAAACGTTTTAATTTCTACAAAATATGCTGGAGTACCAATAAGTTTTATAAGTCGTTGTTTAAACTCGGAGGCGGCAGCACGCGAGAAAGTAATCATCAATAATTGTTCTGTTTTAATATCTTCCATTAGAATTAATGAGGCAAGCTTATGAACAAGAACCTTTGTTTTGCCGCTGCCTGGGCCAGCAGCAACTAATATATTCTTATTTGTTTGATCTTTGATTATATTTAATTGCGTTGTAGATAAATCTCCAAATAATTGCTTAAATTTAGCAATGGTTATATTTCTTTTGATCTCGCTTTGTCTCGCACCTTTAAAGTACTTATTAAGAAAACTTGAATAATTGAGTTGAAAATAGTCGTCCACAAATTGTAAAGCATCACTGTAATCAGCGGTCATCTTTTTTGCATATTCGCCAACAATATGGATTTGCTGAATTTTATTTTCATAAAATTGATTTAAAGCCTGATAATCTTCCACCCTGTATTGCTTCTTATTATCCACTTCAAGTCTTTCAATATTTAAACGATTATATAAAACCATAAAACCACCTTCAATTTTTATGGCATCAATGCGCGACAAGAAAAATAAAGCTTCTTCCACTTCTTCACTGCTAGATTGCCTATTAAAAATTTGAATTTGTTTTTCGAATTCTTCCTTAAGCTCAAACACTGAAAATGAAACCAAATTATCATCCCTGTTTTCATTGTTGAGGGTTACAATTGCAAGTGACCTGTTATATAAAAAACTGATAATAAATACTGAAAGTTCCTTTCTGAAAGAAATTTTATGAATGAATTGTTCTTTAGGAATAATTAGATGAATATAAGAATGGTTCACATGATGCTCTAGGTTAGTTTTTTTGATCCATCCTTTTATGCTCCAAAAATTGAGTATAATTTTAAGTTGGTTAGGACTACAATTTGTGCAACCTGCGGCCTCTGCTTGTTCATTGAGTTCCTTAATATTAAAATCATTTGAATTTTCTTCCAATTTACTTGAAAGAAACTTCTCTAATTTATTAAACGATTGAAGTATTTGGTTCGATTTGTTTTGCTGCTCTCCCTTTTTTATAAAGGCATTGAGATCTTTGGTATCTCCTAAAATCTTTTCTTCTCTTAAAAGGTTAACGATATGAATTACTTCCCTATTAGACATTTCAAGAGTTTCGGCAATATAATCAACCCTAGATTCAGCAACTTCACTGCTACCAGCTTGTTTTGTTTTAGTAGAGAAGAGTTTTTTAATAATACGTGTGGCTTTTTCTTTTTCCTTAATCTCAAATCTCTTAGACCTTTCTATGGTTTCTATTGCTTCCTGTGCATTTTTGGTTAAAATACTACTAGCATAAACCGTTGGCGAATTTTGGCCACGCTTTAAATATCCTGAGTTTTCCAGAGCAGAAATGGCTGTAGTAACTCTTGTTTCAATTTCTCTGATGTTTTCGTCCCATCCTGCACTTCTTGCAATATCCAAGGCCGATTTAGAAAATTTCAATCTTGTTTTGCTTAAATTTTTTACCGCTTTCCAAACTTGTTTAATTTCCTTTAAGCTTAATTTAGTTTGATTGAGCAAAACAAAATGTTTGCTTAAATCATCCTCATTAAAAAGCACATAACAATCTGCTTCAAGATTTTCGTCTCTTCCAGCTCTTCCTGCCTCTTGCACATAATTCTCCAAAGAGTCGGAAATTTCAAAATGCACCACCATAGCAATGTCTTTCTTATCAACACCCATGCCAAAAGCCGAGGTGGCTACCATTATTCTAACCTCCCCATTAATAAAAGCGTTTTGGTTTGCTGTTTTATCTTTGGGATCCATTTTACCATAATAAGGCAATGCCATAAACCCGTCTTTGGTGAGCCTTTCGGCGATATCGTGTGCCTTTTTGGTTCTTGATACATATACAATACAAGGCTTTCCATTATGAAATAAAAGTTCTCTCAACTCGTTGTATTTTCCTTCTTCATTATCCTTTTCATAAACCTTATAATGTAAGTTTTTCCTTCCTGCACTCGAATTGTAAATTTCCAAATCAAGGTTTAGGTTTGATTTAAAATAATAACAAATATCTTCAACCACCTTTTTCTTAGCTGTGGCTGTAAAACAAGAAATCTGGATAGGCTCCACTAGGTTTTTAGTTATTTGCAACTGTTTAATAAAATCGGCTATATACAAATAATCAACCCTAAAATCCTGGCCCCATGAAGAGAAACAATGTGCTTCATCAATCACAAATCGGGCAATATTCCTTCCTAACAATAATCGTTCAATTGATTTTGACCGTAAAGATTCGGGAGAGATATAAAGCATACAGGCTTGACCATTTTCCACACGTTCCATAGATTTACTTCTTTCAATAGGATCGAGCAAACCATTAATAGTTACAGCGCTGGTAATACCCATTTTTTCAAGATTATCCACTTGATCTTTCATCAATGATTGTAGTGGAGAAATAATTACCGTAAGTGCCTTACTATTCTCTCCACTCATTAATGCCGGAACCTGAAAAGTAATAGACTTACCTCCTCCAGTAGGAAAAACCGCAATAAGTGATTTGTTTTGAATTGCAGCATTTACTGCATGCTCCTGCAAAGGCTCTTCGCCATAAGTTCTAAAACTGTGGTGGTTAAAGAATTTTTTTAGCCCAAGTAAACCATCCAAAGACTGGTTGCAATACAAACAACCCTGAACACATGGTCTATTTCTTAATTGATTAATAATGCGTTCTACTTTTGGATAACTTTTAAGCACCCAACGAGGAGTAATTGAATCTGTTTGCTTGCATTGAATAATAGACAAAGCATAAGCCAATTCTATAGCTGAATTCTTAATAAGTGGCGCTAAATCAAGTGAATCACAAATAGCTCCCTTAAACTTAATTTTAACAAGCTCAATAAGATTTGCATCGGATGTGTGGTAATCTATGTACCTGAAAAAGCCCGCATAACCGAGCTTTTTTCGCAATAAAAAGTAGAATATCTCCTTAATTGGTGATTGATAAAAGGCTTCAATTTCATCTTGAAACAACTCCTTTGCTTTAATAGCATCGTTGAGTGGATTATTTAATTCGTCTGTTTGGAGTTTATCATCTTTGAGCAAGGCATGATAGGGCCTTTCAGGGAAAAGCAGTGGAGATAAATATAAGGTATCAATTAAATTCTCAGGCAACACATTACATTTATCCAATGTAGGTTTAAGGTAAGAATAATCGTGAAGCACAAAATTATGGCCCACGATATATTGCATCTCTGTTAAAAATTGAATTAAATCTTTGGAAGAATTTGAATGGAATTTGGCACCATTCGAATTGATTCCACCCATATCCAAAACCTTACCGTTGCTGGGATCAATCTCTGTATCAATAAAAGCAATTGGCTTCATAACTGCGAAAAGTAGTCGTTTGAGAGGAGAAATCCAAGCCTATTTGAGCATAAAGGATTGGAAATCAAAATATCTTTTAAATCACCTTATGCACTAACAATAAGTTTCGCAATTCTTAATTCTGAAAATGAGAGTGTGCTTTATCAATAAGTTCAATCATTTGATTTAGAAATTGTTTTGGCAGCTATTTTTAAAAATTTAATATGAAATTTGTCAAAAGTAATCAGATTATGCTTAAGAAATAGACGTCGATTTAACTAGTAAGAACTATTTGGGTCTTAGCTCATTGATTCAGCAATTCAACCAACTCATTGATGATGTAGGCTCCTTTGTCTCTTGCGTACCATAAGTGCAAACTTTTTTCAAAATCTTCCCACGTTATGGTGTCCATATTTTCTTTCCAATGTAGCATAATGTCTTGGGCAGGTTTTGGTCTTGGTCCCCAAGTAAGCAACACTTCATTGGTATCTTTATGCATCATCAATAATTTGGGAATGGCCTTGGCTCCATTACTAAGGTGTTTTTCTATCAATTGGGGGTAGCTATCTCTTGAAATAAGTTTAAAATCAACAGCACCTTCCATGCATTCTGCAACTTTGTTAACTATAGGCACAATCTGAGCACAATCGCCACACCAAGCATCGCCAATAAGCAACCAATTATACGTTTTCTTATGTTGATTAAGTTTGGCAATTTGCTCAGGATTCAATTGAATAGTTTTATCCAATCTATTCATCCTTTGAATATTCAATTTGGTAAATTCAAGCAAGGCTTCGCTTTGGTTCAGCCCAGTGGTTTTACCTGCTGCCACTAATAAATCAACATGTGCTCTATACTCATTGTAAGTGAGGCTCTCTTCAAAAATTTTAATTAATTCTATCATTTTTTTTACGCAATCATTATTAAATCTTCGGTCTAATACAAACCAAGTTTCTTGTTATGAAATTAAATAATAAAAAAGCAGTCAATAATAATCAATTAATATTCAATCTTCATCGTTACATCAAATGCCTTGGCAATATTGGTTGATGGCTTCCCTTTTTCGAAGGCAATTTTATAGTCTGCCAACACAATTTTGAGTTTGGTTTCAATGATAATCTGTCCGTCTTTAACCGTAATAGTCCCCATTTCTGAAATGGCCTTGGTGGTTTCTTTAAGGGTCATCTCGCCATCTATCATGGCATGATAAACACCCTCCTTTTGAAAATTGATGTCTTTTAAATTGCTAATTTTTCCTTTGAACTTTGCTTTGGGAAATGGCTTTGTGTTTAAAAATTTATCGCTGTTGAAATACTTTTGCATTAAGGCCTTTTGGAACTCAAAACTTTGCATTGGTACAGAAACAACTACCTCGCCAGATTCTTTGTTTAATATGGCCGTAGCGGCATAATTAACTGCACTAATATCTTCGGCAGCGGTATGCGAAAAGATATCAATTCTACTTTTTCTACTCACTAATTTGTCCTCAGCAATTTTGAAACTATTTAATGTAAGGATGCCAATTATAATGGCAAAAATTAAGCTTATTTTTTTTATATTTTTATTCTTTTACTAAATCACATTTTTCGAGCAATACATTTTCATATAGCTCTAAGTCTTCATCGTAATTGGCACCAGACCTAATTATGCCTTTTATAGAAACGTGTTCTCCTATCTTTATTTCTGCTGCATGGGCGTTGGTTTCAGCCATAAACACACACATTACCCCAGCCTTATCTGCATCTTCTTGTAACAAAACCGTTTTCTGATTATTTAGGTTTATATCCATAGATTTTACAGTGCCGGTAACCACAAATATTTTTGAATCGCCCTCGTTGCCTAAATACTTTTCATTGGCCAATTTTTCATCTTGCAGATACTCGCTAACAAGTGCTGTTGTGCTTACTGTATAATCTGCCTTTTGAGCTTGCACATCAATATGTGGCATGTTAAAGATATAATAGGCTATGCCACCTCCCACAGTTATTCCCAATAAAAGAACAAGGAGTATTATTTTTTTGATGTTATATTTTCTATTTGCCATAAGAGTAATATTTTATTGATAAACAATGTGTATTAGTTCAAAAGAAAATTGAACTATTACACATTGCTCTTTATACTTAAACTGCCTTTTAATAGCGGCTATGATTTTTTCAATGTGGCATCAATGGCCAACTTAATTTCTTCGGTAGATTTGCCCACACTAATGGTGCTAATTACTTTTTTAGACTTTGCATCTATTAAGGTAATCATGCCTGTAACCTTAGAATTTGCAGCAATTTTGGCTACACCAGCCTCTTCTAAGGCTTTTTTGCATAATTTCTTTGAGGCGTCATCTGTTACATCGTTTGCAACTATTTTTAATTCGCCAGTTTTATAGGCAGAAAATACTTCTTTGCCCATTCTGGCGTCATTGGCCTTGCAAGTTGAACACCAACTGGCTTTGGTTACAAGTGCAATTACTTTGGCATGATCTTGAGCAAATGCTGTTATTCCAATGAATAAAGCTACGATGGTTAGAATTGTTTTTACGTTTTTCATGTTAATTTATTTTAAAGTATATACCCATTAGTAGGTCGCCACTTTAAAACCTTACACAAAAAACCGAATTATTATTTCAAATGCCCGTCAATTTCCTGCTGAATGCGTGCTTTAGTAGATTCAGGTAAATTTATTTTATTTGAAACATCAAATGCTTGTTGGCTATTTTTAAGAACATCATCTATAAAAGCACTTTGCTTTTCATAGCTGCCACATTTACCACAAATCTTTATGTGAAGTTTTAATTGCAACCTACCTAACAACAGCATTGAATTAAGTGTTTCTGTTGATGTAATTGACACCTATATTGATTGGATGACCAACACATTTCCATTGGCATTGCAAGGTGTTAAAGTGATTGCAGAACAAGCAATAAAAACCCATGAATGAAATAAAAGCATACATAAATGGGTTTCCACTAGAGGTTCAAGAAATTTTATACAAAATACGGACCATCATTTTAGATGCTGCGCCAAAAGCAGATGAGGCAATGGCTTATGGTATGCCTGGTTATAAAACAAATAAAAAGCCATTGGTGTATTTTGCAGCTTACGACAAACATGTTGGTTTTTATGCCACGCCAAATGGCCACGAAAAATTCGAAAAAGAACTTTCTATTTATAAACAAGGCAAGGGCTCTGTTCAATTTCAATTAAATGAGCAAATACCCTATACGCTAATTAAAAAAATAGTTGCCTTTCGTATTAAGAATAATGAGCTCAAATATGGCAAAAAATAAACGGCAGATGGCAAACAAAAAACATACCCATGAAAGAATTTAATTACCTAGTATTTGAGCACTTTCCTGTTATTGAAACAGCTCGTTTATTGCTTAAAAATATGGTGGCAGAGGATGCCCAAAAAATATTAGAATTTAGGAAGAACGATCGCATTAGGGAATTTATTCACCGCAAAAGAATGGATGACTTAGAAAATGTCAACGACCTCATTGAACGTATAACAAAAGGGTATGAAGACAAAGCAATGATGGCTTGGGAAGGCGTTATTAAAAGCACCAATACCTTTATTGGAAGCTGCGGCTTCAACAAAATAGACATCCCAAAATTTAAGGGCAGAAATAGGCGGCGAACATAGCCGTGCCGCTTGGGGAAAACGTATTGCGCCAGTAGCTGTAAAACAGATTATTCAATTGGGTTTTATAAAGGAGGCACATTTTAACGATTATTATCAATATAAAGACCAATAAAATTCTCTTGCCATATATACTGCCTTTAACAAATAGTTTGGTTGGAACCGAAAAAAAACAGAAATGAAATGTAAGAATTTGTAACTAAACTTTTAAATTATATGTTCCGTTCCTTTTGGACTATCACATACTGCGTATTTGTAAAAATTATGCTATTCAAAAATAAAAAGGCGTTGAATATATAAAAGAAAGATTATTTTGTTCCACCAAATAATTACAATGGCTAAAGATATCCATAATCCAGATAGTGTTAAAGCATACATTAACAAGCTTGAACCAAATTTTGGTCATTTAATACAGGCTATTGGGAACGTGGTTTTGGCTACAGATGATCGCATTGGCGAACAAATAAAATGGAACTCTCCCAGCTTTTTTTATTTAGGTGATATGAAACCCTTTAACCCAAAAGAATACAAAAGAGATTTGCTGGCAATAAATGTACGCAAGGAGCAAGCCTTACTTGTATTCCCCACTGGCGCCAATATCCAAGACAATACGGGTGTTTTAGAAGGAAATTATACAGATGGCCGACGTAGGGTTACCATAAAAACAATGGCCGAATTAAAAGAGAAAACTAACAATCTAATGGCTGTTATAAAACGCTGGCTGAACCAAATAAATAATTAAACCAACTTATAAAAACAAAATAACCTATGGAATCAACAGAAACACTAAACATCGAAACAAGTTCATTTTTTAAAAATGAAGAACGCAATGCCTACTTAAGGGAAATGGCCAAATGGGGCAAATTATTATCCATTGTGGGGTTTATTGGAATGGGCATTATATGCATCATAGCCGTTGCGATGATGGCGGGTATGAGCTTTTTTTCGAAAAATACCTCTTTAGGAGGTTTAAACACCTGGATTGGCCTTGTATATATAGCCATGGCGGCTCTTTACTATTTCCCTGTCAAGTATTTATTTACCTTTTCTAAGGAGATAAATCTTGCTTTGGATTTACAAGACGAGAACAATTTAACCGAGGGTTTAAAGAATCTAAAATCGGTATTTAAATTCATGGGAATTGCCACCATGATTATGCTTGTTGTGTACGGACTAGTTTTTGTTTTTGGGCTATTGGCCTATAGCATGAGGTAATACTAAAGCGCTACCTAAACCAACATAGACAAAGAAATGCGCTTGCGCACCAAATCAACTTCCAGCACTTTTACTTGAACCTGTTGTTGCAATTTTACAATGGTATTGGGATCGCTCACATAGCGGTTGGCCAGTTGCGAAATATGCACCATGCCATCTTGCTTAACCCCAATATCTACAAAGCATCCAAAGCGGGTAATATTGGTTACTATGCCTGGCAATACCATGCCTTCATATAAATCTTCGGGCTTTTTTACATCCGAAAACTCAAAGGCCACCAGCTTTTCGCGCGGGTCGCGACCAGGTTTTGCCAACTCTTCCAAAATATCACGCAAGGTAAAATGTCCGTGTACCTCGTTTACAAATGCCTCCAATTTTACTTGTTTGCGCAAGGCCTCTTGCGCCAATAAATCGCCCACTTTTACCTTTAAAGACAAAGCCATTTCATCTACCAACGCATAACTTTCTGGGTGCACTGCCGTATTATCCAACACGTTCTTAGCCCCCGGTATGCGCAGGAAAGCAGCACTTTGCTCAAATGCTTTTGCCCCCAATCGTGGCACTTTTTTTAACTCACTCCTGCTCCTAAAAGCGCCATGCTCTGCCCTATACGCCAAAATATTTTGCGCCAATTGGGCATTCAATCCAGATACATAGGTAAGCAAACTCTTACTCGCCGTATTCACATTTACACCCACCAAATTTACACACGATTCTACCACCGCATCCAACTTTTGCTTTAAACGTGCTTGGTCTACATCGTGCTGATACTGCCCCACACCAATAGACTTGGCATCAATTTTAACCAACTCGGCCAAGGGATCGGCCAACCTGCGGCCTATAGAAACTGCGCCCCTCACCGTTATGTCGTGCGTGGGAAATTCCTCGCGACCAATAGCAGATGCAGAGTAAATGGAGGCACCGTTTTCGTTCACCATAAACACATTTACATCGGCCAAATTTAAGGCCCGTATCCACTCCTCGGTCTCTCTGCCCGCGGTGCCGTTTCCTATGGCAATGGCTTCAATTTTTTCGGTTTGAACCAAACGCCGTATGCTATCACTCGCTGCCGAAACCTGCCGCTGTGGCTCATGCGGATACACCACCATATCATGCAAAAGCACGCCCTCTTCATTTAAACAAACCACCTTACAACCCGATCTAAATCCGGGGTCAATGGCCAAGATGCGTTTAGAACCCAAAGGTGCAGATAACAACAACTGCTTCACATTCTCTGCAAACACATTAATAGCTTCTTCATCTGCACGCTGCTTATAAATTTTACGCACTTCATTCTCTATTGAAGGTGCAAGCAAGCGCTTATAAGCATCCTTTACAGCCAATTCAATCTGCACACCACTGTTGGTTTTGCGGTGCACAAAATTACGAGTTATATCTGCTAATACACGTTCCTCATCTGGCTCTAAAGACAAGCGAATAAAGCCTTCCTCTTCGCCCCTAAACAAGGCCAACAAGCGGTGCGAAGGACAACGTATAATGGGTTCGTTATAGGCAAAATAATCTCTATACTTTGCCCCTTCCACTTCTTTTCCCTTCACCATTTTGGCACTCATAACGCCATGCTTTTCAAAACTATTTCTAAGGTATAACCTCACGCCAGCATCTTCACTTATCCACTCTGCTATAATGTCGCGCGCGCCTTGCAAAGCATCTTCCACAGAAGTTACCTCACCCTTTACAAAAGGCGCCGATTTGCGTTCAATAGGTTCATAAGTCTCTAACATTAACCACTTGGCAAGTGGCTCCAAACCTCGTTCTCTAGCCACACTCGCCTTGGTTTTTCTTTTTGGTTTATAAGGCAAATACAAATCTTCTAAAACAGATTCCGACCAACAATTCTCAATTTTAAGTCGCAAGTCGGCACTCAATTTCCCTTGCGAATCGATGCTGCTTAAAATGGCAGCTTTGCGTTTTTCTAAGGATTCCAATTCAATGGCACCGGTGCGAATGGCTTCAATGGCAACTTCGTCTAATCCGCCAGTAGCTTCTTTGCGGTAGCGGGCAATAAACGGGGTGGTGCAAGCTTCAGATTGAAGTTTGATTGTTACTTGAACTTGTTGCAGGCCAAGCTGAAGTTGTTTGGCCAGTATTAAAATAGATTCTTGTGATAGCATGAGCACGCAAGTATATACAATTTTGATTGCTCAAAAAATCTAAAGCAGTCGCATGCGCTTTGGTTCAGACCGAAAGAATTTTTGGCAAACATTTTGACAAAGAATTTTGTTATCTTAGCATAATATTTAACTGCTATGGAAAATAAATTAGCACGCAGAAGTTTCTTAACTCGTTTATCGCTAGCGCTTGGAGTAGCCGTAACCACGCCTATCGACAGCTTTTCTAACAGCATAAAAGAAGTTTTACAACCCAATCAAAAACGCATGAATCCAGTTAAAGAAATAAAGCCACTTGGCTTTCAATGGGAGACCGCCGATCCCTTTTTATTTTGTGTACACCACGAAGATGCTTTTCCAAAAGGCAATGAGGTAATGGCACCAACAAGCTCTATGCAAGGCAGGCACATGGGCGATGATTTTATCATAAAAGATGGTTTTAGAATGTATCATGGAAAAACTGTTCCCGGCTTTCCTGGTCACCCACACAGGGGTTTCGAAACCATTACGGTGGTGCGCAAAGGCGTGGTAGATCATGCAGATTCTATGGGCGCTTCGGGGCGTTATGGCGATGGCGATGTGCAATGGATGACGGCCGGAAAAGGGGTTCAACATTCCGAAATGTTTCCTTTGATACACCAAGAAAAAGACAATCCCATGGAGCTTTTTCAAATCTGGCTGAACCTACCCAAAGTCAATAAAATGGTGGAGCCGCATTTTAAAATGTTGTGGCGCGAAGCAATTAAAGAGCATGTGCATACAGATGCAAACGGAAAGAAAACATCGGTAGAAGTAATTGCTGGCAAGCTGGGAAAAATTGTGGCACCTGCGCCGCCGCCTAATTCTTGGGCTGCCAACGAAAAGAATGAGGTTGCGGTTTGGAACATGAAAATGGAGCCGGGCGCAACTTTTACATTACCCAAAGCAAGCGCAGGCATAAACCGCACTTTGTATTTTTATGAAGGAGATGTGTTGCAAGTGGCAGAAAAAACAGTGAAACTTTACCATGCCATTGTGGTAGAAGCTGAGGTAGATTTGGCATTAAAAGTAGGCGATAAAAAAGCCAGTATTTTGGTCTTACAAGGCAAGCCAATTGGTGAGCCTGTGATACAATATGGACCCTTTGTAATGAACACCAAAGAAGAGATAAATAAGGCCTTTGATGATTACCACCAAACACAGTTTGGCGGGTGGCCTTGGCCTAAATACGACCAAGTACATGCCCGCAATAAGGGTCGTTTTGCCAAACATTCCGATGGCAAGCTCGAAGAAAAAGTTGGCTAGTGGGCAAAAAACGTGTTCATTATCCTTAAAAGTTTACACTAAGTGCCGTTTGCGCCTATTTCAAAAGCAAATAAAGACCTTTTGGTTGACTCTTGCGCATTGTAATTGGCTTGAACCAACCAATAACTTATCGCTGACTTTACAATTTGATAAGCGTTAAATAACATTTATATCCCTTTAAGATAGGGCTCTAAGAAGCTTCTTAATTTCCCAAATGCGGAAAATTAAGAAGTTTTTTTTGTTGGTACTTATCCACAAGGCGCTAAGGTCAATTGCAGGTAAACGGGCCGCAAAGCTTCTGTCTTAGCCTCACTCCTATTAACTTTACGCCCTTGAAATTCAACATTGAATAGTAACCATGAACAATTATACGGATATGGAATATCGAATTTTCAGACAAATTAAGCTTACAAAAATTGCAGGCCTTTTGTTGCTGCTACTGGCCTTCATTTGTCCTGCTTTGCAAACACAAGCCAAAAACTTGAGTGCACCGCCGCCAACTCCTTTAACGGTAAATCCCGATACAGGGTATGTGAACGGCTATAATGGCGCAGCATCCTTGCTAAACATCTATGCCAACGATTCTTTTAACAATGCAACACTTGTACCAGCAGATGTCATATTAAGTTATACCTCGCCAAGTCCAAAAATTTCTATCAATGCAAGCACAGGCATTGTTACAGTGGCTACCTATTTGGCCGCTGGAACTTATACCATACCTTATACTTTAACGGATGCTTTGGATGCGCTTAATTTTGCAAGTGCCAATTTAATTGTAGTAGTTTCTGCACCTCCTATTTTTGCTAACCACGACCAAGTTTGGGTTAATGGTTATAATGGAAATTTAAATGCCATTACCGTAAATACAAACGACAGCATAAACAATGGCTTAGCACCACGCTCTGCCATTGCGTTTACTTTGCTTAGTTCGCCAACAGAACCCAATGTAATTATGAATACATTAAATGGCAGGGTATCTATATTTCCTATGACTCCAGCGGGCGTATATTACTTTGTTTACCGCATTTGCGACACCCTCAATCCAGCTAATTGTGATACGGCATTGGTGACGGTGAATGTAATGGCTCCACCTATTTTTGCCAATTCAAATACCCTTAATGTAAACGGATTTAATGGGGGAAACAACTTATTAAATGTTTGGAGCAATGATCAAATAAATGGTGCAGCAGTTAACAGTACCAATGTAATAACAAGCTTGGTTACTCCATCTGCTAATTCAGCTATTACTTTGAATACAAGCACGGGTATGATTAGTGTTGCACCCGCACAAGTAGCAGGGAATTATACCTTGGTTTATAGCATTTGCGATAGCATGAACACCACAAGTTGCGATACCGCTATTGTTTATATTAACCTCACACCTCCGCCTATTGATGCCAAAAACGACACGGCTTATGTGGATGGATATGCAGCAACAGCCAATGTCATAAATGTACTAAGCAACGACTTGTTAAACAATGCCAGCATTGCCATAAATGCTGTTTCGGTTAAATGGCATGTAGCCTCTAATCACCCCAATATTACCTTAGATACTTTAACAGGGAATATACAGGTTAGTCCCAGAATTGCGGTTGGAACCTATTCTTTACAATACAGAATTATAGATACTGCCAATATGGGCAGCTCAGATACAGCCACAGCATTTGTGGTGGTAAGGGCTCCAAATGTTTATGCCAATCCAGAATATGCCTACGTAAATGGATACGATGGCAACCCTGCTTTGGTTCAGGTCTTGGCCAACGATAGCATCAATAATATTGCCTTATCCATTGGCGATGTAAAATTAAGCGTATTGGCTCAATCGACTCATCCTGGAGTTTGGCTCAACGATACCACTGGCTTTATTAAAGTAATGCCAATGGTGCCAGCAGGCAAGTATATAATTAGCTACAAAATATGCGATACGCTTAATATGAGCAATTGCGATTCGGCAAGCGATACCATTGAAGTAATGGCACCCATTATTGAGGCAGTGCAAGACACCTTTATTCACAATGGGTATGATGCCAGTCTTAACATTGGAAATGTATTAAGCAACGATAGCATAAACGGCATGGTGGTAATGGCAGGAGGCGTAAGGTTGCTTACCTTAATGCCAAGCAGCGCAACCGGAATTAGGCTAAATGATACCACAGGCATTATAAGCTTTGCACCACGCATTGCGGCAGGATATTATAGCATTAAATATCAAATAACCGACACTTTAAATGCGGGTAATATTGATTCTACATTCGCCATTATTAAAGTAATTGCGCCAACTATTTTTGCTGAAAACGATACGGCTTATGTAGTGGGCGAAACAGGTAGTAAGGGCGTATATCAAGTATTGCAAAACGACCGCATCAATGGCGATTCGGCCAAGACATCCAATACACATGTAAAATTGGTTATTGGTTCAGGCAATCCAAAAATTAAACTGGATACCTTAACTGGATTTTTAAAAGTAGATTCATTAACACGTGCAGGTTTGTATCACATCACTTACCGCATTATTGACACCTTAAATGCAACCAATGCAGATACCGGAATCTTGGCAATTTATGTTTCTGCAACACCCGTAATTGCGAGCAACGATAGCCTAACTGTAAATGGGTATAATGGCAATTTAAATTTAGGCAATGTGCTTGCCAATGATAGTATAAATGGGCTTATTGTATCGCCCAGCAGGGTAGTTATTAGCTTGGTTCAAAACTTCCCGAATGGCGATTTGGTGCTCAATACTTTTAATGGAAGAATCTCTGTTTTCCCTGGCACACAAGCTGGATTATACAGCATGACATACCGCATTTGCGACACCTTAAATACAGGCGTTTGCGATACTGCCATGGTGCAAGTCTTGGTAACACCACCCCCTATTTTTGCGCATGTTGATCATGCTTTTGTTAATGGGTTTACCGGAAATAGCAATGCCATAAATGTTTTTGGCAACGACAGTGTAAATGGATTACCAACAAATGCTTTGGGTGTTATAACTACCTTGGTAAGCGCGGCAAGTATTCCAGATATTAGTTTTGATACAGCCACTGGCATTATAAGTGTTGCGCCAAATTTAGCAGCAGCAGAATACTCCTTAGTTTACCGCATTTGTGATACCCTGAACCAAAGCAATTGCGATACGGCCATTGTGTTTATTCATATAATGGCACCACCCATTGTGGCCACCAATGATACAATTTATGCAGATGGCTATTCCTCTCTTGGAATCATAGGCAATGTATTAAACAACGATAGTTTAAACAACGATACCATTGGGGTAAATGCAGTAATGGTTAAATTATATTCGGCTTCAAGCCATGCTGGAATTAGCCTCGATACGTTAACGGGCGATATTCATTTTTTACCACGCATTGCGGCAGGTACCTATACCTTGCAATACAGCATTATTGATACAGTAAACTTGTTTAGCTTCGATACGGGTTATGTGGTGGTGGTGGTAGATTCGCCCAATGTATATGCCAACCCAGAATATGTTTATGTAAATGGATACAACGGCGATACTGCCTTGGTGCAAGTTCTGGCTAATGATAGCATCAACAACTTTTCATTGGCCATTGGCGATGTAAAGTTAACCGTATTATCTCAGTCTTCTCACCCGGGAGTTTGGTTAAATGATACCACAGGTTACATTGTGGTTGCCCCATTGGTGCCGGTAGGATTATATGTAATAAACTACAAAATATGCGATACCCTCAATGTGTATAATTGCGATACCACAAGTGATACCATTGAAGTTAGAGCTCCCTTTATTTTAGCAGTTGCCGATACCTTTATGCAAAATGGTTACGATACCAATTTTGCGATAGGCAATGTATTGAGCAACGATAGCTTAAACTATAAGCCGCTTTCTATGGGCAGTGTAAGCATTACCCTGATTACGCCTGCTTCAAATGCCGCTATTCGTTTAGATACCGCTACCGGATTAATATCATTGATTCCGCGTGTTTCGGCGGGGTATTATAGCATTCAATATCAAATTTCTGATACCCTGAACCCAACAAATGTGGATACCAATTTTGCGGTTATTCAGGTAATGCCGCCATCCATAATTGCTATAAATGATACCGCAGATGTGATTGGAGAAGTTGGCTCAATGGGCGTATACAATGTATTGCCAAACGACCTTATCAATGGCGATTCGGTAACGAGTAGCAATATTTTGTTGAAATTGGTGATTGGTTCAGGCCAAAATAAAATTAGACTTGATACCCTAACAGGATTGTTGCAAGTAGACTCGTTAACTCCTGCAGGTATCTACCATATTTGGTATAGAATTATTGATACCCTAAACGCAGGTAATGCAGATACTGCTATCTTAACAATTTTTGTTTCTCCAACGCCACTTTTTGCGAACGGCGACAGTGCTAAGGTGAATGGATATATTGGAAACTTAAATTTATTAAATGTTTTGGCGAATGATAGCATTTTAGGAGATGTTGTAAAGCCGGGCAGGGTTAATATTAGCATTGTTCAGAACTCGGGAACAAGCGGCGTGGTATTGAATACCTTTAACGGACAAATCTCTGTATTTCCAAATACGCCATTAGGTATTTACAAAATGATATATCGCATCTGCGACACATTAAATCCGAGTAGTTGCGATACGGCCTACGCCACCATTTATGTGCATGGATATCCATTAGTTGCTAAGAACGACAGCGTAATGGTAAATGGATATGGCGGTTTAATCAATGCCCTCAATGTAATTGATAACGATAGTTTAAATGGAGCACCTTTGCTAAACACCCAAGTAAGGTATAAGGAATTGGTGAGTGCAGGCAGTGGCATTAGCTTAGATACCCTAACCGGATTTGTAAGTGTGGCAGCAAAAACCAATGCCGGTATGTATACTTTGTTCTATCAAGTAACTGATACGCTAGACATGAACAATACCGACAGTGCTTATGTGGTGATAGCTGTTTTTGCTGTTGGTCCCATTGCAATAAATGATGAGGTTGCAACGCCATTTGGATTGCCAATTGTGGTAACACCATTATCTAACGATTTGGATGTTGACAACAACATAAATATAGCAACCATGAAGATTATTAGCATGCCAATAAATGGAACAGCGGTGGCAGATACCATTTTGAGCACCATCACTTATACGCCTAATGCCAATTGGGTTGGATATGATACCTTATATTATTCAATTTGCGACTCGGGCATGGTGCCAGTTTTATGCGATACGGCTTATATTGTTGTTAGCACACAAGACTCCTTAAACTTAGTCTTTAAAATGACCACTGACGTAAGATGTTTTGGAGACAGCGATGGTATGGCAAACATCATTTTGGCAGGCGGATTAGAGCCTTATAACATTACCTGGAATACAACGCCGGTTCAGACCGGACAATCAGCTTCAAATTTAAAAGCAGGAAATTATGTGGCCATGGTAATAGACTTTTTAAATGACACCCTATTGGTTGATGTTACAATTAACAGTCCCACTTTAATAAGTGCAACAGCTAAACTTACCAATCCTACTTGCAATGGCAAATCGAATGGCAGCATAGAATTATTTGTGAGTGGTGGAACGGCGCCTTACTATTATTTCTGGAACAATGGTTCTGTATTTAACCCAGTAAACAATGTTCAGGCAGGCAATTACAGCGTGGTTGTTACAGACACCAATGGATGTAAAATAAACAGAAATTACATTTTAACAGAGTCTGATCCAATGCAACTATCGGTGGTAAAAATTGTGGATGCAGTTTGTAAAACAACATTCGATGGCAGCATTACTTTAAATTTAACGGGGGGCACAGCACCTTATAAATACCTGTGGAGCAATGGCGCAAGCACCCTAAATTTGGCAAACAGATTGCATGGCGAATATACCTTAGTAGTTACCGATACTTTTAATTGCAGCACAAGTGGTAAATACACCATTTATTATCAGAAAGAAAACTGCGAACAAGATGTGTTTGTACCGCAAGGCTTTTCACCAGATGGCGATGGCATAAATGATGCCTATACCATTGATGGCATTGAGAAGTTTCCGAATAACCATTTGCGCATTTATAACCGTTGGGGCGCAATGGTGTTTGAGGAAGTGGGTTATAAGAATACTTGGAAAGGAACCGCAGAAACGGGCATTGGCAGTGGTACTGGAGAAACATTGCCTACAGGAACCTATTTCTATGTATTGGAATTAGAACCTGGAAAACCTGTAATTTCTGGCTATTTATACATTAGTAAATAAAATTGGAGACCAAAAAAATGAAACGAATAATTATCTGTTTTAGTTTTATGTTGGGGGCCTTCCAACTATTTGCGCAACAAGATCCAATGTTTGGGCAGTACATCTTTAACAATGCCATTATTAATCCGGCGCAAGCTGGGGTTAACAAAGAAAATCAAGTTGGCATATTAACAAGGCACCAATGGTTGGGAATGGATGGCGCTCCTACCACCAACTCAATTTTTATCAATACCAATTTACCAAAGAACCTCGGTTTTGCAGGTGGTATCTATTCAGATAAAATTGGGCCTGTTAAAGACCTCACCTTCCAGGCAGATTTGGCCACGCATGTGCAGCTAAACAACGATTGGAACTTATCGGGTGGTGTGCGTGCAATGGCGTCTAATTTGAGCATCGATTTAAGTACTTTGCAAACGAGTCAAATTAACGATCCAAATTTCAATACCAATTACCGCTCGGGCATGTACATGAATTTAGGTGCAGGTATATTGGCATATTCAGACAAGGTATTTATTGGGGCTTCCTTACCTAGGTTATTTGGCAGGGATGTGAAAGCCAACAACACCGTTATTACAAGATACCAAGACCATTTTTACTTATATGGTGGGGCTAACTTAAAGGTAAATGAAGACTTCACTTTTACACCCAGTTTATTGTTTAAGAAAGTAACCAATGCACCCTTGCAATACGATGTTAATTTGGTTTTTGATTATAAAGACATCCTTGATGTGGGACCCATGTTTAGGGCAAACGACGCCATTGGCTTCTTAGCGGGATACAAGGTTACCTCACAAATTTATGTAGGTTATATGTATGAATATCCATTGAATGATTTGCATTTGGCCTCTATGCAAACCCATGAATTAAGCATACGCATGCTATGGGAAAGCAAACAGAAAAGTCGTGTTAAATCACCTAGATATTTCTTATAAAATGAACTTTTATCTATCAATGTCAACCGATATAAAAGAATAGTGGAATGAAAAAGATTACGTTTAAAAAATATCTCCTCTTTGGCAGCTTGTTTAGCCTCATGATGATGGGCTTTTACACTGCCCAAGCGCAGGTTGATAAGGCCATTAAGTACGCTTGGTATTTCGATTATGAGCGAGCCGAAGAATATTTACTGAATCCGGAAAATGAACTCAACCCAGATATGGTGGTTCAGCTGGCAGAAGCATTGTATGCACAAGGCAAATACGCTCAGGCTTTGTATTATTATAAAATTGCCGATGGCAAGGATGCCATAAAGACCCAACAGGTTCGCCGCAACTACGTGCACTCATCAACCATGATGCGCGAGAAATCGCCCTTCCATAAAAAAACAAACTACTTTAAGAGCAATTACTTTCTCTATACCAACATCGACACCTTTGCAGGAAATTCTGCCAATGAAGATTTTGCCGCATTTTACTGGAACAACATGCTATTTGTTACCACATCGAGGCAAACCAATAGCAATGAAAAAGCCTTCCAATATGTTTTAACAAAAATGCCCTTCTTAGATGTATATCCTTTTACAGAAAAGGGCGTGCGTTTGCCTTACCCAGCTTATTTGCCTAAGTCAATAAATACAGCGGTACACGACGGGCCAATTGCCATTTCTAAAGATACAAGTCTTATTGTGCTGAGCCGAAATTATTCAAAAGCAAACGAGGCAGGCGTACAAAATCTATACTTAAGTTACTTTATGCGCAATGGCATGGGAAATTGGGCCAAAGCCAAAAAAATGGCCTTTTGTAATGCCAGCCACTCATACCAACATCCGTTTTATAATGAAGCAGAAAAGGCCGTATATTTTTCTTCTGATATGCCGGGTGGTAAAGGCGGATACGATTTATATAAAACAAAATGGAATGGTACCCAATGGACCAACCCAATTAATCTTGGCGACGAAATTAATACCGAGTATGATGAGGTATTCCCAAGTTTTACACCAGAGAACGAATTACTCTATTCTACCAACCACATTGAAACTACAGGAGGCCTAGATATTGTGCTTTTTAGCAATGGTACTAGGTATTTATTAAACGAGCCATTCAATACCATTTACGATGATTTTGGCGTAAGTTTTAAATCTAAAAATGAAGGATATTTCTCTTCTAATAGGTTCTCCAATAAGTTCGATGACAATATTTACCACTTTACCTTAAGCGAACCCATTAAACAATCTTTGCTCACAAAAGCTTTCGATAAAGAAACAGGGACAGAATTAGACAATATCAGAATTAACTATTCTAATCTTTCGGGCACATTTAAAAGCGAAATCTACACACGTGCTGGTCGCGAAAATGTGTTGATTTTCGACACTATGGACACCCGTGTTCCAATGAATTTTATGGCTACCAAAGAAGGCTTTATGCCTGTGATGGAAACCAATAATGAGTACAATTTAAAGGATGGCAAATTGTACAAAGAATTTTACCTAACCATTAAGCCAATTTCGGCTGGCGACGATCAATTTATTATAGAGGATAACCAACAAACCACCAAATTAAGTGGCCTTTTTGGCAACGACCAATTGCGCGGTAATACCATTAAACCGGGTGAGGTAACCTTAATATTATTTAGCAATCCCATTGGAGAAAAAATGTCGGTATATGCAAACGATGGCCAAATAAAATTAGATGATGGCATTAACCCAGGTACCTATACTTTCGATTACGTAATTAGCAACAAAGCCAATCCACTAGAGGCAGATACTGCCACTGTAACCATTATTGTAAGAGGATACTACAACGGCAAAGATTTAAAGACAAGTACCCTGAACCAATACGCCTACGAAGCACCTGTAACAGATGGATTGTCTATACAAAATGATACAGGCTATGTTACGGTGAATGGTGATTACGTAATGAATGTAAGGGCCAACGATCGCTACAATGGCAAAAAAGCATCCTTTAAAAATACTGCTATTAGTAATGTTGAATCGAGTCACCCAGGCGTTACCCTCAATAGCAAAACTGGCGCCATTAACATCAACAAAAATGTGCCCGCAGGAACGTATAACGTTAAATACGATTTACACCCAAGACTCAGAAAAAGCGAAACACAATCGGCCACCGCAGTGGTGGTAGTTAGAAACATAAGTCAAGTACCAGGACGAGGAATAAAAGGCAATGCAGCCGCAAGTTTTACAGACAATTCGGTTGTATATTTTAACAACGACGAACCCAAAACTTACCAACTATACCGCCCGGCATACAATTACCAAAATTCATTCGAAAACTACCTAAAGAAAATGGATGAATTTTACGACCGTTCCATCGATTCAAAAGTAAGCTTAGATACCTTCTTTACCAGCCACGTGGTAGCAGGTTATAAAGATGTAAACGAGGTATTATACTTTATCCAAAGGAAGCTAAATCAAGGGGTTCAAGTTGAAGTTTCGGTATCTGCTTATTGCAGTCCAATTGCCTCAACAGCATACAACGAAAAACTATCGAGCAGAAGGCTTGTGGCAGTTACCCGTTTCTTTAAAAAGTGGAACGATGGTGCATTAAACGATGCCATAGAAACCAATAGAATCAACTTCTGGGAGCATTCTGTAGGTGAGTTAGAAGCACCAAAAGACGTAAACGAAGATTACGATAAATTAAACGAATCGGTGTTTGGCATCAAAGCTTCTCGCGAGAGAAGGGTAACCATTACCGTAAAAATTATTAACTAAAATTAAAGGCTATCCATCTCGGAGCTGTCTCCATTAATGGCATCCATTTGTGCCATAATGGAGGCCTCAAGTGAGTCCATCGCTTTTTGGTCGGCATTGAGCTGACTTTCTACAGCAGTTTCTTCGGTTTGATCCAATTTTGGCTCGCTGTTACAAGCAGCCAATGCGACCACGATACTGAATAAGGCTATCCACTTTTTCATATCCACTTAATTTATTAGATTCTGCTAAACTAGTATAATTTATCTAACGTAAAACGAAATTCTGTCCTAAGTAAACTTTTCGCACCATTTCATCATCGGCCAACTCTTGCGCGGTGCCATCTTTTAAGATTTTCCCTTCAAACAAAAGATACGCCCTATCTACAATCGATAGCGTTTCATGCACGTTGTGGTCTGTAATTAAAATACCAATATTCTTGTGCTTTAATTTGGCCACAATATGCTGTATATCCTCTACGGCAATGGGGTCTATGCCGGCAAAAGGCTCGTCGAGCAGGATAAACTTGGGGTTCACAGCCAAGGCACGCGCAATTTCTGTTCGGCGGCGCTCGCCACCACTTAGAACATTTCCCATGCTGCTGCGCACTCGGTTCAGACCAAATTCTTCTAGCAATGTTTCTAATTTCTCTTCTTGTTCTTGCTTGCTCAATTTTGTCATTTGAAGCACCGCCAGAATATTGTCTTCCACACTTAAGGTTCTAAAAATAGAAGCCTCTTGTGCCAAGTAACCCAAGCCTTTTTGCGCACGTTTGTACATGGGCAAATTGGTAATCTTTTCATTGTCGAGGTAAACTTCTCCTTCATCGGGTTTAATAAGGCCTACCGTCATATAAAAAGTGGTGGTTTTACCCGCACCATTAGGCCCAAGCAGGCCAACGCATTCACCTTGGTGAACCTCAATGGATACCTTATCTACCACGGTGCGCTTTTTATAGCGCTTTATCAGATTTTCACTTCTTAAAATCATAGCTATTTTTAGTACGCGCGACCAGTTTTACCTTCCATAAAATTGATGAACGCTTTGTTAACTACCATATTGCCACCTGGCGTTGGATAATTTCCGGTGAAATACCAATCGCCGGTGTGGTTAGGACAAGCGATGTGGAGGTTTTCGATGCTTTGATAAATTACTTCTACCTCTGCATTTATATCGTCTGGCGTAACAATTTCGGCAATGCGTTTGCTAATTTCATCGGCTGTAAATTGGCCATAAAGGTCTTTTACATAATTGACCATTTCTTCCTTGGGTAAACTTTCCTGCGCCTTACATTTTTCGTAAATCGAATTTATAAGATAGTCTTTTTTATTACTTTTAAGCAAAGAAATCATGGCTTGAAAGGCAACAAAATCGTTCATCTTACTCATGTCGATGCCATAACAATCTGGGTACCTAATTTGCGGCGAAGAAGAAACAATGATAATTTTCTTTGGATGCAAGCGGTCTAAAATCCTTAAGATACTTGTTCGAAGGGTGGTGCCACGCACAATAGAATCGTCCATTACCACCAAGGTATCTTTGTTGTTTTTAATTAACCCGTAGGTAACATCGTACACGTGAGCCACCATGTCTTCGCGGTGGGCATCGTCTGTAATAAAGGTGCGCAGTTTGGCATCCTTTACAGCTACTCTTTCTCTTCTAATACTTAAGTCTAAAATCTCCTTTAACTTAACCGGATTTCCAATTACGCCGGGCTTTTGAATTTCATCAATCTTCCAATTATTAAGCAAGCTAGTTACCCCTTCGCACATGCCGTAGAATGCCACCGCAGCGGTATTTGGAATATAAGAAAAAACGGTATTGGTAAAATCATATTTAAGCGATTTCACGATTTTGTTCGACAATAATTGACCAAGCATTTTACGTTCTTGATAGATTTCTTTGTCGTTGCCCCTAGAGAAATAAATACGCTCAAAAGAGCAAGATTTTCTTTCGCCGGCTGGGTTAATGTTTACCTCAGAAATATCGCCATTTTTCTTGATAATCATGGCATTTCCAAGTCCCAATTCTTTCACTTCGTGGTGAGCAATATTAAAGCCCGTCATGATGGCTGGCTTTTCACTCGTAATCACCACTACTTCATCATTTTTATAATAGAATACCGGCCTAATTCCGTTGGGATCTCTTACTACAAATGCATCGCCATGACCCAACATTCCGGCCATTACGTAGCCGCCATCGGCATCACGCAAAGAGCGTTTTAAGATGGTTTCCACATTTACGTGTTGCGACATTACGCCAGAGATTTCTTGGTTAGAATGGCCTTCCAATTTAAAACGAGTAAAGTTTCTTTGCACCTCTTCATCCAAAAAATGGCCCATTTTTTCGAGCATGGTTACCGTATCGGCTTTTTCGCGTGGGTGCTGACCCAATTCTATTAACAGGGAGAATAATTCATCTACATTGGTGAGGTTAAAGTTACCCGCCAACAAGAGGTTGCGGCTCATCCAATTGTTCTCGCGAATAAAAGGGTGACAAAGGTCTTTGCTATTGCCGCCATGGGTGCCATACCTAAGGTGACCTAAGTATAACTCGCCCACAAAAGGCGCGTGTTTCTTGAGGTGATCCCATTGTTTTACCTCTTCTTTAGAGCCCGAGCGGGTAATTTTGGCATTTACCCTATCGAAAATTTCGGCGATGGCATTGCTGCCGTTTGCCCGCTGCCTAAAAATATATTGTTCGCCTGGTTCTGGATCAAATTTGATAACGCCTAAGCCGGCACCATCTTGCCCACGATTATGTTGTTTCTCCATGAGGAGATACAATTTTTTTAATCCGTACAATGCTGAGCCATACTTTTCTTCGTAGAAACTAAGTGGCTTTAGGAGGCGAATCATTGCAATTCCGCACTCGTGTTTTATTGGATCACTCATAAATAAAATGAGCGGCAAAGATAAGGAAATATATTTACCAGAATGATTATACCGAAAACACAAGATTTATAGTCCCACTTCGATAAACAACCCATCGTACTCTTATCAAAAAAGGCTTGCCATAATCCGCTATAGCATAAGTTATTGTAAAAGGCTACTTTCCCCAGAGGCTTTTAACGAAAACGTGCTTTGGGTTATTGTAAAAGGCTACTTTCCCCAGAGGCTTTTAACGCAAACGTGCTTTGGGTTATTGTAAAAGACTACTTTCCCCAGAGGCTTTTAACGCAAACGTGCTTTGGGTTATTGTAAAAGACTACTTTCCCCAGAGGCTTTTAACGCAAACGTGCTTTGGTTAGAACCGAAACTAGTTTTTTTCTAAGAAAATGGTTCTGGTTGGGTAGGCAAAATCGCAGCTATGGCTTTTCACAATTTCCATGATTTTAATGTTGATTTTCTCTTTTATGGCAATCATTGTCTCATAATCGTTAGAATCTACATAATACGAAACGAATAAATTGAGGGAGCTGCTATCAAAATCGGTAAATCGAACCGTCATTTCTGCTGTGGTTATGGGGTTCTCGGCCAAAATTGCCCCTTTAATATCTTCTATAATACCTAAAATGCTTTGAGGGTCGCTTTGGTAGGTGAGACCCAGAAAAAACTTCACACGCCTTTGGGAGCTCTGGGTAATGTTATTGAGATTAGAATCGATGATTTTCTTATTGGGAACAATGAGCAGCGTGCGGTCCAGGGTTCTGATACGCGTGGTGCGGAAGCCAATTTTCTCTACTGTACCTTTAATATCGCCCAGATCTATGAGTTCGCCTACTTGAAAAGGCTTATCTAAATAAATAATGAACGAACCAATTAAGTTGGCCAAGGTATCTTGAGCGGCAAATGCAATGGCCAAACCACCAATACCTAATCCGGTAATGAGAGCTGTAATATCTACCTCAAAAGCCTTGCTAAGTAAAACAAAAAGGGCACCAATGTATATGAGTACTTTGGTAAGTTCCTTTAAAAAGGTGGCCAAATCGCGGCTAACTGTTGCATTCTCAGAATTGTGATAAACAAATTCCATAAAATCGGCTGAGCGCAAGAAAAGCATGGTAATAGACCAAATAAAAGCAATCAAAAACAAAGCATGTAGTAACCACCTTAATCCAAACTCACTTGCTTTGGCCATTTCCCACTCTATTGGAAAAGTGAGCACATTACAAGCAAAATAGATAGCCAGCAAGTTAATAATGTTTATAAAAGGCTTATTAAAAAGCTTGCTAAACTCATCATAAAATTGGGCGTTCGATACCTTTTTAAAAACGCGAAAACTAAGCTTTGCAGCAAACTTTGCCATGAGTTGGTTCAGCAAAAGTGAGAGCAACAAAACCCCCACACTTAATAACCATTTGCTAATAGGATTCCCTAAAAATAACTCATGTAAAATTGCTTTATCCATTCGTACATCTTAAAATAAATTCATAACCAAGTGCAAATTTAACAATTACAATGGTATTAAACGACTTTAATGTGGGTTCAGCCAATATTGCCCCCTTAAAAATATTGAAAGACAAGCAATAAAAAAGGGCTGCTTCAAAATATGAAACAGCCCTCTTTTTATAAAAATTAGTCCTTACTCTTTAACCATCTTAAATAACTTCGATTGGTTTTGGCCGCTTATT
This sequence comes from bacterium, assembly GCA_034439755.1. Taxonomy (GTDB): domain Bacteria; phylum Bacteroidota; class Bacteroidia; order UKL13-3; family UKL13-3; genus B1. The sequence goes on from JAWXAZ010000036.1 coordinate 27,524, forward strand.
TTAACAAAATAAATGCCTGAACCAATTGATTGTGGGAAAGAAATTTTTGCTACACCATCGCTTTCAAGATTAGTGTTATAAACCATTTTTCCATTAATATCCATTACCTCAACATTAATATTGCCGGCAATATGATGAACCATAAAATTAGACTTAAATGGATTTGGTCCAACACTTACAATACTTTCATCTGTAACCTTGCGAATGGCAATGACTTTGCTATACGTAAAACTGCCATCTTTATCAATCATTTTTAATCTATAGTAGGCCACAGAAATTGTGTTTAAAGCATTTCTATCTTGAAACAAATAATTTTTAAGCACATTGGAATTACCTGCTGAAGCAATTTCGCCAACAGCCGTAAATTTACCCAATTCGTAAGCACGTTCTACAACAAATGAGGCACTGTTTTTTTCCATTGTTGTTTGCCACAATAAAATTGCATCTACTTCAGATAAATAACCACCAAAGTCGGTTAAAGCAACAGGCAATGGAGCATTGTTATCGGTACCTGTAAAAACTGAATAAGTACCTAAAAAACTAGTTCTTATAAAATTCCTAATAGAATCTACCGTGCTGCCAGATCCAGAGAATGTATTCCAAGAAGTACCTGGTGAATTCTGCGCTAAACGGCTATCTGTCTCTGAAGGTACAGTACCAATCCAAACATCTTTGTAAAAATAGTCGAGGTCGAAGGTATAACTGCCAATTGGCGCAATCATGTTAATATAAGTATTAAAACGGGCATCGGAGGCAGATGAAGAAGGTGGCACGGTTCCAGTATACTGCCTAATAAACAAGCTCGATGGAACCGTTGCAGATATATCATGCGTTACTTTACAAACTGTGTCTGTACCAAATAAAAATGCTTGCGTTCCACCAGCAACTGGCAAGGCAGGAACCGCAACACAGAATGGTGGCATAACTGCTGGTGTTACCTCGTAGGCCCCAATATCAAAAACGCCAGTCTGTATAGAAGTAGGACGAGGATTGCCGTTGAAATCTACAGTTACCTCAGAAACAAAATCTCCTCTTCCATTAACAGACCATACTGCCGTATCATTTGGATTTGGAACCAAATTAGTTGCACTAAAGTAGCCAGGACGATACTGTATAGAATTTTGCTCATCACCAAAGTTGACAGACTTAAAAGCTTGTAGGCCCGTATATGTAGCTGCTACAATACCCCTTTGAACAAAATTAGCCGTACCATTGGTAAAGATTAAATTAAAATCACTCGATCCAAATAATGGATTGTAATGATATAAAACACCGCCTGTTGTGGCATTTACAAACACATTATTTCGTATTTTGTTGGTATTAGAATAAGCGGCATTGTAATAAAAATATCCAGCATAACCCGTTGTTGTAGACGTTGTATTAACCACCACCGTGTTGTTTGATACCAACATATAGCTAGAATAACTTTCTCTCAATCCATAGTTTGCCGTGGTTGAACCCGAACCCATTCTAATAACATTGTTTGTAATAACACCATATTTTAATGGCGTACCATCGCAATAATAAGTGGCCATACCATGCCCATTTGCGGTAGTGGAATAAATGTAATTTCTAGAAATTAGGAAAGCGCTATCAACATAATATGCTTGAATACCAAAATATGCCGAATAAGCCGAAGTTGTAGTGATGGTATTAGAACGAATGGTTTGGTTAGAAAGGTAATAATTATAAATACCCATGTAATATTGATTCAAGAATGTATTGCTATCTATAACATTGTTATTAGACAAAGCAATTGTGCTTGTACCCCTGAAGTATACCCCATAGGAGCCTCCGGTAAATGAACTCTTTACAAATGAAATATTGCCTATTGTATTATTAATACCATACACAATGGCCATATTGGTACTTGTTGTAGTTGTTACTGGCGCATCCATTTTACAATCTCTCACATTCACAAAACCAGTGTTTTGAGCAATGTCGAAAACATAACCAAATGAAGCATTTAATGCACGTAAACTTAACTTATTAAAATCTACATACTTTGCTCCATTCATTTTTACAATGAAATTTTCTGCAGTAGTAGAGTTGCTTCTAGAAACAATAACAGAATCTACGTGATTTGCTAAAGAAGTAAAAGTAATTCTATTAAGCTCTGAGGAGCCAACTATAGCAGGTATCGTAAGCTGCTCTGTATAAGTTCCTGTTTTAATTCTTATATTAACTATGCTATCAACACCGCGTATAGATAATTGATTCACCGCTTCGGTAATAGTAAGAAAATCAGACGGGGCTGAACCAACAATGTAATTACCTTTCATTGGAGTTGGCAATATTACTATAACCGTATCATTATTGGTATTATTATCGGCATTTGAATTTGGCGCAGACGTAAAGATTTTCATAGAATTAACTGTACCCGCTGCAATGTTTATTTGGTTCAGACCAGTAAATAGAATAGACGTAGTATCACAACTCGCCAAACTGCCAGACCATAATTGCGTAACTACCGGACTATTATTTAATTTTAAGCCAACATTGGCTGTGGTAACAGTATTTAATCCATAATTTATAAACCTAATCAAAACATCTTGCGTACCAGGCTGAATAGGTGCAGTTGGCGCCAATACTTCTAAAGCACCCAAATCATCGGTAACACTTATGGTCTCATAAGCACCAATGTCTGGAATTGAGGCGCGAATGGTATCGTTTATATCCTTGGTAATCGCACTTATTGTATCTCCGTTTAAACAACCATTAAAAGATTTCAATAAAGTGTCGGCAATAAAAGCAGGGTTTTTAATTATGGAATTTACATTGTTTCCTGCAAGGCCAATAAAGGCTTTTCCTGTTAACCAACTATTAATGAATACAAAGTTGCCCGAAGTATCTGGTCTATAAAAATTATTGTAATTAAATTCTGCCACTGAGCTAAAACTGTTTCCAGACAGGTATGCAGGTACACCCATGGTGCCAGCTTTAGAAACCACAAAGTGATTGTTACGCATGCGCGCATTAATGTTTGTGGTGAAATACAAAGCACCTGTTGTGTTGGAGTTACTAATTTGATTGTTTAAAACAGAGTTGCTATAAAAATTGGTATTGCTTGTGCTATAGACATACATTCCATAACAATTTGGCGTGCTAAAACCAACCGAAACTGCATTGTTATAAACTTCACCCCTTTTATTTGCATTGGCTTTGGCATTGTATAAGTACAAACCCATATAATTTGCATCTATTATACGGTTATTATTTACAATAAGTAAATCGCTTGAAGAACTTGTGGCATCGTGACTTTGGATTTGTAAACCATAGTTGCTAGCAGTGGTTTTACGCATCTTTATTATGTTACCCGAAACATCTAAACTGGATGTTCCATTGGTTAAAATACCTACATAGTAAGGATTAATAATGGTATTTCTTCTAATTTTTATGGCTTCGGAAGGGGCACCATATACATAGTAATAAGAATAAAAATAAGAGTATTGCCAAATTCCTGCATACCCATTTATAATGGTATTTGAATCAATTTCAATGCTATCTAAAATATAGGTATCGTAATAGTACGGACTATTATTGGCGCCAGACATAACAATTCCCATAAAGGCATCTACAGTTGAGCCAACGCCTGAAGGATGCGAAATGTCTACCACAGAATTTTTTACCTGAATATTTCTTAACCCCGTTTTGCTGATATGAATACCCCAACCAAAATTGGGATTATTTGCCCTAATGGTTAAACTATCAATGCGTATATAACTTTGCCCCACTCTTATTACGTGTCTGGCACTCGTTGTAGCGTTGTTGTTTTGTATAATACATGTATTCTTATTGGTACCAACCAAGGTAATGTTATTTGTAGCAGAAGCACCCAAAATAGTATTGTCAATTGTTACCTGGTCTAAATAGGTCCCAGGATTAACAACCAGCCTCACGGCCCCTGTAACCCCAGCCATTTGTAAGGCACTAAATGCATCACTTGGCTTAGCAAAATCTGGTGTTGATCCACCAATCTGATAAGTGCCACTTAAAGGCAAATAAAAATTGGAATTTAAGGTGTCATTGGTTCTATCAGAGTCATTTACGGTGTTTGGCAAACTGCTATAAATCCTAAAATTATTAATGGCCCCAATGGTTGGCTGCTGTGAACCAGAGAAAGAAAGTGTTATAGTATCGCAAGTGCCCAAGCTTCCCGACCAAGGCAAAACAACAGCAGCACCTCCATTTTGCGTATAGCTAAGATTAAAAGAAGTGACTGTGTTATTACCATTGTTTCTCACCAACACATTCATGTCTCTTGCCCCAGAGGTCATCGGTGGCGTAAAGTTTGTTATCTTAATAACAGCTAAATTATTGGGAATAGATGGGGTTTCATACGCACCCATTATTGGATTGGTAGCAGATCTGGTTGATCCAAAAATATCTTTAGGTACATAGACCAAAGGCAAGCCTTGAAAACAAGCATTGTTATTTAACAATAAAGTATCGTTGGCAAAACTTGGATTACCATAAATAGAATTTACATTCTGACCAGCTGCACCTTTAAAATTGCCAGAATTGTAATTGGTACCTACATAAATAAGAGATGCATTAGAGGTATCTGGCCTATAAAACAAGTTATAATTTAAAGTATCAAAAACGGTTGAAGCTGTTGCGTATAATGGTATGGCTGCTGAAGCCACCTTTTCACTACAAATATTATTCACAAAACTATTTCCCGATCCGCCAGAAATATAAGCTCCACCATAGGTATTATTGAAACCACTTATATCATGATTAATGGTATTGTTAGAAATTGCCCACTGACTGGTAGCATTTAAAAACAAACACCTGCTATAATCATATTTAATCATTCCGCCAATCATATTGTTAATGATAAAACCCTTGTTGCCGCTAAGGTTACTAGAACCTGTTATGTAAATACCATAGTATCCAAATCCATGAATGCGGTTATTGGAAATAAGGTGGCGGTTTGGGGCGGTACAAATTGAATTTAACAAATAAATACCATAATTGTATTGGTAGGATACGCGAGGAAATAACAAGTTATTATCTACTGTAATACCATTTACAAAAGTAGCATAAATTGGATACAAGGCAGCGTCTAAAATACGGCTATTCCTTATCTTTAATCCAACATGTAAATTGCTTGAAGCACCTGCTGCCAATATTCCATAATACCCCGACTCTATGGTACAACTATCTATTTCAGTACCATCTATTCTGGTACCTGATGTAGGCGCTGTGGCACTGTTATTCATTAAAAAAGCGATGTAATTTGTAGAGGTAGTTGTTGTTCCTGTTCCTGTTACCCTAATGTCGCAATTCTTAAACTTATTGTTGTTTGAATTTAATCCCATGATATGCACCACAAAAGCATAAGTAGCGCCATTTCCTATGATGGTCATATCTCTAAATGTTACATTGGTAGCTAGGTTCAGCCTTAATGTATGCCTATTGTTTAAATCTGCACTGGCAAAAGTAAAAATAGTGCTCGTTCTGCTAGCCCCACTAAATGTGATGGTATTGGTGGTAGAAGAGCCCGTAATAGCGGGTATGCTTACCTGCTCATTAAATGTGCCTGCCGACAATACAAATAATACAGGCCCACTTACGCCTACCGTTCCTGTGTTTGCAGGACCACCATCTGCCCTTACTCCTATGCTCGTTAAATAGGTTGCAGCAGAACGAATGTTCTGAAAATTAGTAGTGCTGGCAGTTGCACCTGGGTTAATGGTATAAGTACCATTGAGTTGAACAGCTTTCATTTGACCAATTGAGCCAATGAATAAAAGCAAACAAAAATTAAATAACAGTAAATTGTTCTTCATAGAAATATATTAAAGTATCGTAAATCAAATTAAAAAAATATTGAAAACCTATTTATTAATTTTTAACTAAACAAATTAATAATAAATTAATAAATGAGTTAAAAATAGATTAAAAATGCAGTTCTTTTTTGCTCATTTTTGAACGCAAAATCACCCCATGTGAAAAAGACTTAGCATCGTACTTTACTTTAATCTTTTTGCCAGATTTACAATCAAACTCTAATATCACCTTCATGGTGTTAATTGCCTTTTCGTTACTCAAGGAAGCACAAAGCTGATAAACATCGTTTTCTGTGCCACAATTTGCAAGCTCAATGGTAGACAATTCGCCTTTTTGCTCAATTAATTTATCGGCCACAAAATAATAAGGGTACAAACTAGAATAATAATTAATGCGGTAACTCGGCAAAGGCTTCCAAATTTTGCCCCCTTCTTCCCATCTAACATTTTGAAAAGTATACGCCTGCCACAACAACTTTTTCGACTTAGCATTAAATTCAAAAAAATGAGGAACAGTTCCCATGCAAATTAAATAATTGCTTTTTCCCATGGCCTGAACCGAACCCATTTGCGGAGAAAAATAATCCTTCATTAATACCTCTTTAAAATAAAAAGACTTAAGCACTTCATTGGAAGAATCTACCTCATCTCCCACCCGTAACTCACAAATACCAGAACCGGTTTCGGCATTGCCATTATTAAATATTAACAAGTTGCCTTTCGCATTAAACCTGGGCGCATGCTGCTGCTCAAAAGCCAACCCAGTTTCAATAGAATCCAAAAAATTAATTTTCTTTAACCCATATTGATATAAAATTTGATTACTGCCCATGTCAATTTTCATTACCGTATTAAAGGTCTTAAAACTAGCGTAAATCAAGTGCTTCTTTTCATCGACAGCCATGCCATTTAAATGCCCCAATCTAGTGGGATTAAACAAATCTATGCTTGGCGAAATATTATATTGACGCTTTAATTCGGGCAACAAATCAAAACGCCAAACCTCATTTCTATCTGCATCAAACTCAACTATCGTTTCACACAAAGTATTGTCTGGAACACCAATTAACCCAGCAGTTTCGTCAAAATCTGTGACCTTTCTTTTACCAGCCGCTAAGTAATTTCCATTGCTTAATTTCTCAAACTCATGGTGAAACTTATCACTTCTGCCAACAGATTCTTCGAGCTTGGTTGGCCCCACCCAAATCATTTCTCCGTTTAATTTACATTCCTTCACTTCCCCAAATCTATTATCCACCAAAGTAAGCGTACCTTCATTTGTAAGATTAATATCACGAATGGCATGATCGTATTTATAATTAAGAAAAAGCAGTGGTTTTCCCTGCATATCCAACACCAATTTTAAGCCATCCACAATGAGTATACCCTTTTCCTTTTTCTTACTGAGTTTGGTAAAAACCACTTTCTGAACCAAGGTATCTACCAACTCCGATTTACTAATATTTAAAATAAACTCTTTAGAAGTGTATAAGACATTTTTACCTTTTAAAGCCTCATAATACCAACGATAAGTTTTCCCAAAATTAAAAGGCTGACTTAACATGGTAGCTCTAAATTTTGAACTATGAATATATATTAAAGTGCATTTTTCTGCGCGAATATCGCAAGACGAAAAATAAAACTTATACCCATTGGCGCCCTGTTGTTTAGGCACCTCAAACATAATCTGTTTATAATTTATTGCCTCGCCATCTATGGGTGTTATATGCTGGCCTGAACCAATATTTTGTTGAAAAAAAAACAGGACCAAAAGCGGTAATCGGAGACAACTTTTATCAAAAAAATTCTTTACAATCATATTTACAAATCTAAATAACTTCATACAAATTTTTTAAACCCAAATTTAAGTAATGGAAAATGCTGAATTAAATATACCAAAGCTATTTGATAATTTTATTAGGGTTAATGCCGATATGCCAAATAACAGTACAATGAGATATTTGTGGAAATTGGACTTTAAAACCAAAACTTTAAAGTATTATGCCAGTACAATAGCCGCTAAGGCCAACATTATTCTATTCTATATAGTCTAATACAAGTTGCTTTTGGGTAAATAATAATTGTAATTAATTTTAAAATAAAACTTGCTTAATTTGTATGCAGTATGAAATATGATTATTTAATAATTGCAGTTATTTATATTTCAATAGCTAGCTGCAACAATTTCTCTAAAAAAAACAATGAAACCGCTAACAACCTTCAAAAAACAAATGCCCTAAATTTTGCCATTCCAGATACGCAAAATATCCCTAAAGACGCCTTTGGCCAAGCTGTAAGGTATGGTCAACAATTGCTCGTAAATACAGTTTATTATATTGGCCCAAATGGCATAAAAGGACAATACACGGCAAACAAAATGAACTGCAGCAATTGTCACCAAGATGCTGGTACCAAGCCCTTTTCTTTTAACCTCATGCGTGCCCATCAAAACTACCCGCAATACCGCTCTCGCGAGAACAAAATATTAACCTTAGCAGATAGAGTTAATAACTGCGTAATGAGGCCACATAATGGCCAACCTCTGCCTTATGAAGGTGAAGAAATGACTGCCATATTATCCTATTTAAAATGGATAAATTCATTTGTGATAAAAAAAGACAGCTTTTTAGGTTCGGGCAATCAAGAAATTCAATACCCACCAATTGCAGCTAGCCCTATAGAAGGAGGTAAACTTTATAAAATACATTGCCAACGTTGTCACCAAGCCAATGGTGATGGGGTGTTTGGTTCAGACAGTAACAGCTATATTTACCCGCCTCTATGGGGCCCTAAGGCTTACCAAGCCGGTTCTAGCATGCACCGAGTTACCAAACTTGCTTCTTGGCTTAAGTCCAATATGCCGCATAAGGAAGCCCAATGGAACAAGCCAATTTTAACCGATGTGGAGGCTCTGCACTTAGCCGCTTTCGTAAACGAAGATACAATGCACCCAAGGCCATTTAAAGCAATACCAATTGATTACCCTAACCCTGATACAAAACCAATGGACTATGACCATGGGCCGTATGCCGATACCTTTACAGAGGCACAACATAAATATGGCCCTTTTCCTCCCATTATAGATTATTGGAAGAAAAAGGGCCAAAATTTGAATCGGTAATAACCAAAATCAATGTCACATTAGAGGCATCAAAAATAGTTAGATGGCAAAAAAAAATATTTATGCCTCAAATGAGTTACTATTACAATTTAGGAAGTAAACTTATTCTAATTGAAAATTTAACACCACCTTTTAAAGCATGTTATACCAAATTAACCAAAGCCATTTCGAGTCCCTTTTTCAATAGGCCTTTTTGCTTTGGGTTAAATTGATGCAAGCGCATCAAACCTTGCCAAATAGTTTTGGAGGTATCTTTAAAAATTGCTTCATCGGTTAAGTCAACCTCATCGTTGCTCATGCAATAGGCAAATACGCGCGCCATACCGCAATTGGCAATATAATCTGGAATAATAGCTACGATATCGTCGGTATAATTTGCAATGGGACCCAAGAAAATTTCTTGGTCGGCAAAAGGCACGTTGGCACCGCAACTAATCACTTCTAAATCATTGTCGCGCATTTTCTCTATTTGATCTTGTGTAACCAAACGCGAAGCTGCTGCAGGCACAAAAATCTCTGCCCCTACTTCCCATATTTTTTCGTTTACTTCTTCATAACTCAACATATCTGGATGAACCAAAGTATTGCCCTGTTTAGTTAAAAATAAGTCTTTTATTTCTTCCTTGCTAAAGCCAGTTGGCTTCACCAATCCGCCGTTTCTATCGATGATGCCCACAATTACCACACCATATAAACTCAAGTAATAAGCAGCCGCCGCACCTACATTTCCCCAACCCTGGATAATGGCACGTTTGTTAATGACATTGCCGCCCCAAATGCTGTAAAAATGCCGCACAGCCTCGGCCACACCAAATCCGGTAATCATATCGGCTACCAAAAAATTGCGTGATACCTCCGGCGAAAACCTATCGTCGTTTAATACCTTTGAAACCCCAATGCGCAAGTTGTTGATGCGAATTTGCTTAGCTGCACCTTCCACCTTAAAATGGCCAGTTACCACACCTTCTTGTGGGTGCAACAAACCATATTGCTCGGTAATGGGAATTACCTCATGAATTTCATCTACATTTAAATCGCCACCCGTGCCATAATAGTTTTTCAACAAGGGATAAACCGCCTTATACCAACGCTCCAAAACACCTTTTTTTCTAGGATCGGCCGGATCAAAATTGATACCCGATTTAGCACCACCTATGGCTGGTCCGGCTACGGTAAATTTAATTTCCATGGTTTTAGCCAAAGAAGTTACCTCATGCTTGTTAAGGCCTTTTCTCATGCGCGTTCCACCGCCAGCAGCGCCACCACGCAAAGAGTTTATCACCACCCAACCTTCTGCTTCGGTCTCGTTATCCTTCCATTCGAAAACAATTTCTGGTTGCTTTTCTTCGTATTTCTTAATGAGTTTTTGTAATTGCATAATTGCTATATTTCTATTTATTATGAGTAAATTAATCTATATGAGTGAATTAAAATTTCCGTAAAGTGCCCCGGCCACATGGTCTCTTTGCGAGCCCGTTACCGAACACAAAACGTTGTTCTGGTTGCTTATTCTTAACACCCCCAGAAATGCAAAGATAAGCGCCTCTTTAAACTGAACCAATTCTAATGAAGGAATATGTATTTCTGCCTGGCATTGTTGGCGAATTTGTTGGATCAAAAAATCGTTGAAAGCCCCGCCACCCGTAAGCAAAATGCGATTTAACTTTACCTCATTAATTACCTTGGCAATTTGAAAAGAAATATGTTTAGACAAGCTCGCCATCTTTTCTAGTTCATTTAAATGCGGAAATTGATCTAACAGCGGCCAAATATTTTGGTTCAGCCATTCAACTCCCAATGAGCGTGCGCCGCTTTGTTGGTAATAAGGCAGCAGGTTTAAGGCCTGAACCAATTCGTCGCTGGGCATTGCGCTTTGTGCCATGTGGCCTTTGTTATCGTATGGCTGACCCAAGGCCTGGGCGAGCTGATTAAAAACTAAGTTGCAGGGCGAAATATCGAATGCAACCACTTTATTTTCTTGTTTAAATGATATGTTAGAAATGCCGCCTAGGTTCAAACAGCCCTCAAAACCTGCGAATAACAAGGCATCTCCAATTGGAACCAAGGGAGCTCCTTGTCCGCCCAAGGCCAAATCCATGCTTCTAAAATCGCAGACTACAGGCAAGCCACAGGTGGCACTAATGGCAGCACCATCGCCAATTTGAGCCGTAAAGCCCACATTGGGTTGGTGAAAAATCGTATGCCCGTGCGAGGCCACAAAATCGGCTTTTAATTGCGTTTCTTCTGCAAATTGTTTAACAAGTTGCCCTAAATACCGACCATAAAAAGCATGGGTTTTGGGAAATATTTCTATGCTTTGTTGCGGCAATTGCTGCAAACGCGCAACCCACATATCAGAATATGGATAGGTTTTGCCAGCAATAATGTTGTATAGCCAATTTTGGCCATCCCAGTTAAAATCGCAACAAGCAATGTCTACGCCATCAAGAGAAGAGCCGCTCATAAGCCCAAAAACGCGATAATGATTCTGATAAATGCTAGTCAAAGTGAGGCAAATTTACGCCAATTTGTAGCAATTACAATTAATCATTTTGGCAAGTAAAATTGGAGAAAAACGGCCAGACAAATTTAACAGAAATTAAAACAATGTACTTAATTAAAAATAGCAAAAATTTAGACAGGCTGTTATAACAATGTATCTAATTGAATTAAATAACAAAATTCAAAAAGTGAAATTACACCAATTGTAATTATTGGAAACTGGGATTAAGAATTCTAGTTATATTGCTTAGACTATATTGGTCTCAAGAAATTTCTCACCGGCCCCCTAAATGATTGGACTACAGTTAAAGTTTAAAAAAACTCTAATTTAGAACCAATGAAGAATTAAATGCGTTAATGATGTAACAACTTCCCCGCATAGTGTAAGGCATTCCCAAGCTATTTAAAACACATTTGATTATAATTATTGAAGTCAATAATTTAAGTCAAATAAAAATGAAAGAAATAATAAATCAAAATGTTGAGAAACTAATCGAAATGGTTACAGACGTGAGAGTTTGCATGCTCATAACCAAAGAAAAAAATGCCGAAAATTTATCGGGAAGGCCAATGAGCATAAGTAAAATTGATGCCGATGGAACCTTGTGGTTTTTCACTAAAGCATCATCCTACAAAGTTGAGGAGATTGGAGAAAGTAAAAAAGTATCTATTTCCATTACCAATGAAAGCAGCAATAATTATTTAATGATTCATGGCACAGCCACTTTGGTAAGCGACAAAACCAAAATGACTGAGTTATGGAATTCTATCATGAAAGCTTGGTTTCCGCTTGGTTTGGCCGACCCAGACATGACGCTGATTAAAGTAATTCCCAATGAGGTAGAATATTGGGACAGCAGTTCAAGCAAAATGGTTGTTCTTTTTAACATGCTAAAAGCAATTGTTACAAGAAAAGAATATGAAGAAGGCGAACACGGAAAAATTAATTTATAACCAACACATAACAATAAAATAAATCATGAAAATTTTAATGGTATTAACATCGCACAGTGAACTTGGAAATACAGGAAAGAAAACTGGCTTTTGGGTGGAAGAATTTGCAGCCCCTTTTTATATATTAAAAGAGGCTGGAGCTAGGATCACCATTGCCTCACCCAAAGGCGGGCAAGCTCCAATTGACCCTTCAAGCACCGAAATTGCCAATCAAACAAAAGCTACTCATCGCTTTGATAAGGATGAGATTGCAAAAGACCTTTTGGCTAAAACTAAAAAACTATCCGAAGTTTCTGCAGATAATTATGATGCTGTTTTCTTTCCTGGCGGACATGGCCTTTTATGGGATTTAACCAATGACAAAGATTCAATTAAACTAATTGAATCTTTTTGGGATGCTAAAAAACCTATAGCAGCAGTTTGCCATGCACCTTCTGTTTTATTACAAGTAATGGACCAAGCAAATCTACCCTTGTTGAATGGCAAAAAAGTTACGGGCTTTACAAATACTGAAGAACAGGAGGTTCAACTAACCGAGGTAGTGCCATTCTCATTAGAAGATGAGTTGAAAAGGAAGGGTGGCATCTATTCTAAAAAAGAAAATTGGGCCTCTTACGTGGTTACAGATGGCCTTTTAATAACAGGCCAAAATCCTGCTTCTTCAGAAGCGGCTGCGAAAAAATTATTGGAACTTTTAAAAGAAAAAAGAAAATATGACCACGCAATAAATATGGCTATCACTGAGGCCGAATTGAATGCCTACAATTGATAATTTTCAACCTGAAAATGCTATATTTAGATGTAAGACAGCAGGAGAAAATGCGGGGACGCTAATTTCGTAAGTAAAAATTATTTATACCTAAAACACAAAAATATGAAAGAAAACTTACACATTGTAGCCATTTCAGGAAGTTTAAGAAAAGGATCTTATAACACAATGGTGTTAAAGGATATCCAAAAGCTTGCATCAGAACACATTGTTATTGAACAATTATCAATTGCAGATGTGCCTATGTACAACTTTGATTTTCATGAAAAAATATTTCCCGAATCAATTGAAAAAATATCAATGGCCATTAAATCTGCCGATGCCTTAATTATTGTTACACCCGAGTATAATTATTCGATACCAGGCGTGCTAAAAAATGTCATTGATTTTCTATCCAAACATCCGCTAAAACCTATTGATAAAAAAGCAGTAGGCATTATAAGTGCGAGCCCCAGTTTGCTTGGTGGCGTTAGGGCACAATTTCACTTACGCCAAATATTGGTTGCGGCAAATGCAATGACTATGAATATACCCGAGGTTGTGATAACTCAGGTAAATACAAAATTTGATGAAGAGGGAAATTTGACTGACGAAAAAACAAGGGAATTTTTAAAAAAGTTTATTCATGCATTGGCTCAATTTATTGGAAGTTCAACTCAGTGAGCTCTCACTTTAATGATGATTAGGGAGGCACATTAATCCCGATATGTTGCAATTCTGCAATAAATCCTTATTTAAATGCAAAATTACTCAGAAGTTTTAGGGTTAGTTTTGAGCCGATTAAAAAATCAACAAACTAATCATATCAAATAATGAAATTATTAAAGACCATTACCATACTCAGTTTAATAAGCACCCTTTTTATCAGTACAGGCTGTAAAAACATGAGTCGCACACAAAAAGGCGCTGTTTTAGGAACTGGCGGGGGCGCTGTTTTAGGAACCATAATTGGCAGGGCTTCGGGCAATACCTCCCTTGGCGCATTAATTGGTGCAACCGTTGGTGGCGCTACTGGGGCTGTAATTGGGCGCCAAATGGATAAACAAGCAGAAGACATTCGAAATTCTGTACCAGGAGCTCAAGTTTACAGAGTTGGAGAAGGTATTATTGTTGAGTTTAGCGATAAGATACTATTTGGCTTTGATCAATCTGAATTAAATCCAACTTCCACCTCTAATTTGAATAAATTAAAGGTGGTGCTAAATAAATATCCAGATACAAATATTGAGATACAAGGACATACCGACAATACGGGTGCCGATAATTATAATATGAGCTTATCCAAACGCAGAGCATCTTCAGTATCTCGCTATATGGTTAATAGCGGCATTTCTTCTAGGAGAATATCTACCAAAGGATATGGAGAAAGTGCGCCAAAATATAGCAACGACAATGAGGAGGGACGGGCACAAAACCGCAGAGTTGAATTTTTAATTTCGGCCAATCAAAAAATGCAAAACGAAGCCAAAACAGGTTCAAATTAACACTATCAACTATGAAAAACGGTTCAATATTCGCATCAATCATTCTATTTTGTTCCCTAAATATAGTGGCACAAAATGAGGTAAAAACTCAAAACCAAATGGGAATTGCTTCTTTTGGTATTTATGGAGGCATTAACTTTCAAAATATCAATGGACAAGCAGCAAATAGCACTAAATTAACAAACTCATTGGTAACAAAGTTTCATATTGGCATCAATGAAGAGTTTCCAATTGCGCCTGACTTTTTTTTTCAGGCAGGAATTCAATATATAGGTAAAGGCGCGTCAGGCAATGTTCAATATATTGAAAATGGAACACCCTATACCATTAATAGAAACATTAATCTTAATTATGTGGAGATACCCCTTAACTTAATTTACAAGCCATTATTGGGGTCTGGTAATTTGATTCTTGGTTTTGGGCCATACATTGGATATGCCATAAATGGCAAAGCAACCTTTAGTGGAAATAATGCGCCAACAAATTCAGACATAAAATTCATAGAAACAGCTCCTACCAGCGATAACAATAACCTTATTTATTACAAACGGTTAGATGTAGGCGCAAACTTTATGGTAGGCTATCAGTTTCAAAAAGGGTTATTTCTTGTATTAAATTCACAGCTTGGGCTAGTTCCCATCAACGCTAAGACAAGCACAAACCTGGTTAATAAAAATACTGGCTTTGGTTTATCTTTAGGATACAGATTTTAACACGTTTCTCGAAAAATATATTCATTAATTCTAAATGAAAAATATAAAATTCTTAATAGCGATTGCCCTTGTTGGACTATTTGCCATTAAAATAAGCAGCTGTAAAAAATGTAAAGATGAAGACCCAAGGGCAAGAATAATAAATAATGGAACACAAAAAGCCAGTGTTCAAATTAAAACGTCTGGTGGGAATACCGTAAACATAAACAATATTGACCCAGGCACATCTTCCGATTACAGTAGCTATGCGCCAGGCCAAGTTACATTTACCATTATTGTAAGTAGCAATGATTATGTAAAAATATTTGATTTAGGCAAATGTTACAATTACGACATAGCTATAGATGCAAATAACAACATTACTTCAACACCTTTCGACAGAAATAGTTAATCACCAATCAACTAACCTCACAAAGAATACCCGATGTAACAAATAAATTTTGGCACATCAAGCTTTATATGTGATTGAAATGATTAACTTCGTTTTAAAATGAAAAATAGGTGGAATAATACCTTTTAATCCTTCATTATTTAATAAAAGTGGCCGAAAACGAAAATAATTCTAAATTACACCAAAGTCAATTTATTCCTTCTTCAGAATTCTATGGCCAAATTATAGATAGTTTGCAAGATTATTCGATCCTTACCTTGGATAACGAATTAAAAATTAATAGCTGGAGTGCTGGTTCGGTTAGCATATTTGGCTATGAGCCGGAAGATGTTTTAGGCAAAAATTTTGACCTAATTTTTACTGAAGAGGATAGAATAAACGAAATTCCTCAGAAGGAAATTAATAAAGCATTAAAAGAAGGTAGGGCTGTAGATAACCGCTGGCACATCTGCAAAGATGAAAGCACTTTTTATGCTTATGGCTTGGTGTTTCCGCTTATGAGTACGGAGGGGGAAAGGTTAGGTTATGTAAAAATACTCAGAAACCTTACCGAAAGAAAGAAAGCGGAAGATGCTATTAAAAACTATGTGAAAGACCTAGAAGAATTGAATACGCATAAAGAAAGCGTGCTGGCCATTCTTTCACATGACCTGCGAAGTCCACTGTCTTCAATTATTGGAACCGCCAAATATTTGAAAAATAATTTTGAAAAGATGCAGCCCGAAGCTTTAAAGAAGATGCTGGAACTTTTATATAACTCCTCCATCGAGGAGTTAAACATGTTAGATTATTTAGTAGAATGGGCAAGAATTAAATATGCCTCAGAAGTATTTTCTCCCACAAAAATTGAACTTGTAAAATATATAAACCAAGTTTTTGATAAATTAAAGGAAACGGCCAATGTAAATGCAATTAATCTTCATCATGAAATTGAAGAAAACGAAAGTGTTTTTGCCGACGGCAAAATGTTGCTATCCATCTTGCAAAATATAGTTTCAAACGCCTTAAGGCATACTAATCCAGGCGGCAAAATTTCTATTACTGCAAAAAGAAATGAAGACAAACTTGTTATTGAAGTAAAGGATAGCGGAATTGGAATGTCAAAAGAAATAATGGAAAGGCTTTTTACGCCCCAAATGGCTTCACTTTCGAATGCAAGAGCAGAAAATAAAGGTGCAGGTATTGGTCTTTTATTGGTAAAAGGCTTTTTAGAAAGAAATAGTGGTGAAATATGGGTGGAAAGTATACTAGGCAAAGGTTCTTCTTTTTATTTCACTTTGCCAATAAATCCACCTTTAGATAAAATGGACAGCCTAAACAAACTAGATGTAAATTAGGATTTGGTTCGGCCATAAAATTTAATGCAAACAACATGAAAAAACTAACAATCATGCTTATCTTTTTTGTTTCCTTGAACCTATATGCGCAAGGACAACAAACAGAAAAACCCACCTTAAATGTAACAGGTTCGGCAAGGGTAAGTATAAAACCCGACCTTGGCATTTTGAATATTTCTGTGTTGGAAGTTAGGCCCAAAATGTCTGATGCCATTAAAGCACTTGGAGAAAAGTCTAATTATTACAACGAGCTTTTAAAGCAAATTGGCTTTAAGGAAAAAGACATAAAAACCACGAGTTTTGTAGTTACAAAAAACAAAGTTTACCGCGAGTCCGAGATAAAAGACAGCGGCTTTGTTGCATCACAAAACATCAGACTCGAATTTGAATACAATCAAAAAATCTTACAAAAGATTGTAGGCGATATTTCAAAATCGGAGAAGCCAATTGACTTTAGTTTCGACTTTGAATTATCAGAAGATCTTAAGAAGAAAGTGCAATCACAAATCATTGAAATTGCCATAAAAGACGCAAATGAAAAGGCGGCTACCATGACAAAAGCAGCTAAGCTCAAACTAATTAGCATCAAAAATATTGCCTATGGCAATTTTGGGGGAAACAATGGCATGGAATTATTGGAGCGCCATCAAAAATACGCCGCAGCTTATTCTGATGGCGGCGATATGCCATCCTTTAATTTTACACCTAGCGACATTATTTTTAGAGACACAGTGGCAATTGAATGGCTTATTGAATAAGAAAATTGATGCAGGCCATGAAACAAATAAACACCTTTAACTTTTGGCAAAAATGGTTGTTTTACAGTAGCCTAGCTTTTGCATTATTTGGTATAACTATTGCTGTTTATGGTAACAATCCAGTATTTGCATCCTACAACCAGGCCATTTCCCTCCTATTTTGGCAAATATCAGACACCCCAATTGAAGCACAATCTTATAAAGCATTTATTCTTGGTCCATTAGGAGGAACCATAGCTTGCTGTTATATTCTATTGGCATTTATTGCCTATTACCCTTTTAAGAAAAAGGAAAAGTGGGCGCGCAATGCCATTGTGGTGGCCTTTGGAACTTGGCTTCTTCTAGACTCGGCTGTATGCTTTTATTATGGCGTATATTTCCAAATATACCTCATCAACGCATTCTCCTTTTTACAAAAAGCATTGCCTATTATTTTTACATGGAAGGACTTTAAAACTAAAGATCCTATTGAATATTCCAATGCATAAAATTTATTAAAAAAAATTGTTTGGTTCGAAGCGAATTTAAGAGACGCGAAACAGTAAAATCCTTTTTATCATCGCATAAAAAAACAATAATATTTATTTGGTTCAAACCGAAAAAAAAAAATTGCTACATGTAAAATAGTTGTTTTTAGAAAAACTTTAATACCTTGTATTGAAATTATAATTCAATGAGCGCCAACAGAAGAAGATTTATAAAGCAAGGAACCGCAGGCTTATTAGGCAGCTTTGCTATCCCTTCATTTTTAGAAGAGTTACGGGCTGAACCAATGCCCAACAACAAGGGCGAAATAAGTGTTACTGACGAAAATTATTGGCAACTTTTACGCCAACAATTTCCTTTGCAAAAAGATTGGGCCTACCTTAATAACGGCACCATGGGACCATCGCCCTATCCCGTTATTGAAGCCGTGCGCAAGGGCATGATGGATGGCGATGTGTATGGCAATTATGGCGGTTGGGAAGCCACACAAGGCAAGATTGGAAAATTTGTGGGTGCAGACGAAAACGAAATTGCCCTCACCCACAATGTTACAGACGGCATCAATATTGTGTGCTGGGGACTGCCCTTAAAAAGAGGCGATGAGGTAATTATGACCACCCACGAACATGTGGGCAATGCCTTTCCCTGGCTGAACCGACAAATAGTTCATGGCATTGTAGTAAAAGTGTTTACGCCGGCCCCTACCGCAGCAGAAACCTTGGATAGGATAAAAGCCATTACCACCAAAAAAACCCGAGCCATTGCCGTGCCGCATATTCCTTGCACACAAGGCCAAATTTTACCTGTAAAAGAAATCTGTGATTGGGCCAAAGAGAAAGGCATTTTCTCTTTTATTGATGGCGCGCATGGTCCCGGACAATTGCTGTTAAACCTCCACCAAATGGGCTGCGATGCCTACGCAAGCTGTTGCCACAAATGGATGTTAGGGCCAAAAGGTACTGGATTCTTGTACGTACGCAAAGATTTTCAAAGCACACTTCAAACCTACTTTGTAGGAGGAGGCAGCGATAATGCCAAATGGAACATGGCCACTGTGCCCATTTCTACCGGCACTTATGCCGATAACGCACACCGCTATTACGGCGGCACACAAGCGCTTGGACTATACAAAGGTGTGGATGCTGCCATTGATTTTATAGACAGCATTGGCATTCAAAATATACACAATAGAATTGCCTATTTAGGGAAATATGCACAAGACCAAATCATTGCTTTAGGACCAAAAATTGAGATGCTTACTCCAACCGAAGAACGCTCACGTTGCGCGGTAAATGGGTTCAGAATTAAAGGGTTCGATTTTGCAAAATTCTATGCCAAATGTGCCGAAGCCAAAGTGCGCATTCGCATGGTTCAAGAGAACAGTTTAAACTCAGTACGCGTAAGCACACATATCTATAACAACACTGCCGAAGTAGATAGGTTTGTTGAGATTGTTAAGAAAGAATTGGCATAAAAAATTGATTCACAAATATAATATTGGCCTTCAATATTTGTTTGAGCTTTCGCGCGAAAACTAGGCTTGCAGAAGTTCTAATAAATCGTTTAACTCATCAAATTCTTTCATACCCGTTTTCTCTTCGGAACCGGTACTAAGCACTAAAGAATAAGGCTTATATTTATCTAAAATTTCTTTTATATTGTGAATATCATAAGGCAGGTTCCAAATAATTTTGTATTGCAAACAAGCCTCTATTAATTCATCGGTTCGAGCCGAAATATCTTTGGAGCCATTTAATTGAAAAGCATCGGCATAAGTTGCGTAGGCGCACAACTCATTTGCAAGCGCCACAGAACCCATCTCATCCAAATTGATGCCTTTTATAATAGGCTTACCAATTTGAGGCAATTCATCTGGCAAAAGGCTGTTATTTAACAACACAATATCTAGGTTCAACAAATCACTTAGCTCCGCAATTTCTTCGGCAGATTGATCGCCAAATTCGCCTACCGCATGCGAGCCACTGGTCCATTCAAGAATTTCCTTCGCCCTAATAGGCAGCAAAAAATCGGCATTACTAGGGTCTAAACAAAAGCCCATGTATGCAATGCCTGCTGCCGCAGCAAATCGCGCGTCTGTTAAATTGGTAATTGGACTAAGTTTGAGTTGAATGAGAGCTGACATGCTTGAATAAATGTCAACAAATATAGTAGAAATTGCAGATTAACTAAAAGACAATAAAAATTCTTATTTCATCCCAACCGGCTCACCCACTTTAATGGTTGGAATTATAAATTCATTATCAATTCTCAATTCAATTCCTTCGTTTAAAAACCGGCACATTGCTGCAGGCTTCGCCGTACATAATGCTTTTGGCATAGGGCAACAGGCCGGCGGTAATTTCTACAAAGGCATTTACGGGTACGGGAATTTCGCCGCAACCTTTCACGATTACGCGCACATCGCGGTACTGCGAAAAATCTATTTTACCCATGGCTTCGTGAAACAACATTGCGTCAACGTTTTGGTTCGAACCGAAAAAATATTTTTTAGCAAAGGGCTGAACCGACACCGCTAACAACATATAAGCCCATGTAGGAACAATGGCATCTGCCGAGCAAACAAAACACACAATTTTGTCTTGATATTGCGCCCAATTGTGCTCCTTTACAAAGGCCCTAAAATCGGATTCTTTTAAAATCATTTCGCGAAACAACCAGGGCTTAATATCCAATTCTACCCTGGGTGCAAGCTCCACATAATTGGCCAAATCCAAGGTAAGAAGTCCCGATTTGGCAACCTTATTTTCAATCAAATTTTCGCTCATCTTAAGTATACATTTCTTTGAACACTTCGTCCGCCCAAGATCTGAACCAAACTAGTGTCTCGTTTAAAACCTTTGCTAGAAACCACATAATAATTACCCTGCAATAGATAGCCAAAATCTACCTCTCCACCGTTATTGCCAATTATATTATACAAATATAAATTGCGGTAAATGTCTTCGTAATTGGTGTACAAATACACATCGGAATTGGCAATTTTTGTCCCACCAAAATAATCTAAAGTTGTGATATAAAGTCGGCCATTAAATTGAGAGCTATCTTTAGCAATAATTGCAGCACCTTCGTCTTGCGCACTAGGCGTATTGGTTTTGCTGCAAGAGGCAAGAGTAATTACCACTATAAAGGCAAGGAGTAGTTTCATTTTCATGTCTTTGTCTATTTTGTTTTATTTTATTTTAATTAATCCATTGCAAAAGCAGTACCATAAAAATAAGCAGTTTCGTTTTCATATTTTATTTTATTTAAGCCATTGCAAAAGTAGTACTATAAAAATAAGCAATTTCGTTTTCATATTTTATTTTATTTAAGCCATTGCAAAGCGTACTGCCGTAAAAATAAACAGTTTAGTTTCCATTTCCATTTCCATTTCCATTTTTCTAAACTCAAAAGTAGTGCCTATAAATCTCACTAATTTTAACTGCATTGATCTTAATCTATTTTTCTAGACTCAAAAGTTGTGCCTATTTAATCTCACTAATTTTAACTGCATTGATCTTAATCTATTTTTCTAGACTCAAAAGTTGTGCCTATTTAATCTCACTAATTTTAACCGCATTGGTACGCGAGCGATTGGTAATTGGCATACTGGCGGTATTAATAACCAAGTCGCCCGATTTTAAATAGCCCATTTCCTGCAATTGGTCGTTGATATCCTGAATAGAATTATCGGTACTTTCAAAGCCTCTATATATAAAGCCACGCACACCCCAAACCAAACTTAAGGTCTTTAACAAACGCGGGTTGGTGGTAAAAATAAAAATAGCTGCCCTTGGTCTGTACGCCGCCAAACGATACGCAGAATAACCGCTAAAGGTCATGCCCACAACAGCCGCAGCCTTCATGTGATCTGAAATACGCACCGCAGTAAACAAAATTTCATCCGATATAAAAGAAGGCGATTTTTCATCTGGCCTCTTGCCTTTAAAATAAGGTGCATTGGTTTTTTGCTCTACCTGCGCAATGGTTTTTTGCATAGCCCTCACACACAAATTAGGAAAAGCACCCACCGAAGTTTCGGCACTCAACATCACGGCATCGGCCCCATCCATTACGGCATTGGCCACATCATTTACCTCGGCACGCGTTGGGGTAGCAGAAGTAATCATGCTCTCCATCATTTGCGTAGCAATAATAACAGGCTTCGACTGTTCAATGCATTTTTTCACAATCAACTTTTGCAAAACAGGAACTTGCTCCATAGGCATTTCCACACCCAAATCGCCACGCGCCACCATAATACCATCCGACACTTGAATAATGCGGTCTATATTTTCTATGGCTTCAGGCTTTTCAATTTTGGCCACCACACGTGGCTTCCATTCATTTAACTCAATAATATTCTTGATAAAAATAACATCATCGGCATTGCGCACAAAACTCAAAGCCACCCATTCTACCTTTTGCTCCAAGCCAAATTTCAAGTCATCCAAATCCTTCTGCGTCATGCTTGGAATAGACATTTTGGTATCGGGCAAATTAAAGCCCTTTTTATTGGTAAGCACGCCCCCAACAAGCACCTCAGCCTTAATTATATCCTTGCGGTTAGTCTCCACAACACGCAATTCAAGCTTCCCATCGTCTAACAAAATTCGCTCACCTTTATTTACATCCTTAGGCAAGTTTTCAAAGTTCACATATATTTTACTGGCCGAACCAATGCATTTTTCCGTAGTCACTTCAAGGATAGATCCCGTAATTAACTCTATACGGCCATTCTCCATCTCCCCAACCCTAAGTTTTGGCCCCTGCAAATCGAGCAACATACACACATTCTTACCCAATTCGTCGTTAATCCGGTTTATATTATCTATCACCAATTGATGGTCTTGGTAAGTACCATGCGAAAAATTGAGTCTACAAACATCCACACCTTCTAAAATAATTGCCTTTAGGTTTTCGTAGCTGCTCGTTGCCGGACCAATAGTGGCAATAATTTTTGTTCGGTTAAAATTCAAATCAATCATATTTATATTATCCAGCTTATTTTGGACTTCACTTTTTCATTTTCAATAGGAGCCAATAATTGGATCCCAGGGAGCTTTCTGCTTTTTTGAGCGAGTTTGGCGCCATCAAAAAATTCTACACCACCACGAACCACTAACAGATAATCGAACTGTTTTAAATGAGGAGCAAGGCACAAACCAAACTCCTTATTAGCCAACAAATGAAAATCTAGATGGTTTTCTTCGTCAAAAAAAGAAAATTTCGAAAAACTTGTCGCGGCATTGGGATTATAATCGGGCATTTGCAAATCGGCCACCCTAAAAAAATCAAACGGCGCAATTTGGTTCAGACAGAATACCATTTGACTAGCCTTGTGGCTAGATACCAAGCCAAAAAGCAGAAATGACAAATCCTCCTCTACCTCTAATTGCATGTTTTTCAATGGCACAAAGTAATGGTTTTTAAGGCAATTTCTGCCATGATTTTCAAAATTTTTAGGCAATGAAAACCAAAATAGTAGGAGATAAATTTGCAGTTGAAATGAAAACTTGCTTTTTATTTCTAAAAAGTAGTTTATTTGCAGACTATTAAATCTTAAGAAAATGTCAGATATCAAAGGAAGAGTTAAGACCATTATTATGGACAAACTTGGCGTTGAAGAAAGTGAAATCAACGAAGAAGCGAGTTTTACGAACGATCTAGGTGCCGATTCATTGGATACCGTTGAGTTAATTATGGAATTCGAAAAGGAATTCAACATTGCTATTCCAGACGATCAAGCTGAAAAGATTGGTACCGTTGGCCAAGCAATTTCCTACATCGAGCAAAACGTAAAAAGCTAATCAGGCATTTATTAATTAATTGCTAATGCTTTCCCGCAGAGTTGTTGTTACAGGACTAGGTGCTTTAACACCCATTGGAAACACCTTACAAGACTATTGGGATGGACTATCAAATGGGGTTAGTGGCTCTGCGCTCACTACCCAATTTGATACTTCCAAATTCAAAACCAAATTCTCTTGTGAAGTTAAAAATTTCGATCCCACCCAATTTATCGACAAAAAAGAGGCCCGCAGAATGGACCGCTTTACGCAATTTGCTGTTGTTTCATCTGATGAAGCAATAAAAGATGCGGGGCTAGACGATTCTATTAACAAGGATCGTGTTGGCGTTATTTGGGGCACCGGAATAGGTGGTTTGCACACTTTTTTGAATGAGGTTACCGCTTTCGTTAAAGGCGATGGTACACCTCGGTTCAGTCCATTCTTTATTCCCATGATGATTGCAGACATCTCTGCAGGATTAATTTCCATTCGCCATGGGTATAGAGGTCCCAACTTTGTTACGGTGGCAGCTTGTGCTTCTTCTAGCAATGCCATTGCCGACGCTTTTAACTACATTCGATTAAACAAAGCAGACATCATTGTAACGGGTGGTTCTGAGGCTTGTGTAAACGAAGCATCTATTGGCGGATTCAATGCCATGAAAGCTTTGAGCGAGCGCAACGATGATCCAGCTACTGCTTCGAGGCCGTTCGACCTCGACCGCGATGGGTTTGTATTGGGAGAAGGTGCAGGAGCACTTATCTTAGAAGAATACGAACATGCCAAAGCACGTGGAGCAAAAATTTATTGCGAAATTATGGGCACTGGTTTATCAGCAGATGCCTATCACATGACAGCACCACATCCAGAAGGTTTGGGTGCCACCAATGTAATGAAATATGCATTGGAAGATGCGGGCATGAAACCAGAAGACATCGATTACGTAAACGTACATGGCACTTCTACGCCTTTGGGCGATCCCCAAGAGATTAAAGCCATCCTATCCGTTTTTGGCGATCATGCCTATAACATGAACATCAGTTCTACCAAATCAATGACAGGCCACCTCTTAGGCGGTGCGGGTGCCATTGAAACACTTGCTTGTATTTTGGCTATTCACAAAGGCATTATTCCGCCTACCATTAACCACTTTACAGATGATCCTGCTTTTGATCCTAGGTTGAACCTAACCTTTAACAAGGCACAGCATAGGGAAGTTAAAGCCGCTATCAGCAATACATTTGGTTTTGGAGGTCACAATGCTTCGGTGATTGTGAAAAAATTTGAAGCATAAATTTTGCTTAGGCGAATCCTCACTCACCTTAGGCCACGAACTGCCGAACAACGCTCTCTTGCACTTAAAATAAGAGGAATTACTGGCTTTATGCCCTCTAGCTTAAAAGCGTATGAGCAAGCACTAAGGC
This sequence comes from bacterium, assembly GCA_034439755.1. Lineage (GTDB taxonomy): Bacteria > Bacteroidota > Bacteroidia > UKL13-3 > UKL13-3 > B1. The sequence continues at coordinate 53,050 of JAWXAZ010000036.1, forward strand.
ACCACTCTGTTTCCAAAACCATCCATTCTTCGGGCTCAAAAGACAGCAACGAACGCTTAGAATTCCTAGGCGATGCCATGTTAAATGCCATTGTTGCCGAATTCTTGTTTTTAAAATACCCTTTTAAAGACGAAGGTTTCCTCACCCAACTCAGGTCTAAAATCGTTAGTCGGGAAAGTTTAAACGAACTGGCTATCAAAATTCACTTAAATCAAATTGTGGAGTACGACCGCAAAGCTCTGCAAAACATTACCCTTCGCAACAGCATTTTTGGCAATGCCCTAGAAGCATTTTTAGGCGCTATCTTGTTAGATGCAGGCTTTGATGGCTGCAAGCGGTTTATCATAGACAACTTACTGCGCTTTCACATAGATGTAGACAAGCTACAAATCACAGAAACCAACTTCAAAGGCAGGCTCATAGAGTACGCCCAAAAGAACAACAAACAAGTTGATTTTGTGGTAGAAGAAATTCCAGATGGTAAGAACCGCATCTATAAAATAACGGTTAAATTTGGCGACAAAGACATGGGCATGGCCCAACACACTTCCAAAAAGAAAGCAGAACAAATGGCCGCCCAAAAGACTTTTGAAGCAATGGGCTTAGCCTTAGAAAATTAGTTTTTTTTAGCAGCAGGCTAAAATCTTTTAACCTTGTGGTGGCAATAAGGCTCGCCTCCACCCTTCTCATAATATTCTTGGTGATAACCTTCGGCAGGCCAGAATTTGCTAGCCTTTATTAATTTTGTGGCCACATTAAATCCTTTTGTTCTTAATTGCGCTATGAGATTTTCGGTGCTTGCTTTTTGGGTATCATCCATATAAAAAACAACCGATTGGTATTGCTGCCCAATATCATTTCCTTGTCCGTTTGCCTGCGTTGGGTCGTGAATTTCAAAAAACAACTTAGCCAAAGTTTCGTAATTGGTAACACTTGGGTCAAACTCTACTTCTATGGCTTCGTAATGGCCAGTGCTATGACTCAAGACTTCTCTATAAGTGGGATTTAATTTGGTTCCACCCGTATAACCAACAGTTGTATTTAAAACGCCTTTTTCGTGCTGAAAATAATATTCAACACCCCAAAAACATCCGCCTGCAAAAATTGCTTTGTTGCTTTCGGTCTGAACCAAGGCGTCCATAAATTTTAAAGAGGATGTATTTACACAATGACGCGTGTCTTTATCTGTTAAACCTTCCCCATAAAAAACATGACCTAAATGCCCACCACATTTGGTACAAGTAATTTCTGTTCTTCTACCATCTGCGTCGGTAGTTTTGGTAACCGCACCCTTAATCTCATCATCAAAACTTGGCCAACCGCAATTGGAATGAAATTTTGAATCGGAAGTATACAAAGGGGCATCACATTGCCTACACACATACATACCCTTGGTAAACTTATCGGTATACTCGCCGGTAAAGGGGCGGTCTGTTCCTTTTCCTAAAATTACACGCTTTTCGTCTTCCGTTAAAGGGTTCAACTTGATACCATTTTCCATTTTTTTAGTTATTTGTTTGGTTTCCTTGTTTGTGTTTTGTTCCGATTGTCCATTACAAGCAGAAATGCTTAATAGCAGCAAAAATATAAAGAGTATCCTTTTCAAAATATGAATAGCATTAATTTGTTGAATCATCTTAAAATAATTTATGTGCCAAAACAAAACGTAAATACTTTAACAAAAGTGTTCAAAATTAGTTTCAATACAAGCTAAAAAATAAAGTGGTGCAAAATATTTGTCTTATTCTTGCTACATCAATTACCTAGACTCTATATAATGCGCTATTTCATAAAATTAGCATACAACGGCAAAAATTACCATGGTTGGCAAAAGCAACCCAATGCGCACAGCGTTCAAGGAGAAATTGAGTCCAAACTTTCCATTCTACTTAAAGAAAACATAGAAATTACAGGCTGTGGACGAACCGATACAGGGGTGCATGCAAAGGCGTATTTCCTGCATTTTGAGTTGGATCGGACCATAGATACTAAAAAATTAGGCACGCAACTCAATTCCATCTTGCCAAGAGACATTTCCATCTACGAAGTTTACGAAGTAGACAATGGCCTGCACGCAAGGTTTAGCGCCAGCTCCCGCGAATACGAATATTGGATTTCTACTCGCCCAGATCCTTTTGCCCATGAGCTCAGCTTGCTTTGCACTACCGAACTTAACCTAGCGGCCATGAACGAGGCGGCGGCCATCTTACTAAAGCATACCGATTTTGAGTGCTTTAGCAAAGTGCATACCGATGTAAAAACTTTTAATTGCCAAATAACCCATGCCCAATGGGAAATACAGCCCAATCACAAATTGGTTTTTACCATACGGGCCGATCGTTTTTTACGCAATATGGTGCGTGCTATTGTGGGCACCTTGCTCAATGTAGGCAAGGGCAAAATTAGTGCAGCAGATGTAACGCAAATACTCCAGAGCAAGAACCGCAGCGAAGCCGGCGAAAGTGTTGCAGCGCATGGATTGTTCCTTACCAAAATTACCTATCAAGAAAAGGAATTATAGGCAAAGTAAGCCTAGCACCAAATTTTTCTTAAAAAAACGGATTGGTTCAAACCAAAAATGCGCTTGGTTCAGCCCAAATATTTTTAAAGCATAAACCATTAGTTCTGTTTGAACCAATAAAAAAAAATAGTTGGGAACGAGCAAATAGTTTGCCAGCTCCCAACTATTATATTTATAGAATTAGGCCAAATCGTCTTTGGCAACTTTTAGATAATCTTCCACCAATTTCTTCTGAATTTCGTAAGCAACGGGTTGGTAAGAATCGAATTTCATGCTATAGTTTGCCTTACCTTGCGATATGCTTTTTAAAGAAGATTGGTAATCTTGCATTTCAGACAATGGAACTTTGGCATTAATCTTTTGATAATGCTTGTAGGTATCCATGCCTTCTATGATGCCACGGCGGGTTTGCAAATCGCCCATAACGGCACCGGTAATATCATCGTTACACAAAACTTCTACCATATAAACAGGCTCCATCAACTGAGGATCGGCCAGGTGAAATGCCTCTTTAAAGGCCATCATGCCTGCAATTTTAAAGGAGATATCATTGGAGTCTACTGCATGCATTTTGCCATCATAAATACACACACGCACATCGCGCACATAACTACCCGTAAGCGGACCTTCATGCATTTTTTCCATGATACCTTTTAAGATAGAAGGTAAGAAACGGTTGTCTATTACCCCGCCAACTATGCAATTATAAAACACCAATTTACCACCCCATGGCAAAGGATGCTCATCGCGGCCGCGCACACTTACATTTACGGGATCTGGCATGCCTTCATAAAAAGGTTCTACAATCATGTGAACTTCGCCAAACTGACCAGCGCCACCACTTTGTTTTTTATGGCGATAAAATGAGGTAACCGATTTGCGAATGGTCTCGCGGTAAGCAATCTTTGGTCGCACAAAATTTACATCCAATTTATAGATGTGATCGAGCTTCCATTTTACCACAGCTAAGTGCATTTCGCCCCTGCAATTAATTAAGGTTTGCTTTAATTCTTGCGAGGATACAATGTTTAAACTCGGGTCCTCTTCATTGAGTTGATGCAAGGCTGCCGACAATTTATCCTCTTCGCCTTTTTTAACTAATTCAATGGCCATTTGCAAGTGAGGCTCTGGGAAAACAATTGGGTTCAGGGCAATATTTTTACCTTTTACATGCAAAGAATTATTGGTATGGGTATTGCGTAATTTTATGGTAGCGCCAATATCACCGGCGGCCAATTCATCAACAGGAATGCGCTTCTTACCTTCTAATAAAAATAACTGATTAAGCTTTTCACTGGTTCCATTGTTTTCATTTACCAATTCCATGCCCACGGATACGGTTCCAGAATATACTTTAAACAACGACATTTCGCCCAGGTGCGCTTCGTTAACGGTTTTAAAAACAAAGATACAAGTTGCACCATCTGCTTTGCAAGGCAGGCTATCGCCATTGATGGTGATTTGCACGGGCATTTCACTGGCGCTCGGACAAACATTGTCTATAAAGCCTAAAATGCGGCCAATGCCCATATCTTTTTTGGCAGAAGTGCAGAACAATGGAAACAAATCGTGGTTAATTAAAGATTTTTTTAATCCAGCACGCATGTCATCCTCGCTTAAAGTACCCTGCTCAAAATACTTCTCCATTAAACCCTCATCGTTGCCCGCAATGGCCTCAATAAGGTCCTTTTGCATTTGCTCTGCCTTCTCCATTTGGGCGGCAGGAATAGGCAATTTTTGAGGCTTACCACCTTCTGCTGCAAACTGATAAAGCACCATATTAAGCACATCAACAATGGCATTAAAACCCGCACCCTGGTTTAGCGGATATTGCACCACCACCACGTTGCTGCCAAAACGGTTGCGCGCTTGCTCTACCGTGCGTTCAAAATCTGCCAGTTCATGATCCATTTGGTTCACGGCAATGAGCATGGGCGTTTTAAACTCCTCTGTGTATTCCCAAACAATTTCGGTTCCAACCTCCACCCCGTGGGCACCATTGAGCACCATAATGCCTGTATCGGCCACACGCAAAGAAGCAATTACCTCCCCTGCAAAATCGTCGAAGCCAGGCGTATCAATGATGTTAATTTTATACCCCTTCCAAGTGGTATGAAGCAATTTTGCAAAAACAGAATTCCCTCGCTCCTGCTCCAATTCATGGTAATCGGCAATGGTATTTTTCTCTTCAACAGTTCCCCTGCGCGTAATTAAACCCGCTTCGTAAACTGCACATTCGGCGAGGGTTGTTTTACCACTGCCAGAATGCCCAAGCAAGACAATGTTCTTAACATGGGCGGTATCAAAAGTTGCCATATATATATAAATTTGTTAACACGAAATTATTCTATAATGGCATTCCTAGGTATGATTTAAATTAGTTTTCAAGCTATTAAATGTCAATATTAAACCCGCGCCCATTAAATTTACACTAAAGAGGGTCTAGCAGGGTAAAAATGGTAAAATAAGGCTGCATTAAAGCCGAAATTAGGCTTATATTCCTATTTTTAGTAAAATAAGCTTTATTTTTTGACCTTCATTTTACTAATTTGCATTCGCTATGGCATTGCATCCTTTTTCAGAAGAGCAAATTATTGCTAGGCTACAATTCGAAAATCCATGGTGGGGATAAATACACTAGAAAGTCAAAAATAAACCTACTTCTCCAAATACTCTTTTGCCTTTTGTTTGTAGTAGGGTTTCATTTCTATGGGAACAGATTGCAACAACTCTGTATTGCGTTGGTTATTGCGTTTAAATTTCTCTAGGTATTGCGGATTGGGTTTAGACAATTCTTTGCCTTGGTTGGCTTCTCTTTTCTGCTCCTCTTCCTGCTTTCTTTCTGCCTTCTCGTGCTCCAATAAGCGGGTTAAAATCTCCTCTTGCCTCATAAGCGTTTCTTGGGTTAGTCGCTTATTCACCAATTCCTTCTCTGTTTCTTCCATCAACTTTTGCAAATCGCCCAACTGCTTTCCTCCGCCCATTTTCTCCTTCTCTAAAGCATCCATTTGGCTCATCATTTTCTGCATCTGTTGCCTTATTGCCATCTGCTGCGCTGCCATTCGCGCAAACTGTTCACTACCGGGTTTACTCTTTTCTCCACTCCCGCTTTTATTCATGCCATCCTTCAATTGCTTGTTCATCTCTTCCTGCATTTTCTTGAGCTGCCCCATACTAGGCTTGCTGCCCTTGCCGGGCTTTTTAGATGGCTTGCCTTTGCCCTTGCTCTTGGCATCTTTTTTCTGCTGTTGCTGCTGCTGCATTTGTTGCAGGGCATCGCTTAACATAACACCCAAGTTATTCATGTGACTCATGGCATACTGTTGCTGCACCCTTATCTGTCCGTTATCTCGGGTCGAAAAACTGTTGCTAGCTTGGTTTAAATTGCTATTCATTTTTGTTAACTCGCGGTTCACAAACGACTTAATTTCTGGCACCCTTTTGCTTAAAGCCTGCAGGCTATCTTCCACCATTCTTGCATTGTCTTTTAAGGTCTTTTGTTCCTGAGCCAATTGCACAAATTGCGGATTATACCCATTGATAGATTTCATTTGCTCCATCAATTTTTCTTGGTCCTTGCTCAATTGGATGAGGTTCTCCAAAATTTCACGCAAGGCCTGCTCATTCACTTCCTCCTGCTCTTCTTCTTCCTTTTCGGCCTTCTCTTGCATCTTCTCTTGCATCTTCTCCATTTCTTCCGATGCTTCCTTTTGTTCTTTGCTGCTTTTCTTATTGTTGCCGTTCTTTAACTGCTCGCCGCTTTGCTGCATTTTCTCCTCAATCTTCTTCTCCTCTTCTTTGGTATCTGCAAGGTCTTTTGGGTTCTCTAAATCTTTGTTCTGCTCTTGCAAATCTTTTAAATCTTTTTGCAAATCTTTAAACTCTTTATTCAACTCATCTTGTTTCTGCTTAAGCTCCTCATTGCTTTTATTTTTCTGCTCGGTATCCTTCGATAATTCAGCTTGTTTTTTAGCTAAGTCTTTCAAATCTTTCATGGCCTCATCCATCTTCTTCTCCACCTCCAATTGTTTATACATTTCTAGCATGCGGTCTAACTCCTTCTCTACATCCTTGTTGTTGAGGTCCATCTTTTCGAGTTCTTTCTTAATTTGATCTTTGTTTTGCTGCTTCATCAGCTCTTCCATCTGCTTCATCAGCTTTTTCATCTCATCTGTCATCAACTCCTCATACATTTTTTGCAACTCTTGTTGCTTTTCCATAATGCGTTCCTCTTCCTCTTTAAACGCTTGTTCCTTTTGGTTTTTCTGCTTAAAATCTTTTTGCAGTTCTTCCATTTTCTGAGCCAAGTCTTTTTGCCGTTTATTCAATTGCTCTAGTTTCTTTTTCTCTTCAAAAGTTAAAGGCTGTTGCGACTTCAATTTCTTTTGTATTTCATTTAAATCTTTTTTCAACTCTTTGGATTCCTTTAAGGCTTCTTCCATTTTTTGCTGCAAGGCCTTGCTGTCTGCTTGAGTTTGTTCTTTAATTTCATTCTTGGTTGGCGCCTTTACTGCCAATGGTTTCGACTTACTCGATTTAGCACCATGCACACCGTCATTGTCCCACAATTCAAAATAATATTCAATCTCATCGCCACTCACAAAGTTGATATCGTACAAGCTAAAGGTATGCATAATGTCTATGCGCTTTGCCGATACAATAGGAATGGTAGTGCTTACAAATCCTTTGGACACTTTGGCTTTATCATCCGAAGCCAAAAAACGGTAATTAAAACTTAGTTTGCTAAGGCCATGGTCGTCTGAACCCATACCACCAAAATAATAAATTTTTCCGCTTACAGAATCAATTTGTGCTTCCATTTCAATGCTCGGAAAAGCATCGGGCATCACATCAATTTGAAAATAGAGAGAATCGCCTTTCTTTACCCGCTCATTGCTTAATTTAATGGCATAATTATCGCTTAAAAAAAACTTTCTGCTATAACTATAATGCACGCCATCGGGAGAATTGGCTTTGACATTTAACAGGTTAAATTGCAAGTTAATTTCAGTGGTTTGTTTGCTGGTAAATTGCCATTTTACTATTGTTCCCGACGGCATGGATAAATCGCCCGGGTTGGCAATTACCTCATCTTTCATCTGCAAATATGCCGGATAATCTAAGCTCACACTATACCCTAACATTACAGGGCGCCACCATACCTGCAAAGTTTTTTCTGCGTCTTCAAAACCCAAAGCTTCTAAATAAAAAGGGGTAGTTTCTTGCACATTTCTAAAGTGATATACAAAGTGTGTGGCATCTTCCTTTTCTAATTTATAGACCTGATTTAGCAGGTGAATAAAAACTTCATTGGGTAATTCTTTACCCAACATTTTTACTTGCAAGGTAAAATCTTGATATTGCTCTGCGCTTAAATTGTTGTTTTCTATCACAAATTCGAAGGGTGCAGGTTCTTTAAAAACTTGGTTGTATTGCAAAACTCTTTGCGCCCCATCGCTCACCAATTGCGGCGAAAAAACGAGCAATGCCGCCAAAATTAAGAGCGGAATAAGGGCAAATTTTGCATACTTAATATTGCCTTTATAATCTATTGCCGCACTAAAAGGGACGGGCGATAATTCTTGTGTCTTTTGTTCAATTGCAGCCAATAACAAACTCTGATCTGGACTAGACACTTCGAGTAATTGCAGGGCATTTAGCAACTTGTCGTTTACTTCAGAAAAGTGTTTTCCAATAATATCTGCCGCATCGGTTCTGCTTAATTGCTTGCCCATGCGGGCCAATTTAGCAACCGGAATTAGGATAAATTTATAGCACAAAACGGCGCTTAGAGTTAGCCAGAAAAAAAACAAAAATGCGCGAATGGTGCTGGTGTACCTGCCAAAATACTCGAGTAAAGTTACACCCAAAAAAGCCAGCACAAAAACACCTAAAAAGATAATGCTTCCTTTGAGTAACTGATTTTTATAATACTTTTTTACAAAAGCATCTAATTTTTGAACAAGCAAATGGTTTGAACCCATCATGGTTAAAAGTTATCCTTCAATTTAAAATATATATCGTCTATTGGCCCATTAAACGTACGAAATATATCAATCTTATACTCATGTTTTAATTCCATTACAAACAGAACAAAAAACAAAAAGAGCACAGAAAGGTAAAAAACTATCTTTAGCCTATACAACCAATGCTGCAAATTCTCCTTGTTGAACATGTTACAATTATAAGGGAAAAGGCCAAAATTTACCGCTAAAATTAAAGATAATATCATTACTTAAATTAAATTAGCACAAAGTACAATTTGATTTAAGTTTGGCAAATGCCGAACAACAAGAGGTAAAAGTAACGGTTTAAACCAAAGACCTAGCGCCCGCAACTGATACGGGCGAGTTCATTGCTGCGTCAATTATACCGATTAAACAACATAAATAGTCCAATTTCGACAAATATCGCCTTGTACTATTTATGTTGTTATCTCGGCATTTACCTCAGTAAAATTAGCCAATAGCTTTGGGTTATTTAATAATTACAATTGGTATTATACGCCGTTAGCTTTATTTTTCGGAATAAAATCAATAACTGCCCATTAGGTCTGTTTTCTGTAGTTATATATTTCAGCCTTTTTAATCCCGCATGTTGCAGAAGCGATTTCATTTGGGTAATGGCTACCTTGTTAAGTTGAATTAACCTTTCAGATTGTTTCAATCCTTGATGAATGAGCACAGAATTGATGCTTTCCATATTTGATGATATGACCAATTGCTCTATATTTGCTGTATCTCTTAAGTTTCCTTCGGCATTTGGGTTGGCAATGCGCCATTGTTTTGAGGTTACACCAAATAGCGCCATATTAAGCATATCAACTTCATCTGCATACACGAAATTTATTTTCTCTTTTGATAATGTTATTGGTATAAGTTTTTCCTTAATGGCATCGGTAAGAATGTGGTAATTAACTTTTGTTAAAGTTAGGCAAAGGTTCCACCATATCTACCTCATTTTGAAATAATTCCTTTCGCATGGGCAGTTTCAATCCATTTTTTAGGCGTCATTACAAAGCTGTTTAATCCGGCTTGTTTTCTAAACCCCTCGAATTCGATGGGTTAGAAATCTGGGTTATACATGAGCTCCCAAAAGCGTAATAATTCTATGGTATTTCTATTTCGAAACCAGTTTTGAATAATGGTATCCATATTGGAGGAATCCTTATAACGGGCAATATCTGTTAACGAAATAAAATCTGTTTGATCTCCTTGAAAAAGATTAATCTCGGCTCCTTGTGCATAAATGGCTTTGTTCTTAGGCATAACCTAGTTGTTTTAAAAAGTTTAAAATTCTTTGGTTTTAACCATGCTAATATTTGCATTTTAAACCCCTCGAATTCGATGGGGATAAAATCATAAGTTATATAGCTATAATTCAAACTTTAAGGGCAAATCTAATCCTACTTCCTTCATTAATTTCGAACAAAGCTAAAGCTATCTCCGTTGAACAAGCCGCGGTTGCTTAATTTTAGGTGGGGAATAACCAATAAAGCCATAAAGGACAAACTCATAAATGGAGCTTGCAAAGTGGCGCCCAGTATGCCTTTGCTAAAGGCATCGACTTGCTTATACAATTCTGCTACTTCCCATGCTTCGCCATCGCTCATTAAGCCGGCAAGGGGCAAGGGCAATACCTTTTCTTGGGAGGCATTGCAGGCTACCAAAGCGCCTCTGTGTGCAATTACGGCATTGATGGCTTTACATAAATCTGCATCGCTGGTGCCTACCGCAATAATATTATGGCTATCGTGGGCAACGGAACCTGCAATGGCGCCTTGGGTCAGACCAAAATTCTTGATATATGCAATGGCAGGGGCTTCTGTTTGATACCGGTTATAGACAACCAATTTTAGGCAATCGTATTCTGGTGTGCATTCGCTGGCGGGTACTTCTAACCTATGGGTTATCAATTGCCCTTCTAAGCAAACAATAACGGGCTCTGGATTGGCGGGCTTAAATGCGAGTTGCGTTACCGATAATGGCTGCGCAACAAATTGGTTCAGACAGTGAATGGGAACGCCTTTAAACAGGCAAACGCCCTTCTCTGCAAGCAATTCCCCGGCCACATAGGTTTGCAATACTTTTACTTCTTGCCAATTGTTTACCACAATAAAATCTGCTGTATCGCCCACACGAAGGATTCCTTGCCGCATGCCATAATGCTGCCACGGGTTGATACAGGCCACTTGCAAGACCTTAAACAAATTATTGCCCAAGGCCAGGGCGCGCGCCACCAATTGGTTTATGTGACCCAACAACAAAGAATCTGGGTGCTTGTCGTCTGAGCAAAACATGAGCTGCTCATAATGCGTATCTAAAAGCGGAATGAGGGTATCAAAATTTCTGGCTGCGCTACCTTCCCTAATTAAAATTTTCATGCCCAAGGCCAATTTCTCTTGGGCCTCTTGCAAGGTAAAACATTCGTGGTCGGTGCTAATGCCAGCATCCACATATTTCTTTAGCTGTACCCCTGTTAAACCCGGCGCATGTCCGTCTACCGGCTTGTTTATTCGATGGGCTGCTTTAATTTTTTTATGCACCTCTTCATCATCGAAAATAACCCCTGGAAAATTCATCATTTCTGTGAGGTAATAAATATCTTCACTTTGCAAAAGGGCATCTACTTGCTGGGCATCAAGGCTTGCACCTGCTGTTTCAAAGTGGGTAGCTGGCACACAAGAAGGCGCGCCAAAGTGAAAATAAAACGGCGCTTGTTTGCCATTTTCTATCATATAATTTACGCCTTCAATTCCCAATACATTGGCAATTTCGTGGGGGTCGCTAATGGTGGCTATGGTGCCATGGGTAAGCGCCATACGGGCAAACTCAGAAGGTGCCAACAAAGAGCTTTCTATGTGCACGTGGGCATCTACAAATCCTGGCAAAATAAAGTGAGGCGGCGCTTCTTCTAGCTCGGTAATGCTGGCAATTTTACCATCGGTAATCACCACACATGCCGCATAAATTCTTTGTCCAAGAATATCAATAACCTGTCCGCAAACTTCCATTTTTAACGCTTTAATTCGGCCACATAAAACTGAAAAGGCAAGAATGTTTTGGTGCCATTTTCGGCCAACCAAACCGGACCATCTTCTACTTGCAGCAAAGTTCTAATGGGCGATTTTTGTTGCATTTCATATTCGCTTAAACTTTGCAAGCAGGCACCGCAACTCATGATAGGAATATTTAAATCATAATCTTTTGCTTTGGCCGTAATGGCCATATTTAAAATGCGTACGCCGGGGTAATTGGCACCCGCATAAAAGATGGCCACGCGCTCTGCGCACAAACCACTGGGATAGGCCATGTTTTCTTGGTTGCTTCCTTTAACTAAAACGCCATTCTCCAACATCAAAGCACAGCCTACTAAAAACCTCGAATAAGGCGCATAAGCCTTCTCCATCGCCTGCCTGGCTTCTGCCAATAAAGCTTGGTCTACATCAGATAACTCTGAGGCCAATTCGTATTCTATTACTTCACTTTCCCTTTTTACAATTCTCATAATTCAATGTTAGGTAAAAATACAAGGAAGTCAAAGCACGGTCTGAACCAAATTGAAATAAAGTGCTTTTCTGCTCATTTATTTTTATGGAATATTTCTGTGAGAAAGATTACCAATTTCTAGATCATAATAATAAATGGTTTTTAAATTATAAAATGAGTCGGGTTGAATATTTAAATTGCCTCAGTTTAAGTATGTATTTACCAAGTATAACCCATGAAAAGAGCATTGGTAGAGCTAGTTACATTCAATCCTAAAATAAAGGAATCATTATACCCATTTCAAAAGATTACAACAATAATAATGCGTTGATTTTATTTGCAAAAAGAATTATATTGCCTTATAAAAAACCCTTATTGAAACGGCACAATCACCAATGTAATGAGACGATGGAAGGGCATGCAACTTTCGGCTTTAACTATATTACAGATATGGGGTATTTAATGCGTGTCCTCTTATATTTAACTAAAAATTTGAAAAAATATATTTTACTTTTCTTTGTAAGTTTATTGCAAGTTTGCAATAATTATGCAGTTTGTCAAAATGATATACGTTTGAGTCTTGGCCTTGACTCAAGCGTATATCATAATGGTACCGTTTTTTTTTATGCAGATAATTGTTTGTTATACAGTGATTTTGAATGGCATAAATTCTATGATGTTAAATTGCATAATAATTTACCTTTATTAAGCGAACTCTTTTTTAAAGATAAAAATGGAGATACAGCCATCTATAGCGGTTACCTATTTTTATTTAATAATTTCTATTATATAATTAATGAAGAATCTTTATGGAAGTTTACCACACAAGGTAACCTTGTTTCTAAAAAAGACGCCCGTTTAAAGGCATTAGGAATTAGATATTTTCCTAAAGTTAGAAGTTCGGCATTTAAAGTAGAAATATTAGATTCCGCAACAATTGTCTTTCCAGTTGGATTTATTCATTCATTTGATGTCGAGAAGAATTTAAAGAAATATAAAAGTGCAAAAGCCTTAAGAGTGTTTAATGTTGAAAATTCTAAATCATTTTTATTAGGAAATTATGATTCATTATTTTCAAAATTTTACTATCCCAATTTAAATACAAATCGATTCCAAATTGTCAATGGGAAAATTTATACTTTTAAATATTTTGAGAGTATAATAGATGAGTGGGAACAAAATGGGAATTTATTTATTAAATCTAATTCTATAAAAGTTTCGTATAAACCTGTGCTTCCGCCAACTAATAACAATGATAAATCAATAAATGATCTTGTTGGTGCTGTGAAATTTAATCGCCAAATAATTGAATCTTCTAACCTAAATGATTTCTTTTTAACACCTGACAGATTGTTTTTGATTCAATCTCCTCCGCAAAAAGACACTTGTTTGTTTGGTGAAGTTCTTGAAAAACCAAAAGGTTTATGTGGCTTTACCAGTCCGCAACAAAGAAACCAATGGATTCAGCTATTTCATAAAACCGTTGTATTAACAGAATTTGATTTATTTGGCAATTTTATAACTGAAAGTATTCTAAATATTTTAAACAATTCTGAGGTAAAATTAGTTAATGAAGGCTACTTTGTTGTAATGAATAGATATTCACAATTAGGGAATCCTGAAATATTAAAAATATTTATTAGTAAGTAATTTTTGCAGACTTTTGAATGCCAAATGTATTTCAAAGTATCCATGCGTAATAACCCAGCCATCCAAGATTCTTGTGGGTGCTTTTGGCTTGTGGAAAGTTACGAAACGAATACAATAGAATATGCCACCGTACGCTTTTGAATATTGGGTTTATAGAACCAATCCTTGAAATGTAAGTCCTTATAGTTCCTCTTAAATATGCCACTTCATTTTGTGTAAGTTCTTCTTTAATTCTCAAAGATTTTAGCATGTCTCCTATCTGTATTTCCTCTCTTTCAAAATCTGGTTCACGCGCTTAAAACAATATAACTGCTCCAATTTGATATGGTAGTCTCAATGTCTTTTCTTTTATTTTAACAACTGTCTTCGCATTGTTCCATGAAAGCGTGTCGTTATTTAATTTCAATGCCTCAGTCTAGGATTCAATACTTTAAAAATTGTCAAAGCTGTTTCTCTATTCTCTTCATTTCCAAGTCAACTTTCAATCTTCCTCATTTGAACATTAGGCATAGCCCCACCTAGCAACTGTTTTCCCGTTTTAATATTGAGCCTAATCTCATATTCATTTTACATTGCGTGTATATAGAGGAGGGTTATGATCCCCATTATTAATATCTATTCCAATAATTGAGTCTACAGTTGGCATCTAGAATATTCTTTTAAAAATTATTATAAATCAAAGGCATCTAATTAGATACGTTTTTGCAAAAAATTATAACCTTTTTTTTTTCAAGAAGAATTCTCCCTACATCGCAAAACAACCTTCCCCAATCAAGAAAATAATAAAAAATTTTGGTTCCAACCAAAGCATAGTAGCTCGTATTATTTTAAGGGTTTGTTATTCTGCCCCAGCTACCCTATCTTTGCACGGCAAATAACAAAAGGTATATTTGCCATGTTTCAAGACAATCAAAAATTCTTCGGTGAAGGTTTAACATACGACGACGTATTGCTTTTACCAGCCTACTCAGAAGTACTTCCACGCGAAGTAATAACAGCCACGCAATTATCCAGAAATATACGCATCAACATTCCCATGTTGTCTGCCGCTATGGATACCGTTACGGAATCTAAATTGGCCATTGCACTTGCCCAGCAAGGTGGCGTGGGTATTCTCCATAAAAACATGAGCATCGATCGCCAAGCAGAAGAGGTGCGTAAGGTTAAGCGCAGCGAGAGTGGCATGATCATAGACCCTCTTACCTTGCACGATGGTGCCACGTTAAAGGATGCGCATAAAATTATGAGTGAGCACAAAATTGGTGGCATTCCCATTGTAAACGATAACGGTAAATTGGTGGGCATTTTAACCAACCGCGACTTGCGTTTCGAAAAGGATATGAGCAAGCCGGTAACCCAAATTATGACCAAAGACCGACTCATTACCGCGCCAGAGGGAACTAATTTGGTTCAGGCCGAAAGTATTTTGCAAGAATACAAAATAGAAAAGCTACCGGTAATAGACAAAGAAGGCAAGTTATTGGGCTTAATAACTTACAAAGATATCCTTAAAATAAAGGACCATCCCATGGCTTGCAAAGACAAACATGGCAGGCTTATAGTAGGTGCTGCCGTTGGTGTTGCAGCAGAAACGGAAGGTAGAATTTCGGCGCTCGTTAAAGCTGGAGTTGACTTGGTTATTATTGACACCGCACATGGCCATTCGCGTGGGGTTATGAATGAGGTAAAACGCCTTCGTGCCGCCTTTACCCATATTGATATTGTGGCAGGTAATATTGCCACCGGTGATGCCGCAAGAGCCTTGGTAGACTTAGGTGTTGATGCCGTAAAAGTAGGTGTTGGTCCTGGCTCTATTTGTACCACACGCATCATAGCCGGCATTGGCGTACCTCAATTAACCGCCGTTTACGAAGCAGCCAAAGCCATTAAAGGCAGCGGTGTACCTGTAATTGCAGATGGTGGCATAAGGTATAGCGGCGACTTAGTAAAAGCCCTAGCAGCAGGTGCCAGCAGCGTAATGAGCGGCTCCATCTTTGCAGGCGTAGAGGAAAGTCCGGGCGAAACCATCATTTACGAAGGACGTAAGTTTAAATCTTACCGCGGCATGGGTTCCATTGAGGCCATGAAAGAAGGCAGCAAAGACCGCTATTTCCAAGATGCAGAAGACGAAATTGCCAAATTAGTGCCAGAAGGAATTGTGGGCATTGTGCCCTTTAAAGGCTTATTAAAAGAAGTAGTTTACCAATTTGTTGGCGGCCTAAGAGCTGGAATGGGATATTGCGGAGCCCGCACCGTGGAAGACTTACAAGCCAATGGCAAGTTTATCAAAATCACCGCAGCAGGCGCCAAAGAAAGTCATGCACACGATATTACCATCACCAAAGAAGCACCAAATTATAGCCGCAATTAATAACCAAAAAAATTGGTTGATCCATAAACAAAAAAACAAGGTTACCAGAAAATAGTTGATTATATAAAATGAAGTAAAACCCATAACCTTAGTCAAATTATGAAGCAAAAGCGTGTTTTTTTCTTATTGGTTTTATTTGTCATACTTTTTCGGTCTGAACCAACGCTTGCGCAAGGCATCCAGAATTCGGGCATGACCGATAGAGAAGACTCAACCGAGCTAGGGAAGGTTAAAATTGGCGGGTATATAGACACCTATTATGCCTATGATTTTAACCAGCCCAAAGACGGAAACAGGCCTTATGCCGTTTCTTCCTCTAGAACCCAAGAAATAAACATTAACTTAGCCTACCTCGATATTCGCTACCAAACAAATCACATTAGGGCTAGGCTGGCCCCAGGGTTTGGCACATACGTAAATGCCAACTACGCCTCGGAGCCAAGTACATTAAAGAATATGATTGAAGCTTATGGTGGCGTAAAGCTCTCAACTACCAAAAATATTTGGCTCGATGCCGGCGTTATGGGCAGTCCGTTTACCAACGAATCGGCCATTTCCAAAGACCACCTCATGTACTCACGTTCTCTGGCGGCAGAATATGTGCCCTATTACCTTTCTGGGTTGCGTTTAACAGCACCCTTAACCAAAAGACTAAACGCTTATATTTACCTGGTAAATGGCTGGCAACGCATCAACAATCCCAACCAGAAACTTTCCATAGCCACACAAATTGAACACAAAGTTTCGGATAAAATTTTGATAAATTGGAATGTATTTTATGGCAACGAAAGTTCTAAGATAGACAGCAATTACGGCAAGCGATTTTTTACAGATGTGTATGCCATTATTAATCCAAATGGGAAGCTCTCCTTTACAAGCTGCGTTTATATGGGTATGCAACAGCATGCTAATTTCAATGGGCTGCTCAATAATAGCTCCAATAAACAAACTACAAATTGGTATCAAGGCAATATTATAGCCCGCTATAGCATCAATAAAAAGCTGTCACTATCTGGGCGCGTAGAATTTTTTTCCGACCCAAACCTGGTGATGTTAAGAAATGAGAATACCGCGCGGGCCACATTGGGCTTGCCAAAAGGAACAACACAATTAAATAGCTATGGATTTTGTTTAAATTTTAAACTTAGTCAAAACGCCCTATTTAGGCTTGAGCACAGACACTATATGAGCGATGATCCTTTTGTATCTACCAATGGTTTGCCAGTACACACAGAAGATGTCCTTTTTGGCAACCTAACTGTTTGGTTTTAGGTTTCGGTCTGAACCAATAAAGAACCATAAATAGTGCCAATTGTAATTGGCTGTGATTTTACCTCATAATAATCAATCATCCCTTGCGGTTGTATCTATTAGTTGGTTAAACTAGCCAGTCCCTTCGCTCCATTACCGTTCAGCAACTTCATCACTACTACGAGCTGGTCTGCCACCAATATCTCATTTAATCTCTAAATGGCTGCTTCCTTTCAAAAGCCTCCCGCATGGGCGGGACAAGTTGAACTAAACCTATGGTAGCTTTCATTTATTTTTGTATATTTCAAATATATACCATAAATAATATGACAACAAAAAAAAGAATCCTGAAGAATTAGG
>JAWXAZ010000037.1:0-18942 GCA_034439755.1 bacterium
AGCAACAGAATTTGGTAAACCCTATAGAGATTTTCAATTGGGATTAGGAACACGATATTTTATTAATACCAATTTGGATCTGTTCGGTGGCTTGGAATACCATATATCCGAAACCTATTATTTGGATGGATTTAAGGAAGCAAAAAATCCAAGTTTAGACCAATTTATGAATTTATATGCTGGAGTAAGTGTTAAAATTGGTGCTAAGCCTTATAATAATTTGGCCGATTGGAGCCATAAAAATATAGAAAAGGTAGAGGAAAGCACCAAGCTTTATAGAAAATGGGCTTTGGATGGTACTGTTGGTATTCCATATTTATTCACGCCAGTTGGTTATAGTTTAACAGGTATGGCTGGCTTAGGTGCAAGGTATTCGTTTACCAGCGCAATGGGTTTACAAGTGAATTTTGCTGGCGGTAGAGTTTCTGGTAAACAAGATATTTCTGGAACACCTAAAATTGGTAGTCCTGAGTCTGTAAAAGAATTTAGCACAAAATTAAGACAATTCTCTGTGCGTGCTTTCTTTAATATGAGAAACTTAAAAGGTGAACCCAGCAACAGAACTTTGTGGAATCATTATGCCATCTTAGGCGCAGGTTATACCAAAGCATTTGGTGATGCATCATTTGCAAATGGAACGCAACAAGATGAAGCAGCTTTGTCAATTAGTCCGGGTATTCAAACCATCGTTGTAGGTTATGAAGCCAGAAAATACTTAACGCACAATTTTGATTTAATTGCAGGTGTTGATTTTGGATACAACCAATCCAAATGGCTAGATCAAGGATATAACAAACCTACACTAAACAACCACCTTTATATCCATACAGGTGTTACGTATAAAATTGGCACCAGCAAAGATGTTGAACATATAGATTGGTCTTATGGCAACTATAATAACTTTAAAGATAAAAGTGCAGTGTTAGAACAAGTGCCAGTAATTGAGAAACCAATCACACAAGAACCTAAGATTGAACCAGTACCTGTTGTTCCTGTTCCAGAGCCAGTACCAGCAGTTGTTGAACCAGTGGTGGCCCCAGTTGTTGAACCAGTGGTAGCCCCAGTTGTTGAACCAGTGGTGGCGCCAGTTGTTGAACCTACTCCAGCACCTAGGCCTACTCCAGCACCTAGGCCAACTCCAGTAGCACCAGCGCCAAAACCTGCTCCATCAACTTATGTGGCTACAGATGATGTAACGCCTCCGCCTTATAAGTATAATGTAATTGTTGCTTGTTACAGTGTAAACAAACTATCAATTGCTCGTGCTAACCAAGCGTCATTAACTAGTAAAGGCTATAGCCCAAGTATTTACAGAAGCAATACTAATTCAGGAATGTTAAGAATGTCTGTTATTTCAACAGATGATAAAGATGAAGCTATTAACGTTTTACGCAAGGCTAGAAAAGGAATTGATCCACAGTCTTGGTTGTATATATACAATGCACAGTAAGCTGTAGATAACTGATTACTAGAAATTATTTAGTTCTCATATAATGGGCTAACTTAGCAGATATTTTACTGCAAAGTACCCATTATATGAGAACTATTTTTTTTATCATAATTTTCGTTTTTGTAGCGGCAAGTTCCTTCGGGCAAAATGCGCCCAAAAAGCCAGGTAAAGAAGGTGATGGCAAACTTTCCTCCCCAGATGTTAGTGTGTTGTATGATAATCCTTCAGGCAAGCAAAATGCACCTAAGGCAAAAACAACCGATACCATGAACATCATCCCGCCAATGGCTTATAGTCGCCTATCTTTTGGCGGTAGTTTTGGCATGACATTTTATGCTGGGGATATTCCTGCCGATGCTATTTATCCGGCATTTGGCGGTTATGCAAAGGTATCATTAAGTCACCTCATGGGAATAAGATTGCAGTATATGCAAGGCAAGTTTTCTGGCGCTTCAAACTCCAAAAAATATATCGATAATGCCTATTTTCAAACCAAGGTGTCAAATGTAAATTTACAATTGATATTCAATTTGGGTAGTGTAGATTATCGCCAAAGCTTTCCAAGAAACAATTTTTATTTTGGTGTTGGAGCTAGTTTGCAGAACTTAAATGGGTCGCGAGATAACCCAGATACTCCAAGTATTGTTACTAGAACAATAAATGAAAGTATGTTAGCTTTTCCATTTACCGTTGGTTTCAAAAGAAAGGTTTCCAAAAATATAGATATTGGTTTTGAATTAAGTTACTATTTTGGTTCAAACGACAATTTAGATTTGATAACTGCAGGTAAATCTTCTGATGGAAATGGTTATTTTAACGTGAATGTGGTGTATAATTTAACCACCAAATCTAAACCTAAACACATGGATTGGAGTAATCCAATCGACAAGATTTACCGCGATTTACAGGATGCCAAGGATGAAGCTGCCTCCATGAAAATTGATACCGATCAAGATGGTATTCCAGATTTCTTAGACCAAGAGCCTAATACCAAATCTGGTTATAAAGTAGATAATAAGGGTGTGACTTTAGACAGCGATGAGGATGGAATTCCCGATTCAATTGATCCCGATCCATATGGTTTTAGCAAGTCCTTGGGAATTTATTTCCCATCAGGAATAGGGGTAGGCAGTGATTCAATGGAGACTATTTACCAGTTCAGCGATTCAGTGCCACAAACCGATTTTGTAACCATCTCAAAAAGTGGTTTAGGTTTACCTACCATTGTATTTCCACCAAACAGGTTTACCATTCATGTAGAACAGTATAATTTGTTGCAACAAATTGCCCGTATCATGATGGTGGATACTTCTGCTTCTTTAGTTATTATTGGTCACTCCGATAACAATAAACCTAATCTTACTCAGCTTACTTTGGCAGAACGCCGAGCGCTTGAAGTGAAACGTAAATTATATAAGATATATGAAATTGATGAAAAACGTATGCTCGTATTTTCTTCAAAAGATTCTTATGTAGAAAAATATCAATTAAGCACAGAAGGTCTTGATAGAAAAGTGGAATTCAAAATTATTAGACCTGTTCAAAGGCGAAAGCCAAGGGTTGATAAGGAAAACCTAAACAAAGATAATTAGATAAAAAAAGGCTGTTTCACTAAATGAAACAGCCTTTTTTTATGGATTGAAGCTATCTGGTTTTAGCTGGTTTTTTATCCCATGGTAGTGGACCAATTATATACATATACCTAACTATAACAGCTTGTTTTTTGCGGATAAACCTAGATGGGGCATTTGCTTTCCATCTTCTTGGATTTGGATAGCAAGCAGCTATAGCAGCCGCTTCGTAGGCTGTTAGCTGGGCCGAAGACTTGTTAAAGTAAAACAAGGCAGCCGCTTCTGCGCCATACACCCCATTTCCCATTTCAATGATGTTGAGGTAAACTTCCAATATCCTTTTCTTTGTCCAAAATACCTCCAAACAAACCGTTACATAAACCTCTAATCCTTTCCTAATCCAACTGCGGGTTGGCGTAAAAAAAAGGTTTTTTGCCGTTTGTTGGGTAATGGTACTTGCACCTCTTGGGCGTTTGCCTTTGTCGAAACTTTTTTTCAATGATTCAATAATTTGTTCAAAATCGAATCCATAATGTTGCAAAAAATTAGGGTCCTCAGAGGTAATGCTTGCTAAACAGATGTTTTTCCCGAGGCTTTCTATGCTTTCCCAGTCCTTTCTTAAGCGCACAGGATCGTCTCCAAATACCTGCTCAAAAAGGCGCACAATAGGCAAAGGCGTGAGTGGTACAGGAACCACTCGGTATAAGATTATCAATAACATACTCACTTGAAAGGATAGCACTGCCACCTTCCAAAGAAAATCTTTGAGTTGCAATAATTTCTTTCCTATAGCCTTCGATGTTCTTCCCATTTTACCCTGCAATTTTAGGAAACTATTTTACATTCTCATCGTGCTTTTAAATTGTTTTTATTTTATTGAACTTATAGGCCATTGTTTTGTTTATTTGAAGTGAGTAAAGAATTCTAAAATGCAATCTTTTAAATTGAAAATGTTTCTGGGGGTTACTCTCTTTATACTTATCTTAGATACCTACATTTGGCAAGGGATAAAATCGCTTATTAAAAACAGGCCGTTGTGGTATCAAAGGGTTTTGAAATACATCTACTGGGGAATTCCTCTTCTGGTTATTTTGGCCTTTTTTCTTTCAAATTTTAACAGCGCTTGGGCAGCTAATAAATTGGTTCGAACCTATTTAATGGCTTTCTTTTTTATTTTATATGCCTCAAAATTGGTTCTATTCCTCTTTATATTTTTAGATGATATAAAGCGTTTTTTTATGTGGACTTGGCACATTATTGAACGTAAATTTTTACACCAAGAAGTTGAGGCAGATGAGGAGGAAATGGAAGAAGCCATTGAGCCTGATACAAAAAAAATATCTCGATCGCAATTTATAGCGCGTGCTGGAATTTTTGCAGGTGCAGTGCCTTTTGTAATCCTATCTCGAGGCTTATACACTGGTGCCTATAACTACCAAGTGCGTAGGGTAAACCTTGTTTTGCCCAATTTGCCAGAAGCTTTTGATGGCATAAAATTATTGCAAATATCTGATGTGCATTGTGGCAGTTTTTTTGATAAAGATGCCGTTTATAAGGGCATACAACTTATAAAGGAACAGAAGGCTCATGTGGCGTTTTTTACGGGCGACTTTGTTAATAATAAAACCTCTGAAGCTAATGAATGGGCCGATATGTTTAGCGAAGTAAAAGCCCCAATGGGGGTGTATTCTATACTTGGAAATCACGATTATGGCGATTATGTAACTGATTGGGCTTCTCCTGAGGAAAAGGCAAAAAACTTAACCGACCTATACGATGTGCACAAAAATATGGGCTGGAATTTGCTTAGGAACGAGCATGTAATGCTCGAAAAAGAAAACAAAAGAATAGGTTTAATTGGCGTTGAAAACTGGGGTGATAGAGGTCGTTTTCAAAAGTTTGGTAACATTGATAAAGCCATAGATGGCATGCCAGATGTGCCTGTAAAAATTCTTCTCTCGCACGATCCAAGTCATTTCGATACCATCATTTCAAAGCACCATCAAGATATTGACCTAACCTTATCTGGCCACACACATGGTTTTCAGTTTGGGTTCGAATTTGGCAATTACCGATGGAGTCCATCGCAATATATTTATCCGCATTGGGCCGATTTATACAAGATAGAAAAGCAAATGCTCTATGTTAATAGAGGATATGGCTTTTTAGGTTACCCAGGTAGGGTAGGAATACTCCCAGAAATTACTGTGTTTACGCTAAGTAGAATGGCTTAACCTAACCGTGCTTCCCTAAATTAAAACTTCTAATACAAGTATTTCCCCGAGATGGGTACGCGCCTGCCAGGGCCAAATGCTTTCTTAGAAACACGCAAAACTGGCGGTGCCTGCCACCTTTTCCATTCGTTCATGTTAACCATTCTTAGGATTTTCTGAACCAATCCACGGTCAAAACCTTTGTCGGCAATTTGGCTCGGACCATTCATTTCTTCTATATAGTGGTAAAGAATATCATCCAATATTTCGTATGGCGGCAAACTATCGCTGTCTTTTTGGTCGGGCCTCAATTCTGCAGAGGGTTCCTTTGTTAAAATATTTATAGGAATAATTTCGCTGTTACGGTTAATGTATTCGCACAAGCCATAAATTTCGGTTTTATATAAATCACCAATCACCGAAATTCCGCCACACATATCGCCATATAATGTGCCGTAACCCACAGCCAATTCACTTTTATTGCTGGTGTTTAATAAAATATAACCATGCTTGTTTGCCAAGCCCATTAAAATAATTCCCCTGCTCCTGCTCTGTAAGTTTTCTTCGGCTAATCCAAACGAAGTATTCTCAAAAAATGGCCCTAAGGTTTTTAACAAAGATTGATATGTTTCTTCAATCGATATTAAATGGGTTTGCATGCCCAGGTTTTTGGCCAAGGCCTCACTGTCGCTTATCGAATGGTTGCTGCTATATTTTGAAGGCAACATAATTGCCAAAACATTTTCCTTGCCCAAGGCCTTACATGCCAAGTAGCTAACCAAGGCCGAATCTACCCCACCAGATAAGCCTAAAATTGCTTTTTTAAACCCAAGTTTCTCAAAATATTGCTTTATACCCAAGGTGAGGGCAGCTTCAATATCTGCATATAAATTCCTTGGTTCAGACCGAAAATTTTTATTTTTAGCTTCTATTACAACAGCCGATTCCCTTGTTTTAAATAAGGTAAATTGTTGCTGGTCTTCCATAAAATAATTCAACTCTGCAAGCAAATTTCCCTCTTTATCTAACACGCAACTACCGCCATCAAAAATGAGGTGCGTTTGCGCGCCAATATGATTCACATAAAAAATAGGTAATTCATATTTATGTGCATTATTATACAACACTTTTCGCCTGTCAACAATTTGTGATTTAGAATAAGGTGAGGCCGCAATATTTACAATAAAATCTGGTTTCAATTTCACCAACTCATCCATGGGGGTTGTAGTATACAAAGGATTTTCCTGAATATTCCAAAGGTCCTCGCAAATGGTAAGTGCTAAGTTAAACCCTTTATATGCAACCAAATTAAAAATCCTATTGGGCTCAAAATAGCGGTACTCATCAAAAATATCGTAGTTAGGAAGCAAGGTCTTATCAACGATTTGAGTCACTTTGCCATCTTCTAAAAAATAGGCAGAATTATACAAGTCCTTCCCAGCCTTCACGGGGTTTTCTCTGGGTGAACCCACAATGGCTGCTATGCCAATGCAATGTGCCGCAATTTCTTGGATGCTTTTATTGGCCAAAGAAATAAAATCGGTAAACTCTAAAAAATCACGCGGCGGGTAACCACAAGTTGCTAACTCAGAAAAAACAATTAGGTCTGAACCAATATTTTTTGCAGCCGTTATGGCCTTAATCATTTTTTGTGTGTTGCCCTCAAAATTTCCAGTATGAAAGCTAAGTTGGGAAAGTGTAATCTTCACTCGTTCAATTTAGAATATAAATCCAATATTTAAAGCTATTGCATGGTTATTGCCTTTCCACTTATCCTCCTTGTAAATATCTGTTATGCCCCAACGGTAGCGAAGTCCCAATTCTACCTTAGAATTATTGTCTAAATGCAATTGAATTCCGCCCCCAAAAATAAGACCTAAATTGATTTTGTTTAATTGAATTAAATATTCCGAATTGGCATTTTCTGGATTATACAACTTAAACTTATCGCCATCCTCTGGCAATTCTGTATTCACTTTGTCAATTGAGAATACATCCGATTTAATATCGGCAATTTGGTTTAGCAACCACCCAATATTTCCACCAAATTCGCCAAAATAGCTGGTCTTTCCTTTAAGCTCTGTGTGCATTTTTAATACAACCGGAATTTCCAAATACCTCAATTGATAATTTAGGTTAAAGTTGTTTGATGGTAAGATGATCCCATCTCTTTCGGTTATAACTTTATCCATGTGTGTTTTTGCACCCAAATTCTGTAAATTCACTTCAAATCCAATTGCATACTTATCGCTTAATTTGTAATTGATTCTTGCTCCAAATCCGAAATTTAAGGAGCCTCCATCGCGCCCCACCACTTTTGTGCTCGGATTTACCCAGCTCATGGCCGGACTAATTCCTAAACCAAATTCTAATTTACTTACCTCGTTTTGGGCTAAAGAAAGTTTGCCCATTAATAAAAGGACGATAATAATGTATAGGTTACGTTTCATGTTTTATTGATTTAAAAATTCAAATTTAATTGCAAATGCAGATATTGCCAAAAGTTTAAGATAGTAAAGGTAATCATTATTTCATATATCATGAAGGCAAACCAGATATTCATTTTTATTTTCTTTTGTATGCTCCTCATTTCTTCTTGCAAAAAAGATATTGAGCCCATAAAGATTTTGCGTTTTGAGCAAGATCTGTTTGATCCAAATACCCTTAACAATCCAAATCATTATAAGAATTTGCAAAAAAAATATGGTCCGTTTTACCAAGTTTTTGCCCAAGACATGCTCAATATAAGTGAGGAAGAGCAAGCTTATGGGTTTCAACCAAGTATGAGTAAGTTTGTAGGATTTCCTGCAATAAAGCAATTGAAGTTTGAAGTAGATAGCGTGTTTCCGCAGCTTACAGAATTAGAAACCACTCTCGCTAAAGCTATGGATATTTATAAAACCGAATTTCCTAAAACCAATATTCCCTGCTTTGTTACTTTTATTTCAGAATTTGGCTATGCACAAGTGAATGTAGATACAGTTGTTGGAATTGGCTTGGATATGTATTTAGGTTCAAACTACGCCCTTTATCCCGCCTTAGAATTTCCAGATTTTATGGCTCAAAAATTAAGAAAAGAATACATCCTACCCAATACCATTAAATCAATAGGCATTGGTCAATTTGAAAGTCAATTAATAGATAAAAGGTTTATGGCCATGATGCTTTTTGAGGGTAAGTTAAGGTACTTTATGAAAGAATTGTTGCCCCAAGTTCATGATAGCCTCATTTTTGGTTATTCACCCATTCAATTAAATTGGGCGCAAGAAAATGAAGGCATGGTCTGGAAACATTTGATAGAGTCAAAAATGCTATTAAGTGTTAATCCATCCCAATACATGCGCTATTTTAACGATGGTCCTTTTACCATAGCAACGGGAGTTCCGCAAGAATCTGCTCCTGCAATTGGCATTTATACGGGCTATAAAATAATCTGTAAATACATGGAAAACAAACAGAGCGCCTCCTTAAAAGACCTCATGCTCAATGCCAATTGGGATGAAATTTTGAGAGATAGCAACTATAGGCCTAAATAATGAATAATCATATTAATGTCATTTTTTTTTGATTTATAGTATTAATCCAATATTTTTTTCTATACCTTTAATTTTTAATAATTAATGCTATGAAAAAAAAAATTACTTATGATTTTTATGACATGGATGATTGCCATGTCCACAATTTTAGCTCAAAATCGGAATATTACCGGTCGGGTCACGGATGGAAAAGAACCCGTCATTGGGGCCTCTATTCAAGTCAAAGGGACAACTATTGGAACTGTTTCCGATGAAAATGGGAGGTACAATTTAAGTGTACCAAATGATGCAAGCACGATTATAATTAAAGCAATTGGACTTAAAACTCAAGAGTTAAGCATTGTAGGTTTATCGGAAATAAATGCCAAGTTGGAAGTCGACAATGTGAATTTGGGTGAAATGGTGGTAACTGCTTTTGGCATCGAAAGAGAAAGAAAAACACTGGGATATTCTCAACAAAAAGTTTCTGGAGATGAATTAAGGAAATCTGGTGAACAAAATATGATTCAAGGATTAGCTGGTAAGGCAGCTGGAGTGTATGTTCAAGGTTCTGGAGGTACTCCTGGTTCTTCATCCAAAGTATTGTTACGTGGTAATGTTACTTTTACGGGCAACAACCAACCTTTAATCGTAGTTGATGGCGTTCCAATAGATAACAATACCACGCAATCTGTTGCTGGAGATTATCCTTTTAATGCCAACCTTCAAGGTGTAAATGCTTCAAATAGAGGCGTGGATATTAATCCAGATGATATAGAAAGCATGAATGTACTTAAAGGGCCCGCTGCCGCTGCACTCTATGGCGTAAGAGCAGGTGCCGGAGCCATTATCATTACCACAAAGAAAGGTAAAAGAGGAACCAAAAGCTTTGGAGTGGATTTTTCATCTTCACTTGAGATTTCTCAGGTGAATAAACTTCCCGAAAGACAAATGAAATATTCTCAAGGCACTGGTGGTGGCGTTTTAAAGGCAGATAAATCTGGTTCAATAGGGCCTGGTAAATATGTGCCAGGTGGAACCTCCCAAAATTGGGGCAATTTAACGAAAGATAGCTTAGGCATTACCCCAACTGATAATGCAAAGGATTTTTTCCAAACTGGATATGCCTATAACAACAATATTTCAATTACAAACAACACAGAAAATGCGTCTATGCGCATTTCAATTGGCCGATTAGACCAAACAGGTGTGGTTCCAAATACCAAATTTGAAAGAACTTCTGCCAGGATAACAATGGATTCGAGGCTTAGCAAAAAAGTGGTAATGGGAGGTACCGTTAACTTAATTAATTCGGGTGGTACACGGTCTCAAAATGGAAGTAATCTCTCTGGTATTATGCTTGGTTTAATGCGGTCCCCAAATAGCTATAAATTAAACGACCCTAGTGCTGGCGGACCAAATGGTTATACTAATCCAGATGGAACTCAGAGGCAATATTTTTTCATTTATGACAACCCATATTGGACAGCAAATGAAAACCCATTTAAAGATAATGTAAATAGAGCTTTAGGCAATATTTATTTTACGGTTGATCCAATTGAGTGGATGAGTTTAACTTACAGGCTAGGAACGGATATGTATACCGACCAAAGAAAACAAATATTTGCTATTGGTTCTTGGGCGCCTGATAATGCGCCTGGAGGAGAAATTGATGAAAATATAATAAGGTATAAAGAATACTATTCAGATCTCTTGGTAACTTTTAGAAAGGATTTTACAAAGGATATTAAAACTAGCTTGTTATTGGGTAATAACCTAAATAGCCGGTACGACCAAGATTTATACTCAAGGGGTCGCGATTTAAGTGCTCCCGGAAATTACAATTTAAACAATGCTTCTAATTTATATTCAAGTGAGGCAAATTCTACCATTAGAACCGGCGCATTATTTTTTGATTTCAATGCTTCCTACAAGAATTATTTATTCTTGGGTGTTTCGGGAAGAAATGAATGGGCTTCTACTTTTGGTACTGCTAAAAATAATTTCTTTTACCCATCTGGAAATGTTTCTTTGGTGTTTTCTGAACTCGTAAGTATTCCAAAAATGAGTTTTGGTAAAGTTAGATTCGCGCTAGCGCAAGCTGGTATCAGCCCCATTGCTTATAGAACAAACACTTATTTTACACGTTCAACTTATACAGATGGATTCACTGGTGGATTGTCATTTCCATATATAAATCAAAATGGATATGGATATAGCGGTCGCATTGGAAATCCAAACCTACAACCAGAAAAAAATACTGGCATGGAATTCGGAACCGATCTTCGGTTTTTTGACAATAGACTGAATGTTGATTTTACTTATTACTCGCAAAAATCTACAAATCTATTAGTAGATAGACCTGTTGCTCCTTCTGCTGGTTATTCTTTATATTATACCAATGCAGGTTCAATGGTAAACAAAGGAATTGAATTAATTCTGGGTGGAACTCCTGTTAAAATGACTGATTTCTCTTGGGATGTTAGTTTAAACTATTCTCGCAACAGAAATGAAGTTCTTGAACTTGGTCCTGGCATCAAAGAAATTAGCTTGGAAGAAGGTTTCTCAAGTATGGGTGCTTATGCCATTAAAGGATTACCTTATGGGGTGTTATATGGCACGCGTTGGGATAGAACAGCAAATGGCGACTTTATCATTGGGGCAAATGGTTTACCTCGATTGGCTTCAGAAAGAGGTCAGATAGGCAATCCTTATCCAAGGTGGTATGGTGGCTTAAGAAATACCTTTAATTATAAAAACCTCTCCTTTACTTTCTTATTTGATATGCGTGTTGGTGGCGATATTTGGAATGGAACTTGGGCGCGCTTAAATCAAATAGGGGTAACAGAAGAATCAGCAGCTGGACGCGAAAAGTTTTATATTATTCCTGGTCAAAAAGTTATTTCAACTGCTCCTGATGGAACCGAAACTTATGGGCCCAATGATATTAAAATAGCTGCCTACAACTACTTCAGAACTTACAAAGGTGATGGTGGAAATTACGCTGCAGAAAATGCCATCCAAGATGGGGGATGGGTTCGTTTACGTGATATAGGATTGTCTTATAATTTCAAGTTCAATAAAAAGGCTTCAAGAGTAATAAAGGGACTTCAATTAGGTGTTACCGGTCGTAATTTGTTGTTATTTACAAAATATACGGGTGTTGATCCTGAAACAAGTTTAACTGGCGCTGGTTCAAATATTGGCGGCTGGGATTATTTCAATAACCCAGGAACCAAATCTTATACCTTTTCGCTTAAAGCCAATTTCTAATGTTTAATATTTAAAGGAAAAAAATATGAAAAGAATTATATATAGCACTTTAGCCTTAACAATGATCCTATTTGCAGGTTGCAAAAAGTTTGTTGATGGGTATGATAAAAGTCCAAATGATCCAATATCTGTAACGCCTGCTTTGCTATTGTCTAATTGTGAAGTGGCGTATTTTGCCACTGCAAATGGCCAACTTTCTCGTCAGGCATCCATGATGATACAACAAAACGTTGGTGTGGATTTCCAGAGTAGAGATGTAAACGATTACTCAATTGAGGAAGGAACTAATGTAAATGAGTGGACCGTAATTTATGCAAACGGCCTAGTAAATTTAAAAAAGTTGCATGCTCAATCTGGCACTGCAAATCCATATTACCAAGGCATTTCAAGAATTCTTACTGCCATGTATCTAGGTGTTGCCACAGATTTTTGGGGAGACGTTCCTAGCAGAGAGGCGGTAAATGGTTTGGTAAACTTAAACCCAAATTATGATGCCCAAAAAACGGTAATAGAAGATATCCAGACCTATTTAGACGAGGGAATTACTTTGTTAAGTATGCCAGAAGCAAGTAATGTTTTATTGCCAGGTACAGACGATTATATCTATCAAGGAGATGCTGCATCATGGATTGCTGCCGCTCATGTTATCAAAGCTAGGTATTATAATAGGTTAAGCAAAAGAGATGCTGGCGGTTCTGCAACTTCGGCCCTTACGGCTTTGTCTGCAGCCAATACAGCAGGCTTTACCAGCAATGCAAATAATATGAATGCAACATTTGGTGATAAAAGCAATGAATATAACCAATGGTATGCTTTTACTGTAGTAGAAAGAGCGGGTTATATAAAAACAGGTTTACCCATGACTACGCTCATGAATTCTTGGAACGACCCTCGCTTGCCTTTTTATTGCGCAAAAGATACCGGTGGTTTATACAGCGGATCGGCTCCAGAAGAACCAAATTTGGATGCATCAGAAGTTGGTCCTTATTTGGCTACTCAAAACGCTCCCTTCCCCCTAGTTACCTTTGCCGAGGCTAAGTTTATTGAGGCTGAAGTAAAGTTAAGAAGCAGTGATCCAGGAGGTGCAGCTAACGCACATAATGATGCTGTAATTGCAAGTGTGCTGGCTGTAACAGGGGCAGCGGCAAGCCCAGCTTTTGTGGCAGCTCAGGCAAGTGAAACTTCGGCATCTATTACTTTGGAGAAAATTATGAATCAAAAGTATGTGGCATTGTACGGCCAAATTGAGGCTTATGCCGATTGGAGAAGAACAAATTTTCCAACATTAACGCCTAATTCAAATGGCAATATCACAGAAATCCCAAGAAGGTTGCCAACGGTAATTGATGAGCGATTATACAATACCAATGCTCCTTCTCATAAAGACCTAAAGGAAAGAGTTTGGTGGGATCAATAAAATAAATTTTAAAAATGTTTATAAAAAAAGGGCCAATTTATTTGGCCCTTTTTTATTTTTATACCGTGCAACTTACTCAAATCATTATTTATCCCCTTAAAGGATTGCCTGGCATAGAATTGCCAAAGGCGCAAATTAGCCATAGAGGCCTGCAATTTGATAGGCGATATATGTTGGTAGATGAAAGCGGAACATTTATCTCTCAACGCACTTTTCCTATGCTTTCTCTGCTGAAAATAGACTTGCTAGCAACTGGCTTTAAGGTTCATTCTGCCAACAATTTAAATGGCATTATTTTGCCATTCGAAATAGAAGGAGAGCCCTGCCAAGTAAAGGTTTGGGAGGATGTTTGTTTGGCATACCAAGCGCCCCAAAAACTAAGCAAGTGGTTCTCCAATGAATTGCAAACAAACTGTCGGTTAGTTTATATGCCAGAGAGGAGTTTAAGGCTCCTAGAAACCACCATTGAAACGGGTAAAAAGTTGGTGAGTTTCGCAGATGCTTTCCCTTTTCTCCTTATTGGCCAAAGCTCATTAGATGCATTAAATGCACGTCTGTCTGAACCAATAAAAATGGATCGGTTCAGACCGAATTTGGTTTTTACAAGTGCCCCTGCACATGCCGAAGATGGCTTTGATGAGTTCAATATTGGCTTGCTAGAATTTGTGGCGGCAAAGCCTTGTGCGCGTTGCGCAGTGCCTAGTGTCAATCAGCAAACAGGTAAAAAGGAAAAGGAACCTTTGCATACTTTAAGTCAATATAGGCAATTTGAAAACAAGATTTATTTTGGCGAAAATGTGTATTGCAAAACAGATGTTGGTACCCTTAAAGTGGGAGATAATATTACCCTAAAAAGCACAAAAAAATCCCTAAGCTTTTAGACCTAGGGATTTTTATTCGTTACACAATCAATTATTTTTCCATGTAAGCCTCAATAGGCAAACAAGCACAAATTAGGTTTCTATCGCCATGGGTATTGTTTACTCTACCCACGGTTGGCCAAAATTTAGCAGCCCTAATATAAGGCAACGGATAAGCAGCTTCGTTTCTTGTATATGCATGATTCCATTCTTCTGCAATAACCATAGAAGCCGTGTGTGGTGCATTCTTTAAAACATTATCTGTTTTGTCTGCAGCACCACTTTCAATGGCATTAACCTCTGCTTTTATAGCAAGCATGGCATCACAAAAACGATCCAATTCAGATTTAGGCTCGCTCTCTGTTGGCTCAATCATAACCGTTCCCGCTACCGGAAAACTCATAGTTGGTGCATGAAAGCCATAATCCATTAAGCGCTTAGCAATGTCTTCTGCTTCCACACCAGTTGCGCCCTTAAATATGCGTGTATCCAAAATCATTTCATGCGCACACCTGCCTTTGCTACCAGAATACATTATTTGGTAATCATTCTCTAAACGTGCTTTGATATAATTTGCATTTAAAATTGCATACTTAGTGGCATTCTCTAATCCTTCTGTGCCCATCATTTTGATGTATGCATAAGAGATTAATAAAATAGATGCACTTCCCCATGGAGCAGCAGATACGGCCGACATTGCTTGACTTCCTCCACCCATATCAACCACAACGTGACCAGGTAAGAAAGGAACTAAATGCTTGGCAACGCCAATTGGTCCCATGCCAGGACCTCCGCCACCGTGAGGTATGCAAAAAGTCTTGTGCAAGTTAAGGTGACAAACATCGGCACCAATAATTGCCGGACTAGTAAGGCCAACTTGCGCATTCATGTTTGCGCCATCCATGTAAACCTGACCACCATTTTCGTGAATCAAGGCACACACATCTTGAATTTGCTCTTCAAAAATTCCGTATGTAGAAGGATAAGTTACCATTAAACAAGCCAAATTATCTTTGTGCTCAATTGCCCTTGCCCTTAAATCTTCAATGTCTACATATCCATTCTCTAAAGTCTTGGTAACAATTACTTTCATGCCAGCCATTGCCGCACTAGCAGGATTGGTGCCATGGGCAGAAGATGGAATTAAAGCAATGTTTCTATGTGATTGACCAATGCTCTTAAAATATTCGCGAATAACCATTAATCCAGCATATTCTCCTTGCGCACCCGCATTAGGTTGCAAGCTAATGCCTGCAAAGCCTGTTACTTCTTTTAAAGCATGGGTTAAATCTTCAAAAATTTGGGTATAACCTGTAGCTTGGTTAAGCGGCACAAAAGGGTGCAATTGTCCAAATCCAGGCATGGTTACCGGAATCATTTCTGCGGTTGCATTTAACTTCATGGTACATGAACCCAAAGCAATCATAGAATGACATAAGGAAAGATCTTTTGATTCTAATAACTTAATATAACGCAACATTTCATGCTCGCTGTGGTACGAATTAAATACCGGGTGTGTCATAAATTCACTTGTGCGGGCATACCTATTTGGCACCATTAATTCAACAATAGCAGCTTGCTCCTTGTTAATAGTTTTGCCAGTTAAAACACTTGCCAATTGATTGATATCTGCAAGGGTATGCGTTTCGTCAATTGAAACCCTTACATGTTTATCATCAACCAATGCAATATTAATTTCTGCTTTTAAACAGTTTTCAAAGGCTTGGGCAGCGTTTGGAACTTGTATGGTAATGGTATCAAAATAATGTTTATTTACTACAGATAATCCGTTTTCAGAAACACCTTTCGCAAGCGTTTGGGTTAGACCGTGAACCCTGCCAGCTATGCCTTTAAGGCCTTTTGGACCATGGTAAACGCCGTACATGCTTGCCATAATGGAAAGTAAAACTTGGGCAGTGCAAATATTAGAAGTGGCTTTTTCTCTTTTAATATGTTGCTCGCGTGTTTGTAAAGCCATCCGCAAAGCCGAATTACCTTGACTATCGATAGAAATACCAATTAAACGACCCGGCATTTGGCGCTTATATGCATCCTTAGTTGCAAAAAATCCTGCATGTGGTCCGCCGTATCCCATAGGTACACCAAAGCGTTGGGCTGAACCAATTACCACGTCTGCGCCCCATTCTCCTGGAGGCGTTAATAAACTTAAACTAAGCAAATCTGCCGCTACCGCCACCATTACATTTTCTTGAATGGCCTTGGCCATAAATTCGCTGTAATCTATCACAGAACCATCGCCTGCTGGGTATTGAAGCAAGGCGCCAAAATAGGTCTCATCAAACACCACGGTGTTGTAATCGCCTACCACCAACTCCACGCCAATTGGCTCGGTGCGGGTTCTTAACACATCAATAGTTTGAGGAAAAACCAAGTTAGAAACAAAGAATTTATGGGCTTTTTCTTTTTTAGTTTCGGCATACAACATGTGCATGGCCTCGCCAGCCGCAGTGCCTTCATCTAACAAAGAGGCATTGGCAATCTCCATTCCGGTTAATTCAATTACCATGGTTTGGTAATTCAACAAGGCCTCTAAACGACCTTGGGCAATCTCTGCTTGGTAAGGTGTATAAGCAGTGTACCAGCCTGGGTTTTCGAAAATATTTCTCAATACCACGTTGGGGGTAAAATTGCCGTAATAGCCCTGACCCAAGTAGTTTTTATAGATTTTGTTTTTATTGGCAACCTTATTAAGCATGTCCAACAATTCATTTTCTGTTAAAGGCTCAGATAAATTCATGCGCTGTTTAAGGCGTATGTGTGCCGGTATAGTTTCATCAATTAGTTGCTCTAAGCTCGATACACCAATGGTTTTAAGCATTGCATCTGTATCATGTGCCATAGATGAATTGTGACGATAAATAAACTCGTCGCGGTGGTTTGCTTTGATTTGCATATTGTTTTATTTTGTCTATTGCTTATTGGAGGGGCAAATTTATCTTTTTTTGACTATCACATGTAAATAATTTCAGCTAATTCTCTTGATTTTTGTCATGATTAAAAGTGCTTTAAAATGAGTTAATTAAAATTGTTAGCTTGTTTGTATTTAAACCCTAAAAAGCGTATTTTGTTTGCCTACATTTCCCCATTTTTGTCATATTATGCCAATTATAATTTTTAAATAGCCCAAACTTATTTGATAATTTTACTAGGATAAATGCCGATATTACAAGATTATAGTACAACAAAATTTTTATCGAAATTGGACTTTATATTTTGTGTTTTCGTTATTAATCTTGTTATTTAAACCATGAAATTAAAACTACTTATTGTTTGCTTTGCTTTTATGAGTTCTTTTTCTGTTAGGGCCCAGAAGGTTGACCAAGAAGGAAAAATCAATGTTGAAGCTTTAATGGACGAATTCAAAAGAATGGATTCTATCGAAAAAACATTTACTTACCAACAAGGACTAATTCAGTTGCCTAATGGAGTTGCTAAACTAAATGTGCCTAAGGGGTTTAAATATTTGGATGCTACACAGTCAAAAAGAGTTTTAGTTGATTTGTGGGGAAACCCCGAAAATGATAATGTGTCTTTGGGACTTCTTCTGCCCGATTCACAAGGAGTTATGTCGTTCAATGGATTTGTTTTCAATATTCAATATGATGAAATTGGGTTTGTTGAGGATAACGATGCAAGCGATATTAATTATGAGGAACTATTAGCAGAAATGCAAAAGGATATGGAGGCCGAAAACACATAAAGAGTGAAAAATGGTTTTGATGCCATAACCATTTTAGGTTGGGCAACTGTGCCATATTACTACAAGGAGAAAAATATTTTACAATGGGCTAAGGAAGCAAAATTTGGTGAAAGTGAAACCAATACCCTAAATTATAATGTGCGAATTTTAGGAAGAAAAGGCGTATTGGTTTTAAACGCAATTGCTGCCATGAACGACCTACCATTGGTTCAAAAGGAAATTCCAAATGTGCTCAATATTATCCAGTTTAATGAAGGCTTTCAATACAGAGATTTTGAACCAGGGGTTTGATAATGTGGCTGCCATAACCATTGGAGGATTGGTGGCGGGTAAGGTTTTGGCAAAAGTGGGTTTCTTTGCCATTATGCTAAAATTTTGGAAATTATTGGCATTAGCGGCTGCTGGATTATTTGGTGCATTTTGGAAGAAAATAACAGGTAAAAAGGACCACGAATATGTTTATGAAAATACAGAAACAATTCCAGAAAACGCTCAGGTAATTTTAGAAAGCACCAAAATAATTCCAGCAAACAATAATGCTAATTCTTTGATTGCAGAAGCTAATTCTGAGAATGAATCAAATGGGAATTATGAATTATGAATTATGAATTATGAATTATGAGTTATGAATTAAGAATTAAGAATTATTGGGTGGTTGCTGAAGGTTTTTTGTTTCATAATTCATAACTCATAATTCATAATTAATTGCACAATTAGGCTAAAGTATGAATTAAGAATTATTAGGTGGTTGCTGAAGGTTTTTTGTTTCATAATTCATAATTCATAATTAATTGCACAATTAGGCTAAAGTATGAATTAAGAATTATTAGGTGGTTGCTGAAGGTTTTTTGTTTCATAATTCATAACTCATAATTCATAATTAATTGCACAATTAGGCTAAAGTATGAATTAAGAATTATTG
>JAWXAZ010000038.1:0-48570 GCA_034439755.1 bacterium
GCACGCTACCAATGGTGTTCAATTAGGCGGCTTGTTTAATTTGAACCTAGGTAGCTTAAATGGCGTGCAAATGGTGGCAATATGGATTTGATTTTACCACGCAGCAACTTATTGCCACCAACTCCGAAACAGGTTCGCTAAATTTGTTGACCAAATTTGTTCCAAATGCTGTTTTATTATTACATCCTAGGTTTCAATTGGTGTTAGGTTGCAGTGTAAACCTATCCATCTTCGATAATACTTCTGTTACCTACCGCACAAATTTTAATAGTTACCCGCCTTCTTATTTTTACAAGGAGAATTCAGGAAACTATAATTTAAAAAGCCAATCAATTTCTATCCAAAAGATTAGGGGAATTGTGCTAGTTAAAGTACCGCAAGTCCCTTTACCAAGAGCGATAATTGCTATCACTTCTATGCTGCCAAACATTGGTACAGCTACAAATTCTTCAGGCGAATTTTATTTAAGCAAAATTCCCATTGGAAAAATTTCTATCAAAATTACGTATATTAGATATAAAACAAAGTTCATAGAAAACATATCCCTTAACGCTGGAAAGGAGCTCTTTTTAAACTCCGCACTTGAAGAAGAAATTTCACAAATTAATGAGGTAATAATTAAGGATGAAAAATCTAAAAACACCCCGCTCAATAGCATGTCGTTGATTAGCACAAGAACCTTTTCTGTAGAAGAAACACAAAAGTTTGTAGCAGCCGTAAATGACCTGGGGAGAATGGCAACTTCCTTTGCAGGTGTAGTTGTGGCAGGCGATGGCAATAACCACATCAATATTCGTGGAAACTCACCTAACGGACTTTTATGGAGAATGGAAGGGGTGGATATCCCTAACCCAAATCACTTTTCAAATGTGGGCACCTCTGGGGGAGGCATTTCAATATTAAGTGCGCAATTGTTAACCAATTCAGATTTTTGGACAGGAGCATTTGCTTCAGAATATGGAAATGCCCTTTCGGGTGTGTTCGACCTTCGCTTGAGAAGAGGTAACAACAAAAAGACTGAATACACTTTTCAGGCAGGGTTATTGGGCTTAGATGCAGCAATGGAAGGACCAATAAAAAGGGTATGAAGGGTCCTATTTGTTTAATTATAGGTATTCTACCCTAAGTGTATTAGGCAAAATAGGTGTTCCTTTAGGAGATGCCGTAACAAACTTTCAGGATTTTTCTTACAACATAAATCTTCCCACCAAGCAAGCAGGAACATGTGCCTTATTTGGCTTTTTAGGAATAAGCAATCAAAATAGAAATGCAAGCAAAGACAGTATTAAATGGAAAGAAGATCCTTACTACCGATTCCAATCAAATTTTTATAGCAATACTGGCGCATTCGGATTATCCAACAACTACCGTGTAAACGATAAGGGATACTTAAAAACCATACTTTTATTTTCAACTACTCAAAACGGAAGTGAGGATGAAAAATGCAGGGTGATTACCACACCTTAATAAAAAATTATCAGCAAGAATTTAACAATAGAAAAATTACTTTAAGCAGCAATTACACACACAAAATAAATGCAAGAAACTTCCTTCGAACTGGAGCAATTATGAATAGGTTGTATTTCGACCTCAACCAAGGCCAGTTAATAGATTCAACCAATTATTGGAACACATTTATTCAAAATTCTGGCAGCGCGTATTCTGTTCAATCTTATTTCCAACTTAAACATACTTTAAACGAAGCCTTGAGTATAAATTTGGGTGTTCATTATTTGGGTTTACTCTTAAATAATACAGGTTCGTTTGAACCAAGAGCGGCCATAAAATATGAAGCAAACAAAAAGAATGTTATTACATTTGGTTATGGATTGCATAGTTAAATACAACCACTTGGCACCTATTTCGTAAATGATAAGACAGAAAAATATATCAATAGAAGTTTAGGATTAAGTAAGTCGCACCATTTGGTATTGATCATTCAATGAAAGGCAACATGCACTTTAAAACTGAAATATATTACCAACACTTGTTTCAAGTGCCTATTGGTTCAGACCCAACCTCTACTTATTCTCTCTTAAACGACATGGATGGTTGCCCAACAAAATCGTTGGTAAACAAAGGTCTCGGAAAAAATTATGGGCTAGAAATAAGCTTAGAAAGGTTTTTGCATCGCAACTTTTATTATTTAATTTCAGCCACTATCTTTCAGTCCAAATACCAAGCAGCTAACCAAATATGGTACAATACAAGGTATACTACCAACCATGCACTTACTATAACAACAGGAAAGGAATCTCAAGAAAAAAAACAGGGTTCTTGGTTTTAACATTAAAACTGTGTGGGTAGGAGGGTTCAGAAACACGCCCATTGATTTAGATGCGTCTATTGCAAATAACAAATCCATTGAGAAAGAAAACGAAGCTTTCACCGTTCAAAGCCCCGATTATTTTTGGTTCGATTTTCGCATAAGTGTTAAAAGAAATTATAAAAACCTAACCAGCACCTTAGCAATAGATATTCAAAATGCAAGTAACCGTCAAAATGTGGGAGGTCAATACTTTGATGCTGCTAATGGCGCAATAAAGTATTGGTATCAATCGCCATTAATTCCGATATTGAGTTATAAGATTGAGTTTTAAAAAGCCTATCTTTGCAAACCAAAATGAACTTAAAGCATTGCACCATCAAATGATTTTCTTAAGTTGATGAAGGTTTTAAAAACCGCATAAATTTGACTTTTTCTGGAGGCAATGCAGTTAACTTTTTCATTTTAGTTAACTATCTTATAACTGTTAAAGCCCCCGATTTTTTAATCTTTTCTTTTAAAATTGTCTCAACAGATAACAGATAAAAATAGACACCAGCTGCTAGGTCGTTACCAGATTGATCCTTTCCTTTAAAACCTTCCGAGGTTTGATTGTTGTTAAAAACCAATATTCCCCAACGATTAAAAATCTGTAATTGGTAACTTAAAATATTTAGACCAATGGGCTTAAACACTTCATTTAACCCAGTACCACTTAAATGAATGGCATTAGGTAGAAATACCCCATTGTCATTATTTACTGTTATAAACGTGTCAATAGCGGTTGAGTCTAAGCAGCCAAATTGATTAGTTACCTGCATAAAAATTTGTTTAATTCCAGGGCTTGTAAAGCCAATAATTGGACTTTCCAAAGTGCTTGTTAATCCATTTTCAAACTGCCAAAAATACTTGCTTGGGTTTTGTGAAAAACTTTGGTTGGTGAAGGCAACTTCTGTTTCATTGGCATAGTAATTTATGGACCTAATATCAAAAGAAGCGATTGGATTTGGGTAAAATTTGGCCTCATAAAAAAGGGAATCACGTTGTTTGCAATCATCTTGAACAATTATGAAGAATGAGGTATCCGAGGCACTCAACAAAAACAGCGAATCATTATCAGAAATAGTATTGCGATTTGGGATTGTTTGCCATAAAAAGTTAAAGGGGCTTTTGCCACTTGTTGCAAGTATAGAAATAGATGAAGGCAAGCCAAGGCATGTCTGATTATGATTTACCTCAAATCTTAGGGGCAAATGCACACGAATAGACACACTGTCATTAATGGGGACTGAGCAGTTGTCAGAAATTTTTACAAACAAAGTTTGGCTTGCATAAATGACCTGCTTTAGGTAATACTCGTATTGTAATATAGTAGGATTAAACAAAAACTTTTCACTGCTATCTATATTACCAATATTCCAGCCTGCCAGGTAATTTCTTGGCTTTCCGCCAGTGAGTAAAATTTTAACTGTGAGCGTATCTGATGAACAAATTAATGAATCGCTGTAAATTTCCATTTGTAATGGTTTGTTTACTGAGATAAAAATGGAAGAGGTATCAAGCATTTCCGCACAAATATGTTTACTAATGAGATAGTTTCTTTGGGAAGAAAGAGGGTTTAACAAAATGGAATCTGCTGTAGAAATTAAATTAAATAAAGAGTCTGTCCAAACAAACGAAAAGCCTTGTGTGTCTTGGTAAAAATTTTCAGGAACTAATCGAATGGATTGTCCTATGCAGATATTGGTGTCTTTTGGTAAACTTGTTTTTATTGCCTTTATAATTTGAAGATCAGTTTCACTGGTATCTGGTAAAGAGCAACCATCGCTTAATATTAGAAAATAGCGTTGGTTAGAAGATAATTTAGTTGAAAGAATAGGCGCAACTAAAGTCAATGAATCAAAAGTATTTGCGTACCAGAATAGGGTTTTAGAATTGCGTGCTTTTCCGCCCAAAAGAACAGGAGATATGGTAAAAGAATCTTGTTGACAGATGCTGGTATCTTTACTAACATAAATGTTAAGAGGCGGTGAGAAGTTTACTAAAACAGAGTCAAATGCAGCGCAATGTTCATTAGCAGCTTTAAGAATGAAAAGTTGTGCACCAGCGGGTGAAAACCTTTTAGTAAGCGGTTGTTTTAGTGTGCTATCCTTTAAATATAAACCAAGATTCCAAGAAAAACTGTTTGCGCTACTTTGGTTCGAACCAATTATGAATTCT
Source organism: bacterium (assembly GCA_034439755.1). Lineage (GTDB taxonomy): Bacteria > Bacteroidota > Bacteroidia > UKL13-3 > UKL13-3 > B1. The sequence goes on from JAWXAZ010000038.1 coordinate 4,487, forward strand.
TGCCCAAAACATACAGTAGTATCTATGCCAGCAGATGCTTTAGGCAGATTTTGAATGGAATAAAAATTGGTATCAAAATCGCTAATTACAATAGGATTACTGGAAATAATTCTAAACTTATACTTTTTAGATGGCAAAATTGAATCTGGAATAACAGCTTTAATAGTGCCAGAAACGCTGTCGAGCGTAAAACCCACAATCTTGTTAGAATTGCTTAAAAAACTTCCAGTTGTATCAGATAATTCTAAGGTAAACTTATTGTCGGATTTAAACTTACCATAGCTTGTGTAGGGGATTTCAAAACTATCTTTCCCACAAATTAAATTTGGAATATTTTCATGAAAAATATTGTAGTTACCTATCTTAGCAAAAAATCCATCATTAGAACCAGAACTGTATAAGTTGAAATTTAAAAGGGTCAAATTCCCACCAAACATTCCCCCAAAATATGAATTGCCGTTTTTGTCAATTGCAATTTCATTTAATCCAGTATTGGTAGAACTTATTTCAAAACCAAAGAGAACATTTCCAAATCCATCTATTTTTTGGATTAATCCATAAGAATTATTTCCTGGAAGAGATTTAGTTTGAACTTGGTCAAAAATAAAATCTCCTCCTACATGTTGACTAAGAATAAAAATATTTTCTTTTTTATAGATTTTTATGCTTTTAACATTATTGGAATTATTGTTTCCGGAAAGACCCTTTTTTACCCAAACGAGATTACCATCTTGATTGAATTTAGCTATAAATAGATTTGTAAAATCTGGCGTGGCAGAAAGGTTAGTATTTGAATCAATTTTCAGTTGCCCTTTATAGGTGCCTGCTAAGTAAATGGCGTTTTCATAAACGGCAAGTTTGGGATTAATGTTTCCGCCAATAAATGTTGTTGTGCCTTGGCATTTCAACCATTTTATTAAGCCATTATCAGAAATTTTACATAAATAGGAATTATTGTTAGAACCGTTACAGGAAGTTAAGCTAGTATTGCCAATAGAAATACTTTCATTGTAAGTTCCACTCATATAATAATTTTGATACAAATCAGATTTAATATCTGTTATTGAATAATTATTTTGGTTAAAAATAATTGACCATAAAAACTGCAAGTTTGCATTAAGTTTTATTAATCTACTTGTATTTCCTGATTTTGGCAAATCTCCTCCATTAAAGTAAATGGAATCATTTCGTGTATTTAGGATGGTGAAAACTACATTTTGTTGTTGGTCAACTTCCAATGCTCCTGGGAAAATTCCGGCTAAATTAGGCGATTGAAATTCTTGCTTCTTTAAAAGGCTTCCATTACTATCTAACTTTAAAATAAAAATTCGAGTTTGGTTTGTGTACTTTGGCACTAGCGAATTGCTGTCAAATTGAATGATTCCGGCTGCAGTCCCAATTACATAAATATTTGACTCTTTATCAGAGATAACTTTATATACCAAATTATTACCTGACCCTAGTATTTGTTTAATCCAAATTAACTGACCATTTTTATTAAATTTTGAGATAAATCCATCATTTGTATTTGTATTTTCAAAATTCAAAATTTGACTTGAATCTACTGTCAACGAATTGCTTTGAAAATCACCTACAACTACAATAGAATTGTCCTGTAATTCAGTTAAAGATTTCACTACATCATTTCTGTTTCCATATAAATGCTTCACCCATTCTAGTGATTGAGCATTTAAATGAAGAAAATTATTTAGAATTAGAAATAATAGTGTAAATAATCGAATCATTGGATTGACAATCTTTTTGAGGATACCATTTCGCCATCAATTGATAGGGAGTAAATGTAAATGCCTGCTGGTAGCTTATCTTTATATAGGATTATTTTTCCAGTCCCACGATCTAAACTTTTGAATTCTAACCATAAATTCCCTGAATTTATCTCAATTATTGAAATTGAAGCATTTTTTGAATCAGGATTTACAAAATATTTAATTTCAGTCTGACTATCAAAAGGGTTTGGGTTGTTTTGAAACAATATCCCTTTGAGATTTTTTTGTTCATTATTATTTATGGGTTGATTAGAAAATTCAAGCTTCTCAATTTTTTGTTGAAGGTCTTCAATTTTTAATTGTTGTTCGTTTATTGCATTTACTAAAACGGGAATTAGTTCAGTGTATCTTAAACCATAATTGGTTATTCCATTGCTATCCTCGTCCTTTACAACTATTTCGGGAATTATTTTTTCAATTTCTTGTGCTATAAAGCCAATTCTTTTACCATTATCATTTACTTTCCAATTAAAAAATATTGGATTAAGCTGCTTTATTTCATTTAAGCCATAATTAAGCTTTTCAATGTTTTTTTTGTGACGAATATCGCTGGTATTTATGGTTGAGTTCATTCCATACACCTCTTGAAATCTCAAGCTTAAACTACCTAATGAATATGTATTATCAGCATGAGGAACGAAATTACCATTTGATTCTATCCTTAATCTTGGATTCCCGTTAGTACTAAACCTTATATTTCCATTTTCATAATTAATAAGGTCAACATTGCTACCATTAATATTGAGACTAAATCCATCATATTGTCCATTTCCTGTACCTTGGTCAGTTAGTTTAAAGTCGTCTAATCCTGCAAATGATCCACTAGTTGGGCTATGAACATGCAAAAATCCATAGGGGTCTGCCACACCCAAAGCCGTTCTAGTCCCGGGTTGAGTTGCTATGTAAACATTGTTTGGCACGCTTGTAATAAAGGACTCACTTCCTAACATCATTGGCCCATTTCCATAAATTGTGCCTAAGGGTGCAGTTAAAGTTGAAACTTGATCGGCGATATAAATACCGCCAAGAATTTCAAGTTTTGATTTGGGTGTGCTTGTAGCAATTCCCCAATTTCCATTATCTAAAATTGTTCCGTACTCATTGGGCAAAGTTGCCCCACCTAGGGTACTCTTATATAAAAATCGTAGCCGGCTAGGCTCATCTAAATTGTTTTCCCAATAGATTGCAGGATTTATTGGGTCTGAGGTGCTTTGATCGCCTTTAAACGCACCAAAAAAGCTGTAAATATTATTGTCAAAATTGTGAAAGCCGGTAAACTTGGGGAGTGAGCTTGTTGGAAAATTTAAACTTGAGAAGTCATCTCCTATAAAATTGAACCTATTGGTTGACCCAAAGGTATAATCTCCTTGAGTTAATTGACCAATTCTCCCCCCATCTGACCTATAATTAAATTCTTGGCTAAAATTAGAGCTTGTAGAAATAGTGGTGGAAGGATAGGAAATTGTTCTTAGGGTTATCCTTTCTCCATCACAAAATACAGTTTGGGTTTCAACCCATTCTAATGGTGTTCCTAAACTATTAATCATTTTATGATTAATGTTGGGACAAATAGGAGAGGTGGTGCATGTCTGCCCACAAACATTTATCCATGATAAAATAAGGAATAAAAAGGAAAGATGATTTTGTAGAGTAGCTTGGGTCAAAAACCTCGGGAGGGAGGGGCATTAAATTTTTCATATTTTTCTAATTTATTGAAAAGTAAAATTAGAGAAAACCAGGCATTTGTAAACCTAAATTATTCTTAAAAATTTTCCTTTTTCGCTTAATATAGGCAAATCGCTACCCCTCAAGAATTTTTTGCATGTTGTGCAATTGCTTGTACAATCCTTCTTGCTGTATTAATTCTTGGTGTGTGCCCGTTTGAACAATGCTGCCTTTTTCTAATACCACAATCATATCTGCTTTATGGATGGTGCTCAACCTATGCGCAATTACAATGGTGGTGCGGTTTTCCATAATATTGTTTAAGGCTTCCTGAACCAACCGCTCGCTTGCGGTATCCAAGGCGCTCGTTGCCTCATCTAAAATAAGTATATCGGGATTGGTATTGATGGCCCTGGCAATGCTTAATCGCTGTCTCTGGCCACCACTTAGCTTATTTCCCCTGTCGCCAATATTGGTTTGGTAGCCTTTTTCGGTTTGCACAATAAACTCATGCGCATTGGCAACTTTGGCCGCACTTTCAATTTGTTGATTGGTTATTTGCGTTTTGCCAAAAGCAATGTTGTTTTGTATGGTATCATTAAACAAAATAGACTCTTGCGCTACTATAGCCATGGTGGCTCTTAATTGAAGAATTTTTAGCTCCTTTATATTAACCCCATCAATTAAAATCTCTCCTTCAACAGGGTCGTAAAAGCGCGGAAGTAAATCGGTAAGCGTTGATTTTCCGCTACCTGATGGTCCAACAAGGGCCACCGTTTTACCCTTTTCAATGGTGAGGTTAATGTTTTTTAGCACCAATTCATCGCTGTATTTAAAACTCACATTTCTGAACTCAATTTTTTGGTTCAAACCGCTAATGGCTTTTGCATTGAGTGCTTCCACAATAATTTCTTCGCTTTGCAAAACTTCATTTACCCGCTCCAATGAAGCCAAGCCTTTTTGCATATTGCTATAAGCAGTTGAGAAGGATTTTGCGGGAGGTAATATTTGGGTAAATACCCCAATAAATAAGATAAAGGCTTCTGCATTTAAACCGCCATTGCCAGATAAAACTAGCCTGCCACCATACCATAAAATAAAGGCCAATACCCCCACGCTTAGTATTTCAGATAAGGGGGAAGAACTATCGCTGGTGCGGTTACTGGCTACATTTATACGGGTATATGCCTGGTTTTCCTTGCTGAACCTACGCATAAAAAACTCTTGTGAGTTAAATGCTTTGATGATGCGAATGCCCATTAATGTTTCTTCGTAAAGTGAAACCAAATCGCCAAATTTAGACTGACCTCTTTGCGAATATTTTTTGAGAACTTTGCCTATTCTGCCAATTATTAAGCCCATTATTGGTAAGGTAACAAATACAATAATGGTTAGTTGCGGACTAATTAATATAAGCGATGCTAGGTAAATAACAATGGTTAGTGGCTCTTTAAATAATGCTTCTAAAGAGCTCATAATGGCAATTTCAATTTGCAGAATATCGCTGCTCATGCGGCTTATTAAATCGCCTTTTTTTTCTTCGCTAAAATAGGATAAGGGCAATACCAAAATATGTTTAAAGAGCGATTCTCTTAAATCACTCACCACATTGTTTCTTAACGAAACCATAAAAAACAAAGCCAAATACCTAAAAAGATTCTTCAAGAAAATGGTGGCTATTAGCAAGCCACAGATAAAGATTAAGGCAGATTCTGGCCCTTCTGTTCTAATGAGTTCTGATAGGTAATAGCTAAAGTAATTATTTATGCCACTGGCCGAAAGGCTTAATTCTGGTTTGTCTATTACCAAAGCCGTTTTGCCAAATAATAATCCCAGAAAAGGAAAGATTAAGGCAATAGAAAATAGGCTAAAAATAATAGAGAATATATTAAACAGAACGTTCAAAGAAGCAAGTCCTTTGTATGGTTTTGCGTATAGTAAAAATTTGATGTAACCTTTCATGTAATTGGGCAAATATCCATAAAATAAGCTAAAAACTCCTATTCCTTTTTATACTTGTTTAGAAACTTTTCATAAAGTTGAACTTGTTCGTTTTTAAGATTGAGCTCTTCTCCATCCAAAAATGCCATAAACAAATCGCTCGATTTCATGTCTAATAAATCGCCATTGGCAATTAGTATGGAGGCAATTTTACCTTCTTCTAAACTCCCTAATTGCTTGTCAACGCCCATAATCATTGCTGGCGAAAGGCTCACAGCTTTAAGCGCTTCTTCTCGGTTGAGACCGTAAACAGATGCTGTGCCAGCAATATAGGCAAGGTTGCGTGCCTCCCAACTTCCTTCGTTCGAAATCGCAATTTGTATGCCAGCCTCATGCAATTGTGCTGGGGTTTTGTAAGGCTGGTCTATGGCTTCGGCATTGCGCGAAGGCAGGCGGTGAATATTGCCCAAAACAACCGGTATTTGGTGGTGTTTAATTAAGTCGCTCATTAAATAACTGTCTGTAGCACCAACCAACACCAGCTTAATTTTAGGATAATTTTGTTTAAAAAATCCAATTGCCCTTACCAAACTTTTGGCATCATTTGCATGCACATATAAATTTGTTTCTGCCTTAAATAAATTTCGCATGGCCTCTAAACGGGCGTTAAACAATGGTTTGCTTTGCTTGCAATATTGCTCTGCCTGGGCAAAAAAGTTGCTTAATTCCAGAATTTGCTTTTCGCCGCCGTTCTCTTCGCCTTCTTTGCTAATGGCAACATATGGCCAATTTAAATGAATGCCATCTTCTGCTTTTACAGCAGCATCTTCCCAATTCCAAGCCTTAATTTTCATGAGGCTACTGCTGCCGCTTATAAGTCCGCCTTGTGGCACCGCTTGTGTATATAGCACGCCGTTAACCATGGCCGTAGGTAGAATTTTTGAGTCGGTATTATACGCTATCAGCGACCGCACATTTGGGTTTATTTCGCCTGTTTCATTGAAATCGTGGGTAGCCCTTACGGCATCAATTTCGTTTAAACCCATAATGTTGTTCATGCCAATTAAAGCTGGGTACAAATGCTTGCCAATAGCATCGATTACACGGGCATTTTTATACAAATTTTTTTGCTCCTTGCCCACCTCTCTTATTATACCTTGGTCCATTACCAAAACCCCCTTTTCAATTACCTGCCCATTGCCTACATGGATAGTGGCATTTAAAATAATGGTGGTGGTTTTCTGGGCAAACAACGACATGCTCCAAAGCAGCATGGCTATAAATATTACGTTCAATTTCATGTTCTTTTCTCCTAATAAATTAATAATCCTCGCAATGGTAATCAGGGTCAATTTCAGAAACCTTATGCTCAGTTTTGTCGCCATTTTGCTTGGCTAAAATCATCTTTTGAATAATGCGCATCCGTTCTTGTTCTATGGCCTTTCTTTGAACCAAATCTTGCGTGCGACTAAAATAACAAATGCCATCCACCAAGGTCATTTCTGCTTTGGCATCAATGCTCAAGGGGTTTGCACTCCACAAAACCAAGTCGGCATCTTTGCCAATTTTTATACTCCCCGTTTGCTTGTCTATATGCAGCATCTTTGCCGGATTTAAGGTAACCATTTTCCAAGCATCCATCTCACTTATATGGCCATATTTAATAATCTTTGCGGCCTCTTGGTTCAGCCTTCTCCCCATTTCTGCATCGTCGCTATTAATGGCGGTAACAATACCCACATAATTTAAAATTGCCGCATTGTGAGGAATGGCCTCAATTACCTCATATTTATATGCCCACCAATCGGCAAAAGTACTGGCATTGGCCCCATGCGCCTTCATTTTATCGGCAACTTTATAGCCTTCCAAAATATGGGTAAAAGTGTTTACCGTAAACTTCATGCTATCTGCCACATGCATTAACATGTTAATCTCACTTTGCACATAACTGTGACAAGAAATAAAACGTTTTTTATTCAAAATCTCTAGCATCGTTTCCATTTCCAAATCTGTTCTGTTGAGCTTTGGATTTGCCTTCTTTTCTGCCTCATATTCGCGTGCCCTTATAAAAGCATCATAATACACTTGCTCAACTCCCATGCGCGTTTCAGGGTATCGGCCCCACCCAAAGCTTCTGTTGCTTTGTTTCACATTTTCTCCCAAGGCAAATTTTATAAAGCCATCTGCCTGCGCAATTTTCATCTCCTCTGGCGCCTTTCCCCACCTTAACTTAATAAGGCTACTTTGCCCGCCAATTGGGTTACAAGAGCCGTGCAATTGCTGACAAGCCACTACGCCACCACTTAATTGCCTGTAAATATTAATGTCCTCAGAATTTACCACATCGCCAATTCTCACCTCAGCCGTATTGTTTTGCGTACACTCATTTACGCCCCTATAAATGCCAATATGAGAATGCTCGTCAATGATGCCACTTGTAAGAAATTTTCCTTTAGCATCTACCATCTTTGCGCCCGCTAGGTTTAATCCTTTGCCAATGGCCACAATTTTTCCGTTGCTCACCGCCACATCCGTTTCAAATAAAATGCTGTCTTTTTCATTGGTCCAAACGGTAGCCCCTTTAAACACAATGTTTTCGGCCTTAGGCAATACCTCGTTTCCGTATTCCGTAAAAGGAAAAATCACCTTTCCAATTGCATAATTTGTGGCGCTATCGGTCTTCTTTTTTTCGGTCTGAACCAAGGTGCGTTTGAAAGTAATCTTTTGTATTTCGCCATTTGCCAACCACACATTTCCCCGCATCTCCGTTATTTGTTTCGAGGTGCTATCTAAGCTCTCAATCCATACATTGGCCCGCAATAATTTTTCGCTTTTTTTGTTTTCCTTGAAAGTAAAATTGTAAATTTCTCCCTGCTCTTTAATGCTCACTTTAAGGGTGTCTTTGCCCATAATTTTCGCCTCTGTTATGCCATTTTTCTTTAAAACTTCCAAGACCGAAAGGGTATCCATACCCAAATAATTCATGGTATACGTACCAATTAATTCGGAAACTTTATTTGGTTTTAACAGCAATTGCTCCCCTAAAATCCAATGTGATTCAATCTGTGCATCTTTCTCAAACAGAGGCTCGCTACACATAAAAAAATTAGCCAACATACCTGGTTTTAACGCCCCAATTTCTTTCTCCATGTTAAGCAATTTTGCGGGTTGCTGTGTTAAGGCTTCCAAGGCATCTTCCTTACTTAAGCCATGTGCCACCGCCTTTCGCAGGTTTTTAAGAAAGGTACTGGCATCAGAACAATTGGTGGCGGTAATGGCAAAGGCAATTTTTTTCGATTTCACTATGGCAAGATTGGCAGGAGCCATTTCCCAATGTTTTAAATCACCCAAATTTATGTTCATGGCATCGTAAGGGTCCTCTACCTCAAAGGGCTTGGGAAAATTTATAGGCAAAATTATAGGCAATTGCGTGGCAGCAATCTCCTCAATCCTTTGATATTCGTCGCCATTTCCTTTAATCACATAAGATTTATTAAACTCCTTTCCAATGCGTGCAGCCCTCAAAATAGCCAATTTATTTTCTGCTTCAAAAACAACGGGTAAGCCTTGGTTCAGCCATAGGTTTTCAAAGCCAATATTTACCTGTACTTTTTGTTGTTGGTACCATTGCGCATCATAATAGGTTTGTCTTATTAAGGCCACGGATCCCATGGCAGAGCCTGGGTAATCTTGCTTGCTGCTTCCCTTGTTAAAGCTCATTCCGTTGGCAGCTTTAGCCCTCAAAACCAATTTTTGCTCGTGGTTTTTTCCCGTTAAAACCAAGGTGCTTGTTCCCCTAAAAATTCCGTCCTGAACCGAACTTAAAGTGGTTCCAAAACCTGCCGATAAATAATACTTGCTGCGTTTTTCGTCATACTCAAAATAATCTACCGCATTTATCTCTGGTTTTACCGCATCATTCCAAGTGTACGCACCCTTGTTGTTGTTCGAATATTGACTTGTCTTAGCATGTTGGGCGCTGGGCATTTTTATGCCGTAATTGCTATACAAATCAATGAATGAGGGATAAATATAGGCCCCTTTTCCGTCAATTTTTCTTGCATTATTTGGTATATCAATGCCTTTACCAAGTGCTTCTATTTTGCCATCTTTTATCACAAGGCTCGCATCCATAAGCAAATTTTTTGGATCAACCTGAACATTTACGTGCAACAAGGCAATATAGTTGGGCCTTGTATCGGCCGGACCATTATTTGGAAACGAGATTTGTGCGTTTAGTTTTACTGAAATTGCCAGAGCCAGAACAAAAATTAAAGATTTTATTTTTAGTTGCATATTGTATTTTAGGTTTAGCCGTTTACCCTTTGAATTAATTTTACCATACAAAGGGAATTAATGCAATTTACATCATTATTTGGTTTTTAAAATACCACAATAAGTTTTTAAAATAGCAGTTGGTATCGTATGTTTGAAGTGTTAGAATGGATTTATTAGAAGAATTAAGTTTTAAATTTAAGCAAGGTAATGCCGTTATCAAGATAATATTAATTAACTTGGTGGTTTACCTAGTCTTTTCGTTGTTGGGATTATTGCTGTTTCTCTTTAACCAACAAGCCTTGCAAGGAACTGCTATTAAATTTTTAATGTTGCCTGCCTCGTTAGGTAATTTTCTTACACAGCCTTGGAGTCTTTTTACCTACATGTTTCTTCACGTAGGCTTTTTTCATTTGCTATTTAACATGCTTTGTTTGTATTGGTTGGGAAATTTGTTTCAACAATATTTGGGCAATGGAAAAACCTATCAAGCTTATATCCTAGGAGGTTTGTTTGGTGGGTTGGTTTATATCATTTCTTTTAACCTGTTTCCTGCATTTGGCAACCAGGCGGAGAAATCTTCTGCATTAGGTGCTTCGGCTGGGGTATTGTCTTTGGTGGTGGCTACGGCTACCTTGTTGCCAGATTACCCGGTGTCGCTTTTTCTATTTGGCCAAATTAAGCTTAAATACATTGCGCTTGTTTGGGTTTTACTCGATTTAATTAGCATTCCCAATGGCAATGCGGGCGGACATATAGGGCATGTTGGTGGTGCGGCATTTGGGTATTTTTTTATCAAACTAATCTATAGCAAGAGTGCTTTTCCAGATAAAATTGATGCAATTTTTAACGGTACTGCCAATGTTTTTAAACCAAAATCAAAGGTTAAAATATTCCATAAATCCAATACTTCGCAGGCATCGGTTCAGACCAAGTCTAAGCCCAATCAACAACAAATTGACCAAATTTTAGATAAAATATCTAAGAACGGTTACGAAAGTTTAAGTCAAAAGGAAAAGGAAATATTGTTCACCGCCAGCAAGGATTAACATGTATTTAAGAATTCTAAATTATTTTTTGTTAATTTTAAATATCCTTATTGCTCTTGCATTGGTATTAGGGATTTTGTCGCCATTTTTTTCGCCAATGGAGTTTTGGGCAATTGCCTTTTTTGGACTTAGTTTCCCTTTCGTTTTTGCCCTTAACTTTTTGATATTAATTTTCTGGTTAATAAGGAAAAGCAAATTTGCTTGGATTTCGGGGGGCGTTATACTGCTTTCATTGCCTAATGTGCCAGCCTTTTTGCAGGTTGGCTATAAAGAGGCTCCAATAACCAATGAGGCCAAATTGCTCAATGTGGTTAGTTTCAATACGCATTATATGGGCGCTTATGATTTTAGGGGAGGCGATTCGTCTTTTTTCTTTAATTTATTAGATACCATAAAGCCAGATGTTATTTGCTTGCAAGAGTTTGCTAACTTGGGTGGGAACTATGAAAAACCCATGTTTAAAAAATTCTTTAATCAATACAAGTCCTTTGCAAATGTAAATGCCGATCTTTTAAGCAATACTTTCCCAACAGGATATGGTGTATGCATATTTTCTAAACATCTAATTGTAAATAAAGGATTCCTTGAGTTGGAGAATCAAAATAGCAATCTTTCGGTTTTTGCCGATATCCTTTTTGGTAAGGATACAATTAGGATTGTAAACACGCATTTAAAATCTATTGTGTTCGATAGGGAAGATTATAAAACTATAGAAACACTCAAGGAGGCCGAAGAGGGTCCGCAAACCTATCAATTGAGGAGAATTGTGGCCAAACTTAAATACGCATTTCAATACCGAGCCAAACAAGCAGATAAAATAAGAGAAAAGCTCGAAAATTGTCCTTATAAAGTGGTTTTTTGTGGCGATTTTAACGATTCTCCTACCAGTTATTCCTACCACACCATAAGAGGTAAAATGAAGGATTCATTTAAAGAATCGGGTTATGGTATGAGCCGAACTTATATTGGTAAAATGCCAAGTTTTCGCATAGATTATATCCTTCATGATGCAAGTTGGAAAAGCTATGAATATAGAACCAATACAGTGAATTTTAGCGACCACAAAATGATCAGTTGCCGCATTGCAATTCCTTAGTGATGCTTAAGGTTTTATAACCTTGTAAATTTAATCATACTTGTTTTCTCATACTGCATAATACCGATGCGCAATGGGGAATAGGCCATAACTGTTTAGCCTGCTTTTGAAAAACGAAAAAAGTGAGCAAGTCCAAATGCGGAGCTATGTAAATTTTTCAAAATCAGAGCCGAAAACAAGCGCCAAAGCCAAAAGTGGGTAGTTATTTTCTTAAGATTTATTGGCAAATCATAAAATCATCATAAAGCAGGTCACGATAAAAATTTAAATCCAAAAAAAAGGCAGTTTTCTGTCACACACTATATATTTTGTGTAACCGGAATAATTTAAGTAATGCTTTCACTTGCTGGTAGGCATGGGCTTAAATTTGCGAATATTATAGGTAAATGTTACCATAAAATATCTGTTTAAAACAATTGACCGGGTGTCTTCAATATACGTTTCTGTTACACTTCTGCTAATGCTGTTGTTTTGGTTCAAAAGATCGAAAACAGATAGTTTAATTTCTGCCATTTTCTTCATGAATTTATAGGCCACCGCGGCATTCCATAAAAAGAAATCTTGGTTAAATCCGCTGCCTAATCCTTGATAATTGGTGTAATTTAAATCAGAATTTAAGACCCACGAACTGCTAGGCATAATATTCATTTTTAAGTTTGTTGTATTGATAAAATAATTGCTGCTTTGGTTAGTTAAAACTGTGTTTTTTACCAGGTTTATGTTGCTATTGTGACTTAATGTAAAATCAATTTGCTGGCTAATATTACTTCCAATAACCAAGCCTCCATTGATGTTAAAGGTATTGGCAAAATTTGAAAGCTGATTAACTAAACCCGGAACTTTGCTATAATTAAGCCCTATGTTGATGTTAATATTGCTCTTTAGGGCTTTAACTGGAATGCCATAGGTGGCAAAACTCCTCGCATTAATGTTGCCACCTAAATTTAGCGGTTGCGAAATTTGAGCGCCCCTGTTCAATACCATTCCATTGGGTAAAATTGAGTCCCTTGTTGCCGTAAAAGTGCTATTGGCAATATAATCGTTGGTAAAAGTGGCCATGGCAAAAACGAAAAAACTCTGAGAATTATGCCAATTATTGCTTCCATACCTCGTTAAAAAAGTCTGCGAAAATTCTTGCTTTAAATTTGGGTTACCTGCACTTAATAACAAGGGATTTGAGTTGTCTATTACATTCTGTAATTGCGAAACATTTGGGTTGTTTGTATTGGTTCTGTATACCAAACGAAGGGTCTTGCTATTCGTAAACTTATAATTGTAATTGATACTTGGCAAGATGTTTTGATACGACTTTTCAAAAGCCCTGTTTTGCGGATATGTTTGTAAACTTGAGATGGTTAAATATTGGTAACTCACGCCAAAGGTAAAGGTGTGTTTTTCGTTGTTATAATTAATGCTCGCGTTGGGTTTATGGGTAACAATGGTGTTGTTAAAGTTATTGCTTAACAAGGTATCAACCACACTATACTCATTGTTAACCGAGTCAAATTTATTAGTAAGTTTACTGGTTAAATTGGTGTTATAAGAAAGGTTATAGCTCAACTGTAATTGCGCTTCTTTACTTAATTGTTCTGTGTAGGTGAGGGTTTGGGCATAAGTGTTACTCGTTGTTTCCGTTATGCTTCGCTGTTTAATGCTTCTTTTGCTTATTACACTCGAAGTATCCAATGAGAACAAGTTGGAGTATTGATTGGTCTCGCCATTTCTTTTGTTTAAATCGTGGCTCACATTTAAACTAATTGTTCTGCCTAGTTTCTCAAACTTATGTCTCAGTAACAAATTGTTTCCAATATTGTATCCTTTATTTAATGGGTCTTTGTGGGTGAACTGGCCATTTAATAGCGTATCATTTACACGGTTTTCTGCGTATTGATCGCTTATATTTTGATTGTTTTGAAAGCTAAATTTAGGCGTATATATCAATGCATTTGATGAATCAAAAGTATGCTCCAACCTCAAGTTAAACCTGTTGTTATAATTGTTGGTTATACCTCCGGTACTATCAAAATTTAATTGCTTCGTTTCTTCATTTATTACATAACTTCTATTGGTAATTTGATTGTTAATGGTTTTGCTGTTGTTATAAAAATAGCTCCCACTGAGGTTTGTTTTTTTTCCCCATTTGTCTGCATAGTTCATGCCTATAGAATGGGTGGTGCTTAAACCATTTTGTTGGCCAACCATAAAATTACCCATGTCGCCCATACCGCCTGGCCTATAACTTCTGCCACCACCACCACTTGGCATTCTGGAGGAGCCAGCGCTTCCTCCAAACAAATCTTGCATAGAGAAGTTTTGCTGATTAATGTTGTTCCCCAAGGCCAAAATCGTAATTCTTCTATCGCCATTAAATAGGTTTAGGTTTGCCCCAGCTTGATACCGATCATTTGTGCCATAACCCGCATATACTTTGCCAAATGTGCCGTTGTTTCTGCCCGTTTTGGTGGTAATGTTTAATGTTTTATCTGTATTGCCATCATTAAATCCGGTAAACTGTGCTTGGTCCCCCATGCGATTAAATACTTGAACTTTATCAATTATTTCGGCCGGCAGGTTTTTCAAGGCCATATTGGCATCATCGCCAAAAAACTCTTTTCCATCTACCAATACTTTTTTAACATCTTCGCCTTGCGCCTTTACCGTTCCATTTTCTATGGTAATTCCAGGCATTTTCTTTACAAGATCCTCGGCCGTTGCATCTGGATTTACCTTATATGCACTTGCGTTGATGCTTGTTGTATCCCCTTTCTGTTCTACCCTAATTTGACTCGCTTCCACCTTAAGCTCTGCCAATGAATTGTTGCTTTTCTCCATAAACATGCCACCTAAATATTTGTCGGCAGTTAATACCACTTTTTGGGTTTTATTTTTCATTCCCACCGAGCTAATATTCACCTCATACGAATCGGGTAAAAGGTTATCTATTTTAAACAAGCCCTTTTCGTTGCTGGCACTTCCAGATATTATTTTACCGTTTTTCTTAATAGCCACACTGGCGCCTACAACCGGCTGCATGGTCTCCTTTTCAAAAATTTTGCCGCTTAACTGAAAGGTTTGGGCTGAACCAAAGAGTGGAAAAAAAAGAATGATGGCAAGAATGGTGAACGGATAAGTTTTCAAGAGCATGGTAATATAAGGTAGCAAAGGTGCGATTTGTTTTGATGAAATTGTAGGATAAAGGTTTAATCTCGCTACAATTATTCGCTTCAATATGTTTAACGCTGAATAGGTGATTTCATAAAATTTATAAAGTAATTTGTTTTCCTGCCACAAAGTTATTTATGTTTGCTGCGTCTTTAGGGGTGCCTATTACAGAAAAACTGTAAGAAGCTGAGATCAAACCCTCGGAACCTGAACAGGATAATGCCTGCGAAGGAAAAAGAAAGCCAAATTTGCTTTGCTATGTTGCAAGGTAAAATGGCGCGTTTTTTTTGGTTTTCCATTCCGGGAAATATTTTGATCGACAAGCCACCTCTGCTTGTCGTTTTTGTTTCGCTAAACCGGATTTTGTTATGAAAAGAATTATTTTGATTGTAAGCTTAGGTATTTTTACCGCAGCTAACGCTTTGGGTCAGACCGACACCACAGGATCTAAACAAGTATTGCAAGAGCTTGTTGTGTCTGGACTTAAGGCCAATGAAAAAACGCCCATCACCTTCTCGAGCATCAACAGCAAGACCTTGCGAAAATTATATTACGGCGCCGATATCCCTAGTTTATTGCAAGTAACACCTTCTGTGAATATGAACAGCGACAATGGAACAGGCATTGGATACAGCGTTTTTAGACTGAGGGGAATGGATCAAACTCGCATTAACACTACTGTTAACGGCATTCCTGTGAACGACCCAGAAAACCAAGGCGTGTATTTTAACAACTTTGCAGACCTTGCCAGCAGTGCAGAAAACATACAGGTGCAACGCGGCGTAGGCACTTCCACCAATGGTTCTTCTGCCTTTGGCGGCAGCGTAAACATTAGCACGCGAAACTTATCCGATAAGCCCGGCGCAAACGTTTTTATGGGCATTGGTTCTTTCGGTTCGAGCCGACTCACAGCCGAGGTTCAAACAGGTTTGCTAAACGAACATTGGATGTTTTATGGCAGAATGGGGCAGGTGAAAACCGATGGATATCGCAATAATAGCGGAACACAAGCGCAATCGTATCAATTTAGCCTCGGTAGGGTGAGTCAAAAATCTGCGCTAAAGTTTAATTTCTTTGGCGGCAATGCCCAAAGTAAATTGGCCTATGCCGGTATTGATGCAGCTACCTTTAAGGCTGCACCCAAAACAAATTACTTTGTTGATGGAGAATCAGACGCGTTTAAACAATACTTCAACCAAGTTCAATATTCATATGTTTTGCGCGGCGGACAATCCATTAGTGCATCTGCTTATTATGTTCTGGGCGGTGCGCCAAAATTTCAATTTCTTGCCCCAGGATACTATAATTTTACAGACTTAAATATGCTCTCAACACCTTTTTATGTGAGTCCCAACGGCGATACCATGGGTCCAGGAAATGTGATGACATCGTATCGTTTAAATCAACAATATTTTGGTGGATTTTTAAATTATCACCTAACAAAAGGGAGAATAGATCTAAATGCGGGCCTCCATGCAAGCAGCTTTAAATCGGATCATTTTATGGAGGTAAATTGGGCAAATCTTATTCCTGCAAACATTCAACAAAATCACCAAGTGTATTTTAATACGGGCTATAAAAAAGAGGTAAGCGCATTTGCCAAATTGAATTATGCAGTAAGCGCGGAGCTATTGGTCTTTGCCGATTTGCAAATTCGCAAAACCTCTTTTAAATATGTTGGCTTAGATCAAAAAATCAGGAAAGAATATGGAAAGGTAGAAGATATGCAATGGCTGTTCTTTAGCCCAAAAGCGGGTGCAAAATTGGGTCTCAACCAAAACCTATCTGCTTATGTAATGGTTGGTTATAGTGAGCGCGAGCCAACCCGGTTCGATTACCTGCAAGACGATTTTGCGGTAAGAGATGTGAAGCAAAATGAGATTAAGCCAGAGCAAGTGTTAGACATGGAAGGCGGTATTGAATTGAAGGGTGCCGTTAAAGGTAAGATCAATGTTTTTGCCATGGAGTTCCAAAATCAAATTGTGGGCACTGGTTTATTTAATAATTTTGGTTACCCTGTTACAGGCAATGTTGGTAGAAGTTACCGACGCGGAATAGAGACAGAATTAACTGCTAAGGCTAATAAAAACATAAGCTTCTGGCTAAGTTCATCTTTGAGTGTAAACGGAATTGCCGAATTAAATCAGACCTATTTTAACAGTGATATGGGTTTAGACCAAAAGGTGGTTTATAAAAATACTGCCTTAGCGCTAAGTCCTAGCCAAATTCACAACATTGGCTTTGAAAGCAATTGGCTTAATCGTTACTTAGTTTTTGGCGTTTCTTATCGCTATGTTTCTATGCAATATCTAGACAATACACAAACTAAAGCGCTTTCTTTGGCGGCCTACCAAACCGTGGATTTGCAGCT
Organism: bacterium; assembly: GCA_034439755.1. GTDB lineage: Bacteria > Bacteroidota > Bacteroidia > UKL13-3 > UKL13-3 > B1. The sequence goes on from JAWXAZ010000038.1 coordinate 21,833, forward strand.
TGGTTTTAATGTGCAAAGGTTTGCCAAATATGGTTTGCCAAATGTAAGTTTTAAAGTTAATAATTTGCTGAACCAAAAATATGCGCCTGCTGGTAGTTTGGGTGGTTATAATTCCATTGACAATGCAGGTGTGAGGGGACAATCGCCTTTATATTTCCCTGCTGCAACAACCTATGTTTTCTGCACCTTGTCATGGCAATTTTAGGGCCTATTTTGGATAGGCTTTCGGTATAGTTTTAATGCCAATTACGCAAAATATATAGTCTAATTTCAACAAATACTTATTGTGCTATTATTTTGTTAAATTGGCATTTACCATTCAATGTTGTTTAGTTAAGGGTTTTAAGATGTTTAAGGCATCAAATGTTTATAATAAAACTACCCTTCTACTCCCTCGGGGGCGCAAATGTTACACATTTACAAGTGCTATAAATATACTCCCTATTTTGAGCAGAAATTCTTAACTAAACGACTTTGATTTATCATTGTAAAATTATTAAATAGCTTTGCGCTATTTAATAATTAAGATTGGTATAAGATGGCATGCTAAACCTCTAGGGTTTAATTTGCCACAACTAAAAGTAAACTTTTTACTGGATTACTTTGAACATCAATTTGCTTCAAGATTGCATCTGCTGCGTATCTTTGAGGTGCGTTAACCTCAATAAGGTGTTCTAAAGTTTCAACTGCTTCTTTTTGCTTTCCTAATTTTAAATAACCAAGTGCCAAATACCATTTGCTCATTTGAATCATTTCATATTTACGAAATTGGGTAGAAGCGTCTAAAAAATTGTGGATGGCCAAGTTTGCAAAATCCGACTTAAGATAGCAAATGCCCAAGTATAAATTATACAAACCTTCGTCTTTTATGCTTGGTTCATACCTTTGAAAAGCTTCAAGGGCCAGTGTATATTCGCCCTCATCATACAATTTCATGGCCTGTGCCTGGAGGCTGATAGTGTCAACAAAGTTTGGGTCGGTGGTCCAATAGTTCATGCAAGGTTTTATGTTTGCATCATATAAATGTGCCAATGCGTCCTCTGGCGCTTTCGCACGCTCACCAATGATCCAAATAGATATTGCTGCGAATAGTACAAAGCATGTGATTGCTAAAAACTTCATTTTGGTTATTTTGTGGAGATCGAAGGTAACTTGTAATTAACAATCAACGCGTTAAATTATACTAAATAACAATTTGCAGCTTTGGCTGGGCTATTTTAACCTTTTTTGGATTTAATTGGGAAAAAAGGATTCAAATGCGACATTTTATTGGGTTTTATCCTTAAACCGCAATTTAAACAAGTATTTGCCCACTTCATCCTTTGTTTAAAATTGTCCATGGAACTAAAACCTTAGGAGCTAATGCCTTTCAGGTGAAATGGATTCTCCTTACTTGGTCTCAAAAACTTTCAATTTACCTTGTCTTCCTTATGTTTCGATTCGGTATTTTCTAATTCTGAATTCGGGTTTGTTTTGCATCTACAGTAAATTCATCGCAACAAATGCCAATGATAAAATTTTTGTTGCCTATTTTGTTTATCTATGTTCGCATAGTTATGAGCACTTTAACTGAAGCTCTAATTTGCGATTGTAGTGTACCCGTTCAAATCCATCGTTATAGCATTACCCAAACTTAACTTAAAGTCAATAGTGATTGCTAATGTATTATAATTCGACTTTTTAATAAAATGCCCTATTGGAGCACTCCTTTTGTTTTATTGTTGGAAAATGTCGCAATAGATAAAACTTTGAAAAACAAATAAATATGTAAATTATTTTTAGATTATTGTAAAATATTCTCTTTTGGGAGGTTTTTTTCATTATCACTTCCGAATGAATTTATAGAAAACGAACACAAATAGGAGCAGTATAGGGGATTAATTGTGCATTTAATCAAATTACTGAGAAATTTAAAAATACTAATATTTCTGCATTTATGGTTATAGAACCTTGTCACGTATATATAAATGCTTATTGCGACATTTATTTTTTGAATAATTTTCCCCAATAATTAGGAGATTTTATTTTTTCTAATTTGAAGTCATCTAAGCGAAAACTACTTTTTATTTAATTTTACAATTTTAGATGTCCTCTTTTCGTCCTACATTTGCATAATTTATACCTAACGGTAAAAGGTTAAACACAATCAAAACTTAAACAGCGTATTTTATGCCAAAAGACAGTAGCATCCATTCAGTTCTTATCATAGGAAGCGGACCAATTATTATTGGTCAAGCTTGTGAATTTGATTATAGCGGAAGCCAAGCCGCTCGATCGCTCAAGGAAGAAGGAATTAAGGTTATTTTGATCAATAGCAACCCTGCAACTATTATGACCGATCCGGTAACGGCAGATCATATCTATCTTTTACCCTTGGTGCCAGAGTCTATTGAGCAAATTCTAAAAGAGCACCAAATTGATGCAGTATTGCCTACCATGGGCGGACAAACGGCATTGAACCTAGCAATCTCTTGCGATGAAATGGGCCTTTGGGAAAAATACAAGGTTCGCATGATTGGGGTAGATATTGCTGCTATTGAAACCACAGAAAACAGAGAGAAATTTCGCCAAAAAATGATCGACATTGGTGTGCCTGTGGCCGATTCAAATGTGGCAAATTCGTTTTTAGAAGGTAAAGAAATTGCGCAAAGAATAGGGTTTCCATTGGTAATTCGTCCGAGTTATACCCTTGGTGGTTCTGGCGGAGGCTTTGTTTGGGTAAAGGAAGAATTAGATGCAGCCTTGCAACGTGGCTTATCTGCCTCGCCTACGCATGAGGTTTTAGTTGAAAAAGCAGTATTTGGTTGGAAAGAATATGAACTAGAATTGCTGCGCGATCAAAACGACAGTGTGGCCATCATTTGCGCAATAGAGAATTTTGATCCAATGGGTATTCACACCGGTGATTCAATTACCGTGGCACCTGCCATGACATTAAGCGATACGGTTTACCAAAGAATGCGTACCATGGCCATTCACATGATGCGCTCTATTGGTAATTTTGCAGGTGGTTGTAATGTGCAGTTTGCCGTTAACCCAGAAGATGAATCCATCATCTCGGTAGAAATAAATCCGCGTGTTTCTAGGTCATCTGCCTTGGCAAGCAAAGCAACAGGTTATCCAATTGCAAAAATTGCGGCTAAACTGTCCATCGGTTATCACCTAGATGAACTTAAAAATCCAGTTACCAAAACAACCTCTGCTTATTTTGAACCTGCCATAGATTATGTGATTGTAAAAATACCTAGGTGGAACTTCGATAAATTTAAGGGCGCAAACAAAACTCTGGGCTTGCAAATGAAATCGGTTGGTGAGGTTATGGGTATTGGAAGAACATTTATTGAAGCACTTCAAAAGGCTACCCAAAGTTTGGAGATTAAACGAAATGGCCTTGGTGCAGATGGTTACCAACAAAGAAAATTAGAAGACATTGTAGAAAAATTAAAGAACCCAAGTTGGGATAGAATTTTTGCCGTAAAAGATGCCTTAAGCTTAGGAATGCCAATTTCTTCGGTAGAGAAAATTACCAGAATTGACCGCTGGTTTCTTACCCAAATCAATGATATGTGTCGCCTCGAAAGCGATGTAAAAAGGTTTAATCTTGGCAATTTACCCAAAGATTTAATGATAGAGCTCAAGCAAAAGGGCTATAGCGATATTCAAATTGCCTACTTATTGGGTGGAGACACCACCGAAGACGAAGTTTGGGATTTGAGAAAAAGCATGGGCATTCACCGCATTTATAAAATGGTAGACACCTGTGCAGCAGAGTTCCCTTCGCCTACAAATTACTTCTATTCTAGCTTTGATGGCGAAAATGAAAGCATCCCAAGCGATAGAAAAAAAGTCATAGTATTAGGATCTGGTCCGAACCGAATTGGCCAAGGAATTGAATTTGACTACAGTTGTGTGCATGGACTTTTGGCCGCAAAAGAATCGGGTTTTGAAGCCATCATGATTAACTGCAATCCCGAAACAGTGAGCACCGATTTCGACATGGCTGATAAGCTTTATTTTGAGCCGGTTTTTTGGGAAGCCCTTAGAGAGATTGTTGAATTAGAAAAACCTGTTGGGGTAATTGTTCAATTAGGAGGCCAAACTGCCTTAAAATTGGCCAGAAAATTAGAGCAACTTGGTATTAAAATCATTGGAACTAGTTTTGCCAATATGGACATCTCGGAAGATCGTGGAAGCTTCTCCGATTTACTAAAAGAACTAGATATTCCTTATCCAAGATATGGTGTGGCCGAAGATGCAGAAGAGGCCATTGTTGTGGCCAATAAAGTTGGATACCCTGTGTTGGTTCGACCAAGTTATGTCTTAGGCGGACAAGGAATGAAGATTGTGATAAACGACGAGGATTTGGAGCAAGCAGTAATTGATTTGCTTGGAGAATTGCCCGGAAATCGTGTGTTAATTGACCACTTTTTAGATAGGGCAGAAGAGGCCGAAATCGATTTAATTTGTGATGGCGATGAGGCCCATGTGATAGGCATGATGGAGCATATTGAGCCTGCAGGAATTCATAGCGGAGATAGCTCGGCGGTTTTACCCCCTTTTGCCTTGAGCCAAAAGGTTCAAGATACGATGGAAGAATACGCCAGAAAATTGGCCATTAAAATGAATATTAGTGGATTGTTAAATATTCAATTTGCCATAAAAGATGAAAAGGTATATGTAATTGAGGCAAACCCGAGGGCGAGTAGAACCGTTCCTTTCATTGCCAAAGCCTACCAAATTCCATATATCAACATTGCTACTAAAATTATGCTTGGTGTAAATAAATTGAAGGACTTTACCTTTGAAAGGAAGCTCGTTGGATATGCAATTAAAGAGCCTGTTTTCTCGTTTGAAAAATTCCCAGATGTAAACAAGGAACTTGGTCCTGAAATGAAATCTACAGGCGAGTCGATTAGGTTTATAAAAGATTTGCAGGACCCACACTTTAGGCAGTTGTATAAAGAGAAAAGCATGTTTTTAAGCAAGTAATGTAAATACCGAACAGCTTTCTTGCTGGAATAATACCCTCGAATTATTATTTAGACTAAAAGTTTTAAGTAAACAGACGTAAAACAAAGTATTAAGGCCAGCTTTTTTCAACTATTACAGCTTATTTATTACCATTATAAAACCATCGAATAGCCTAAAACTAATCGATGGTTTTATTTACTATAACAACAATGCTGTGCTTTGAAATTTTGGTGATGTTGAACTTAGGTTAATACCCTTACTAGCCTATACCACCTTCTTTTATTAATCGAAAATATGATCTGGTTCTGGCACTTTAAATACCAATTTGTTGGTGCCAAAAAAGTTCAAGAAAATATTGATAAAAATTGTCAAAACATTCGACACCAAAGGCCCGTTCTGCTCTAACCAAATGCCCAAAACTTCAATTTCCAACTTAAAAGCAAGCGAAGCAAACCAAATATTTGGATGAATTATATGGTCGAACAGCAAATTAACCAGCAAATACACCACAAAAGTGACCCCATAAACCATTACGTACTTGAGCAAGTATTTTTCATCTTCTTCTGTTTGGTCAATATAAGTCCAGAATTTATTAAGCGTAAACCCCACAAAGAAACCCATGATATACCCTATGGCCTTCGACAATAAGTTTAGCGCTGGATATTGCATGGAAATTAACCAAAAAACACCCAAACTAACCCCCGCACTTGTTGCGCCTACAATTCCAAATTTTAAGAATTTGCGGGCGGTAGGGTATTGCCTAAGCCATACCCTGAAATTTTGTATTTGATGCAATACCATCTGATGCCAAAAATAATTATTTAGCGCATACTTTTATCCAAAAAGTAATCCCTGATCGGCAAAGCTAAAAAAAGATTTTTGCCCAATGATGATGTGATCGCTAATGTGTATGTCCAATAACTTGCCGCCATTAAATATTTTCTTGGTTATTTCGATGTCTTGCACACTCGGATTAATGTTTCCAGAAGGGTGGTTATGGCATAAAATAATACTGCTGGCCAGGTTATCTAACGCTATTTTAAAAATAATTTTTGGGTCAACCACCGTGCCAGCAACACCACCAATGCTCACCCTTTTTTTTCCAAGAACAATATTGTTTCGGTTCAAAAGCAACAACCAAAACTCTTCGTGGCGGTAATCTTCCATAAAGTGCTCAAAATACTTAAATGCATCGGTGCTGTTGGTAATCCTAACAATTTTCTTGGCCTCTTCCTCTCGCCGCCTTCTGCCCAATTCTAAGGCCGCATTTAAAATAATGGCTTTGGCCGAACCAATTCCTTTAATGGAGGTGAGTTCGGTCAAACTCATACGGCTTAAGTCTGTAAGGCTATGGTTGGCTAATGTGAGTATTTGCTGACCCAATTGAAGTGCCGATGCTTCTTTGTTTCCACTCCCAATTAAGATGGCTAGTAGTTCGGCTAAACTTAGGGCAGAAGCACCTAGATTTTGCATTTTCTCGCGAGGCCTATCGTCCTCTGCTAATTGCTTGATGCCATGAAATGTGGCGGGTATGTTACTTTGTTCCATATACCAAAGATAACAACTAGAATCCTTAGGTTTGAACCGAAACAAAACATAAATGCAAGAAATAGGATAAACCGAAACAAAAAAAGCCGCCCTAACTAGGGCAGCTTTTGTGTATCACATAATGTGAAAATTACTTCTTTTTAGATTTTTTAGCAACAACCTTCTTAGGTGCAGCTTTCTTTACTATAACCGGTGCCGTACCAACTTTGCTAACAACTTTAGCAAGTTTCGACTTTTGGTTAGCAGCTTTATTCTTGTGAATAATGCTACGTTTAGCCAATTTGTCTAACATAGAGCTAACTTCTTTCAGCAAAGCTTCTGCTTCACTTTTAACAGTGCTCTCACGCAAACGTTTTGCTAAAGTACGGGTAGTTTTAGCTTGGTAACGGTTACGTAAACGCTTAGTAGCGTTGTTTCTGATTCTCTTTTTTGCTGAGCTATGATTTGCCATTTTCTAAATACTTTTCTTTTTATTATGCCTTTTGTTGTCCTTAAAAGGGAGGGCAAATATAGACATTTATAAACAAAATCAAATAATCAATTAAAATTTATCCTCAAACTGAGAAACTTTCACCGCAACTGCATGTGCGTGAGGCATTAGGATTGTTGAAAGTGAATCCTTTTCCGTTTAATCCGTCGCTAAAATCTAATTCTGTACCAAAAAGATAAAGCACAGAACGCTTATCCGTGACCACTTTAACCCCCTTGTCGCCAAAAATTTCGTCTCCTGGCTTGCTTTGGTTATCAAAATCCAATTTATAGGAAAGTCCAGAGCAACCTCCACTGTCTACGCCCACTCTTAAAAAATAGGTTTCGTCGTAGTTCTGGTCCAACATCAATTGGGAAATATGGCTTTTTGCTTTTTCGCTTACTGTAATCATTTTTTTTTCCTTCCTCTACAAAATTAAGGGTTATTTTTATTAAGCAATGCAAGTGCCTAAATTGTTTTTAGTAAATTTGACAAGATTTAATTAATTGCCATGCTTAATATTCAAACAATTGCCATTGCCGGTGCAGGTACCATGGGAAGCGGAATTGCTCAAGTAGCTGCTTCTTCTGGCTTTAAGACCATTTTATTCGATATAAACGAAGAAATGTTGGTTAAAGCTAAGGCTGCCATTATAAAATCGCTCGATTTTTTGGTGAGCAAAGAAAAAATTAGCTCCGAGAAATCTTTAGCAATCCAATCTTTAATTAGCTACAGCAACGATATTGAAACCCTCAAAGCAGATTTAATAATTGAAGCGGTGGTAGAACGTCTCGATGTAAAGCATCAGTTTTTTGAAACAGTGGCAGCTATTAACCAACCAAATTGTATTTTGGCTACTAATACATCTTCTATTCCCATTACTCAAATTGCAGCCAAAATTCCCAATCCAGAGCGGGTAGTAGGCATCCATTTTTTTAATCCAGCTCCAATTATGAAGTTGGTGGAAATAATTAGTGGCGTGCAAACAGATGCTGCCATTGCGCAGCAATGCAAAACACTCATTGAAGGCATGGGCAAAACTTGCGTGTTGGCGGCCGATGCGCCAGGTTTTATTGTGAACCGCGTGGCCCGACAGTTTTATGTTGAAGGCCTAAAGATTTTAGAAGAAAGGGTAGCAGACCACGAAACCATTGATGCCCTAATGGAGAGTTCTGGTTTTAAAATGGGCCCATTTAGGTTAATGGATTTGATAGGAGTGGACACTAATTTTTCTGTTACTAGCAGCATGTATCAACTGTTTCACCAAGACGGAAAATTTAGGCCAAGCAGAATTCAACAACAAAAAGTGGATGCGGGCTTACATGGAAAAAAATCTGGAAAAGGATTTTATGCATATTAACGCAAACGACATTTTAATAAGAGAGGCCGGAATTAGCGATTTGCCAGGCATTACAGAGATTTATAATGAAGCTGTTATCAATGGAATTGCCACTTTCGATACCGAAATAAAAAGCATCGACAACAGACGCGAGTGGTTAAAACAGCATGGTGGCAAACACCCTGTTTTAGTTGCTTTTTTCGACCATGAAATGATAGGCTGGGCTTCGCTTACAAGATATAGCGACCGATCTGCTTATGATGGAACAGCCGAGGTATCGGTTTACATTCACGCCAACTACCGGGCAAAGGGAGTAGGTTCCATTATGTTCCAAGAGCTCATTAAGCGGGCCCAATTTCTTGGCCTTCATTACCTCATGTCAAGAATTACACAAGGAAATGAAACTAGCATTCGTTTACATCAACGAAATGGTTTTAATTTAGTAGGTGTAATGCATGAAGTTGGGTATAAATTTGGCACATATTTAGACGTTACCATCATGGAGCGGGTAATTAAAAACTAATGCCTTAACCAAAATATACAATCATTATGCAAAGACAAATTAGACGTTTATTTATTATCTTATTAGTAGTTGGTCTGATCCAAAATCTAGGCTGTAAAAAATCAAAAAATCAGGTATCAAATCAAGATTTTTTTCCAAGTGTGATGGTTGATTTTTATATCAACTTAGACTTGCCTCTATATGCCGATTTAAATTTCCCCAATAGTTATTTTTATGAAAAGGGACAAGGATACAAGCAAAGGGGTGTAATTGTATATAACACCGGATTTACTGGGCCAGATCAGTACGTTTCTTTCGATAGATCTTGCCCTTACAAAGTAGATAGCGCATGCAGCATTGTAAGCGTAGATAGCTCAAGCTTGTTTTATCGCTGCGGCCAATACACTGGGGTAGGAGGCAGGTTTGTACCTTGCTGCAATTCAAAATTTGTCTCTGGCAATGGAGGGCAAGTTGATGGTCCTGCAGATAGACCCTTGCGCCAATATTATGTTTCCTTAAATGGCAGAATATTGCACATCACTAACACCCCCCAATTCTAAAAAACGTGTTGGTTCAGACCGAAAAAACTGAAAACACACAAAAGATTCCTTACATAGTCCCAAATTCCATTTCGCCCGCATCATCCATTTCTTTTAACTTTAGAATCTGATCCAAAGCTGCCGGAACTACATCGCTACAAATGGTAATAAAGCTGTTTCTACTTGCATTTTTAATGGCAAAATCTATGGCTTCAGTTTCTTTTTTAATGATGGTTACTTTTTTATTTGCATCTACTTCTTCAATACCTTGAGTCATTAAATCAATAATTTCTTGCTCGGTTTTACCGCGTAAGTTTTTGTCTTGCCTTATGATAATTTCATCGAACATTTTTGCTGCAAGTCTCCCTAAAGCTATGGTATCTTCATCGCGCCTATCGCCTACGCCTGCAATAATTCCCACGTGCTTGGCATCAATTTTATTGAGCATTTCTGCAATGGCTTCAAAGCCGGCTGCATTGTGCGCATAATCTACCATCACCTCAAAGTTTTTGAACCTAAAAATATTCATTCTACCTGGCGTTTGTGCCGGACCAGGGATAAAGGTTTGCAAGGCGGTGCGCATGTCTTCAATTTTGAAATTGCGCACGAATCCTGCCAATAAAGTTGGCAAAACATTTTGGATATTATAGGTAGCACGGCCACCAAAAGTGAGCGGAATATTGACCGCTTTTTCTACCCTTATTTTCCAAGTTCCTTTGCAAATTGTAACAAATCCATTTTCGTGCATAGCTGCCAATCCACCGGCCTTCATGTGGGCCTGAACCAATGGATTATTTTCGTCCATGGTAAAATAGGCAACCTTACACTTAAGGTCTTTTGCCATGGCAGCGGTGTATTTATTGTCGGCATTTAAAATAGTATAGCCATTTGGCAAAACACTGCTTGGAACCACCGCTTTTACACGCGCCAATTGCTCTATCGTATCAATATCTTGTATACCTAAATGGTCCTCGGCAATATTTGTCACAATGGCCATATCGCAATTATGGAAGCCCAAACCAGAGCGAAGAATTCCGCCACGGGCAGTCTCTAAAACAGCAAAATCTACGGTAGGATCTTTTAAGACAAACTCTGCACTAACCGGACCTGTACAATCGCCGCGCATCATCAGTTGATTTTGAATATATACGCCATCTGTGGTGGTATACCCAACTTTATAGCCCATGGTTTTTACCATGTGTGCCATGAGGCGTGTGGTAGTGGTTTTTCCGTTGGTTCCAGTAACAGCAATTATTGGAATGCGTGCAGAACTACCTAGAGGATACAACATGTCTATTAAGGGCTCTGCTACGTTGCGTGGCAAACCTTCTGCGGGGTCTATGTGCATGCGAAATCCAGGAGCAGCATTTACTTCTAAAATAGCGCCCCCATTTTCGGTAATAGGCACACTTAAACTATTGGCCATAATATCTATACCACATATATCGAGGCCAATAATGCGGGCAATGCGCTCGCACATAAAAATATTGTCGGGATGAACAAAATCTGTAATATCGGTGGCTGTTCCGCCAGTGCTTAGGTTTGCGGTTGGTTTGAGCCAAAGCTCTTCTCCATTTGGCAACACACTTTCTAAGCTTAGTTTAGCCTTTTGCAGAATGTCGAGCGTAAATTCATCTACCTTAATGCTGGTAAGTGTTTTTTCGTGACCAAATCCCCTTCTTGGATCAAGGTTGGTGATGTTTATTAACTCTTGAATGGTATGCTTACCATCGCCTGTTACGGCTGCTGGCTTGCGTATGGCGGCTGCCACAAATTTATAATTAATCACCAGTACCCTGTGATCTAAACCTGTGATAAATCTTTCTACAATGATGGCCCTGCCGTATTTTTTTGCGGCTTCAAAACCTTTTAAAGCATCTTCCCAATTTCTAATATCGGTGGTTGCACCTTTGCCATGATTGCCATCTACTGGCTTGGTTACAATAGGGTATTTTACACTTTCTATAGCAGCTTGTAAACCTTCCTCGTTGAATACAATTCTACCTTTAGGCACCGGAATTTCTGCGGCTTCAAGCAGGTTTTTGGTTTCCTCTTTATCGCAAGCAATGTCTACGGCAATGCTGCTTGTTGTGCTGGCAATGGTAGCCCTAATGCGGCGTTGGTTTACACCGTAACCCAACTGAACTAGGGAGCGCTTATTTAGCCTAATAAATGGAATGCCTCTTGCTACGGCTTCATCTACTATGCAGCCGGTACTTGGTCCTAGTCTATCGGCCTCCCTAATTTCTCTGAGGGTTTGAATGTCTTCATCTAAGGTATATGGAATATTATTGATAAGGGCTTCTGCAATTTTTACGGAGGCTTTTGCAGTGTAAACTCCAGCTTTTTCTTCCATATAGCTAAAAACCACATTATATATGCCGTGTTTTCCTGTTGTGCGGGTTCTTCCAAATCCACATTCCATGCCTGCCAATGTTTGCAGTTCTAGGGCAATATGTTCTATTACATGTCCCATCCAGGTTCCTTCGTTTACCCTGCTAAAGAATCCACCGGGCGAACCCACCGAGCAACGGTGAGAAAACATGGTAGGAAAAAGTGCTTCTAATCTTTCTTGAAATCCATCTATTTTATTGGTAGGCCTTTCTTCCATCTCCTCAAGATTGAGGCGCATTTGAATTAATTTATGTCGGCGTACGCTCCAATAATTAGGGCCACGCATCACTTTAATATCCAATATTTTCATAGGAATTTATTTTTGAAGGATGAATTTACTCACAATATAATAATCACTTTTGAATTTCAAAATTTTGTATAAATAAAACATATAAAAAGGTTAGTTTTATTGGGTATTGTGTATAGGTGGACATATTTTATTTCATTAAAATTTGTCGAAAGGGCTGCTAATCTTATCTTCGCAACCCAACAAAAACAAGAAGCATTGGAAATACCTAAAGGAAAGCTCATCTCTATTGGCGGAGCAGAGGATAAAGGAACAGACTTAGAACAAGGATTTGTGCAGCGCAACCGACTTAACTTTTTTGAGTTAGGCATCTTAAAAAGAATTGTGGTTGAAGTAGGTGGCACAGAAAAAAGAATTGAAGTAATTACAACAGCCTCGAGCATTCCAGAGGAAGTTGGCAAAAATTATGTGAGCGCTTTCGGAAAAATTGGATGTGTGAACATTGGAATTATTCCGATAAGGAACAGGCAAGATGCCATGGAACAAGATTATATCGATCGCATAAAAAATTGTGATGGGGTAATGTTTAGTGGCGGCGATCAATTGCGTTTAACTAGCATTTTTGGTGGAACAGAAATATACGAAATTTTGCACGATAGGCTAAGGAACGAAAGTGAATTTGTGATTGCCGGTACAAGTGCAGGTGCCATGGCTATGAGCAATACCATGATATACCATGGTAAGAGTGATTTGGCGCATCTAAAAGGAGAGGTAAAAATTACTACGGGATTAGCTTTCGTTGCCAATGTAATTATTGATTCGCATTTTGATAAACGTGGCCGATTTAATCGTTTGGCTCAGGCCGTAGCCAGCAACCCGCAATGTATTGGAATTGGTTTGGGAGAAGATACTGGCGTGGTAATTACCAAGGGAAATCAATTAGAGGTTGTAGGCAATGGTGCTGTGGTAATTGTGGATGGTCGCGATATTATGCATTCTAATATTACCGATATCACCGAAGGTTCCCCCATTTCAATTGAGGGTTTAAAAGTGAATATTTTGGTGAATAAAAACGGGTATTTACTTAAAGAAGGTGTTTTTCAAGAGCGAGTTTTAGAGCACGCTTAAATGCAGTGTAATACAATTGTAATTATGAAATAACCCAAAGCTATTTCATAATGGGAATGCTCATTGCGAATGCTCATATAACAAAGCATATTGGCCATTTTCAGGGTAGCTATATTTGGTAATTTGGGCAAACGCATTCGTTAAAAATAGAATAGCATTGTGCTCTTTTACATTTGATTTAGCAATCAGATAATTATGAAAAAGTTAATCTTTCTATTCCTGATAATTTTTAACCAAGTAAATGCCATGGGAATTGCAGGAAAATTGGGCGATGAATTGTTGTATTTGTATATCATCTTCATTGTTTTTGCCCTTTCTCTAATTGGCATAGACCTCCTAATTACTTTTGTGAAGCATAAATGGCAACGTGCGGCAATTCGCCTTCCTTTTGAGATGCCCTATACATGCCTTCTGAGTTGAAGGGGAGTTCAATATTACCTTTATTGTCTATCGCAATTAGTCCGCCTTCTCCACCAAATTTCACTAATTTATCTTTCACCACAAAATCACAAGCCTCTTGTAAACTTAGGCCTTTGTATTCCATTAAGCAGGAAACATCATATGCCACCACTGCCCTAATAAAATATTCTCCATGGCCGGTGCAAGAAATAGCACAAGTTTTGTTGTTGGCGTAAGTGCCTGCGCCAATCATGGGCGTATCACCAATTCTGCCAAAACGCTTGTTGGTCATGCCGCCGGTACTGGTTGCTGCGGCTAGGTTGCCATGCTGGTCAAATGCTACAGCACCAACGGTTCCAAACTTTTTCTCTCCTTGCTCGCTTTTGTTGGTATGATCCAATTGATAGGTATCGCTATCTTTAACATCTTGCCATTGTTTGTAACGCTCGTCGGTATAAAAATATTCGTCCGATTCGAGCACGCTACCACAAGCTTTCGCAAATTCTTCGGCCTCGGCACCAGATAAAAAAACATGTCCAGATTTCTCCTTAACCAACCTTGCTAAGGCAATGGGATTCTTTACACCACTCACACCACTCACCGCGCCGGCTTCTAGGTTCAGCCCGTCCATAATGGATGCATCCATTTCATGCGTTCCTTTGTTGGTGAACACTGCGCCTTTTCCGGCATTAAAAAGCGGAAAATTTTCTAGGGACACCACTGCTGCTTCAACCGCATCTAAGCTGCTTCCGCCCATTTCTAGTATGTCTGAACCCACTTTTAATGCGAGGGAAAGTGCGTTGCGGTAAGCCAGTTCTTTTTCTGGCGTCATGAGGCTTGGTAAGATGGTGCCAGCGCCACCATGAATGGCAATAGAGAACTTGTTTTTTTCTACCATTCTGCTGTGGGATCGTACCTAAATACTTCGCTCATTTCTTCTACCAAAGGACCCAAATGTTCTGTATGAACCCCCGTTCTACCGCCAAAAACCGGATTCCAATCTGCTGCCATTGGGATGCTTAAACCCGCCTTATCAAGTTGTGTGGTAATATTGGCCAACCATTTTTCTTGCAGCGATTTCTCTCCTTCAAAAATGCCTTTGCTTATCAGCGTTTCTTCATATTTGCTTGGCTCAAACATGCCTAAAGCATAATTCCAAGCAAGGTCTAAAGCAGCTTGCATTCTGGTATGACTTTCTTCATTGGCCGAACCCAATTTTACCACCCAGATATTGGCATGAAAAACATGGTATTTTAACTCGCCTTTTACTTTTCTAGCAACTTTAGCCAAAGGTTCATAGCTTGATTGAGCCAAACCTTCGAACCTTAATTGATCTGCGTGGTCGTATAAAAAATGACGCATCAAACTAAAATCATATTCTCCATTGGGTAGTTCTACCAATTGAGCGTTGTGAAACTGATTGGCATTTCTGGTGAAAGCCACGGTATCTGGTTCTTGCTCTCCCAATTCATTTAGCAAAACATACAATGCTTGCGCCTGACCAATTTTATCTTGGGCCATGCTGCTAAACGAAATATCTTCTTCCAAAATAGGTCCCAAACCTGTCCACTCACTGTTGCGGTGACCAATAATTAAAAGGTCATCGGCCATTTTATATAATAATTCTTTAGTTGCTTCTGATTGGTTCATGATAAATTGCTTAAAGGCTTTTTTTGTACTTGTTAATTTTGTCCATTACCTTGTATCCGCCTGCTTCACGATATTGTTTTTCGGGAACAGTTTCAAATATGTCTGAATCGTCGTAATCTGTGGTAAATACATCCCTGGTTTTTACCACCCAAATGTTTACGCTCAAACCCCTTCTACCATATTGTTCTTTTCCAAAAATGAGGGCCATTTCTGCGTTAGGCGCATGCACAATTCCAACATGCATGTGTTGATCGCCACGGCGCTTTTGGTGAAACACCTCATACGTTTCCCATTGGTCTAAATCCCTAAGTGGTTCAATGGTATTTTCTAGTTCTATTTCTGCACGAGTAATGCGCGGATCGAGTGATTTTATCATGATATATTATGCTAAAGGGACCATGTATTTAGATTCTGTTGTGTTTAAAGCTTCGCGTACCCAGCGACCGCGTTCTTCGGCGTTTCTTCTAACCGCTAAGCGCTCTGCATTGCATGGTCCACCACCATTAATTACGCGTTTAAACTCCTCCCAATCTGGCTCTGTATAATCCCATTTGCCTTCCTCGTTTTTCTTTAAATTAACATCTGGAACGGTAAGGCCAAGGTCCCAAATTTTTGGAACATACATGTTTAAAAATTGCTGACGCATATCGTCGTTACTGGCCATTTTTACTTTCCACCGCATCAGTATTTCTGTATGGTTAGAGATTTTATCGGAAGGACCAAAGAAATGCATAATTGGAGGCCACCAACGGGTAAGGGCTGCTTGAACCATTTCGCGTTGTTTTGGCGTGCCTGTTGCCAGGGTAACCACGTTGTCGTGGCCATATTTTAAATGGAAAGATTCTTCGGTACAAATGCGGTCCAAAGCCCTGCAATATGGCCCATAACTTCCTTTTGCATTTGCAACTTGGTTAATAATTGCGCCCGCATCTATAAGCCAGGCAATGATACAAGCATCTGCCCAAGTATAAGCTGGATAATTGAACACGTTTGAATACTTAGATTTACCAGTGATTAAATCATTAATCATGGCTTCTCTACTTTTTCCTAAAGTTTCTGCCGCACTGTATAACAATTGCGCATGACCAACCTCATCTTGCACCTTGGCCATCAAAGCCAATTTGCGCCTAAAGCCAGGCGCACGGGTAATCCAAGTGCCTTCTGGCAAGGCACCAATAATTTCGCTATGCCCATGCTGTTCAATCATGCGAATTAATTGCTTGCGGTACTCTTTTGGCATCCAATCTTTAGGCTCAACTTTTTCGCCGCGCGCAATACGTGCCTCAAATTCTTCTAATTTTTGTGAATCCTCGCCTGCCAACATCATGGCAGCTTTGTCGTTTGGATCAATGTAAGCGTTTCCGTACATATTATATAGTTTATTATTTTTATGGCTTGTAGTGTGGGTCTGTTACGAATTTTTTTCGCAAACCTCCCATGATAAAATCGCTAATTTTTGAGGCAATTTCTTGAGGCTTCATTTTTCCATCCAAATGATACCATTCATTGATCCAATTTACACTGCTTAAAATACTGAGCACCGCAAATTTTTTGTCTACCGCATCAAAAATATCTTCCTGAATTCCGTTTTCTATGATATGGGTAAATTCGGTTTCATAATGACTCCTAAGTTGAATAAAATCTGCCAAAGGATTTTCTGGCAAACTTCTCCATTCGCGCAAGAAAACAGCACTTTTGTCTATATCCTCTGTAATAATTTCAACATGGTGTAATATTGCTTTACGCAACTTCTCTTCCGCATTAAAATAAATGTCGTTTACTTCGGCAATGGCAGCCAAAAACTTTTTGGCCATATCAAAACATATAATGTCTAGAATCTCCTCTTTCGATTTAATGTGGTGGTATAAACTTGCCGCTTCTATATTGAGCGAATTGGCTATATCGCGCATGGAACTAGAAGCATAACCCCTTTCTTTAAACAGCTTAGCAGCAGCCGATATAATCAGGTCGCGGCTTATGTTCTTGTTTGTATCTCCCATTGTAAACTAACGTTTGTTAGACAAAAATAAAATTTCACATCGAAATTGCAAGAAAAATCTGAAATACTTACAGTTACCTTACACTTTTGGCCTCTAATTACCTAGTACAAATACGCAGGGTATTTTATGCAAATTGGGCTTTACCGCCTTCCATTCGGCAAGCGTTTTGGTTCGAACCCACCCTTTATCTGAACTAATATTACAGGCAATACAAAGTTTAGTTTGGCCATTACATTGATTTATGAGCTCTTCGAGTAATTGAATATTGCGGTAAGGAGTTTCCATAAATATTTGCGAAACACCCCTGTTTGCAAGGCTTTCGAGTTCTTTTATTTTCTTAATTTTGGGATTTTTATCAATGGGTAAGTAGCCAGAAAAAGCAAACTGCTGTCCGTTAAAACCACTGCCCATCAAGGCCATCATCATGCTAGAGCCCCCAGGCAAGGGTATCACTTCAATATTTTTGGCCTGAGCCAAGGCCACCAGCGCAGAGCCAGGATCTGCAATGCAGGGCAATCCGGCATCACTTATGATACCCACATCTGAGCCTTCCAATGTCTTTAATAATGCAGGTACTTCTGTGGGGTTGGTATGCTCGTTTAACAACCATATTTTTAGGTCTTGTTGTGTATTGGCTAACCGCAATCTTTTGATTAATGCCCTTGCTTGTTTCTCATTCTCAACCACAAAGTGGTTGAGGTGGTGTACCATTCTTCTCACCATTTCTGCAATGAAATCGTCCAAATTATCCTCACTTAGAAAGTTAGGAATGAGGTACAATTTACCGTAAGGAGGCTTACTCATAGTTTAAGTTTTTGATTGTGTGTGGTTTAAAACAAAAAAAATAAAGGTTGATTTTTGAGTTTAAGCCCCTTATTTTCGCCGTTCTTAAAATATTACAATGGCAATATTAACAAAAATAAGAAATAGATCTGGATTAGCGATTGGCGTAGTAGGCATAGCGCTCGGTTTATTTGTAGTTTCGGATGCGCTAAATTCTTTCAGCGGCGGCGGTGGTGCTCAATCAAATAACGTAGGTGAAATTGATGGTGAGAACATTGGTATCAAACAATTTGACGACAAGTTAAATTACAATTTGGAAAACTTTCAAAAGCGAACACAAAATCAAACGCTCGACGAGGCAACTCGTGGGCAGGTACGCGATCAAACATGGAATCAAATGTTAAATGATTACATGATGGCGAAAGAATATGAGCAATTGGGCTTAAATGTTTCTGAAGAGGAATTGGCCGATATGATTTATGGCAACAACATTCATCCTCAAATTAAGCAGTCTTTTACTGACCCAAACTCGGGCATGTTCGATGTGAACAATGTAAAGCGTTACTTAAAGCAAACGGCTGAAGGTACAGACGAAACAGCGAAAGCTCAGTGGAAAGAATTTGAAGATTTCTTAATTACCGAGACTTTACAACGTAAATATGCTAATTTGTTGAAGCGTAGTTTATATGCAACCTCTTTGGAGGCAAAAAATTTATATACTTCAAGAACGCAATCTAGCGAAGTTAATTTTGTAGCCTTATCTTACAATACGGTTGCAGATTCAACTATTAAGCCAGAAGAAAGCGATTTAAAATCGTACTTTAAAAAGAACATGCAGAAATATAAGGAGCGTGAAAACTCACGTAAATTAGAGTTTTTGGTTTGGGATTTTGCCCCCACTTCCGAAGATAGTGCCGAAGTTCAAAAATGGGCGTTCGACCAGGTTGAACAGTTTAAAGCTGCAGACAATGATACAGCTTATGTTGACTTAAACAGTGATGCAAAATTTGATGCCAATCCAAAGAAAAGAAGTGAATTTCCAGAGTCGGTTCAGGCTAGGTTATTCCGCGATTCTGTTGGAACTGTAGTTGGTCCTGTTTTTGAAAATGGCAAATATTCTTTATACAAGGTTACTGGCATAAAACAAGATAGTGTTTTTAGCATGCGTGCTAGCCACATCCTTATTAGGGTTGAAGGTGCTACCGATGCCGATACTACAGCAGCTCAAAAGAAAGCAAATGATGTATTAGGCAGAATTCGCAAAGGAGAAGATTTTGCTGTTTTAGCCATGGAATTTGGTACCGATGGAACCAAAGAAAAAGGGGGTGATTTAGGCTGGTTTGCAGAAGGATCCATGGTAAAAGAATTTAATGACGCCGTTAAAAATGGTAAAAAAGGCGACCAATTTGTGTTAAAAACACAGTTTGGTTTCCATGTTATTAAGATTACCGAAGATAAAAGCAAGAAATTGGTTTGTGCTGGTATTGTTGAGCGTTCTGTTGGTGCAAGTGAGAAGACAAGTACGAGCGCATATAACGAAGCTAGTCAGTTTGCCGCATCGTGTAAAGATGCCGATGATTTTAACAAAAACTTGGAAGAGAAAAAAATGCTTAAGCGTGTGGCTGAGTTTGTACGCGAAACAGATAACTTTTTACCAGGATACAATGATGCACGTGAAGCAATTCGTTGGGCATTTAATGCCAAAGAAGGAAGTGTAAGCGAGGTTATGACAGTGGGTGGCGATAAATATGTAATTGCAACCTTAACGCTTATTCGCGAAAAAGGAAAAGCTAACTTCGACGCTGCAAAGGATCGTGTAACCGCCGATTATATTAAAGATAAAAAAGCAGAGCAATTGTTAGAAAACTTGAAAACTGCCATGGATGGTGCAACTACCTTGGATGCTGTTAGCAGAAAAATTAACCAAACCGTTACGCCAATTGCTGCACAAACCTTTGAAAATGCAAGCATTCCTTATGTTGGGTTCGACAATTCTTTTGCGGGTGCAATTTGTGGAACCAGCGAAATGAACAAATTAATTGGGCCATTTAAGGGCGATGCAGGCGTTTATGCTTACCAAGTGAACAAGGTAACTCCTGCACCTACAATAGCCGATTATACGCAGCAAAAAGCAGAGTTAGCGGGCAGTTTGCAGCAAAGAGTAGAATACGGATACTTTGAAATATTGAAGGAAATGAAAAACGTGGTAGATCACCGTTTCTTATTTTATTAATATGTTACATTACCAATGTGTAGGATCGGGGAAACAAACCTTGGTGCTCGTACATGGATTTTGTGAAAATAATACCTGCTTTAACGAGCAGGTATTGTTTTTTAAGGACCATTGTAAATTGCTTGTAGTAGACTTGCCAGGCTTTGGAAAAAGTGAGCCCATGGCAAACATCAGCATGGATAAAATGGCCTCAGAAATTAAATTGGTATTGGATGCAGAGAACATCCATGCTTGCATCATGCTGGGCCATAGCATGGGTGGCTATGTTACCCTAGCTTTTGTTGAGCAATTCCCAAATTATATCGAAGGATTTGGTTTAATTCACAGCGTGGCCAATGCAGATTCTGAGGAAAGAAAGGAAAAGCGTTTACAAGTAATTAGCTTTATTGAGAAGCATGGCAAGGAACCCTATATCAAGAATTTTATTCCTACCTTGTTTAAGGAACCAGCAAAGAAATCCAATATAGAGGAGGCCGTTTTACAAGGTTTAACAAGCAATCAAACCGGCATCATTGAAGCGGCTAAGGCAATGATGAATAGGCCAGATAGAACCCCTATTTTAGCCAATAGCCACAAGCCTGTATTCTTTGCCGTAGGTAAATTTGATGCGCTTATCCCAGAAGCGCTAATGTTAGAGCAAGCTGCCTTGTGTAATTTGTCGCATATCGCCTATTTACAAAATTCGGGCCACATGGGCATGCAAGAAGAACCTTTATGGCTGAACCAAGAAATAAACAAATTCTTGAAATTAGTTGCCCATGCTTCTAATTGATTTCATGACTATAAGCAAATCCTTCTCAATAGAATAATCTTTGGCATACAGAAAGTTCAATTTCTGTATGGTAACCAGATTAATCGATTTGCCTCTTTGGGCATCTAGCGGACTAAGCACTCCGTTTTTTATCTGAGGCAATAGTTTAATATTATCGGCGCTAGCGTAACCTACCCAAGTCTTTTGCCCTATTAAAACCTGCATAATATTGTGAAAGTAGTTGGAACGTTGCTTCACAAATAGGATAAACAAGGGAGACAAAAACGCCATTAAAATACTGGCGGCAATATCGAAACTCCGTTTCTTCTGTTGTTCAAAAACTTTAGCCAACTTGAGGTTAATTTCTATGGTATAGAAATCTCCAGGCGTATTTTTATTGTTGCTGCCAATGATAAACAAACTTTCTTCTGGAACTATTTTGTAAAGAATATCTTGCTGACTGTTGCTTCCCATCCATTCAATAATTTGGGAAGCGGCCAAATCTTTGCTACAAAAAATAATCTCTTCTACGCCAAAAAAACTAACCAATTCACTTAGTTGCGCTACCTCACCCAAATAATGGTTATCCTCTTTGTTTGGTTCAACCGAAACATAGCCCAAATAATCGCTCTTGGATTTTGATTTGATGAGCAAATCCTGCACCCGCTCAACCTCGCTTTTGTTACCAACAATGATGGTTTTGAGTTGGCTGCCCATGGTTAAGCTGAGGCGTTTATACTTGGCAAAATACAGCATTACCCTAATTAAAAATGCTGAACCAATTGCTGCTATGGCGCCAATTAAAATAATGGCCCTAGAGAATCGGTATGCTTCGCCCACAAAGGCATAAAAAACTGCTATGGCTATGGTGCCAAATGCGATGCCTTTAACCACACTTAAGAAGGTTTTACGCTTGTTATAGGATCCAGCTAAATACAAACCCGCCAACCACAATAAGGTATAAACTAAACTGTTCGAGTACACAATTTCGCTCGGATACGCTTTGGGTGTATCATATTTTAGGTTCGACCAGAACCCTACAATTAAGGCTAAAATGCTAAAAATTGTGGTAAAATCTAATAATGGAATAAAGACCTTAGAGGCAAACCTGCTTAAAATTGCCACAAATGCCCGCAAGTAAATTGCTATATGAATAAGGGCAGAAAAGTTTCTTGCATGCCTTTTGGAGTAGTGCTTTTGAGCAAAAATTACCATGGCACGGTAGAAAGTGAAAACGAAATTTACACTCGTTTTTTTTGTGCTTTCGCCTTTATAATGAATAATGGTTGTGTCTGGAAAATAGTAGTTTTTATAACCCGCTTTGTTTATGCAATAGCTAAGGTCTATATCCTCGCCATACATAAAATAATCTTCATCGAGCAAACCAATTTGCTTTAACACATCGTGTCTTAGCATCATAAAAGCTCCCGCAAGCACATCCACTTCGTGTGTTTCGTCTTTGCTTAAGAACCCAAGGTGGTATTTGCCAAACTTTTTTGATTTTGGGAAAATAGCAGCCAAGCCACTAATTTTATAAAAGGCCACTTCTGGAGTTGGCAATCCCCGCTTAGATTCGGGCAAAAACTTCCCAGACCCATCAATCATTTTTACGCCAACTGCACCCGCATCTCGAGTTTGGTCCATAAAAGCAATGACCTTTTTAAAACAATCTTCCTCTATTACCGTATCTGGATTTAACAATAGAATATACTCGCCCTTTGCTTGCCTAATAGCTTGGTTATTAGCCTTGGCAAAGCCAACATTGTTTTTGTTTTCGATTATTTTTACTTCTGGAAACAAATTCCGAACCATGTCGCAACTACCATCCAAGGAGTGATTGTCTACCACAAATACCTCTGCATCTAGGTTAGTACAAGCTTTTCTAACAGCATGCAAGGCTTGCTCTAGAAAATACTTAACATTATAATTTACAATGACGACCGAAAGTTGCATAGAATCTACTTAACGAAGATAAGGCTTTGTGTATTGTTTTACCAATTCCATTTGAATTTGCTTTATTTACTTCCCAAATATTTGCGTTTATCCTCGTTTTTTTGGGCTTCATCGAAAATTAATTTTTTATAACTGTAACATATTCAATTTTGTATCGCTATATGCTCAAAACCATTAATTATGAATACCATGAAAACAATCAATTTATTTATCCTAAACATCCTTCTTATTGGAGGCTTAACATTCTCAACTTGCAACAAGGCAAGGGCCATGGAAACGCCCCAAATGCTTAAAATTAAAGCAATTTCCACAGAAATTAAACATAAAATTAGTTTCCCAGAGGCTTTAATTGGCAAAGAAATCCATGAAAAGGTAGTTATTGAATTTAAACTTAAGGAAGATAAATCAATCGAGTTGGTGAATATTGAAACCAATAACGAGGTTTTAAAGTTGCACATTAGCAAAGAGCTTGAGCAAATTCGCCTTAAAAACACCGAGGGTTTCGAAGGTAAAATTTTGCAGGTGAGCGTTTATTTTGAGAACTTAATTGACTAAGGCATCAAAGGGGTTTTATTTTATAAGGCTTTTAAAAAGTGTGCCTATAAATAATTCAATTTTTTAAAACTAAAAACTAAAGGGCTGCTACCAATATAGGTAGCGGCTTTTTTGTTTTCCGTTTGCATATAATTATTCCTATTATTGAACAGTGAAGCCTCAACAGTTTGGTCTATTTTTTTTCGGTTTGAACCTACTCATGGTTCAATTGGTTTTTGCGCAATTACCCAATGAAGTGTTAACCGATAAAATTGATTTGGTTCAGACCGATTCTGGAAAATTTGGTTTTTCTTTTATCAACACAAATTACATGCGCAATACCGAGTATTTTAACCCTATTGAAGAAGGCAGAACCTTGTTTGGATATCAATTACAGCCCAAATTCACCTACCAGCCAAGCGCAAATATTAAACTAGAAGCAGGTGTTTGGTTGCGCCACGATTTTGGCGGCAACAACCCTTTTACCACAGCCATTCCAACCTTTTCTATGAAAGCAAAAAAAGGTTACTCAGAATTAATTTTTGGCACTTTAGAAGGGGCTTTAAGTCATGGCATGTTAGAGCCCATATTTAACATTAATTCGGTAATTGATAGAAGAATAGAAAATGGGTTTCAATATAAAATAAACCGGCAAAAAATTAAATTAGATACCTGGATTAATTGGGAAAATTACTTGGAGCCAAATGAATTCGACAAAGAGCGGTTTACGGCCGGTATTCATGCGCGATTAAACTTGTTAGAAAACGAGAAGAATAAAATAAACACCTATTATCAAATGATGGTTTCGCATCAGGGCGGACAAATTGATACCGATACCTTAGATCCATTTATGATGCAAATTAACCAGGCTTTGGGTTTGGTTTTCGTGCGTAAATTGGGCACAAACAACAGGGCTATCTTCTTAGATGTTGCCGCTTTAAATTATCAAGAAACAAGCGATAGCAAGGTGTATCCTAGTAAAAGCGGAATGGGTTATATGGCCAATTTAAGGTGGCAGGTTGGTGCCAATAATTTTCAATTGAGTTACTGGAATGCGCAAAATTTTATTGCACCGCGGGGCACCTATTTGTATCAAAGTGCAAGCACGGTTGACGCCAAGAATTATGAAGTCAATAGGCAACTCTTGTTCTTTAGGTTTATTCACAACAAGGCACTTTTTAATTCGCCTATTATTGCTTCTGCACGTATTGAGCCGGTGTACGATTTAAACAATGGAATTTTTGATTTTAGCTATTCCTTATACCTTGTTTATAGGGGAACTTGGAGGTTTAAGTAGCCAAAATTTCTTGTGCCACTAAGGTGCCCGAACTAATGCAAAGCGGAATGCCACCGCCAGGATGCACGCTGCCTCCGCAAAAATATAACCCTTTAATCTTGCTACTAAAATTTGCATGTCTTAAAAAGGCCGCATACCTGTTGTTACTTGCATTGCCATATAAAGACCCACCAAAACTAGAGGTTCGTTCTTCAATTAACCTTGGGTCTAACACCGATTCATTTTCTATCATAGACTCAATGGGTTTGTTTAATAACCTGCTTAATTTTTGAAGCACGTTTTTTCGTGTTTCCGCTATCAAAACATCCCAATCTTGCCCTGTATTGGGTGGCACATTCACCATTACAAACCAATTTTCGCAACCGTTGGGCGCATCAGTGGGTAAATACTTGCAGCTTATATTCACATAAACTGTTGGGTCGTGATATATGCTTTTTTTCTTAAAAATATGCTCAAATTCTGCCTCATAATCTTCGCTAAAAAAAATATTATGCAAGTCCAACTCCTTAAAACTAGCTTTTATTCCCCAATAAAAAATGATGGCCGAAGAAGACTTTTCTTGGTTTAAAAGCTTTTCGGGCGCAGGTTGTTGCCATAATAGTTTTTTATATGTAGGATAAACGTCCATATTAGAAATGACCCTGTTAAAAGGTAAAAACATCCCATTCACTTCAATCCCTTTTACTTCATTATTGGTCACCGAAATTTTTTCTACCCTTTCATTAAAGTGAAATTGCACCCCCAGCTTTTTGGCCGCTTCAACCAAGCTGTTTGTAATTTGGATCATGCCGTTTTTTGGAAAATACGTTCCTATTCCATGCTCTAAATGTGGAATCATGGTTAAGATAGCAGGCGCTTGGTATGGATTTGAGCCATTATATGTGGCATATCTATTAAAGAATTGCACCAAATGAGCTTCCTTTAAATCTGCCTTATTTTGTTGATGCATGGTTTTAAAGAGACCCAAATAGGGGATGGCCAAAATGCCTTTAACGGTTTTTAAACTTAAAAACGTGCTCATTTTGTGCAGGCTAGATTCAATAAATAAAGGTGCGGTAGCCGCGTATTTTTTTTGAGATTTTTCTAAATATTTTAAGGTTGAATCGGTGCTGATTTTTAATTTTTCATTTAGTTCTTTTGCCAGTTTTTCCTTGTTGGTATAGGCTGTTAAATGCGTGCCATCTTCATAAAAATACGTACACCCAATTTCGAGTTTTTGCATGGGGAATTCATGTTCAGAAACACCCGCTAACCTAAGCAACTGAAGCACCTTTTCTGGCAAAGTAAAAACAGAAGGACCCGCATCAAATCTGTAAGCTCCCTGCTTAAACTCACTTAATTTTCCACCCGCGTATGGGTTCGATTCAAAAATGTTGACCACATAGTTTTTGTGAGCCAATTGTATTGCTGCAGAAAGAGCCCCAATACCCGACCCAATAATGGCTATCCTATTTTCTTTCAATGTTGGTTTTAATAAATTTTGTGCAAGGTAATATTTGGAACCTATTTTCTCCTAAATTTTGCCAGGGTAATTTAGGAGAAATTATTGATTCCTTAAAGGCTTTATTCCTTCACCAACTTTCCTGTTTTAACTCCTACTCCATCTAAAACTACCTGGTAAAAATATATTCCACTGCTTACCGGCGACTCCATGCTTAGAATTCCTTTTTTTGCGTTCAAAGGTTTTTTTGCTATGGTTTGACCCAAACAATTTTGGAGCACAATTTCTCCCTTTTCAAAATCTTCTTCAAGGTTATAGGCAAAATTCACTTCCTTGCCTAATGGGTTGGGATATGCAATAAGTTGAAGGCCCTCGCTTTTTGCCGGTTTAATGCTTTTTTGGTGCTCCTTTTCATATACATTTCTCACAAAAGAATAGGCTATTAATCCACTAGAATCTACCTGTCCTCCTCCCCAAAATTAGTTCAATTTGAAAGTATAAAATTAATTAACTTTCACACAAAACTAAAATGAAGAGAAGTAAATTTACAGAGGTACAGA
>JAWXAZ010000039.1:0-10129 GCA_034439755.1 bacterium
ATCCTAAAAAAATGTTAAAGGGAGCAGCATTAGTTAAGCAAGGGCTTATTAGAAATAATGCTTTGTTCCTTTCTGTTGCGTCGCAATTTAATGAAGAAAGCGCCTCAACGGTCTTATCTTGGTTTCAAGAATTAAATTTTATTTCAGGGTTAAATGAAATGGAGTATAGGAACAATACTTTTTCTAAAATAAGGAATTCGGAATACAAAAACAGGGTTCTTGAATTATTGAAGGTTGCAGATTTAGGAATTAAAGATATAAATTATATTGAAGATAGATATGAAGGACATAGTGATGAAATTAAGAGCAGATAAAGAAATTAAAAGAGACAGTGAAGGACATCGATTCTGAATGGTTTTCTGATATTTAAACTTCACCTACACAATGTGATGACCAGAAAAATAAAATTAGGGAAATATTCTTTTCAATGAATTATGATGAATCAAATGGCACTCAAAAATTCATCTGCAAAAATCCTAGCTCTTTTAAATGCCCTAAAAAATAACTATCAATCCGAAGTGCCCAAATTGGCAGTAGCATGATCAAAAATAATTGTTAAGATATTTGCCCCGAAACTTTAGTAAGCAATTAATTTCCTGATTTTTATTTCATATTTTCTTAATTTCCCCCACATCTTTCTTATATTTGTTCAATGCATTTGCGTAACAGCCTAAGTGCGTTAAATAATCAACCCTATGAAAAAAATATTTACTTTTTTTGCCTTATTTTGTTTTTCGGCTTTTGCTTTTGCTAAGCCTGTAAGTTTAGAAACCGCCAAAATGGTGGGACAAAATTTTTTAAGTAGCAGAACCAATAGTGCTGCTTTTAAAACTGCTGTTTCGCTTGAATTGGCTTATACGGCTTCGTCGGCTGCAAACAGCTCTGTGGCGGCCATTAGGGCTGCCAATTACTTTTTTGTGTTTAATGTGTCTAATGGCAATGGCTATGTAATTGTTTCGGCCGATGACAATGCGGCGCCTGTTTTGGCGTATTCTGATGAGGGTGATTTTAATCCTCAAAATATGGGTCCCAATACGCGGAAATGGCTAGATAATTATAAGGCCGAAATTAGGTATATTATTCAAAATAACATTGAGCAAACGAAGGAGCTTAAGGAGGATTGGTCTTTGTTAATGGCAAGTGCCACCCCAAATACTTCGCTCAGTAAAAAAGCTACAGTAAGTCCCTTGGTTCAGACCAAATGGAACCAAAGCCCCAACTATAACGCACAGTGTCCTTATGATAATGGCGCTAGCGAAAGAACCGTTACGGGTTGCGTGGCCACGGCCATGGCGCAAATTATGAAGTACTGGAATTATCCTGCAACAGGCTCTGGCTCGCATTCTTATAACCACAGTAAGTATGGAACTTTGTCGGCCAACTTTTCTAGTACAAGTTATAACTGGGCTGCTATGCCTAACGCTATTTCGGGTAGCAATTCTGCCATTGCTACTTTAATGTATCATTGTGGGGTGAGTGTAGACATGCAGTATGATATTGCCTCCAATGGCGGTAGTGGTGCTTATGTTATTTCGTCTGGTAGTCCGGTAACGCATTGCTCTGAGTATGCTTTGAAAAATTATTTTGGCTATAAATCTACGCTCATTGGTATAAAGCGAATTAACTATACCCAATCGGCTTGGATTGCACTTCTTAAGGCTGAACTCAATGCGAGCAGGCCAATTTTACATGATGGTTTTGGCTCGGGTGGCGGACATTGTTTTGTGGCGGATGGGTTTGATAACAACGATTTTTTTCATTTTAATTGGGGTTGGGGCGGACAAGAGGATGGTTACTTTAATGTAAATGCATTAAACCCTGGAAGCCTTGGTACGGGTGGTGGTTCGGGCGGATTTAATACTGGGCAGGAAGTGGTGATTGGCATACAGCCGCCAAGTAGTCCGCAAGTTTACGACCTGCGATTGTATTCTGCTATTACGGTAAATCCAACGCCTATTCCTTATGGTGCTGGCTTTTCTGTTACGGTAAATTTTGCCAATTATGGAACTACTTCGGCCAATAATTTTAGTGGCGATTTTGCTGCGGCTGTTTATAACACGAGCAATCAATTTGTTGCTTATATTGAAACTAAAACGGGATACAATTTAACTTTTAACAGTTATTATTCCAACCCGCTTGTGTTTACAACTAGCGGCATTGCTGCCCTAACGCCGGGCAACTATACCATTGGCATGTATTATAAGCCAACAGGTGCATCGCAATGGGTGGCAATGGGAAATGGCAGTTACCAAAACTTTAAGGCTATTGAGGTAAAAGGAAATGATACCAATCCGCTAAAATTATATGCGGCCATTACGCCTTCGCCTGCTGTGATTACCAGGAACCAAAGTTTTACCGTAAGTTTTGATGTGGCCAATTTTGGTTCTAGTACTTTTGAGGGCGAAATTTCGGTCGACATTCATAAATCGAATGGTTCTTGGATAAGGGAGCTTTCTACTAAATCGGGACTTTCGCTGCCTACAAATACGCATTTTACCAACGGACTAACTTATACCATTACAGGTGGCGTTAATGATTCGGCGGGCACTTATCAGTTCTTTGTTTGGGATAAACCTACCAATGGCGATTGGGAGTTTTTGGGCACAGGCACCTTCTCTAATCCAATTAGTGTGCAGCTTATTGATCCAAGCTTAAATCCAGATATGTTTGAACCAAATAATACGGTTGCAACAGCTTTTAATATGCCGCTTGCTTTTAGCGGTAGCGTGGCCACTAAAAGTACCACGGGCTCTAATATTCACATTGGCAACGATTATGATTATTACAAATTTACCTTACCTGCTGGATATAAATATACCATAACAAGCAGAATTCACGATTCGTATAGCAGCGGCAATTCGCAATCGTATACCATAGATGGCTTGGTGTCTTATTCAACAGATGGCAGCACTTGGTCTGAACCGTTTGACGATATTGTAGCCGATAACATTGTGGTAAATGGGGGTGGTACGGTCTATTTCTTGGTGTCGCCCTATTTTACGGGTAGTACAGGTTCTTATCTTTTGGATGTTGCCGTTACGCGAAGTGCAATTAGCAATTCCGATAAAGACATAACCGGATTTATTGTACCCGGAATGATTGGTTCGGCCAATATTAATACCAGCAATGCAACGGTTAATATTACGGTAAGCACCTTTACCAATGTTATGGCTTTGGTGCCTGTAATTTCTGTTTCAAATTTTGCTAGCATCAATCCTTCTTCGGGCGTGGCCAGAGATTTTACCAATCCGTTAAAGTATATGGTTACAGCGCAAGATGCCAGCACCAAGGAGTATACCGTTACAGTAACCAAGGCAACTGGATTGGAGAATCTTTCTTTGGCAGATGCAATTACAGTGTACCCTAATCCGGCAAAAAATTCATTGAATATCAATTTAACGCAATTTAAGGGCGAGATTCAACGCATCTCTTTATTCGATATAAACGGTGCATTGCAAGCAAGCTCTTTTGATGATGCCAAAGGAGTATTAAACTTTGATTTGGTAAACAATGGCATGTATATTTTGCAGGTTGAAACCAACATGGGTATCTTAATCAAAAAAGTATTTATACAACCATGAGAAAGCTAATTATACTTTTGTTGGTTGTGGCCGCTTGTAAGGGACAAAACAAGGCCACTTTTACACCCGATTTTGTAACAGGTCCGCCAACAATTGTGTATAAAACCAAAGCCGATTACCGCAACTTTGTGCCTGTATTATTGTCGGATGACAAAAGTGAAATCATTTCGTATCCACATCCGAGCGATATAAAAGTGGGCGAGGAGTATGCTAAGCCAAGCTTGCTTAAAGATGGTTACTTGCTAGATAACCGGGGTGTTGGGCAAAATGTGGCTTTCCTTAACTATACCTATGAAGCGTATGCCAAGCTAGAGGAAGTTCCCAGTTTAAAGGACTTGTATGCGCATATTGTCGACAAAGATCCATTGCTAGAAATGTGCAATTGTGGCAGCATGAAAGGACTCGAAAATAGGGAGCAACAACTGAATAAGTTAATAGATCAAAAGAAGCTTCGTAAGGTTTGTAAGGTTATTAAATAGGGGCAGTTTTACCTAAAACAAGCGCTCAAGGCAGCATCGGTTTGAACCGAAATTTTTAAGAAATTTTTTATTGCAGAAATGTGTCGGGAATTTTTGTAATTTGCCAACTCAAATTAACCTTAAAACAAACCACCTTGCTATGCGTCTATTTATTGCTATTTTCTTGAGCCTTACCATACTGGCTGCTTGCCAATCGCCAAAGGAAAAATCTTTGATGGCTATTAAAGATTTGGAGGGTAACGACAGTGCTTTTAGCAATGAGTTAATGATGCAGCTTAAAACAGCTTATGTCGATTTTGCCCTCACTTATCCAGATGATGAGCAAACGCCCGAGTTTATGTTTAAGGCGGCTCAAAGGTCTATTGTGCTTCAGCAAGATAACGAGGCGGTTGATTTGTTGTTGCAAATTACCAGTAAATATCCAAAATCGAATTATGTTGAGGATGCCACTTTTTTAATGGCTTATACTTACGAAAATAACCTGCAAGATTTGGTTAGGGCGAAGGCTGCTTATGAGGAGTTTTTGAAGAAATTTCCCAATGGCGAATTGGCGCAAGATGCCAAGATTTCATTGGATAATTTAGGCAAAACCCCAGAAGAAATTCTGCCTTCTCTAAATGAGGATAGCATCAGTACTTCTGTATTAAACTAAGAATACCTCGTATTTTTGGTTAAACAAAACTAAGTTTCGCCACTTATTTGTTAAACTAATATAAGCCTCGTATTTTTGGTTAAACAAAACTAAGTTTCACCACTTATTTGTTAAACTAATATAGGCCTCGTATTTTTGGTTAAACAAAACTAAGTTACGCCACTTATTTGTTAAACTAATATAAGCATGGTATTTTTGGTTAAACAAAACTAAGTTTCACCACTTATTTGTTAAACTAATATAGGCCTCGTATTTTTGGTTAAACAAAACTAAGTTTCACCACTTATTTGGTTAAACTAATATAAGCATGGTATTTTTGGTTAAACAAAACTAAGTTTCACCACTTATTTATTAAACTAATATAAGCATGGTATTTTTGGTTAAACAAAACTAAGCATTACCGCTTTTGACTTAAACTAAGCTGCGCTTTAGGGTAATTGATTATGGCTTTTAAGGCATACAAAATATCGCTGCCCAAAACACCATCTATCTTCTTTAAATTGAGCATTTCGTAAGCCTGGTTTACATGACTCAGGTTTAATACTGCCACTTCTTGCTGTTGCAATTCAATACTCCCAAACTTAATCTTAGGCAGGTGACTCAATTGCGTGAGTACCGTATTAGACCCCAAGCCAACCGACTGTATTTCATAGCTTCGCAAGGTTTCCTCTGAAACAAATTTCAAAATTTGCTCTTGGTCAAATGCCGTTTTTGAAGCGCCCGTGTCCAATAAAAGCCTAACTTTTTGTCGGCCAATCTTAGCAAATATAAATGGATGGTAATTGCCAGGTTCTATCTCAACTAACTGGATCGGAAGCGTTTCTTTAATAACCAAATCTTGTTTTACTAAGGTGCATTATTGAATCAAAATGCGTTGAAATATAACGCCCTTATTGGTATAAACTTTCAAGATCAAATATTGCTGGGGCGCTATGAAATCGCCTACCTTAACATCAAATTTATTGCTTGGTATTTCCGGTGTTTCGGTCTGAACCAAACGCCCTTGCAAATCCATGATTTCAGCTTTTTGTATGAGCGCCGTTTTAGATTCAATGTGCAGCACTTCATTGGCAGGATTTGGGTATACGTGCAATACTTCCTCTGCAGCCAACTCTTGCTTTATGCCAATGGCCAAATTAACCAAGAACGCTTCGTTTAAATACATAAAACTAGCCCCTGTGGTATCATTGTTTTTAAACATGCCTACCGAATAAAATCCGCCATCTGCAGCCAAATCAATGCTTACATCGGCCCTTATTAAACTGTCGTGGTCTATCACATAATTGCTCACAAAGATATCGTTGGTTGGACTCCCTTGTTTAAAGAATCCGATGGTCTGACTGCCTTGTGTAAACGCAGTTTTATGTCCGGTAATGCTTACTTGCAAAGTCTGACCCCTGTCTCCCACATTAGGCGTAATAGTCAATAATTTTGGTCCGTTATTTTCTTCTACTTTAAATGCATTGGCCCTAAATATGGGTCCATCAATGCTGTTCCAAATCTGCACATCATAAAATCCTACGGGCGCATTGTTGGCAATCATTAATCCAGCTTGCATCAATAAATTTGTGTTCGGCAATGCTTCCGCTTTTATAGCAAATGTTGGAGAACCTTGGCGCATAAATACAATCTGATTGGTGCTCGAAGCTTGTGCAAAATTGGTATTGGTGCCGGTAATGGTGACTTGTAAAACCTGACCTTGTATGGCCGCTGCCGGACTAATAATAAAGGATTTTTGAGCCATTGTACCTTCTTTAACCTCAAAGGCATCTTGCAAATATTCTACATATTTTTCATTGCCAATTACAACGCCATACATTCCTATTGTAGCACTTGGCGCAACAGTAATATTTGCCATCATTATGGTATCGCCAATAAACGTTGTGGTAGCAGGGGAAAAGCTGTTTACATTAATTTTGCTTGTTGCACTGCCTTGTTTAAAGAATGCTACGGTGTGACTCCCTTGTCTAAATTTTGTTTTGATGCCAGTAATAGCTACCGATAAAGTTTGTCCGCGTTCTGCATTATCGCCATTAACACTGTGCAAACGCCAGCCATAACGGTTCGCAATAAATAAACTGTTAGAAAGCTCCAAATTGCCATCTAATGCATTGCTTACTTTAATATAATATAAGCCATTAGAAACGCCATTTCCTATGTTAATCATCACACGCAAGGTGTTATTATTTAAGGCTGTTGCGGTATAGGTAAACTGCGTAAGCGGTGTGTTGGTGCCCGACTTAAAAATGCTTAATATATTGGTTCCTGCTGTTTTAAAGTTGGTATTATAACCTTTAATCACAATTTGTGTTGGCGCCACAGCACCTGGTTCTAGGGTGTCGGTAATAACCGAAGCCAAAAATTTTCCAGTGCCATTTCCAATGCCAGATTGAAGCACAATTAAATTGGTTAAGGTAACATCGGGCTGCGTTGGATTCTTTATAACACAACTGTAATTAAAGCTAGCTAATGCATTAGGCTTAGCTTCAATAATGCCACCCATTAAAGTATTGCTTGCCACCACCACATTGCTTAAACGCAAATCTTCGGTAGGTGAGCCACCTCTATAAAACACCGCCGTATTGGAGCCGCTTCTAAAATTGGTGGCCGTACCCGAAATGCTCACAGGCAATGCCTCACCTTGCCTAATTGTATTGGTATTAACAAATATAGCCGATTGGGCAAATAAACTAACTTGTAATAACACGAAACTGATAGGGAGTA
Source organism: bacterium (assembly GCA_034439755.1). Classification (GTDB taxonomy): domain Bacteria; phylum Bacteroidota; class Bacteroidia; order UKL13-3; family UKL13-3; genus B1. The sequence goes on from JAWXAZ010000039.1 coordinate 7,437, forward strand.
ATATTTTTTTCATAAGAATAAATTATATACAAAGCTAAGCGACTTTTTAATATGTTTTACTTAATAATTACTTAAATTTCTATAACTTAATTAGGCCACTTTAGGTCTTTAAAATCGTGTCGCTGTTCCTTATTCCATTGAAAATAGCGCCGCACAAATGCAGGATCTTCAATGTTCAACAATGGTGTTTTTTTCTGAGCCAAAGGCAACTTATCCAAATCCTCACGCAGGTATGCTTTCCCAATTATATCAAGGAATTGCAGGTATTGCTCATTAGTGGCATCATATTTAAATTGATACAAACATGCCATAGCCAAAACGTTTTTTTTCTGGTTAAATAGTACCGCACTCTTATTTAAAATGGCATCGGGTTGCTTGGGAGATATGGCCAATAATTCATCATAATATTTCAAAGCCAATTCATGATTTCCTTCTTGTTCTTGCATGCCAGCCATGTTATTTAACACATGCACCTGATACGGATTAAGCCTGTAAGCCCTTTCAAAACAAAGCTTTGCGGCCTCATGCTCATTTAAACTATAATGCGCCAATCCCTCATACCAAGCAATGGGAATAGAAAAATTATCCAATGAATACACATTCGAATCTATCTTATTTGTTTCCTTTAAAATTCTTTGCCAATCGCCGCGGGCTTGCGCCAATACTACCTGTTTGCTGTGTTGCTCATTGGGCAAACGCATCAATGCAAAGGCCAAAGAAGGCAATAACAACAGCGCTGGTATCCACCAAATACCACTCTTTTCTGCCGCATTTTCAGCGTTTTTTCTGTCCGAACCAATTAAGCTGCTAAGCAATAATGCCAATATAAATTGGTGCTCATTTCTCTCCAGTGGAAAGTCTACCATGGCCACAAACATATAGGCAAAAAGCACCAACAAAAAGCTCAAGCGCCAAATTTTTTCGGAGGTTTCGATGGCTCGATGTAATTGCTTTATGCCATAAAAAATAAAATAAGCAAACACGCCCACGTAGGCTAAAAATCCAAACAATCCCAACTCGCTTAGCACCCAAAGAAAATCGCTGTGTGGCCTTTGAAACGTGGTATAGCCATCGCTAATAAGATAGTTGGTGTCGTAAAAGTTTGCCAAACCATATTTAGGAAAATATACCTGCCATTCTCCTGCGCCAACCCCATAAGGAAAATGCTCTTGTATCATTTCAACGGTGTTTTGCCACAAAAAAATACGCTCACGAATGGTGTCGTTATTCAGCAATAAAGTAAATTGTTGCGGGTGCTGGTAAACATAAAATACGCCCACAATTAAACCCACAAAAACTAAAGAAAGTACAAGATAAATTTGCTTGCGGTAAGGTTTAAACAGCAGCAAAATGGCAATGGGAAGGCTAAGCGCTGTGGAAAGAAAAAGGCCCAATAACACCGACTTTGTTTGGATCAGACCGATAGAAGAAAAGGCTGCTAGAAAGGCAAATGCAACCATAAAACGCAAGTATTTTTTTGTGAGCAAAAAGAGGTAGACAAAGAAGGGTAAGCACAGCAATTGAAACGAGGCATACAAGTTTTTATGTCCAAATGGCGATTGCAATTCGTATAGGTTTTTTGCAGACCATAATTGCGTGCCCGCAACTTGTTTCTCGACGATTTCTAAGGCCAATAATACCAAGGCAATTATGCTTGCTAACACCACGCCTACGCTTATGTGTTTTACGCTTAATATTTCGGTTCGAACCAAGGCATAGCAGATCCAAATGGCCGATACGTAAAAGGCTGTTTTGCTCACACTATACCAGGTTTCGCTAAAGTTTCTGCTGTGGTCTAATACAAGCTCCGAGAAGCTAGGCAATGCGCTCAGCACCCAAATAAGACTTATGCTTAATATAACCCAGGATGGCTTGCGTATTATAAATTGTGATGGGTTGTATGGTGTTACTTGTGAAGGTTCGCTTTTTGTTGCCTGCGAAGGCTTGCTTAATGTTACTTGTGAAGGTTCGCTTTTTGTTGCCTGCGAAGGCTTGCTTAATGTTACTTGTGAAGGTTCGCTTTTTGTTGCTTGCGAAGGCTTGCTTAATGTTACTTGTGAAGGTTCGCTTTGTTTTACTTGTGAAGGTTCGCTTTGTTTTACTTCTGAAGTATTACTTTGTTTTACTTGCGATGACTTGCTTTGTTTTGCTTGCGAAGCCTCGCTTAAACCGTGGTAAATGATTATAGCAAGGCCAAAGAGCAATACCATGGAGAGATAGATTTGCCGGCTAAGCAAGGTAGGGTCTGCTATGCTATCCAATTTTATGAAGGGGATGATGGCAATGAAGAGGGCAAAAATATACCCTGTTATTTGCGGTGTTTTACTTTGTTGCATGGTGGTGTAAAATAGCACAATTTTTATCAAAATAACACCCCCACTTCTCACCACCTCCTTGGGAGCCTTTAATGAAAATCAATTAGTTAACTTTCGGGTGATGTCGCATTTTGATACCCATACTTCTTCACATCCCCATTTTTTTAATTGTCGCATTTATCCCTAAAAATAGGGTTGAAGACCAAGCCAATAGGCGAGTTTCGCGTTTTGTCCAAAATGTGTAAAAGTGCGATTTTTCCACAAAAGTGGGAGAAAGTGGTAAAAAGTGGAAAAATGTTCTTATTTTTACGCTGTAATCGCTCAATACTAATAATGACGCAACTTAACGGAGAATACGAATGTAAAATGGATGCCAAA
>JAWXAZ010000040.1:0-18719 GCA_034439755.1 bacterium
TGCTGCTGCTGTTGCTGCTCACGAATGTGGTCATGCAGTGCAACATGCCAAAGCCTATGCCTGGTTGCAATTTAGGTCGAGCGTTGTGCCAGTTGTAAGCATAACTTCGCGTTATGTACAATGGGTTTTATTAGGTGGAATTTTATTGGTAAATACCTTCCCTGCATTATTATTGATTGGTATTATTTTGTTTGCCGCTACTACCCTATTTACCATCATTACCCTTCCGGTTGAATTTGATGCAAGCAAGCGTGCATTGGCTTGGTTAGACACAAAAGGAATTGTAAGGCCAGAAGAATATCCAATGACCAAGGATGCTTTAAAATGGGCCGCGAGCACTTATGTGGTTGCTGCCATTGCTTCTATTGCAACTTTGTTATACTACTTACAAATTTATATGGGCAGAAGAGACTAATTCTTGTCTTCAAAAAATATTCCTAAAAAATTACTTGCTATAATTTTTTAGGAATATTTTTTAGGAATACTTGCTTATAATTCTTGAGCAACAAATTTCTGGCAATAATCCTTTACCATATTTTGGGTCGACCTAAAGCTATTTAATATTTCCTCTTCGGTGCCTGTTGCTTTTGCGGGGTCGACAAAATTATGATGTAGCCTTATGGCCCTGCTTGGAAAATAAGGACAGTTTTCATTGGCATGGTCGCATACTGTAATGATAAAATCAAAGTTTACATCTGCATATTCCAGCACATTGTTTGATGTATTTGAGGAGATGTCTACGCCATCTTCTTTCATTACCGTAACAGCTCTTTGGTTCAGACCATGTGTTTCTATGCCTGCACTATAAATTTGAGCTTTAGAACCCGCAAATAACTTTAAGTATCCATGTGCCATTTGGCTTCTACATGAATTACCTGTGCATAATACCAATACGTTTTTCATTTATTTGTATAATTTATTTTTGAACCAAAAGGCCACATTTACTAAAATAATTAAGGCTGGCACTTCTACTAAAGGACCTATAACACCTGCAAATGCTTGTCCGCTATTAATACCGTAAACACCTATGGCAACAGCAATAGCCAGTTCAAAATTATTGCCTGCTGCGGTAAAAGAAATGGCCGCATTGGTAGCATAATTTGCTCCCATTTTTTTGCTAATTAAAAAGCTTATTAAGAACATGACAGCAAAATAAATTACCAAAGGAATAGCTATCCTCACTACATCTAATGGCAATTGAATAATGAGTTCGCCTTTTAAACTAAACATCAAAACAATGGTAAATAATAAGGCAATTAAAGTTATAGGTGAAATTTTTGGAATAAAAATAGTCTCATACCATGATAGTCCTTTCAACTTAATGAATACCATACGAGTTAAATATCCCAGCACAAACGGAATACCCAAATAAATGCCAACGCTCTCTGCAATTTGCCCCATGCTTAAATCAACCAAAGAGCCTGAGACGCCAAAATAGGGCGGCAATACCGCAATAAAAAAATACGCGTAAACACTATACAATAATACTTGAAATAAGCTGTTTAAGGCAACCAAACCTGCGGCATATTCTCTGCTACCATCGGCCAATTCGTTCCAAACTACCACCATGGCAATGCAACGTGCCAAGCCAATTAATATGAGTCCTACCCTGTACTCTGGGTAATCTGCCAAAAAAAGCATGGCCAAAGCAAACATCAAAATTGGACCAATTACCCAATTTAACACCAATGAAACACTGAGTACTTTAGTGTCTTTAAAAACCGTTTTCAATTGATTGTACCTAACCTTTGTAAAGGGTGGATACATCATCAAAATGAGGCCAATTGCCATGGGAATATTGGTAGTTCCAGACGATAATCCTTGTACAAAATTTGGCAAAGATGGAATAAAATAACCCAATAAAATGCCAATACCCATGGCCATAAAAATCCAAAAGGTTAAATACCTATCCAAAAAACTCAACTTCTTTGTTGCCATTAAATTTAAAAATTAGCAGCAGTTCCCTTCGGGCTCACCGCAAGCTGCAGGCTTTTGGGCATAAACTGTTACGCTATAGATACCAGTTTCTCCATGTAAAAATTTTTCTAATTCGGTTCCATCCAAATATTTTTGTAGTATGTCTGTTGGAACCACAATGGCTTTTTCTTTTTGAACTTTAATTTGAGTAAAACCTGCCTCTTGTATATAATTCAAATAATCGGCCTTTTGAATAGCGCCAGATATACAACCAGCATACATTTCGGCAGCATTTTGTAATTCTATTGGCAATAATCCCTTTAGAACTATGTCTGAAATACTGAAATGTCCACCCGGTTTTAACACCCTAAAAATATCTTTGATTACGGCCCTTTTATTTGGAACTAGGTTCAAAACGCAATTGCTTACCACCACATCTGCGCGGTTTGCAGCGATGGGCATATTTTCAATATCACCTTGTCTAAATTCAACATTGTTGAATCCCAATTTATCTGCATTTTGTCTGGCTTTTTCAATCATTTCTGGCGTAAAATCAATACCAATAACCTTGCCTAATTCACCCACAATTTTTCTGGCAATAAAGCAATCGTTGCCAACTCCACTTCCTAAATCAACCACTGTTTGTTTGGGAGCCAGTAAGGCAAATTCTGTTGGCAAGCCACAGCCTAAGCCTAAATCGGCATCGGCATTATACCCATCTAACATAGAATAATCCTCACTCATGATATTATAAACTTCGGTAGAACATGGTCCACTGCCACAGCAAGAACTCATGTTCGATTCTTTTTCTTGTAAGGCAATTTGAGCATACTTCTCTTTCACCATTTCTTTTAATTCAAGTTCTGTTTTCATTTTTTTTATATTTTAACAACACGAATCTTCTAATTTTTGCTTGGTTATTTCACCCATTGCCAAATTGAGTAAATTCACCATTTTTTCGAAGTTTTCCCAATTAATGCAATAACATGATTTTACCCCAGAAATGGTTCCTCTAACCAAACCTACTTTTTTTAATTCCTGCAAATGCTGCGAAACGGTAGATTGCGCCAGGGGCAATACCTCCACTATCTCGCCACAAATGCACTCCTTGCGTTTTGCCAATTCTTTTAATATGGCAATTCGCGCAGGGTGCCCCAAAGCTTTGGCAAAATCTGCTAATACAATATCCTCTGCTTCAAAAAGTGATTTCTTATTTACCGACATTTATTTAAATATGTATATCGCAAATATACGATAAATGAAAAATAGGAAACAAGCTTTCGAGCATTTTAATGAACTTTTCTGCTGTTTAATGCTCGCTGATAGCGAGTTGCATTTTGCTGATGTTGTTCAAACGATTTAGCAAAGGAATGGTACCCGCTAAAATCTTCTCTTGCGCAGAAGTACAAATAATTGTGCTTAGAAACATTAAGAACCGCATCGATAGCTTGCATGGAAGGCACACAAATTGGACCTGGTGGCAATCCCAATTGGGTATAAGTGTTATAAGGCGATGGTATGGCAGTATGGAAACTTGTAACGCGTCTTATCTCTTTATCGTTCCAAGCAAAAATAATGGTTGGATCGGCCTGAAGAGGCATATTTAACTTGATGCGGTTTAAATAAACGCCAGCAATAACTGGCATTTCGTCATTTTTGTTGCTCTCCTTTTGAACAATGGAGGCCAATATGCTTACCTGAATTTGGCTCAATCTCAAGTCCATGGCCTTTTTAATTCTTTCTGCATTCCAAAATTTGAGGTACTCATTGTGCATCCTATTCACCAACTCATACGCATTGGTATTCCAATAAAAATTATAGGTATTGGGAATAAACATAGATACGATGGTTTTTGGTTCAAAACCCAAGGGACCAATAATGCTGGTATCACTTAATACAGCCAATAAAACACTGCTATCAACTTCAAGTTGTCTGCTAAAAAAACCACTTAAATCTTCTACACGTTCTGCATACTTAAACACCAAGTCGAGCGGCTCTTGTCGGCCATTCACTAATAGTTTAATAAGGTCGAAATTGCTCATGCCTTTCTTAAGAGAATACCTACCCTCTTTCATTCTATTTTGAAGCTTAACGAGTTTGGAAAGGCGCTTAAATGATTCGATGTTCTCTAAATAATAACCCTTTTCTAATTGGTAAATTAACTTGTTTAAAGAATGGTCTTTTGACACATACAAGTAGGCTTTTTCTGGCGCATATTTTAGCGTCACATTTGAAACAAAAACATCAGATAAAATTTTTAGAATTGCCAAAATTAATAGCAACAAAATTGCCAATAAAAAAAGGTTACTCTTTCTAACAACTTTCCCCTTCGAATTTATGTATGAATCAGATTTGGTCATATTTTATAAAAACGAATATCAAATTTTTACATTAAATTACAAATAGAGTTTATCCTCATTTTCTTTATTGTAAAGATTTCAATAGTTGTTTCACATCTATTTGATTGGGATTCAACACCAAGATTTGTTTTAAATCTCGTATTGCCGAAGCATTGTCCTTATTTAACATAAACAAAGCAGCCCTATTTAACAATGCTTGCTGATAATCTGGATCTAATTTGAGCGCATCGGTATAACATGCCAATGCCTTTCCAATTTGCTCACTATTAGCCAAAGCAAATCCTAGGTTGACTAAAACCTCGGGTTGTTTACTTTGTTTAGAAAGGCTTAATTGAAAAAGTTCAATGGCTTTGTCATATTCTTGATCTTGCAATTTTACCACTGCAAGCTTGTTTAGTAAGGCTAAATTTTCGGGTGCAATTTTTACCGCTCTTTTAAACGCTGTTTCGGCTAACATTAGTTCACCCAAATTTTGGTAAGCCTGACCAATTCTATAGCATAGCCAAGCATCTTGCTCAATAGACAAATCAAATTCTTTTGCCAATTCCGCTATTTTAGACCAAGCATTTTTTAAATACCAATAATGTATCAATAAGGCATGTTGTTTTGCCAAATCACCTATATCTTGAATCCAAAATTTGGCTGAATCCAAAGAGCTTAAATCGCCTTCAAACTTCTCTACATAATTCAAATTTGCCTTGGCTAAGGTTATCGAATTGGTAGCATTGGTATTAACACAATAAATTCCAGCAAACTGCTTAATTTCTGATAATCTTTCTTTCTTAACAGGTATTTTAATTTTATGGTCGTGCACACTTACATGGGGAATATCAACCGAACCACTCTGCGGCATGTGACAAGAAACACAATTATCAGAAACAGCGTTTCTTTGCGCAGGTTCTTCCTTGCACGCATCTGTTTGGTGACATTTTAAACAAGCATTGTTAAAAATCTGTTTACCTGTTACCTTCACACTCACATGTGGGTTGTGACAAGTAATGCAGGTTAAACTCATGCTGGCAAAACCTTTCGAATTAACCTTAGCATTGGCTTTATTGGAGGCAATAAAACATTTGCTTTGTTGAAGCCTTTGCGCATGAGAAGCCATTATAAACTCATCATCTCTTCCAACAAATTTTGGCATAAAAACCTGCACATAATCGCCCAAATTCATTCCCGGCCTAAAATCAGCAAAACTTTTTCCGGGTTGCAACACTGCATTTCCTTGCAAATGACAACGCTGACAAACATCTATTTGTCGCTCCCAACTCAACTTTTTTGGGTTAACAATGGTATAATCAATTTGCGTGGCCGTATCCACTATTTTACCCTGTGCTTTTTCAAAAACATGCAATTCGCCCGGACCATGACACCTTTCGCAATCAATGCCTTCGGGTATTTTAAGAAATTTATTTTCAGACCCCGGCGCTATTTCGGGCATGGCATTGTGACAACTCATGCATTCCATTTCAATGGCACGAGAGAAGCGCACATTTCGTCCCTTTTCAAAACCAGGCGGCAAATCCCATTGCTTCTTTTGCGAATACCAAGTAAGAGGCAATTGATATATAAAACCATTCAGGTTCGTTAAATGAGAGTTGGTATGTTGGCCTGAACCAATTATATAATCTACTCTTTCAATTCGCTTATGAATGGTATCTCGACCCCTTAAACGAAACTCTAATACAAACAAAGTATCGCCAATCCACTTGGGGTAATAATATAAATTAAGGATGGAATCGTAAACGGGTTTATGATTGGTAAAATTAGCAGCAGATTTGGCTTTGGTAGCCTTGCCAAAAGATTGTCCCATACCGGTTTGCACAAAGCTCTCGTATATGCCTAGATGGCAATTCTTGCATGCTTCCTTTCCCACATAACTTACCGTATCGTGGTGATTTAAATAGGAGGATTCCTCTGAATCCTTATTGGCGCTATTGCAAAATAAATTAGAAAAAGCTATCAACAACAGCCCAATAAAAAACTGAATAGAAACTACCCTTCTCAATCCAGTTTTCTTATTCGTGAATTTCAGAATTCCAGGCCATCATGCCGCCCAGGAGGTTGCGTACATTTACAAAACCCTCACTCATCATATACATTTTGGCATTGTTGCTTCGTGCGCCACTTCTGCAATGAACAATGATTTCTTCATTTTTAAGATCGGCCAATTCTGCTAACATTCCTGGCAATTGGCCAAGCGGAATAAGTTGTGCGCCAATATTAAACTCTTCGTACTCGTAAACTTCCCTCACATCAATAATATTCAACTTCTCTCCTTTTTGCATGCGCTCGTGTAACTCCTGCACCGTAATATCAACCATATTTATCTAATTATTTATTATAATTTTCTTTACAATTTTTTGTCCGTTGAATTTATTTACAAAACTCATCAAATAAATTCCGTCTACCACCTGAGGTAATTTTATTTCACCATTAATTGCAGGCAGCAATCCTAAATTCTTACCCATCAGATCAAACAGTTGAATGTGGTAATCTTCGCTGTGCGGCAAATTCACTTTTACAAACTCTTTTGCTGGGTTAGGAAACAAATCAAAGGCCAATACCTCCCTATCAAAATTTGGTTCAGACAGACCTGTTGCAGCTCCTAAAAATTTCGACATAATTGGCCTTATCATAAGGGCTCCCATTATTTCTGATGGGTACCACCTGCTATCCATTTTATAATGCATATTTGGGTTAACACCAAAATAATAATTTTTATCTAAACCTACATTTAATACGTAAGAACTGGTTTGATCCCAGCCAATATAAAACGAATCAGTAACAGGAATAGGCTCTACAAAACGGTAACTGGTAAATCCGTTTATCACATTGGTATAAGTGGGTTTTATCACCTCTTGGTTATATAAAACAACATCCGAAGTGGCTGGCTCAAATAAAGGCGAAATGGTTTTCCAAATCTTAATATTGAACCGCTGTGTACTCACATCTTTTTCTGATTGATTAAAGAAAATATACACTCCTACCACCGAATCGGGCACTTCTAATTTATACTTTAAATTTGCTCCAACATTGAGTTTATATTGAACCCCATAACCACCCTCGGCGGTTCCATCATCGTATGCATAATAATTGCTAAAAATGGTAGGTACTGCAAAAGTATCATTGCCAGTAACATTATCGTTTTGGTTACCACTAATTTTAATTTTATATTTTGTTTGAAAAACCAAACTATCGGCTTGCACAGCTGTGGCAAAATTAAATGGTTTATTAATCACTACAGCCGAATCCTGGCGAGGCAAAATGGTAGGCAAAATATTGTTAAACTTATCTAATGTATCGCCTTCTGGTTTAATGATAGACCTAAAATAATCTACCGCATAGGCCTGGTTATCGTGGTTAACCAAGCGCAAGTTTTGAATGGGTGAACCATAATTTCCTTTGTTGGCATTATATTGATACCAAGGCAAACTGGTATAAGCTCCTAACAATATACTGGGCGTATTACTTAGGGCAAGGTCTTTAATCGGATCATTGAATTTTCGACCTTTATTGAACCGAATATAATCAACATGCCACTGACTCAAATTACCGGTTAAACTTCCCCTATTTCTAATTCTTATTTGAAAGTCGTCATGCAATAATTTGGGGTTGGTAATGGCAACTTCGTAAAAGGTAAATTTAAACAGCAAAGAGTCATCGGCAGCAAACATTTTAATCACCGCAAATGAATCTTTATCAAAAGCAGAACTTCTAAATTCTAAAATAAGCGAATCGTCGGGATAAATCTGATTGGTTGTTCCTTGCGGCTCATATTGATAATAAAAACTAAAGATAACTGAATCGGCAACGGTAAGTCCTTTTAAGTTCATTGAATGCGAAGTTAACACGTCGCAGGTTCCTTTAATTGGAAATTTGGAATAGGCATTTCCATACTGATCCAATCCATCGAAGGTGGCTACATTGATGCTCGGATTTTGAAACGGAAAATCATTGTTTACATAAACTTGCTTCTCTATCCAGCGGTCGCTACTCACCTGAATTCTTGAATTAGAAAAGTCGTCAAAAAACGGCAATGGAATGCGCTTAACCACTTTAAAACCACTCAAGAGCCAATGCGCAACATTTCCTGCACTGGCATTGGTTTTAAACACAAACCTAGATTGAAAATTTGCATGTCTGAACCGACCCGAATTAATTAAAAAATTAAAGTTTGTGAATTGTTTGGCCAATCCGCCATGAAGTGACAAAACCCTTACCCAAATACCCAAATTGTTTTTAAACTCTACTATTAAAGAATCGCCAATTTGGTTGTTCAAAAATGATTTTAACGCAAAAGAATATAGGATAGAATCTGACTCGGCAAAAGAGGATACGTCAAATGGATGGGTAAAAAAAGTATCTGCCCCACCATAGGAATTGTTGGCATTGCGGTATACAGATTGGTTGGCATCTAACACATCCAAAAAAGCACAATTTCCATAGGGATAAACATTCAATTCACCCGAAACCAGTTTCACATTGGAAGCAGCATAATAGTTCCAATTGGGAGTTGAATCTGGGTAACTATATTCTCTTAGGTGGTTGTAAAAAGGGAAGGGCCATTTATGAGAAACCACCAGATTAGCCATTTCAAAAACCGAGGTATTGCTGGCCAATAAGTTGGCAGAATAGGCCACAAACTTGGCCGAAAATTGGGTAGTAGAAATTAGGTTGTAAGGCAAGGTTAAAACCACTTCTTGATTTTGGTTCAGACCAGCGGTACTATGCCAGATTAACTGCCACTCATTTTGTTGATTTTTCACAAAAACATCGAACGAATCGTTAACATCAGAAGTGCTGCCATTGTAGAGGGTAAAGCTTAAAAAGGCAGGTCTTCCAATATCTGGTAAGGTGCCTGTATTTAACCGAAGTTCGTCTATTTTACCCAGAGTTTGATACACAGTGCCAAGGCTATCTAAGGCATTAAAGACCAGCTTACCGCCAAGGATCTCACAAGAATTTTTCTCCCAAAATAAAGGGTTTGGCTTGCCTTCTTTGGTAAAAAAATCTACCACAGGATACGCAATGGAATTGCCCTTATTTAGGTTCTTGGATGCTATGAAAGTCTCATTTTTAAGCAAAAAATTTGAGCCTAATGGCGTAACAATTTCTTGGGCATGTGCGAGCCTTAAAAAAATTGAAATGCAGAGTATAAGTTTGGTAAATCTTAAAATCATTTATTATGGTGCCGATAGAAATAAGTCAACAAATTCGCCGCCTTTGATGGTTCCACCTTCCATAAATGGCGGGTTTTGCCTTTGAATTACAGCGCGAGAACTGTCCTTAATTGATCCCTCATAAACAACAGTGCCCAGCTGCAATAACGATGATCTTAACACATTTGTTGCATCATTAAGCGTAAGGCCTTTTAAATTAGGAAGAGCAATTAATGAACCGGCGCTGCCATCCCCTACAATTAAATCAATGGATGCGCCTTTAGGCAATTTTATTCCAGGTTGCATGCTTTGGCCTTTCCATAGCTGATCCAAAACCGCATTCTGTGCAATATCTGGTTGATAGGTAACGGTACCAACTAGCAAACCCATTCCATTTAAAACTGTTTCGGCATACCTCAAGGAACTGTTAATTAAATTAGGCATCAACACAGTGGCACTTGCATCCGAATTGATGCTTAAATAAATAATTCGGCCTTCCTTAACTTTAGAATTTGGGGCTGGGTTCTGCTCAACAACAGCCGATTTGGGCATTTTATCTACAAAAACAGTATCGGTAATTACATATCTCAACTTCTTTTGGGCCAAGAGTCCTTCCACATCTTCCATTTTCAACCCTTTTAAGTTTGGAAGCGTAAGTGACTGCCCATGACGGGTATAAACGCTTAGCGCTTGGGAGGCTAACCACACCAATAAATAGAGGATCACGCCTATAAGCACGACGTTAAATAATATTATCTTTAAAAATCTCACGGCTGCAAAATATTAATATTTTAACATAGTTCAAAGCTATCTTTGCAGCATGCTATCAATTCAAGACATCACAACTATTTCACTAACCCTTTTTGCCATCATCGATATCATTGGCTCTTTGCCAATTATTATTAGTATAAAAAAGAGACAAAACCATTTAGATAGCGGCAAAGCAACCCTTGCTGCAGGCGCTCTCATGGTGGTTTTCTTGTTTATAGGAGAAAAATTTCTAGCACTTTTTGGCGTAGATTTACCTTCTTTTGCCATTGCGGGCTCAATTGTCATTTTTATCATTGGCATGGAAATGATTTTAGGAATTGAGTTGTTAAAAAACGACCCAAATGCCAAAACAGGCAGCGTAATTCCAATTGCATTTCCAATAATAGCTGGCTCAGGAACACTTACCACCATTATAAGTATGCGGGCAGTATATTCCATTCCAAACATCCTAATGGGTATTTTAGTGAACCTAATTTTTGTTTTTATTGTACTTCAATCCTCTGGTTGGATTGAAAGAAAATTAGGCGATTCTGGTTTAAGCTTGGTTCGTAAATTCTTTGGAATAGTACTAATCAGTATTGCGGTTAGAATTTTTAAATCAAACTTTTAGGAAGGTTTTAGAAATTTTTTCGTTTTGAACCAATTTTTATTTCAAATCGTTTTGAACCAATTTTATTTCAACAATCAAAAACCCGATTAAGCTTCCCCTGTTGGGCCACCAAAGTTCATAGGAAACGGAGGCGTAGAATCGTTTACGGCAATATTGCCATTCATATCTTCAAACTTATTGATATTGTCGTTAAGCGCCATAAGCAAACGTTTGGCATGATCTGGAGTTAACACAATTCTTGACTTAACTTTAGCTTTTGGTACACCAGGCATTACCCTAACAAAGTCGATTACAAACTCGCTATTTGAATGGGTAATAATGGCCAAATTAGAGTATATTCCTTCTGCCATTTCTTCGCTCAATTCTATCTGTAATTGGTTTTGATTTTGATCTTGGTTCATCTTAATTATATTTTCGACGAATATAGAAATAGTTGCGTATTTTGAGAACATATATTTAATTATACCAAATTTGCGTTCATTTCTTGAGCAAGCACAAATTAACTAAAATGAAGAAATTTATAAAAACCATTGTCATTAACACCACTTTAAATGCACCAACCAAAATTAAAGGAGAAGGCCGTATTTTTTCGAGTTACCAATTGGCAAAAGGTTACCGCGAGTTTCTCATCCTAATCAAAAGATATGTAAAAGATTTGGTCCTTAATAACAGCAGGTATTTTTTCTGCTTCTTTTGGGTTCAAAGGATTCTTGCTTAACAACCACTTTATTGATGGCGGGGCCACAGGTATTTCACTGCTTATTTCAGAACTTACCAATATCCCATTATACCAATTAATTATTGGCATCAATATTCCTTTTGTTGTTCTGGGATATAAAATTGTAGGCAAAGCATTTGCCATAAAAACAATACTTGCCATTGGTGGCTTGGCGCTGTGTGTAGCCACTGTTGACTTTCCAAACGTAACCAACGACAATATTTTGGTGGCGGTTTTTGGCGGATTTTTCTTGGGAGCTGGTATAGGTTTATCCATTAGAGGAGGCGCGGTTATTGATGGCACAGAGGTTTTAGCGATTTTTTTAAGCAGAAAATTTGGTGTCACAATTGGCGATATTATCATTGCCATCAACGTATTTATTTTTGCTGCGGCGGCTTATTTAATCTCGGTTGAAATTGCCATGTTTTCGATGATTACCTACCTATCTGCTTCCAAGACGCTCGATTTTATCGTAGAAGGTATTGAGGAATATATTGGCGTAACCATTATTTCGGCTCAAAACGAAGAAATACGAAAAATGATTATAGAGGTAATGGGCCATGGAGTTACCATTTACAAAGGAAAACGTGGCTTTGGCGCAAGCGAAAAAACCAGCGATATAGACATTATTTATACCGTTATAACCCGCTTAGAATTAAACAAACTTAAAACTGAAATAGAAAAAATTGAACCAGATGCATTTATGGTTATGAGCAGCGTTAAAGATACCATTGGCGGCATAATTAAAAAGCGTCCATTGCAGCATTAATGCTGCAATTAACTCAACTTAATACACACATTTTTGGCCTCGGTAAAGAAGCGCAAAGCTTCCCATCCGCCTTCTCTTCCTACGCCACTTTGTTTCATGCCACCAAATGGCGTGCGTAAATCGCGCAGCAACCAACAATTTACCCAAACAATGCCACTTTTTATGGCACCTGCCACACGGTGTGCCTTGGTTAAATTTTCTGTCCAAACCGTACAAGCTAAACCATAAGTTGTGCTATTTGCCATTTCCAACACCTCTTCTTCGGTATCGAATGGCTGAATGGTAACCACAGGTCCAAAAATCTCTTCTTGGTTGGTTCGGCATAAATGGCCTAAACCTTCAATAATAGTTGGCTCAATAAAATACCCTTTGGCACACCTGCCTTCTGGTTTAAATGACTTTCCTCCTGTTAAAATTGTGCCTCCCTCTTTTATGGCTAAGTCTACATAGCCCAGCACTTTATCAAAATGCACTTTGCTGGCAATGGCGCCTACTTTGGTCTCGTTTAACAAGGGATCACCAATTTTAAGTTTCTTCACTTGTTCTACAAAAGCGGCCTTAAACTTTTCGTAAATTGGTTGCTCAATATACAAGCGTGAACCGCATAAACAAATTTCACCTTGGTTGGTGAAACTAGCGCGCACACTCTCCTTTACCGTCTTTTCAAAATCACAATCGGCAAAGATGATGCTGGGATTTTTACCCCCCAATTCTAAAGACAATTTTTTAAACATAGGAGCCGCCACACGCGCAATTTCTGCCCCTGTTTTTGTGCCGCCCGTAAAAGATATCACCGAAATTTTTTCATGAGACACCATGGCTGAACCAACTTTTGGTCCGAGGCCATGAACAATATTCAAAACTCCTTTTGGTAAACCTGCCTCCATGCATAACTTACTAAATAAAAACGCTGTCATGGGCGTAATTTCAGAAGGCTTGGCAACCACTGTATTTCCTGCCGCCAAAGCTGGAGCTATTTTCCACGTAAATAAATATAAAGGCAAATTCCACGGACTAATACAAGCCACCACACCAATAGGCGTCCTTAATGTATAATTAATTGCATGGTTACCCATTGGATGTGCTTCGGAAGCAAAGTGTTCAATGGCGGTTGCAAAAAAATGCATGTTTGCCTGCGCCCTTGGAATCTCGCCGTTTTTGGCTAACCACAAAGGCTTGCCTTGGTCTATGCTCTCGGCCAAAGCCAATTCATGGGTATTTTTTTCAATTAAGTTTGCCACTCGCAATAAGATTTTGCTGCGATCATTGGCAGACAGCCCACTCCATGATGGAAAAGCCGCCTCGGCGGCTTGATAGGCCAGTTCCACATCTTCTGAAGTGCTATCCGGACAAAGACTATAGACCTCTGCCGTTGATGGGTCCACATTATCTAAGTATGCCTCATTTAAAGGTGCAACTAATTCCCCATTGATATAATTCAGAATCTTTTCCATCCTTCAAACCTATGAATTCGTGCCCTAATCTCAAAATAGGAACGCATTATTATACCAATTCGCAATATTTAATAGTCCAAAAATATTTCACCTAAACATCTAGTTGTTGGTCATTTACCAAGCTAAAATTAAATTGTTCTTTAGATTAGTTTAATTTTAATAAGGAAATTTTTAAGTTGATATTAAACTTTTTTGTTTTATTTTTATCTATTGAAAAAACATTTATATGGCAAAGACAAATAGACGTGATTTTTTAAGCCTTTCTGGTAACCACGAATTGCCCCAGGACACAAATCCTTATAAGGATCCTTCTAACAAATACCTGCCCAGGCACTTGCAAAAAACCTCCACCGGAATAGGCCTATACCAAGGCACTTGGGGCAACGACCAAATACTTCACCTATTAAGAAGAACGCTATTTGGTGTAAAGAAATCGGACTTAGATTTTTTTAAAAACAAGACCTTATCAGAAAGCATCGATATTCTATTAACCTTGCCTACTAATCCGCCTTTGCCTCCGCTTAATCATTATAGCTATAACCTGGCCTTGCCAGATCCCAATGTTCCTATTGGTTCAACTTGGATTAATGCGCCTCAAAGTCCAACACTCAATGGACCCAGAATTCAATCCTTAAAATATTGGTGGGCAGGTTTATTGTTGAACCAAGATAGAAGTATCAGAGAAAAAATGACCCTGTTTTGGCACCATCATTTTGCCACAGAATGCTTCACCGTTCAAGAATCTCGCTTTTCGTATAAGCACCACGCCCTTTTGCGCAGCATGTGTTTGGGTAATTTTAAAGAATTGGTTAAACAAATTACCATGGATCCTGCCATGTTGATTTATTTAAATGGGGATAAAAATACCAAAACAGCACCAGACGAAAACTATGCTCGCGAGCTGCAAGAACTCTTTACAGTAGGAAAAGATTTACCTAATCATTATACCGAAGAGGATGTTAAACAAGTAGCCAAAATATTAACAGGCTGGCGCATCAATCGCACCACAATTTCATCGCTGTTTGATCTCACCAAACATGATACCTCTAACAAAACATTTTCTGCCTTTTACAACAATACAGTTATTACTGGCCGAACCAACACCAATGCGGGTATCGATGAATTAAACGACCTCTTGACCATGATATTTGCGCAACAAGAGGTTGCAAAATATATCTGCCGAAAACTCTATCGATATTTTGTTTATTATGTAATAGATGAAAGTGTAGAGACAAATGTAATTGCTCCGTTGGCAACTGTTTTCATCAACAACAATTATGAAATAAAGCCTGTTATTGAAACGCTACTTAAGAGTGAACACTTCTTTGACATATTAAATTTCGCCTGCATGATTAAGCCCCCACTCGATCACCTTGTTGGACTTGCACGTCAAACAAATATAAGCTTTCCAAGCGAAAGCAATGTGCAACAAAGTTATGGTCATTGGCAAACCATTCAACAATATGCCATAGTGTTAAGTCAGGATTTAGGCGACCCCCCAAATGTAGCCGGATGGCCAGCATATTATGAAGACCCGCAATTTTATGAACTGTGGATTAATTCTGATTCCTTGCCTAAACGAAATTCGGTATGCGACCTTTTAGTATATTATGGCTTTACCAGAAATGGATACAAACTCATCATAGACTGCATCGCCTTTGCAAATCAATTTACGAGCCCCGAAAATCCCAATTTATTGTTAGACCAAATATTATTGGTTTTGTATCCCATGCCAATTTCAGCTACTACAAAAACCTTTATGAAGAACAGCTTTTTATTGAGTGGGCAAGCATCGGATTATTACTGGACCGATGCTTGGAATGCGTATATCGCCGATACCAATAATGTAGCTAATAAGGCTGCAGTAAATACTAGACTTCAGGCCTTGTTGAAATATGTATTGGGTCAGGCCGAATACCAATTATGCTAATAAAACAGAAGATGAAAAGAAAAGAATTTATTGGAAAAACGGTAACTGCAGGCATATTGCCAGTGTTAATGAATGGATTTTCGTTGCAGGCCATTGCAGATTCCCCTTTGATTGGATATTTGAGCAAGGCTGGTAATGAGGATAGGGTTTTGGTGCTTATACAATTAAATGGGGGAAATGACGGATTAAACACGGTAATTCCATTGGATCAGTATAGCAATTTAATGGCTGCAAGGAGCAATATTGCGCTTGCCGAATCGAAGGTATTGCCACTCGCTGGAACTCAGAAAACAGGACTGCATCCTGCCATGCCGCACATGCGAAATTTGTATGATGCAGGTGCCGTAAGTATCATTCAAAGTGTGGGCTATCCTAACCAAGATTTCTCTCATTTTAGGTCCACCGATATTTGGCTAACTGCCAGTGATAGCAACAAGTATGAGGATACAGGTTGGATGGGAAGGTACTTGGATACGCAGTATCCAAACTACCCTACAGGATATCCAAGTGCAACATTTCCAGACCCACCGGCAATTCAAATTGGGGCCTTAATTTCGCCTGCCTTGCAAGGGTTGGAGATGAGTTTTGGAATGAGTATAACCGATCCCACCAATTTTTACAATTTTGTAAATGGAACGGTAGATTCAGCGCCCAATACGCCTATGGGGCATGAGCTTACTTTTATACGATTGGTGGCGCAGCAAACACAACAATATTCTGGAACCATAAAAGCAGCGGCAGATAAGGCAAATAACCTCTCTAGTTTATATCCCACTAAGGGAGTAAATACTTTGGCCGACCAACTTAAAATTGTGGCTAGGTTGGTGGCTGGGGGTTTAAAAACCAAGGTGTATATGGTAAGTTTGGGTGGGTTCGACACACACTCTTCGCAGGTAGCAAATACGGGGGGAACAGAGACAGGTGTGCATGCTGTGCTGCTAGGTAAAATTTCTGAGGCCGTTAATGCCTTTCAAGATGATCTAAAGTTATTGAAGGTAAATGATAGGGTTTTGGGTATGACTTTTTCTGAATTTGGAAGAAGGATAATGAGCAATGACAGTTTGGGTACCGACCATGGCGCAGCTGCGCCGATGTTTGTTTTTGGGACCAAAGTGAATGGCGGTATCTATGGCAATAATCCGGTTATTCCTTCTAACCCTAGTTCGGGAGACAATGTGGCAATGCAATATGATTTTAGGTCTATTTATGCTACAATTTTAAAGGATTGGTTTGGGTTGAGCAACCAAGATATGGCTGGCGTTTTATACAGTACTTTTCCTAGTTTACCTTTTATTAATTCGAACGCAACAGGGTTGGTTCAGACCGAAATAGCAGGTGCCAATATTTTAACAAATTACCCTAACCCTGCCAAGGAGCAAACCACCATTCAATTTACCACGTTTGGAGGAATGGTTCAAATTAGCTTATTGGACTTAAATGGAAAGCTCATCAGCGCGCTTGCGCAGGGAGAATACGGCAGAGGAAAGCATGAAATTTCTGTGGATACCAACTTTTTGAAAAATGGCGTTTACCTATATCAATTATCCACCGAGCAAGGAACCGTGGTAAATAAACTAATTATTGAGCGGTAATTAAGCATAAATAAATTGAAACTGCTTGGCAATATTGGATTTCAATTTGGTAGAAACTTCTTCAAAATTAATGGGATGCCCTAACTCGCGTTCCATGCTTGTTACATCTTTATCGTCGATTCCGCAAGGGATGATGTTTTTGAAATAATTTAAATCTGAGTTAATATTGAAAGCGAAGCCATGCATGGTAATCCAACGACTGCAGCGCACGCCCATGGCACAAATTTTTCGCGCATTGGGTTTATCAGGGTCTAACCATACGCCAGTATAACCTTCATATCTATCGCCAATAATTCCATATTCTGCTAAAGTCAAAATAACAGCTTCCTCAAGATAGCGCAGGTACTTATGAATATCGGCAAAGAATTGTTCTAGGTCAAAAATGGGATAACCTACCAATTGGCCCGGACCATGATAGGTTATATCTCCTCCTCTATTAATAGGGTAATAAGCTGCGTTTACACGTTTTAGTCCTTCTTCGTTTAACAATAAATTTTCTTTTTTACCACTTTTACCAAGCGTATAAACATGTGGGTGTTCGCAAAAAATAAGGGTATTGGCCAAGGGTTCAGAACTGGTTAAATCTCCTGTTCTAAGGGCAAATTTGTGGTCTACACATTTCTTAAAAATTTCCTCTTGCTGATCCCACGCTTTTTGGTAATTAATTAATCCCCAATTCTCAAATTTTACCTTAGCCTGAATCATGCTATTTATAAATATCCTTTAATTCTACGGGGGATTCGTCTGGACGTTTTTTACGCATTTTCATGTTAAGCAACTCAACCATAATAGAAAATGCCATGGCAAAATAAACAAATCCTTTGAGGTTATATTGTTCTGCAATTTCGTGACTCCAGCCCTCTATGAGGAGCATTACACCAATTACTAACAAGAATGCTAATGCCAATAATTTAATGCTCGGATGTTGATTTATAAAATTGGATATCGCAGAGGAAAAAAACAACATAATAATCATTGAAATAACCACAGCCAATACCATAATGGGTAAATGCTGAGCCAACCCTACAGCGGTAATAATTGAATCAAAAGAAAAAACGATATCAATCAAAATTACCATCATTACTACATTCCAAAACTTTACGTTTCCATTTGCTTTTGATTCTGTTCCCCCTTCTTCCAAAAGCTCTACAATCTCCAAGGTGCTTTTATAAAGTAAGAACATACCACCTAATAATAAGATTATGTCTCTCCAGCTAATCCCATGATCTAACAGATAAAAAATTGGATTTTTAAGTTGGTGAACGATATAGCTAATAAAACCGAGCAAGATAATTCTAATAAATAAAGCAAAGAATAAACCCAATTTTCTTGCTTTATTTTGTTCGTGTTTTGGCAACTTTGAAGTAACCAATGAAATGAAAATTACATTGTCAATTCCTAAAACAATTTCCATGATTGTTAAGGTAATCAAAGAA
>JAWXAZ010000041.1:0-13996 GCA_034439755.1 bacterium
AACCCAAAACCCAAAACCCAAAACCCAAAACCCAAAACCCAAAGACCAACTCCCAAAGACCAAAGCCCAACTATTTCAATGCATTTTCAATTGCTTCCTTCACCAACTGACTGGTAAAAGGTTTGCTAATAAAGCCATAACTTTTTGCCTTGCCAATTCTGCTAAAAGTAGCGCCATCCTTGTGGTTTCCAGACGTGAAAATAACCCGAGCCTTCCCATCCATTAATTCGGAAGTATCAATGCCATCTAATTTCCCTTCTAGGCCAATATCCATCAGTACCAATTCAAAGGATTTTTCCTTGATGGCATTGAGCGCATCCATGCCATTTGTTGCATGAACCAAGTTTTGATAACCCAAGTTATCTAAGATTTTCTTTAATGATTCAAAGCTCATCGAATCATCTTCTACAATCAAAATAGAGGTAGTTTTCATGAATAATTTTATTGTCTACAAATATGCGAAAAAAAATGCATCTCATAAAGTTAATTTTTCATCTTGTCAATCTATTACAAGGTCTTTACATTTGCCTTGGTTCAAACCGAAAAATTATGTTAGATAAATTTGGTATCGCTAAACGCATTGCGCAAGAATTAAAAGATGGTTATTATGTTAATCTAGGCATTGGTATTCCTACGCTGGTGGCCAATTACGTGCCAAGTGGCATGGAGGTTATTCTTCAATCGGAGAACGGTTTATTGGGCATTGGTCCTTTTCCCTACGAGGAGGAAGTGGATGCCGATTTAATTAATGCGGGCAAGCAAACCGTTACTACCACTAAGGGTTCCAGCTTTTTCGATTCGGCTATGAGCTTTGGTATGATTAGAAGTGGTAGGGTAGACCTTACTGTTTTAGGTGCCATGGAAGTGGCCGATAATGGCGATATTGCCAACTGGAAAATTCCTGGGAAAATGGTGAAAGGAATGGGCGGCGCTATGGATTTAGTGGCCTCGGCAAAAAACATCATCGTTGCCATGCAACATGTAAATAAGGCCGGCGAATCTAAATTATTGAAGCAATGTAGCTTGCCAATTACCGGACTAGGTTGTGTTAAAAAAGTGGTGACAGAGCTTGGCGTTTTTGATATCACCGAAGCCGGATTTGTGCTGCTAGAACGCGCGCCAGGTGTGAGTGTAGACTATATCAAAGAAAAAACAGAAGGTCGCTTGGTTGTTAACGGCGATATTCCAGAAATGAGCATTTAGCTTTTTTCGGTCTGAACCAACGCGTTTTTTTGAACCAAATCTTTACCGATAACAATTGTCTTTTAATGGAATATAGCGCCCAAGAAATTTTATTAGGCATCGTACAAACTCCAATGCCTTATGGCAAATACAAGGGTACCCTGCTCATGAATCTGCCTGTGCATTACCTCGAATGGATTCAACGCAATGGCTTTCCAAAAGGTAAATTGGGTCAGCAATTAGAAACCCTTTACGAGATTCGTTTAAATGGGTTAGAACATTTGCTAACTCCGCTTAAACACTTGTAAAATGAAGCCTCATCAGCATTTTGTGGTGCATAAACCCTATGGCGTTTTAAGCATAACTCACAAACCGCCACACCAACAAAGCAAAAAAGATCTTAGCACCTTATTCCCTTTTCCAGAGGGTGTTCACCCCATTGGTAGGCTCGATGAAGACAGCGAAGGACTGTTGCTTATGACCTCCAACAGCAAGCTTATGGCCTATGTTAACGGGGCAAAGTTTGAAAAAGAATACTACGTGCAACTCGATGGCGATATCACCCAAGAGGCTATTGAGCTAATGTTGGCCGGATTAACTTTGCGCATTAAACAGGAATTGGTTCAGACCAAACCTTGCCTGGTAAAAAAGTTAGTGGAAATACCTCTGTTCGAACCAAGAATTCCGCCTTCGCGCGCAGGCAAACACCGACCCGCATCCTGGATTTCGGTATGCATTAGAGAAGGCAAATTTAGACAGGTAAGAAAGATGACAGCAGCAGTAGGATTCCCAACGCTGAGGCTCATCCGCGTGCGCATAGACAATATAAAACTAGGCAATTTAAAAGTAGGAGAGGTACAGTCCTTGCCAGAAATTATTCCTTTTTTTCTTCCACCACTTCATGAGTAGCTAAGATTTCTTTTTTCTTCCACACAATCATGCTATAAACACCATAAACCACAAACATTCCTAACAATAGGCCATATAAACCAATGAGCAAGTCTAGGCGACCAATGGTAGGATTTGTTAAGATTAAGAAGCCAAAAACACCACTCACCAAAGCATTGATGTATAGTAAAATTCTATATCCCGGAATAAAATAGGCCGAAATTAAAATTGATATACACATCACTATGGCAAAAATGCCAATAATGTCGGTAAAAATATCTGTGGCCCTGGCAATATTTAACATCACATATATGCCTGTTGCAAGGTCAATTAACCCCCATAATAGTCCGTAAAACCAAGCCTTGTTCGATTTGCGCAGCATAATGGAAAGGATAAAATATAACCCACCAGAGCCTAATAGAACGATGCCTAAAAAATTCATTGGAACTTGAATCATTTTAGACTCCATAAACAAGACTAAAAATCCAAAAAGCATAAATAGCATGCCGCGCACCACCAATGCCCAGCCGGTACTTTTCCTAAACGATTCCATAAATTATTTTTTTATAAATGTAGGCATTCATTAAAAAAATACAAGTTCATTTATTGAATTATCATTTGTAACTTTGTTTTTAGGCTAAATAAATTAAATTCGCCGCGTGATGAGAATAATCTTAATACTGTTAGCAATAATTTGTTTTTCTTCCTCGGATACCTTCGCCCAGAAAAAAATAGGCGGCAAAATGTTGAAAGGATACGATGTGATATACCCATTTAAAAATGGCCGTGCAAAGGTGATTAAAAATGGCAAAATGGGCTTTATTGACATGCAAGGAGAGGAAGTTATTAAACCCGAATTCGATCAAGTTTATCCTTTCGAAAAAGGCTTGGCACGCGTCGAAAACATTGGACTTTTGGGCTTAATCAACGAGCAAGGCGAAATTTTGTTAGATCCTATTTACGATTATATTGGCACCAATAAAGACGGGCTCGTAATCTTAACGCGAAAAGGCAAAAAAGGCTTGGTAAAAATTAACGGAATTACCCCAGAGAACGTAGAATATTTAGTGGATGTAAGAGATTAATTACTCATTCCCAATCCCATATCGAGGTAATCATAAATATCCTTAGGCAACTCATCGCCTTCCTTCTCTGCTCGCTTGTGGCCTAAACGCACCACCACCATCTTTTTTTCTGGAATACAAAAAATATACTGACCTTTAATTCCCCGGGCATAAAACACATCTAAATTTTTGTGCTTCATCACCCACCATTGATACCCATATTGTGTATTGGGTTTGCCTTCTTTGGTAAGAGTGGGTGTAAAATTGATGCTTTGAGCAATGTAAGCGCTATCAATTAATTGCTCATTATTCCAATTGCCATATTGCATCATGAGCTTACCAAATCGCGCAAAATCGCGCGCCCTGGCATAATAGCAACAGCTCACTTTCTCCATGCCATTTTCCTTATCCAAACTCCAATAGGCATCACTTTGGGCCTCTATTTTTTGCCAAAGCACCGCAGCATATTCCGAAACCTTTGCCTTGCCCAAAACCTTCTCCAACATCATGCCTAACAATTGCGTATCACCCCCTTTGTATTCAAACACCTTGCCCGGCTCATTAATCATTGGCGCGCCAAAGACAGTGGCGTTCACATCCGTTCCATAATATGCTTTTGCTGGCCAACCAAATATGCTCCCATAACTTTCTTTAAAATCGAGTCCCGAACTCATTCCCAACAAATTCCGAATGGTAATTCCCTTAAATTTTTCATCTTTATAAGCTTCCACGTAATTTCCAATTGGTTCATCCAAGTTTTTTAAATAACCATCTTTCATAGCCATGCCAACCAACAATCCCGTAAAGCTTTTTGCCATAGAAAACGAGTTGCTAAGGGTTCCTTCATCGTACCCATCAAAATATTCTTCAAACAATAAGCTGTCGCGTTCTATTACTAAAAATGCCGTCGTTTTATATTCCAAGGTCTTTTGTATCAATATAGGTTCGGGTCGAACCAAACCGTAGCGCCGAGATATAGGCCATGCTTTGCCTTGCGAATGCTTAATTGCCCTCGTGGGAAAATCGTTTAGCTCGTCTATGGCAGGTCCCATTTGTCCTCTAAAAATGGTCATTGCCAAGGTGCGGTAAATGTGGTGGTTGCCTGTTAATTCAATGGCAATTGCCAATCCAATAATAACTAAAAATAGTCCTTTGAAAAATTTTTGCATATCCAAATGTAAGGAAATTTTGCTTTAAGTTGCTGGCTATTAGCTTTTGGCCGTTGGCTGTGGTTATTGTTTGGTGGAGTTAGGTTGTTTTTTTTAGGGTGATCTTTTGTCGATGGTCCATGGCCCATTTCGGTGGTTTTATGCTTTGAGTTCTTTGGTTAAACTTCTACGGAAATTTCATTTGCCAGAGGCAAGAATTGTGTAGCCAAAAATGGCTCCACCATTTTTTATGTGAGCACCAATTCTCTTAACAGAATAACTGTACTTCGATAGAAAATTTAGCCTCAGCTAAAAGCATTTAAAACCACAAATGGCTTTGGACCATGGACCATCGACCAAAACTAAATCCCCCACTCCTAAAACCATGCCCCCCAAATTCCAGCCCCCTCACTCCACCTCCGGAATATCATTCAAAAGAAAATTCGTAAACGAAATCGTCCTATGGATATCTGGCCTAAAATTATTGTAAAAGTAGCCAGTGAAATCGCGCTCATAAACCTGCTTACTCAATTTATTGTTATCTATTTTAATTAGAACCGTGATGTATTTTTTATAGCCATCATAATATCCTGCTAGCGGACTTGGTCCGTAAAATACGCGAGAAATGCTTAGGGCAGTATCCACTTTCAATGAAATAGTAAAAGTTAAATTGGGCCACTTTTCCGTAAATTTAAAACCTTGATCCTCCAAGTTTTTGATGCTGGTTTTTCGAATCCTTTTTTCAAATTCGTTCGACATATAGTGCGGCGATTCATTGATATAATTTAGGTTAAATGTGCCCCGCTTTGGCAATGCCTTTACCTTGGATAAATGGAAATATCGTTCATTACACGAACAAAAATATAACAGGCCAATTGCTATCAATATCAAATTTCGAAAATGCATGGAATAATTGATTTTTAAATAATGAATAAAGTAATTAAGACCACAAAACTTCACTGTGAGTTGCTTTAGCACCAACGGCTATTGTGAGTTGCTTTAATTTTATGTTTTCTCAAAATATGTATTTTAAAATGGTTTAGCTATTTTGCTTGTTAAAGATTACCAAGGCCTTTCTTAAATTTTTTAAATCTTTCACAAAATTATTTTTTGGTTCAAAACGAAAGAAACAAAACTACGCGTTAAAAGTGCTTATAATGCAAACTGATCAATTAACAATTGTGTTTGATTTTCTTTATTTAAAATAATAGGTAAATCAATGATATTTAAGTATATTCGTTAGGCGGCTAAATAAGCTTTATGGCCGTTAACAAGTGGATCATTTACTTAAAAATAAGGCAAGAATTGGACCGCAGAATATAACTCATTCGCGTTTAGCCAATATGCCTTAGTTTAAGTATTATCTGCTTTCGCTTTATAATTTAAAAATAAATATCATGAGCAATTTAAATGAAAATAAATGTCCGGTAGACCACAAACAAAAAAACACGCCAGTAGGGGGCAATGGAACTGCCAACAAAGATTGGTGGCCCAACAGACTTAATTTGAACATCCTTCGTCAGCATTCTTCTCTGTCTAATCCAATGGATAAGGGTTTTAATTATGCCGAGGAATTTAATAAATTGGATTTAAAGGAAATTAGGAAGGATATTTTTGATTTAATGACCACTTCGCAAGACTGGTGGCCTGCCGATTATGGACATTACGGACCTTTGTTTATTCGCATGGCATGGCACAGCGCAGGTACATACCGCATATCGGATGGTAGGGGAGGTGCAGGTAGCGGAAACCAACGATTTGCGCCATTAAATAGCTGGCCCGACAATGGCAATTTGGACAAAGCACGTTTTTTACTTTGGCCCATCAAACAAAAATATGGTAAGCAAATTTCATGGGCCGATTTAATTATTCTCACAGGCAATTGCGCCCTTGAATCTATGGGCTTCAAAACATTCGGTTTTGCAGGTGGTAGAGAAGATATTTGGGAACCCGAACAAGATGTTTATTGGGGTTCTGAAATGGAATGGTTGGCGGCCAGCAATGAGCCAAATAGCCGCTATTCTGGCGATAGAGAACTAGAAAATCCGCTTGCTGCCGTGCAAATGGGATTGATTTATGTGAACCCAGAAGGTCCAGATGGTAATCCAGATCCTCTTGGTTCAGCAAAAGATATTCGTGAAACCTTTGCACGCATGGCCATGAACGATGAAGAAACCGTGGCATTAATTGCGGGCGGACATACATTTGGGAAAGCACACGGTGCCGCAAGTGCTTCGCATGTGGGCAGAGAACCCGAAGGTGCAAGCATTGAAGAACAAGGTTTGGGTTGGAAAAATAGTTTTGGAACTGGCAAAGGTAGCGATGCCATTACCAGTGGCCTTGAAGGTGCTTGGAAACCGAATCCAACCACTTGGGATAATGGTTATTTTGAAACCTTATTTAAATACGATTGGAAGCTAACTAAAAGTCCGGCCGGCGCCCACCAATGGATACCCTCAGAGGAATCGGCCGCAACCTTGGTAGAAGATGCCCACAATCCCAATAAGCGACATGCTCCCATCATGACCACCGCCGATATGGCCTTAAAAATGGACCCAATTTATGAATCCATTTCAAAGCGATTTTTTGAAAATTTTGAGGAATTTCAAAAGGCTTTTGCACTGGCTTGGTTCAAACTAACCCACCGCGATATGGGTCCTATTGCACGTTATTTGGGTGCAGAAGTGCCTAATGAAGAATTTATTTGGCAAGACCCTGTTCCCCAAGTAAAGCACGAATTGATCAATACCACTGATATTGCAAACCTAAATAACATAATCATTCATGCTGGATTTACCGTTTCCGAATTGGTGTCTACTGCATGGGCTTCGGCTGCTACTTTTCGTGGTTCCGATAAACGAGGTGGTGCCAATGGGGCCCGCGTTCGCTTAGCGCCACAACTTAATTGGGAAGTTAACCAACCCAAACAACTCCAAATGGTATTGGCAAAATTAAGCGATATTCAAAAGGCATTTAACGAGGAGCAAACTGGAAATAAAAAAGTTTCCTTAGCAGATTTAATTGTTTTGGGTGGATGTGCAGCCATAGAAAAGTCCGCAAAAGAAGCCGGACACAGCATTTCTGTTCCCTTTACACCTGGTCGCGCAGATGCTACCCTTGAGCAAACCGATGTAGATTCCTTTGTTGTGTTAGAACCAAAAGCCGATGGGTTTAAAAATTACCAAAGCGCAGAATTGGCCTATATTCCAGCCGAAAAATTATTGGTAGACAAAGCACAATTGCTTAAGCTAACAGCTATGGAAATGACCGTGTTGCTTGGTGGCATGCGTGTATTAGGGGCCAATTACGAGGGCAAAAAACAGGGTGTGCTAACCAATAGCGTGGGCGTTTTAAGCAACGATTTTTTTATAAACTTGCTAAACATAGGCACTACTTGGAAAGCGATTTCGGCAACAGGCGATGTTTTTGAGGGTGCAGATCGTGCCACAGGAAAAGTAAAATGGACAGCCACCAGAGCCGATTTAATCTTCGGTTCTAATTTAGAATTACGTGCCATTGCAGAAGTTTATGCTTGCTTAGATAGCAACGAAAAGTTCATAAGAGATTTTGTATCTGCGTGGAATAAAGTCATGAATTTAGATCGGTTTTAACCTTCTTTTGAATAAATCATGAAAAAGAAAAAGTACATCACCGCAGAAAAATAGATTAATCCCATTGGGTTCGAAAATATGGATACCGATTCTTCCACAAATAGTCCGAATAGGTTAAATAGATTCTCTACAAAAGTGAAGACGATAATGTTTAAAAACGAAATAGCCAAAAGCTTGGTTCTTAAAATTTTGCTCGCTTCATTTTCATTCTTTTGTGCGCTTAAAATAACCATCAAATATCCTGCTAAAGCTAGCATCGAAGTTAGGTCAAGGGTTTTATAAGGGTTAATACCAAGTCTTTTAAACAAGAATAATGAGGGAATGCAAAGGATTAAAATAACCCATCCCACCTTTTTATATTTATGCGGTATCACCAAGATTTCCATAACATAACAATAGTAGAGATTGATTTGCTCAAATGCAAAAAAAAATCCCGAGACAAAAGTCCCGGGATTTTTATGATACGTTAAATGATTGCGAACAGCCAAAGGCCAAAAGCTTTTAGCCAACAGCCTTTAACTTTCCCTAGTAATCCATTCCGCCCATTCCACCTGGCATTCCGCCACCCATTGGAGCTGGGTTGTTTTCTTTTTCTTCAGCTAAAATACACTCAGTAGTTAAAATCATAGCCGCTACAGAAGCTGCATTTTGCAAAGCAACTCTACTTACCTTAGTTGGATCAATTACACCAGCAGCAATTAGGTTTTCGTAAACCTCTGTGCGGGCATTATATCCAAAATCATCTTTACCCTCACGCACCTTGTTCACTACTACGCTACCTTCGCCACCAGCATTGGCAACAATCTGACGCAATGGCTCTTCAATAGCGCGCTTAATAATAGCAATACCTGTATTCTCGTCTTCATTTACACCTTTCAATTTATCTAAGGCTTCAATGGTACGGATATATGCAACACCACCACCAGCAACAATACCTTCTTCAACGGCAGCACGCGTTGCATGCAATGCATCGTCAACACGGTCTTTCTTCTCTTTCATTTCAACTTCAGAAGCAGCACCAATATACAGAACCGCAACACCACCAGCTAATTTAGCCAAACGCTCTTGCAATTTTTCTTTGTCGTAATCAGAAGTAGTGTTTTCTATTTGTGCTTTAATTTGATTTACTCTGCCAGTAATATCTTCTTTGGCACCAGCACCATTAATAATGGTTGTATTGTCTTTATCGATGGTGATTTTTTCTGCCTTACCTAAGTAAGTTAAATCGGCATTTTCCAATTTAAATCCACGTTCTTCGCTAATTACAGTTCCGCCAGTTAAGATCGCAATATCTTCTAACATTGCTTTTCTTCTATCGCCAAAACCAGGAGCCTTTACAGCAGCAATTTTTAAAGAACCACGAATTTTGTTAACCACCAAGGTAGCTAAGGCTTCGCCTTCTACATCTTCGGCAATAATTAACAAAGGTTTTCCGGTTTGAACCACTTGCTCAAGAATAGGTAACAACTCTTTCATGTTGCTCACTTTCTTATCGTAAATTAAGATAAAAGGAGATTCCATATCTACTTCCATTTTATCTGCATTGGTTACAAAATATGGAGATAAATAACCACGGTCGAATTGCATGCCTTCTACTGTTTTTACTTCAGTTTCGGTGCCTTTTGCTTCTTCCACAGTAATAACACCTTCTTTACCTACTTTCGCCATTGCATCAGCAATTAATTTGCCAATTACTTCGTCGTTGTTAGCAGAAATAGTTGCTACTTGCTCAATCTTGTTGTTATCATCGCCCACTTGCTGCGATTGTTTTTTCAAACTATCTACAACCACTTCAACAGCCTTGTCAATACCACGCTTTAAATCCATTGGATTAGCACCCGCAGCTACGTTTTTTAAACCCGCAGTTACAATGGCCTGAGCCAATACAGTTGCTGTTGTAGTTCCATCTCCCGCGATATCCGCAGTTTTTGAAGCTACTTCTTTCACCATTTGAGCACCCATGTTTTCGATTGGATCTTTTAATTCAATTTCTTTGGCCACGGTAACACCATCTTTGGTAATAGCAGGCGAACCAAATTTTTTGTCGATTACTACGTTACGACCTTTTGGCCCTAAAGTAACTTTTACGGCATTAGCCAAAGCATCAACACCACGCTTTAATCCGTCGCGCGCATCTACACTGTATGAAATTTTCTTAGTCATAATTTTTAATTAATTTTTTGTTGAGGGGAAATTAAATAGTGGCAAAAATGTCACTTTCACGCATGATTAAATAATCTGTACCATCTACGCTAATTTCGGTACCGGCATATTTTCCGTAAAGTACGGTGTCGCCAGCTTTAACTGCAGGCTTATTGCCTTTTTCGTCGATTTCGCTTACAGAAATAACAGTTCCTCTTTGAGGCTTTTCTTTAGCGGTGTCTGGGATAATGATTCCTGACGCAGTTTTTTCTTCTGCTGGTGCGGCCTGAACAATTACTCTGTTCTGGGTGCCTGCGATTGGTTTTAATGTTACTGACATATACTTTTTTAAATTGTGTTTTTCTTTACAACCATGTTTAGCGAAACCTGTGCCAAGCAGAAAATGCTGACAGTTTTTCACCTTTTTGCCAAATATGGGGATTGGGCTTGACAAGAATGCGCTAAAAATCTGATATTTTTGCCTTGTTGGGGCAACCTCACAAGCATAGAATGTGACTACCCTAATAAGCAGAAGGTATGATATACAAAGAATCCGAAATCATTCAAGGTTGTTTGGAAGGCCACAGGGCCAGCCAGAAGAGCTTGTATGAGCATTTTGCAGGCAAGATGCTCGGAGTATGTATGCGATATGCAAAGGATAGGGCAGAGGCAGAGGATATGTTGCAAGAAGGGTTCTTAAAAGTTTTTCAAGGAATCTCTAAATTTAAATTCGAAGGCAGCTTCGAAGGTTGGGTAAGAAGGATTATGGTTTTTAATGCCATTAACCATTACAAACACCGCAGCCGCAAGTTTCAAGAAGATTTAGACAAAGAATATTACGACGCCCCTTTTAACGATAATATTTTAGAGAAGATTTCTGCCAAAGAAATTATCGCACTTATTCAGCACATGCCAGAAGGCTATCGGGTTATTTTTAACCTGTATGCCATCGAAGGTTATACCCACAAGGAAATAGCCGAAAAATTATCAATCGCTGTTGGAACCAGCAAATCCCAATATTCCCGTGCCAAGCAGTATATGCAGGGTTTGTTGGCCAAACATTATCAGATTTTAAATGAGCCTTTTGAAGAAGCAAAGTAGTTTTGAAGAGAAGTTGAAAGCGCAACTAGATGGCACGGAAATGAAACCATCGGATGCGCTGTGGAATCGCATTGAGCAAAATATGTATGCAGATTCTTTTGAACCAACCCTTCAAGATAAGTTAGAAAATTATGCGGTAGACCCACGTCAAGATGTTTGGGATCAGGTAGAATTGCAACTTCCAGAAGCAAAACGCAAACGTGGTTTCTTCTGGTTGGGGTCTGTTTCTGCCCTGTTACTAGCCACTTTTGTCGCTGGCTTTTGGTTCAGCCAAATGGATTCAACTAAATTGGCCAACAACGATCAAATTGGCAATAGGCAAGAAAATGTAAACATTGCCGCCCAAGATGCTGGTTCAAGCGAGGCAAATGTTGCTGCTAAGGAGTCAAATACTGCTTCAAACGACACCTATAACAGCGCTTTAAACAGCGCTAATAAGGCTGCAAGTAATGCAGTTAATTCTGCTAGCATTAAGGCAAATAAAAGCGCTTTATATAGTGCCAATAAGGCTGCAATAAATGCCAATAATGAAACTGCAAACAATGCTGTAAATAACTCCCACAACAAGGCAAATAAAGTAAGCAAGACAAGGTCATTTAAAAATAAAAGCAAGTTGGCAAATGCCACAAGCAACGAAACAAGCGAACTTATTTTGCAAAGCACTTCTTCTAAAAGCGCGCGTAAGTCTGCAAATGGTTTAAACGATTTAAGCAATACCTCAAGCAAGCCAAGTTCGCCAGGCGCCGCTGATTTAAACGATTTAAGCAATAACTCAAGCAAGCCAAGTTCGCCAGGCGCCGCAAAATCTAGAAAGGGTGCTGCTGCCAATCAAGCTAATGTTGGTGGTTCAAATTCCATTCCGCCAGTTCGGTCTGAACCAAACGCGTCGGGTCTTTTAGCCGATGGGCCGCCAAACTCTGCGTTAAATAGTTCAAGTGCGGTTTCGCCAAATGCGACCAAAGCAAATGCCTCTAAGAATAATGCATCCATTGTAAATGCCACAAAGGATAACGCATCTAAATCTGCCGCAAACTCGTCTAACGAATCTAAAACTACAGACGTACTTTCTAAACAACATACACCGGCAACAGAACCCAAAGTAATCCTAGAATCGATTAGCGTAAGTGCTTCTCCCAAAGATTCTTTTGAGGAGAACAAGATTTTTAGAGGCAGCGCATACATGGCACCAGAAGAGTCGTACACCAATTTTTCTATAACGGCTTTCGCGGGCATTCATCAAAGCATGATGCAACTAAGTATGCCTAGCCAAACACCTTATAATAACCTCGATAAATCGATGGATTTGCGCAATGAAATGGAAGCACCTTCCCTAGATTTTTCGGGCGGATTGTTACTCAATTATCAGATAGGAAAACATTGGATGGTATCAAGCGGTATTGCCATTACTTCCTTTACCCAAAAGGTAGATTTTTCGGTAATGCCAGCCAAACAGAGCAATCCTGCTTTGGTTCAGCCCACCAATAACTATATTAACCCCAAAGATTCAATAATCATGGGTAGCGCAAATTCTTTCGAAAACAAATACAGTTTCACAGAAATTCCTTTGTATGTAAGCTACAAGTTTCCTTCCGAATCGCGGGTAAGTTTTGAGCTCATGGGCGGATTCAGTTTTGGCAAATTAAACTTGGTGAATGCTTATATGCCAGATCCCGGATGTATTGGTGTTTTGGTGGTAAACGACAAAGCCTCGTTCCCAGAATTTAGCAATGTGTTCTTTGCTACCTTGGCGCCTAATGTGGCCTTTAAGCTTAACAGCTCGGTCGATTTGGGTATAATGCCAACTGTAAAAACTTCGCTTAATTCCATGGTTAAAAACGAGCAATGGATTCAGCAAAAACCTTGGCTAGTGGGTTTGGGTGTTTACCTACGGAAACGTTTTTAGTTTGCCTAGGATTTCTTTACGCTAGGAATGTTTTCTTGAGCAATCTTTCTGAATTACAATTAAGCTTGTGACAAAAATTGCGTTTTTTTTCCTTTTGTTCCTAATTTTTAGATTTTATCAAACGAAAATTTAGTTTTAACACCGATTTATGCAAAATATATAGTCTAGTTTCGACAAATATCTCATTGTACTATTATTTTGTTATTTCGGCATTTTCCCTAGCAAAATTATCAAATAGCTTTGGGCTATTTAATAATTAAAATGGATATACGATTCCATTAATTCTTCGGCTATTTTTTTAAGTTGTTTTCATAAATGGCTATCCATTCTTTAACACTCATTTTTTTCATTAATTCGCCAATTAGTTTGTAGGGGATATCATCTAGTTTTTTAAAGCGAATGCAACTTTTACCCATATCGAGTTTTTGCTTGCAGTGTTTGGGATATTCGCTTACGAACCAGGTATACAAATTTGGGTCGGAATAAATACCCATGTGGTAAAAGGTAATAGAATTTTTTTGCGAGGCAATTCCAGCAAATGGGAGTGCCTCGAGGGGTTTACAATGGTAACCTGCAGGATAAATTGTATGTGGAACAACATAACCTAATGCGCCATAACTTATTGCCGCTTCAAAGCCTTTCGGCAGGTTTTTTACAATCGCATCATGTAGCTTGTTAAATGGTTCTACCCTGTCCTGCGGAAGGTTAATGAGGATTTCGTTAACTGTTTTACCTGTAGTTTTCATGTATTTTTGTTTTGAAACTACCCACAAGTTAAAAATTTTTTGGCTAATAGTCAATATTAATTGCAAGTTGTTTTTTTTCTTGGCTACTTTGTTTTTTCTTAAATCTCAAAGTTGAATTATGAGTTATGAATTATGAGT
This sequence comes from bacterium, assembly GCA_034439755.1. Classification (GTDB taxonomy): domain Bacteria; phylum Bacteroidota; class Bacteroidia; order UKL13-3; family UKL13-3; genus B1. Next base: position 13,924 of record JAWXAZ010000041.1, read on the forward strand.
TATGAGTTATGAATTATGAGTTATGAATTATGAGTTATGAATTATGAGTTATGAATTATGAGTTATGAATTAT